>JBBRLJ010000038.1:0-48264 GCA_038231435.1 Planctomycetota bacterium
ATACGCCATGCAGGCGATGACAGCCGCCTGGTCGAGTAGCGCAACGGAGGTGAATCGCCCTTCCCAGAAATGGCCGGTGACTTCGTCGTCGCGATTCGCACGTCGCGCGATCCGCTCCTTCATCACCTTCATGAACCAGGATAGGCTCGATAGGAGAACTGTGGGAAGCAGATGTCGCCACCAACAACACGTCCTTGTGCGCAACCACTGCAGCACAAGGACTTATCTGGTACCCACTGAGGGACTCGAACCCCCGACCCCTACCATGTCAAGGTAATGCTCTAACCAACTGAGCTAAGCGGGCGTGACGCGCGGAAGTGTGCGGCTTAGGAATGGTCGGTCAACCATGCAGAGCCGGCCAGAACCCGAGCACCGACGACGTCCGTATGGACATCCATCACCGTGAACGGGGCGACGCCGGCCATCGTTGCTCCAGACCCACCGATGACAGCAACGGCGTAACGTTGGACTGGGTAGGCGCGGTGTCGCCGAGCACCGTGGGGCCAATCCGCCCGGTGCTGCCGCGCCGCTCGCCGGGCAGCGGCGGATGTCCGCCGTGCGCATCCACCGTCGCCAGGCGGACCGTGGCGGATCACTGCTCGACGAGTCGGAAGCCACGGGTGAAAGGGATGCTTCGTACGCTGCGGCCCACCGATGGATCCTCGTCTCGGCTTTCGGATTCACTCCCGTGCAGCACCTTCATGCCTGAAGCCCTTGCCGCGTCCGATGCGAGCCCACGATCCTTCCATGAAAGACCGTGTCGTCGTCATCACCGGGGCGTCGTCAGGCATCGGCGCGGCTCTCGCCGCCGAGGTCGCGACGCGTGGCGGCAGACCCGTCCTTGCCGCTCGCCGCGAGCGCGAGCTCGAGGAGGCGCGCGGCCGCTGCGGGGCCAAGGCCATCGCCATCGTAGCGGACGTGACGAAGCGGAGCGATGTACAACGCGTGCTCGACGAAGCCGTGCGGCGCTTCGGTCATGTCGATGCATGGGTGAACAACGCCGGGCGAGGGATCACGCGGCCAGTGTCGCAGCTGACCGACGAGGACTTCGATGACATGATGCGCGTCAACGTGCTGAGCGTCGTGTACGGCATGCAGGTTGCTCTCCGTCACTTCCAGGAGCGCGGGGCCGGCCACATCGTCAACATCTCCTCGCTGCTCGGACGCATCCCCTTCATCGCTCCGCATCGCTCGGCGTACAGCGCGTCCAAGCACGCCGTCGACGCCCTGACCACGTCGCTGCGCGCCGAGCTGCGCCAGAGCCATCCTGGCATCCACCTCTCGCTGGTCCTGCCGGGCGTGGTGGCGACCGAATTCGGCAACCATGCCAAGCATGGCGGCGCCGACTCGCGCGCATTCCCCGGTGCGCAGCCAGTCGGGGAGGTGGCGCGCGTCATCGCCGATGTCCTCGAGTCGCCGCGAGCCGAGGTCTACACGCGACCCCAGTACCAGGAAATGGTCGCTGGATACTACGCCGCCGAGGACGCGGCGGCCTTCGAGGTGGCGCATGCGCGCCCGCCGAGATGACACCGGCGCGAGGATCGACATCGTTTCCCCGGCCAAGTCCTGGCGTTGCACGCCCGGCTGGCCGGGCGACTGGGCGGTCGCCAGCGCGTGGCACCGTGACCTCCGTCACCTCAGACACAGACGCTGATCGTCCACACCTGTGCGCATCCCATGGGATGCCTGCACCCCATGACAAGAGGCGCCATGACTGAATCCATAGTGCTGGTGACCGGAGGCAATCGCGGCATCGGGCTCGAATGCTGCCGCCAACTCGCGGCTCGCGGCGCGAAGGTGATGATGGGGGCCCGCGATGTCGAACGAGGCGAGCGTGCCCGCCGATCGCTCGGAGACCTCGCCGCCAGCGTACGGGTCGAGCAACTCGCCACCGACGATCCCGCGAGCATCGCCGCCTGCTCCCAGCGATTGACCAGGGATCCGGCGCGGCTGGACGTGCTCATCAACAACGCCGCCATCTACGACAGCGCGGATGCGCCAGCGACGAGCCTGCCCCTGCCAGTCCTGATCCGCACCTTCGCCACCAACGTGCATGGGCCGCTGCTGCTGACGCAGGCCCTGCTGCCGCTGCTGCGCGCCTCCTCGCGGGGCCGCATCATCAACCTCTCGAGCGGCATGGGCCAGCTCAGCGGCATGGGTACCGGAAGCGCCGCGTACCGATTATCCAAGACCACCCTCAATGGCTTCACCGCCACGCTCGCAGCGGAGCTCGCCCCAGACCACATCGCGGTGAATTCCGTCTGTCCGGGATGGGTCAAGACCGATATGGGCGGTGCCGGAGCCTCGCGCGAGGTCGCACAGGGCGCCGACACTCCGGTGTGGCTCGCGATCGAAGCCGCTCAGGAGCTCACCGGAAGATTCTGGCGGGATCGCGCCGAGATCCCGTGGTAGCCTTGCCGAGCGCCATCCACTCGGATGCGTCGTAGCCGGGGACCCTTCGATAAACGTCACCTCACTTGTCGTGGTCACGGCATGCCGAGATGGGAGCGCGGGATGCCGCTTCCGGTTCACGGGAAGGAGCTGGAAGCCGGAGAACGTCGCGGTGCAGAGCATGCCGTCGTGGCGGCTGCTGACCGCGAGCCCGATCGCCAGGCGCACCGGCGGCAGGGGCCAGCGGATGATCCACGCGGCTGTGGACCCTGCGCCGCAATGCCGCAGACATGCCATCGTCGTCCGTCACGCTCGGCGCAGCATGGCCGATTCTCCTGTGGTCCCGTTGTCGGTCCTCGATCTGGCGCCCATCGTCGAGGGAGGTGACGCCGCGCAGGCGCTGCGCAATTCCCTCGATCTCGCCCAGCACGCCGAGGTGTGGGGCTACCACCGCTTCTGGCTCGCCGAGCATCACAACATGCCTGGCATCGCCAGCGCGGCGACCGCGGTGGTGATCGCCCACGTGGCAGGTGGTACCTCCACCATCCGCGTCGGGTCCGGCGGCGTCATGCTGCCCAACCACTCGCCGCTGGTGATCGCCGAACAATTCGGAACCCTCGAATCCCTGTTCCCAGGTCGCATCGATCTCGGCATCGGCCGCGCGCCAGGCGCCGATCAGCTCACCGCCCGGGCGTTGCGGCGGGGTCAGTCGCCCGAGGACGATTTCCCCGACGAGCTCGCCGAGCTGCGCGCATACTTCGGCGAGGCGGGCCGCAGCCGCGGCATCAGGGCCATCCCCGGCGCGGGATTGGAGGTGCCGATCTGGCTGCTCGGCTCGAGCCTGTTCAGCGCCCAGTTGGCGGCATCGCTGGGCCTGCCCTATGCCTTCGCCGCGCACTTCGCACCCGACCATCTGATGAACGCGCTCGAGCTCTATCGCGGCGGCTTCACGCCGTCTGAACAGCTGCAACGCCCACGCGTGATGATCGGCCTCAACGTGTTCGCGGCCGCCACCGACGACGAGGCCAAGCGTCTATCGACTTCGTTGAAGCTGCAGTTCCTCAACCTGCGGCGAGGCCATCCCGGCCGGCTGCAGCCGCCGGTGGATACGATGGAAGGATCGTGGACTCCGGCGGAGCGCGCGCAGGTGGAGCATGCGCTCGCGTACGCGATCATCGGCTCGCCCGACACGGTGCGCAGCGGACTCGCGGCGATCACGAAGCGGTGCGCGCCAGACGAGATCATCGTCACGGCGCAGATCTTCGACCATCAGGCGCGACTGCGGTCGTTTGAGCTGGTGGCGGAGATCGGGATGGGAAAGAGCTGAGGTCTTGCCGCTCAGCGCAGCGGAGAGCGGGGCAAGACTCTAGCCGCTCGCGCTGGGCGGAGATATTTTTGGGCTATTATCCCATCGTTTTGTGCTATCTGGATTTTGCACGACGCGACGCGAGAGAACCCTTCCGAAACGTTGACGCCAGGATGCCGAGGTTAGGCACGCGCAGATCCACACGCTCGTCGCATGCGAAACGTCGCTGATTTTAGCGTGATTTTTTCTGATATACCGAGCCTGGATCAGCCGCTTCCCAGGCCACGTATATCACGGTGATCAGCGTGCATGAGTCATGCGATCGCGAGTGCATGAATGTGCCCAGGGATTTTCGATGCATGGGAATATGCTAGTGGCGACTACCCCGCCGGCACGCGCCGGCCTCCAACATCCTGTCCAGGAGTCACCCATGAACCTGCGCCGTTGCCTCTGTCTGCTGCCGATCCTCATCGCGGTCTTCGCGTGCGGGCCGCTGTGGGCCGCCCAGCAACTTCCCGGCATCATCTTCGACTCGGACATGTCGAGCGATCATGACGATGCAGCCGACATCGCCGTCTTGCATGCCTTGGCCGATCTCGGCGAGTGCCAGATCCTCGCGTGCATGGCCAGTTCCCAGAATGGGGGAACGGCGTTGGCCTTCAACTCGATCAATGCCTACTACGGCAGGCCCGACATCCCCTGCGGCAGGCGGCCTGATTGCGGCGGACCGGGGGCATACCCAGGCACGATCATCTCCGAATTTCCCCATCCGCTCTACGCGACGTTCACGGATCCGCCCCTGGCCGTGAATCTCTACCGTCAGGTCCTGGCGGCCCAGCCCGACCACAGCGTATCCATCGTCACCACCGGCTACCTGAACAACCTGCAGGCCCTGATGCAGTCAGGCGCGGATGGGTACAGCGCCCTGAACGGCATGGATCTGATCCGCCAGAAAGTGAAGCTCCTCGCCTGCGCGGGCGGATGCTATCCCGCCGGTAACGAGTTTAACCTCAGGGTCGAGCCCGCGGCGGCGGCCTTCGTGCTGAACAACTGGCCGACAGCCGCGTTCTTCGACGGCTACGATGTCGGGCAGGACATCTATTCAGGTGGCGACCTGCAGCAGACCGGGACATTCAACCCCATACGCCGCTGCTTCGAGCTGACCTTCTTCGGACCTTATCCCACGTGGGGTCAGATCATGGTCTATTACGCAGTCCGCTCGGCGGAGAGCCAGAGCCTGTGGACCTTCAATACCACCGGCCACAACAACGTCGATGCGACCGGTCACAATTGGTGGAGCACCGAATCCGATCCGTCGGGCGCTCAAGAGCAGGGCTACATGGTGGAGATCCAGCGGTACCCGATCCAGCAGGCGATCAGCACGCTGGTGATGAACTCCGGCGCACCGAAGAGCCGGGGAACGGTGAGCCCGCCCAACCAGCCGAGCAACCTCAGGGCAACGGTCGTGGGCGGCAATCGCATCGATCTGCAATGGACCGACAATTCCTGGAACGAGACCGGGTTCGTCGTCGAGCGCAAGATCAACGGCGTCTTCTCGCAGATCGCCAGCGTGAGCGCCGGCGTCACCGCCTATTCGGACACGGGCCTGTCCACGACGGCCAATGTGGCCTACCGGGTGAAGGCCAACAACGCTCTCGGCGGCTCGGGCTATGCCACACTCACGGTCTACAGCGGCGGCTGGACCGAAGCCAATCTGTCGAATCCCAACGACCACACGCCAATCTACCAGTGCTACCAGTACGACAACTTGAATTGGATGCGGGGTCCCGGGGTGTGCGAGCATGTGATCGTGAACAACGATTCGACTCACGGCCAGGACGTGACGATCAACGTCATGGTGGGTGCCCAGGGCGGATACGGCAGATTCTATGTCTACTTCCTCTATCAGGACCAGAAGAACTGGTACCGGCTGAACACCGGCACCTCAGGCGAGGGAGCGGCGAATTACACGAGCAAGTTCGAGAAATCGATCAATGGGACCATCACCCAGATCGGAGCCGCCTCGGCAGAGGGCGTGAACATCGGCAATGGTTCGATGATGCAGACCTGGCAGGTCGCCGTGTCCCATACGGGGAGCCTGCAGTTCTCGTCGAACAACAACGCGAGCGGCAATCCCAGTCCCACGATGCATCAGGTCCTGAATGTGACCGACACCCTCGGTTTCAGTACTGGCCGGATCGCCCTGGGAACCAACTACGGCCAGCCGGTCTGGGACAATTTCAGTTTTGATTCCGCCAGTGTCGGCGCCACCACCGCCGCCACTGGCTTGACCCTGGCGCCCGCGGCCATCGTGGTGAACCCCAACGCCGCGGTCGCCCTGACCGCGACCGTCATCCCGACGAACGCCACCAGTCCGACCTACGCGTGGTACCGGAGCGCCAGCAACGTCACCAACGGCGGTACGCTGATCGCCGGCCAGAACGCGAACACCTACGCACCCCCGACCGCGACGGTCGGCACGCTCTACTACTACGCCACCGTCACCGCCGGCGGGGCCACCGTCACCAGTTCGAGCACCTCCGCGGTGACCGTGAGCTCGACGACGGCGGCACCGGCGATCACCAGCCAGCCGGCGAGCGTGACGGTGAATGTCGGCCAGACCGCGACCTTTTCCGTGACCGCCAGCGGCAACCCGGCGCCCGCTTATCAGTGGCAAAAGAACGGCGTGGCCATCGCCGGCGCGACTGCCGCCAGCTACACCACCCCGGCGACCGTGAGCGGCGACAACGGCGCGACCTTCCGCTGCGTGGCGACCAGCAGCGCCGGCAGCGCCACCTCCACCGTAGCGACGTTGACGGTGGCCGCCGTCGGGGGCGCGCTCGATCCGCTCATTCCCGCAGCCGCGCGGATCAACGACGGCGGCGGCGGATGGGCTGGATCCGGCAGCACCGCCGACAAGGCCTTCGACGGCAACGTCGCCACCGCTTATGACGCGGCGAATGGCGACAGCGCCTATACCGGCATCGACGTCGGTGCCGGCAGCGCCGCCACTGTGACCGCGATCCGCTTTCAAGCCCGTGCAGGTTGGCCGTCGCGCATGATCGGCGGGGTGTTCGAAGGCTCGAACACGCCGACCAGCGGCTATGCCACCCTGGCTACCGTCAGCAGCGCCTCGGATTCGGCGTGGACGACGCTGATGGTCACCGGTGCGGCGCCCTATCGCTACCTGCGCTACCGCGGGCCCGCTGGCGGCTGGTGCAACGTCGCAGAGATCGAGTTCCACGGGACCGTGGGAACTGCGGCAGGCGGCACTACCGCGTGGGCGAACCAGGACGTGGGCGGCACGGGCTTGGCCGGATCGATGAGCACGGCCAACGGCACGATCACCGTCACGGGCGCGGGCGCGGACATCTGGGGCACCGGCGACGCCTTCCAGCTCGCGTCGCAGCCGCTCACCGGCGATGGCAGCATTGTCGCGCGGGTGGCGTCGCTGCAGAACACCGATCCCTGGGCCAAGGCCGGAGTGATGATCCGCGAGGGCACAGCCGCGGGAGCCACGCATGCCTTCTGCTGCGTGACGGCCGGCAACGGCGTCGCCTTACAGCGCCGCACGTCGACCAACTCGGCGACGTCGCACACCGCGGGCTCGCTGAGCGCCGCGCCACGCTGGGTGAAGCTGGTGCGGCTGTCGACCACCATCACCGGCTACGAATCCGCTGATGGCGTCACCTGGACTACGGTGGGATCGACGACCATCAGCCAGGCCAATCCCGTGCGGATCGGCTTGGCGGTAACCAGTCACAGCAACGGCGTGCCGTGCACTGCGGTGTTCGACCACGTGGTGGTGACGCCCGGGGGCAACGGCTGAAGCGTCGCGGCCAATCCCATACCTCTACGCCCGGAGCCGATCATGCGCGCCATACCTATCTTCCCCCGCAACTTCTCGCTCCCTCTGTTCATCGGCCTCATCGCTCTCGCTTCGTGCGGCGTCGTGACGCACGGGAGCGGCGCGGGCGCCGATGGTGGTGGGGGATCGTCCTCGGCGCTGCTCGGCGAGCGCGCGGTGCCGGGGTATGCGCTATCGGTCACCCGCCTGTCCGAGATCCACCCTGGCCAGTCCTGCACGGTGCGCGTGACCGTCACCCCCGATTCCGGACAACCGGCGCCAGCGCGCCTCGAGGTGTGGCTGGGGACGACCACGTACGATTCGACGGCGACGACCTCTGCCGCCATGCCGATCACGAGCGCGGCCAACGCCTACGACGTGACGGTGGCCCTGCCCGCCAGCCTGCCCACAGATGCCGTGGTGTGGATCCGCCTCACCACCGTAGACGGTGCGGTCATCGAGGCCGGGCGCGAGGCGTTTCCGCTCGCGGTGAAGTGACTCTCCGCCGAGTCGCCCATCCAACGAATTGCCGGAGCACGGACTCCGCCCGTGCTCCGGCTTTCCACCTGTCGGCTACTTGCGACGAGCTATTTCCGTGCGGCGCTCTGTGCCTGACTCGCCCGTCCCGACTTCGTGGAACGCGTCGCCGCTGATGCACTCGATGTGCGCGCGGCCTTGCCCGCGCTCCCTACCTTTTCCTTCGACCCCTTCGACGGCGCCGGCCGGCTCGAGGCCGGACCTTCGAGCAGCGTCTGCCGGCGCTTGGCCATGCGCGCGCCGAGCTGGGCGAGCTGCGCCGCGTCCAACACCCGCCTGGCCTGGGGGAACATCTTCTTTTCTTCTTCCTTGATGTGGTGCTCGAGGCTTTCACCAAGCACGTGAGCCTTCGGTCCCCAATCCTCGCTGTCGATCGCCATGCGAGTGATCTCGGCGGTGAGGAGGTCGGCGACATGATGCTCCTGGTAGCCCTCGAGGACGATGTCCTTGGACTTCGCGTGCCGCTCCAGCACAGGGTAGAAAATGGTCTCCTCGATACGCTCATGGGCGGACAGCAGACGCTTGAGCTGCCCGAACAGCCGCGCGCGGGTCACGCGCGAACGCGTGGTGGTCTCGTTGATGCGGTCGATGAGTTCCTGGAACGTATCATGGTCGCGCTTGAGCAGGGCGATCGGATCGGTCGGGGATGCGGTGGTGAACCAGGATGTCAGGGACATGTGGGCCTCGTGTGCGTGCGTGGTGTGGCTCGAGTCGGGGAAGCGGAAGTAGGGAGGAGCGGCCGCGACGGCGGCTGGCTGGTGCGCGATGGCCACGTGCGCGCTCCGTGCCCGACTGCCAGGCCGATGGCGCGCAGCTGGGCGGGGCGGGTATCGTGAGCTGGGTCGTATCCACCATGCGGCTGCTGGTAGGCAAACCACGGCGACGGCGTCCAGCTCCAGCTGTTGAGCAGCGAGGCGGTCGCCGCGCGCGGGCGCGGCATCGGCGCGGCGCGGCGCGGCGGCGGGATCGGCGTCTCGGCGGCCGCAACGACGGGCACGGGCACCGGCGCCGACGCCGGTCCAGTGACGCACAGGCGCCGGTAGTAGGTGAGGAAGATCTCGAAGATGCCGTAGGTGACCAAGCCGACCGACACCGGTGCGAGCAGGTATGGGACGTAGGTCTGCTCATCGAGCCAGCGCAGCGTGCCGCCGAGGCCTCGCGCAGTCGTCGGATCGGCATGCCAGCCCGCGGACATCATCAGGGCGCCCATCCCCAGCGCGACGATGCCGCGTGCCAGGTATCCGGTGCGAGCAAGACAGGTGATCGCATGGAACAGCGACGGACGCATGACCTCGAGACGCAGGCGACGACGCACGTAGGCGGTGTGGATCATGTAGAACTGCAGCAGCGCCACCGTCATCAGGATGGCCCCGGCCGTAAGCACCAGCCACTCGCCGTGGGTGTGCTGCATCAGGCTCGCGATGACTGCGCGCGCGAGCGCGTCTCCGCTGCCATCTCCGCGATCGCCGCCGAGCATGATGCCCAGGCCGAGCGTCCCCAGCCCGGCATAGATGGCCGCGCGCAGCAGCATGCTCACGCGCTTGATCAGCCCGATCGGCCTCCACCCCTTGCCGTCGGTATCGCAGATCGCGCCGGTGGTCTTGAAGAGCGCGTAGCCGAAGAACCCGAGAGTGATCAGCGCCAGTACGGCTTGGCCCACGCCGCCATCGGCGAGCCGGATGAAGACACCGTACGCATTGAGGCAATCGCCCTGGAGACCGATCGCGACGAAGCCCGAGAAGCAGCCCATGGCGATGAACATCAGGCCCTTCACCAGCAGCCCGAGGCGGGCGAGCGCCTGGTAGAGCAGCAAGGACGAGATCGAACGCCCCACGCCCTCGATGGCGGGGACGATGCCCGCGCCAGACTTTCCGTTCAGCGAGCCGTTCGGCGAACCGTTTGCCGCGTCAACCGCAGAGGATCGAGCGCCAGACCGTGCATTGTGCAGGCCCGATACGGGTCGATCGTGAAATTTAGCGAAAAAATGCGCTGCAAGCGGCATGGAACCCTCGGGTTATGCTGTAGAGCACATGGGGTGCCGAATGCCGCCGCGTGCCCGGCCGCTGGCCACGGCACGTGAATTCAGCGCGGAGTCTGGTTCTTGGTGTCCTTGATCACGCCCAACCGGCGCGACAAGGCGACCAAGCGCTGCGAGCCGTAGGTTGCGATCTGCGCGCCGATGCGCCGCGCCGTCGGACGGCGGAGCCCCAGTGCCATGGCGATGCCCGCCAGCGCCAAGCCGCCACCCAGGCCGCAGCCTCCACCCGAGGCGGCGCCGCTGCTGGTCGCGACCGTGCCCGTGACGCCACCTGATGCCGTCGAGCCCGTGGTCGTACCCGCGGTCGCTCCGCTCGTGGTACCCGAGCCGGTCGATGGTGGCTGGGGCGCGAAGCTCGCGGTGCAGGTGATGCTGACGGCCGACACCACGATGTCGTGCGAGACCGCGCCGCCATCGGACCACGAGGTGAACGCGTAATCGGTCCCCGCGAGGATCTGCGGATCCATGGCCGACAGCAGCAGGCGCTGGCCGACGACTGCTGAGACGGTGTACGGCGTGGTCCGCTGCGAGAAGCCGCTGAGCACCACGCCCATGCCGGCCGGATTGGTGGCGACGGTGATGCTCGAGGTGCGCGGATGGATCTCGACGACCGCGCTGCTGGTCAGGCTCGCCGAGTCGGTCACTAGGAGGGTGATGCGGTAGAGGCAATCGGTGCGGGGATCGCCCTGGGTCGGCACCACGAAGCTGCCCGAGACCATGCCGCTGGTCGCGGCCATGACGACGATGGGGTCGTCGGGGGTGATGAAGTCCACGCTCCAGGTGTAGGCGCTCGGCGGCAGCGAGCCGTCCTCGGTGTCGCTGGCGGTGCCGCTGAACGTGACGGTGTCTCCGGCGTCGTAGGTGGCGCCGGTCGCTGGCTGCAGGATCGAACAGGCCGGCGGATGATTGCTGGTGACAGTGAGGGTGAGCGGCGCTCCGGTGGCGGTGCCGTACGCATTGGTGACAACCGCCGAGAAGGCCACGCCATCGTCCGTGCTCGCGGCGTTCGCGATGGTGTAGCTGGCGCTGGTCGCGCCGGGAATCGGCGAGCCGGCGCGTTGCCATTGGTAGCTCAGCGGCTGGGTGCCGGTCGCCTGGACGGTGAAGGTCGCGGGCGAGCCGATGCTCACCGGCGAATCGACGGTCTGCGACCCGATCGTGGGGGAGACCGTGGTGAAGGACACTCGGTGCAGCGACGACACCGGATCGTTGTAGTTGTAGCCCGCGTAATAGAGGCTCCCGTCGGCGCCGAGCGTGAGGCCGACCGGCCCGGTCAGTCCGGTGGCGAAGTTCGCCACCGCATTGCCGTTGTCGGCGTCGAGCGTACCGATCCAGCCCTTCGAATAATCGAGAAAGAAGTATTTGCCGACGTACGCGACCGGAAACGTCGCGGTGGACGGGTTGTAGAAGAAGCCGCCGGCGATGCAGGCGCCCTGCGGCCAGGCGTTGCCATGGTGGTAGGCGTAGAGCGGATCGGCGTACGTGGGATTCGCGACCGCTCCCTCGACGTTCGGCCATCCGTAGTTGGCGCCCGCGGCGCCAGCGTTGATCTCCTCCCAGGTATTCTGGCCGACGTCGTCGATGAACATGCGCCCGGTGCCGGATTGGAAGGCGAAGCTGAACGGATCGCGCAGCCCCAGCGCCCAGATCGAGCGGTATTTCCCGGTCGTCGTGGCGTAGAACGGATTGTCGGTCGGGATGCTGCCGTCGCTGTTGATGCGCAGGATCTTGCCGTTGAGCGAGGTCATGCGCTGCGCGCCGGCCCCCTCCTCGCCATCGCCCATGCCGACGTAGAGCTTGCCGTCGGGCCCGAAGTGCAGCGGACCGCCGTTGTGGAAGACGGTATAGACGAGATCGCCATGGATCAGGGTGACCTCGCTGCCGGGAACGGCCACGTCGCCATTGGCGGTGAAGCGGATCACGCGGTTGCGTACGTAGTCGTTCGCGGTCGACGCGGGCTTCTCGGTATAGTAGAGGTAGACGTATTGGTTGGTTGCGAAGTCCGGGTCCACGGTGATGCCGAGCAGGCCGCGATCACCGGTGCCGTCCGCTGGCACCGCGATCATCTCTTGCGGCAGCAGCGTCCCGTTCTTGAACACCCGCACCTTGCCCCATTGCTGGCAGATGAAGATCCGGCCATCGGGGACCGCAGTCATCGCGGTGGGATACAGCAGGCCGGTGGAGACCACGGTGTCGTCGAATCCCAGAGGCAAGACCTCGACCGCCGCGGCAGGTATCGTGGACGAAGCCCACGCCAGAGCGACGATCACGAGCAGGATGCATGGGTTCAACCGCATGGGACAACCTTCACTAGTCCATTGGGGTCAAAGCCGTTGGGCAGATGAGATCGACCGTGGACAGCGAAGCCGAACAGGAACGAGGCGACGCCCAGGCTTCGACAGCGGGGCGCTGATCGGCTCGCGGCTGCGCTTGTGACAGCATCTCCGAGGCCAAGTGCGTCTGCGCATGCTCCTGCTGTCACACAGTCGCGTCCTCCTGTTCAGATTTGCCTGCCGCCGCTCTCGCGGCTAACCCATCGTCCTACCATCACTGCTCGCACGTCCGCACCCCTACGTTCAGAGGCTCCATGCGCACCACCGGTCTCTCCGTCCTCCTCCTCTGCGGCTACATCGCTCTGAGCGGCACCTCGCTCCACGCCGGCGAAGCGGCGGGCGCCGGCCAGGTGACCAAGGTCATCGAGACGGGGGCCGACGTGGCATGGTCGCAGGGTCTGTGGGTCTCGGCGCCGGGCACGGTGCGGATCGCCGAGGACGCGCCGCCCGCCGCCGACGCCAAGCAGGACGCGAAGAAGTGCCTCGAGGTCGAGGTCAACTTCCCCGGCAAGGGCTTCATGTTCTACAACGCCGAGCCCACGGTGCCGCTGATCGTGCCGGGCAAACTGAAGGCGCTATCGGTGTGGTGCAAGGGCGACGGCGGAATCGTCAACCTGGTCGATGGCTGGGGTCGAACCGAGGTCGCCGGCAAGAAGCTCGAGTGGGGCCTCGGCAAGGCCGAAGCCTGGCACCAGGTGACCTTCACCATCCCCGCTGAGTGGGTGCAGCCGATCCGCATCGGCGGCCTTTCGGCTCACAACTGGGATTTCCAGAGCACGGCGCGCACCATCAGCATCCGCCTGTCCCGGCTCGAGGCCACCTACGATCTCTCCGATACCGACATGGCCACTGGCGCGCTGAAGAGCTGGAAACCGGATCCCGACGGCGCATCACGCAAGGATGCTCCCAAGGAATGCCCGCGCACGCCGATGCTCGATTTCGCGCTCACCAGCGGCCGCGAATCGAACGTCTTCGCCGGCGAGGAACCGTCGATGACCGTCTCGGCGCGTTCATGGAAGGCCGAGAAGCTCTCGGGCACGCTGACCTGGTCGGTGATCGATCTGAGCAGCGGCGAGGCCGCGAAGGCGCCGCTCACGAGCGGCACCCTCGCGATCGCAGTCGATGACCGTCCAATCGCTCAACTGCTCCCCCTGCCGACGGCGAAGCAGGGCCTGTACCGCTTCGATGGCGAGATGGCGTGGAAGGACGGCGGCAAGGATACGCGCAGCCTGGTGTTCGCGTCGATCGGAGCCGAGCCGAAGGACGACATCGCGGCGCGCGACGCCTCTCCCTATGGCCTGAACACCCATGGCGGCAACACCGGGTCGAAGCCCAACGCCTGGCACAAGGCCGGGCTGCGCTGGATCCGCGATTACGCGTGGGGCTTCAACTCGATGCTGAAGGCGCGCGACGGCAACGGCGCCTTCACCGGCTGGCCGTGGTTCCCGAAGATCCTCGAGCGCTACAAGAAGGCCGAGCTGCACCTGCTGCCGTGCATGATGGACGGCATCCCCGCGGTGACGGGCGACACCAAGGTCCCAGTCGAATGGCGTCGTAACATGAGCGCGATCTTCTCCGCCTTCCCCGATATCACCCATTGGGAACTCGCCAACGAATGGGATCTCGACTGGAAGAACGAGCGCGGCGCCAACGGCGATCACGAGAAGGGCTGGCCGTTCTACCGGGCCTACCATAAGGCCTTCGGCCAGGTGGTATCGGCGGTGGGCGCCATCCCGGTGGAGAACGGCCGCGCCGGCCTCTTCCCCGAGCAGGAGCGCGCCATGGTCAGCGGCGGCGACTTCGCCGACATCCAGGTCACCAATGGCCATTTCTATACCGGCGTGTCGGCACCCGAAACCAGTTTCGAGAACGCCAATACCGGTGGTGGCGGCAGCGGGCTCGAGCGCTCGATGTGCTACCCCGACCTGCTGCGAGAGTCGGTGCGCGCATCCGATGCCGACGGCAAGCACCGGTCCTTCTGGCTCACCGAGTTCGGCTGGGACACCAAGGCAGGATTCATCGTCACCAAATTCCAGCAGGCGGTGTTCCTGCAGCGCGGCTTCATGGCCTCGACCGCGAACGGCGTCGACAAATCGTTCTGGTTCTTCGATTTCGACGGCCCAGTCGCGAACGCATTCTTCGATGGCTGCGGCATCATGGACGAATTCGCCCAGCCCAAGCTCAGTTATTGCGCCCTCTCCGCATTGACCCGCATCCTGCCCAACCCGAAGTACCTCGGGCCGCTCGACGCTGGCCCGGGAACCGGCGGCTACCTCTTCGAGGACCATGGCAAGCGCATCGCCGCGCTATGGACGCTCGAGAAACCCGCAGACGGCAAGGATGGCCCCAAGGTCGACTTCGGCGGCGGCAAGCTCTATGACTTCCTCGGCAACCCCCTCGCCGGCACCAGCGCCAAGCTCGGGCTCGCGCCGGTGTTCTGCGTCGACGTTCCCACGGGCGACCGTTGGGTGAAGCAGGCCTGCTACGAGCTCTCGAGCCTGCGCCTGGTGTCGTTGACCGCCGGCGACAAGACCACCATGACGGTCGCCGTCACCAACCACCGCAAGGACGGACTCAAGGCCAAGCTCAAGCTGCGCCTGCCCGAGGGCTGGACCCCAACCGCCGACGATCAGGCGGTCGAGGCTGCCGCCGGCGCCAGCACCAAAGCCGAGCTCTCCTTCACCATCTCGCCCAAGGCCAAGCCCGGGGAGTTCGAGGCCGCCGTGACGGTCGACGAGGGTGGCGCGCTGTGCGAGCTGCGCCTGCGCGTGCTGGTCGGCACGCCGCTGACCATCTCGGCTCCGGCGCTCGGCAACAAGCCGGGCGAGACGTCGATCGAGGTCACGGTGGTGAACCACTCCCAGCGCGCGCTCGACGGCACCGTCACGCCACGCCTGCCCGCGGGATGGAAGTCGGATCCGCCCGAGCAGAAACTGACCGCGCTCGCGTCTGGCACCAAGCAGGCGCTGCCGTTCAAGATCACCTGGAACGCCACCTGGAAGCCAGGCGAGGAAGCCTGGGCCGAGATCGCCACCACCGACGGCGTCTCGACCCGCACCGCGCTCCAGCCAGGCGTGATCACCATCCCGCGGATCGCCGCCTTCAAGCCCGACGGGGATCTCGGCGAATGGCCGGCGAAATCCCTGCTGCCCGGCTGGGTGGTCGGCTGCACATCGGGCCTCGCCGACGCCGAGGTCCGCCTCGGCTGGACCGATCAGGGATTGGCCATCGCCATCACTGCCAAGGATTCGCGCGTGCAGGACACCGACCCGCGCGCCTTCTGGTCGATGGATGCGACCGAGCTGTTCCTCGACAGCGCCGGTTCGTTCGCTCCGCACCAGGCCGCCGTCACCGACCATCAGCTGTGGCTGGTGCCGCTGGCCAAGGAGAAGCGCGTGTACCTGGGCCGCTGGAAGATGAACGCCGAGATCCCCGAAACCCAGTACGACATCAAGGGCATGGCCAGCATGGCGAAGACCGCGGGAGACGGCTACCTCTACGAGGCGCTGATCCCGGCAGCGACGATCAACGGATTCGCCGCGAAGGCCGGCACCGCCATCGCCCTGGACCTGATGCTGACCATCAACGGCCATGTCGGGCAGCGCGAGGTCTACTGGCCGTGGAACAAGAAATCGAATGTCGTCGGCAAACCCGAGCTGTGGGGCCGCGTCATCCTCGGGGAGTGATGTCGGGGGCCGTAGGGCTTTCCGCCAATCCCACCGCGCCGCTCAGCGGGCCTTCGCGAGCGCTAGGCCGCCGCGCACCAGCAGTTCGACGCAGGCGGCGTGGCCGCTGGCATCGATCACGCGCAGCGGGTGCCGACCTGGCGCGGGAGCGAACCACACCGTCTCGGCTGCCGCGCAGCTGCCCAGCGGTGTACCTGCGTCGAACCACCAGCGCGCGCCGGCGTCGCCACCGCGACAGCGCAGGGCGAGGCGTTGGCGCTCGGGCGGCACGTCGGGATCGGCCACCACCTCGCAGGCCGCGGCTCCGTCCGCCGCTCCGACTGAAAATCCGACTGCGGATCCGACTGCGGATCCGACTGCGGATCCGACTGCGGATGGCGAGGTGATCACCAGCGTCGCCGCGAGCGCTGGCGGCGCTGGCCGCTCGACGGCGGCGAACTCGGCCTCCGGCCAGCTCCCGCCGCCGGGATCGAGCGCGGCGATCAGCGACAACGCGAGCGGGGCGGCGACCTCCACCCCCACCAGCGCGGGCGTCCCCTTACCGGACAGGGTGCCCAGCCACGCCACCACCGTGAGCCGCGGCGTGATCGCGGCGCACCACGCGTCGCGGTGGCCGCTCGAAGTGCCGGTCTTCCACGCAACGCCCAGGCGCGCGGCTTCGGCGCAGATCTCGGCGGTGCGTTCGTGTCCATCCAGGCAATGGATGACCTGCCAGCAGGCGCGCGCCGGCAACGCCACGGTCTCCGGCCGCTCGCCGGCGGCATCAACCACGAGCAGCGTCGACAGATGCCCGCCGCCGCGCGCCAGGGTGGCGTACGCCTCGGCGAGCTCGCGCGCGCTGGTCTCGGCGCCGCCGATCGCGAGCGACAGTCCGGCGCGCTCGGCCGCGCGCGCCATGCCGCCCAGGCCAACGGCCTCCATGGTGCCCGCGGCGCGAGCGAGACCAACCAGCTCGAGCACGCGCATCGCCGGCAGGTTGCGACTCTCCGCCAGCGCCTCGGCGGCGGTCTGGCTGCCGCGGAAAGCCCGGTCGAAATCGGCCGGGGCGAACCCCCTCCAGCCGCCCGGGGTGTCGCTGACCACGCTCCCCGGCGCGCAGGCGTCCGCGGCGAACGCGGCGGCGTAGATGAACGGCTTGAGCGTTGACCCTGGTGAACGGCGCGCACGGGTGAGATCCTGGAAAGACGGGCCGCCGAGGCTCACCAGGGCGCGGTACTCGCCGGCGGTGTTGTCGATGACCACTACCGCAGCCACCTCGACCGTAGCGCCGGCGTATCCGTCGAGCGCGCGCCGCGCCGACGCGCATGCGGCGCGCTGCATGGCCGCATCGAGGGTGGTCACGACCCTGCCCGAGCGCGCCGCGGCGAGATCGCACAGGGCCGGGTCGAGGCCCGTCTCGGTGCGCCCGGTGTGCCCGTCGGCCCCGTCCACCTCGTCCGCCGCGATGCCTTCGAATTGCGGCAGCGGGCGCCAGGTCGCGCTCATCGGCTCGGCCTGGGCGGCGAGGCGTTGCGCTTGGTCGATGTCGCCGCTCTCCTCCATGGCCGCGAGGATGCGGTCGCGGCGCGCCGTCGCCTCGGCGGGATGGCGGTCGGGGCGCAGGCGCGTGGGGTTCTGCGGCAGGGCCGCGAGCAGCGCGCACTGCGCGAGCGACAGCGATGCGCACGGCCGACCGAACCAACGCCAGCTGGCGGCCCCCGCCCCCACCACGTTGGCTCCGAACGGCGCGCGTTCGAGGTACTCGCGCAGGATCGCCGCCTTGTCCATCGAGCGTTCGATCTGGCAGGCGCGCACCGCTTCGCGCAGCTTGGTGGCGAAGCCGCGCGCGCGCGGATCTCGCAGGCGCTGCAGTTGCATGGTGATGGTGCTCGCGCCGCGCACGCAGCGCAGGTTGCGCGCATCCTGCCAGCACGCACTGAGCGCGGCGATCCAGTCGACGCCGTGGTGCTCGTGGAAGCGGCGGTCCTCGGCGGCGATCAGCGCGCGCTCGAGCAGCGGGTTCATGCCCAGCTCGTCCAGCGGCAGGCGCCACGCCCCGTCGGGCGAGGCCAGCGCCGTCAGCGGAACGCCGGCTCGGTCGAGCGCGAGCAGCGATGGCCGCGCCGCGCGCGCCAGCGATCCGGGATATGGCCAGCAGCGCACCGCCAACGCGAACGCCAGGAACGGCGCCGCGCCGACCACCGCCGAGATGAGCAGCGCGCGGCGGCGCCGGCGCGCGAACGTCATCATCATCGTCGCCCACGCGCGGAGCAGGCTGGACGGCCTCACTGGCGGCGCTCGATCGTCACCGTGCCGCTCCCGGCGATGCCCGATACCGAGACGTCGTACAGGCACTCGGCCCGTAGCGGCGGCAGCACGAAGGTCCCCGGCGTGACGGCGCGCGCCAGGTACGAGTGCTGCAATTCGTAGAGGCCGTGACCCCAGAACGAGGTCAGGCCACCGAACACCAGCACGCGGTCGTCGCGCATGTCCACGCGCAGCCACGGCGCCGACTGGCCAGCCGCCGCGCTGCCGGCCAGACGGGGATTCTCGACCTCGAAACCGGCTGGGAGCAGATCCTCGAGCACGATATTGTCGCGCGCGATCGCCGACGATGCGCGCAGGGTCACGAGCACCAGATCGCCCGAGACCAGGCGCTTCCCCAGCGGCGTGCCATCCTCGCGCGTCCAGGTGCGGGTGACCGCGATGCCGTGGTCGGCGTCCGCTGGCGGCGTCATGGGCACGCCGGTCGCGAGCCACGACACCCACGCGCGCGCCTCCGCCGAGCCCTCGACCGTGGCTTCGAGCGCGCGACCGACGACACCATGCCACGCCAGCGAAGTCGCGACGGCGCTCCCGGATCTCTCGGCACTCTCGGCGCTTTCGGCAACGGACAGGCCATCGATGCGCAGCCGCATCGACGCGCAGGGCGGGGAAGCCGCCTGCTTGCGCAGGTACTTGCCCAAGGCCAGCACCGCGAACGCGGTGTCCTGGGTGCTGCGCCACTGGCGACGATCGCTCAGCTCGCGCGCCAGGCGCGGCAGCGCCGGATGATCGGGCATGACGTCGCACAGCGTCGAGAGCAGCACCGCGAGATCGCGGACGGGCGAGGCGAGATCGCCGTCGAGATGCCGGTCCGATCGTGGATCCGGCAAGTGGTCGGGGATCAGCGCAATCGCGAGATCGCGCCGTCCGCAGGCGAGCCAGGCCGCGCTGAGATGGAAGCGGCAGCTCGGACCGGGGTTAGAGGACGCGAACGCCGCCGCGGCGGGCGAGCGTTCGTGCGCGCGCAGCGCCGACTCGAGGCGATGCATCGCCGCATGGTCGGGCTTCCCGGCCAGGGCCAGCACGTACGTAGCGTAGCACTGGGTCTCGATCCATGCCACGTCGTTGCGGTCGCCGATGCGCCGCACATATGCCAGCACGCGCGCCAGGAACTCTTCAGGCACCGCCGCGCCGGCGGCGCGCGCTTCGATCAGGAAGTGCGCGGCGTAGACCGTGCCCCACGGCCAGGCCTCGCGATCGTTCGGCCAGGTGGCGATGCCGCCGCCATCGGTCTGCAGGAACTGCAGCCGCTGGATGCCCACGCGCAGGTGCTCGGCGATGCCGGCCGGCGCGAACATCCCGGGCGCGATCGCCTCGCCGAGGTCGCGCAGGTAGATCAGCGGGAAGCACGCGCTGACTGTCTGCTCGGCGCAGCCGTATGGATAGCGGTAGAGGTAGTCCAGGCCGCGCGGCAGGGACAGGCTTGGATGCGGGCCGACCGTGGCCTCGAGCGTGACCGAGCCTGGCAGCAGGTCGGGACCGAGCGCCGCCGCGACCGGTCGGCCCGGCGCCGCCTCGGCCTCGTCGCCGAAGGTCATCTCCGGACTGGCCGGACGCACCGGCAGCTCGACCTCGTCAACCGCGCTCTCGGCGCCGATCGTCGCGGTGATCCGCGCATGCGCGACGCCGCACCGCCGCAGCGCCTCGATGGGGATGTTCACGGTGGCGTCGTGGCCGGAGATGATGCGCGCGGCGGTGGTCGGCGATTCCACCGCGAGCGGTCCGCCGACGCCATGGGCATCCACCGCATCGAGGGTGATGGAGATCTCGGCGACGCCGTCGGCGGCGGTGCGGTTGAACACCGTCACCGGCACGGTGAAGCGATCGCCAGGGGCGGCGAAGCGCGGCCAGCTGGTCTGCAGCACCACCGGCGCGCGGACGATGACATGACGATCGACCGAGCCGGACGCGGCTCCGTGATCCGCCACCGCCATCACCCGCACGAGTCCGGAAAATCCGCTCGGAAGCGGCAGTTCGACGTGCGCGCGTCCGGCGGCATCGGCGTGGACGACGCCGCTCCACAGCGCCACCGGTCGGACCCGCGTGGCCGCGATCGGCGAGCGGTGGCGCTCCGGGCCTCCGCCATCGCCGCCGGTCGGGCTCTCGCCGGCCGGCCGCGCGACTTCCGGCATCAGCTGGTCGTAGCAGTCGAGGGCGTCCACCCGCAGTCCGCGCGGCGCGGTGAACCATGCGAAGGGATCGGGCGTCGCGAAACCGGTCAGCCGCAGCACGCCTTCATCGACCGCGGCGATGGTGGCTTGTGCTCCCGCGGCCGGGGCGCCATCCGCGCCACGCAGCGCCAACTCGATCGCCAGCAGCGTTCCCGGACGCGCCTCGGCCGGCGCCGATACGTTCACCTCGAGACGGCGATCCGCTGGATCCAGGCGCGCGCGCGCGATCCCGAAGGCGCGATGGACGCGCCATGGCAGATCCGCATTCACCGCGCGGATTACCGTGGCGCAGATGAAGGCGTCGGGTGCCCATCCGCCGGTGACCGGCAGCCGCACCGTGGTGGCGCTATCCGTCATCTCGACCAGCTTCGAGGCGATCACGCCATCGGTCTCGACCGTCACCAGCAACTGGCCCGCGAACGGACTGCGCACCGTGATCAGCGCGACATCGCCGACGCGCAGCGCCTCCGCCGACGCACCTGGCTCGGGCGGGCCCATCCGCTCCGGAGCATCGCCGGCTCCGTCCATGCGCTCGACCGCTACCTCGCAGCGGTCGGGATGCTCGCGGCTCACGCTGTCCTCCCAGCTACCTGCGCCGCGCGCGTAGATGCGCGACGACACCACCTGTCCGGTGCCGGCGTCGCGCAAGCGCAGGACGAAGGATCCGGCATCCGGAACCGTCAGCTCGCCGGCGCCGGTGCCGGCGTCGATCGCGATGAGCTTGGCCTCGCCCACCGCATCGAGCGTGCGCACCGAACGGTAATGGAAGTAGTTCCCCTCCTTCATCAGCACGGTGTTCCAGCCCTCGCGGTAGAGTCGCGCCGTCACGGTGGCGTTCGCCGCTTCGTTCGTGGAGCAGAGGGTGGCGTCTGGGCTGACCATGCGCACCTCGAAGCGCTGCGACTCGCCCACCGCCGCGGCCTTGCCGATACGCAGGCCCAGGTAGGCGTCGACGGGATCGAGCGCGATGACCTGGCTCGACGCATTGACCGCGCGCCCGCCGACCTCGAGCACGCTCGCGCCCGTGGACAACCGCCACGGGCACACGATCCCGTGCGCCTGCGCCGCGATGCGCTCGGCCACGGGCAGGCTCCAGACGCTGGCGCCGTGATCATCGAGGTGCTGCGCCAGGAGCTCGATGCGCTCGCCGCTCACGGCAACCTGCTCGACCACCCCGACGCTGTCGCCCTGGTCGGCGAATATCCACTCCTCCCAACCGACGGGAGAAAACCGCGCCGGATCCAGACGTGCCGCGAGCCGCGCCTCGCGCCCGGCCGCGGGCTGGCCGAACAGGTAGTCGCCGCGCACCGTCGCCTGCGGCGGACCGGCGGCGACGCGGTAGCGGCGCTCGGACCCGGCCGCCTCGGCGGCTGCCGCCAAGCCTGGCCCGCTCCATGCCGACGACACCACCATGCGCTCGGGGATGAAGTCCTCGATCTGGAATCCGCACCTGCCGAACGAGGTCTCGTCGCCCGCGGATCGTCCCGCATCGCCGCGGCCATCGACGGATCCTGGCAAGCCGATCACCACCGTCCAATGCCCGGTCGGAAGGTCCGCCGGCAGGGCCAGATCGAGATCCGCATCGCCGCCCGCGGGCAGCAGCGCGAGTTCGTCGCGCCACACGCGCAGATCCGGGCGCAGTATCCGCCAACGGATCGGGAACGACGGCGGCGCCAGCCCCTGCTCGCCGCGCACCAAGGCGCGCAGGTGCACGGTCTCACCCGGCCGGTAGACGCCGCGATCGGCGTAGACGAACGCCTCGTGACCGCCGCGCAGGTAGGGCCGGCCGCCGGTATCCGCCAGCGGATCGCGCACGCTCTGTCCATGGGCATCGAGCCAGGTCAGTTCGTTGGTTCCGGCCAGCGCACGATCCGCGATCAGCACCGCCGCGTCCTCGCCCACCGGCAGGCCCAGGACGGGGATGCGCGCCAGCCCATCGCCGTCGCTCACCGCCTCGCCGACCAGCTGGTTCTTCGACGAGAACAGGCGCACGCGGGTGCCTGGCGCCGCTCGGCCACCACCGAGCGACATCGTCCACACCGCGTACTCGGTCGCGCCGGCCCGGGCGAGCAGGCCGAGATCCGACAGCGTCACCACCGTCTCGGCGCTCCCTCCACGGCCTTCGTCGCCGTAGGAGAAGCGATAGCCGCGATAGCGCCGAAAGCCGAACGACTCTCCGGATGCGCCTCCGTCGTCGTCGCGCGACACCGTCTCGTCCTCGGGCCGCCAGGACAGGGCCACGCGGTAGACGCCGTCCTCGAGCGCGGGACGGAATTCGTCGATGGCGATGGCTTGGTCATGGGTGCGGTTCTTGGCCCCCGGCAGCTCGATCGCGCGCTCAGCGACCGGAGCACCGAGGCTCGAGACGTTCCAACGCCCATCGGTGCGCCAGTGCACGAGATTGTTGTCGTAGACGCGCCAGGCGGTGACCGTCACCTTTCTGAGATTGACGACATGGGCGAGCAGCCGGCGATGGCCCCGCGCGCCGAGGTACCCCGAGCCCTGGTCGAACCATGCGGCGGCATCGCGATCTGGGAACACCGCGCTGAAGCGATCTGCAATGGGATATTCCGCAGGCGGCGCGTTGGCCGGCGGCGCGCCCACCATCACCGCGTAGCGCGCGCCGATGGTGAACGGCCCGTGCAGGCGCCACAATGCGCCACCGCCTGAGACGGTGAACTCCACGGGCGGATCGACCGACAGCACGCGCCGCAGCGCATCGCCCGTGCACGCGTGGTTGAGGCGCACCTCGATCGATCCCTCCTTCTCATCGAGTGGCTCGGCGGATACGCCCTCGACGCGCAGCGCGCCGTCCAGGAGGAGCTGGCGCGTGACGTCCGCCTCGAGTCCGAGTGGGCCGCCTGCGCCCACCAGCCCCGCGGAAACGGTCAGCTCGGCGTGGACCCCCTTCGCGGAGTCGGCGCGCGCCGCCAATGGCTCGGTGATCACCGTGAGCTCGTGGTCGCCGCCTTCCCCGAAGCGGTCCAGGGCGATCGCATGCCCAGCGGAATCGCGCAGGGTCAGGCGCGCGAAGGCCTCGGATGGCAGCACACGATCGCTGAAGCCGATGGTGATGACGAAACGCCCGCCGGATTCGCAGGCGGTGCTGTCGCAGCGCACCACGCGCAGGGCCGGCGTGCGCACGTCCACGCGCCATGCCGCCGGCATGCGCAGGCCGTCGCGCGAGCGTAGGCGTTCGGCCGAGAGCTCGCAGTGGATCGGCGTCGCGCGCGGCAGCCGATCGGGGGTGAACGACAGGGTACGGACATCGAGCCACCGCCAGGCTCCCGCCAAGCGCGGCGCGAAGCTGCCGGGCGCGTCGCGCTCGATCCCAGCCTGGTCCATCGGCACGTTGAATGTCCAGGTGAAGGCGTCGTCGCGCTCGATGGTTGACCCCTCGCGCAGGCTGCTCTCGAGCACCTGGACCAGATCGGTGCGCGGGGCGAGCCAGCAGCGATAGCCGAATAACGCGAGCAGATTCACCAGCGCGAGCACCGCGCAGCCCGCGGCGTTCGGCCAGCGCGGACGTAGCTCGATGGTCATGCTGGATCCGGCAGGCGATCGGTCGGCACCGCGACCGCATCGCGGATGGAGGCGCGGCCCGAGCCTCGCCCGCCGGCGAGCTTCCTGATCACGAAGACCTCGTTCCAGTCGAGCTTGGCGGTGAGCGCCATCAGCACCGCCAGGGTCAGCACCGAACCGATCGCCACCGTCAGCCCGGTGGTCCCCTTCAGGAAGAAGCTGTACGAGAACAGCACCAGGAAGAACAGCTGCCCGCCGATCGCCGCGTCGACCGGGAAGCGCCGGCCGAGCGCCGCCGACAGATAGCAGGTGACCAGCGAGACCGTCGACACCGTGGCGATCAGGAAGGCGATGTGGATGTCGACGACGTCCACCAGGTAGGCGAGCAGCAGGTGGAAGGCGAAGAAGCCCGCGGCGACGAACAGGTAGTGCATGGGATGGATGTCGATGCGCTTCACCACCGTGATCGCCGCCACCAGCACGAAGAAGAACAGCAGGCATACCGGCGCGAAATAGGTGATGCGGGCCGCCACCGGCCCCGGATTCAGCTTCTCGGGGATGATCACGCCGATGTCCTGGGTGGTGATCAGGTCTGAGGTCGACCACGACAGCACCTGTCCCGAGCCACTCGCATGGCTGGCCATCGGCGACAGCGCGCCATCGGGATAGTCCACATCCTTGAAGTCCGTGGTCACCACCAGATCGAGATTGTGCACGCGCCCGCCGTGGGTGCCCGGCTGGTAGCGCCATTGCCCGATGCCGCGGGTGCGGTACCCGACCTTCAGGATACGGCTCTGGCCCGGGGCGAGCTCGGCGTCGGCATCGATGCCCGCCGCGGTGTCGATCGGAACCATCGGCGAGGCGTCGTCGATCGCGAAGGTGAAGTCGTCGTAGGTCGAGCCCTTCGACGGGAAGTCGACGTGCATGCGCACGCGCTCGGGCGTGGATCGCTCATTGGTCACCACATAGGTGCCGGCGAAGGCGCAGACGTAGGTCGGATACCAGATCAGGCCCTTGCGCCGGTAGTCGAGCGTGAGCTGGACGCGCACCACACTGCTCGCCGGCAGCACCGCCTCGGGAAGATCATCGCCGAGCGCGCCCGCTGCCGGGTCGCCAGCGGTCTTCGCGCCTGCTGATTTGCTGGCGAGAAATGACGGTGCCTGCTGCACCAGCTGCGATCCCCACAGGGTCTCGACGTGGCCGCAGAGACGCTCGCTGAGCGATTCGGAGCGCAGGCTGGTGGCGGTGCCGAGCACCATCCAGCCGGCGCAGGCGACCGCGAAGATGGCGACGATGGCGACGATCCGGAGAATGGTCATGGGCGGCCTCCCGCGGCCGACCCTAGACCCTCATTGTGGCGGGCGTGTGGGCGCCGCGTGTGCGGAGCGTGTCGACGAGGCGAAGGTCGGCGGACGCTCGGGCAGCACCAGGGTGGCAACCGCTCCGCCCTCGGGCCGGTTGGCCAGCGTCGCTTCGCCGCCGTGCAGCGCGGTCACCTCGCGCACGAAGGTCAGGCCCAGGCCGGTGCCCTTCATGCCGGACTTCGGGCGCGCCAAGGAATAGAAGCGCTCGAAGACCTTCGCGAGGGCGAAATCCGGCACGCCGGGGCCGCGATCGGCCACTTCGACCATCGCACCGGTCGGCGTCGCGTGCACCGCGAGATCGATCGCCGAGCCTTCGGAGGAGAAGTCGATGGCGTTCTGCAGGATGTTCGC
The DNA here is from genome assembly GCA_038231435.1 of Planctomycetota bacterium. Lineage (GTDB taxonomy): Bacteria > Planctomycetota > UBA11346 > UBA11346 > UBA11346 > JACCZE01. The sequence goes on from JBBRLJ010000038.1 coordinate 25,851, forward strand.
CAGCGCCTGCCTGACCAGGAAGCGCTCGCCGCGCACGGCGACTTCGGCGTCGAGCCGGCGCTCGACGCGCAGGCGCTTCTCGCGCAGCTGGGGCTCGAAGTCGTCGATCACCGATCCCGCCAGCGCCGCCAGGTCGATCGGCGAGACCTCGCGCAGGGCCTTCTGGTTCTCGAGCGCGGACAGCTGCAGCAGCCGATCGACCAGCGAGCGCAGGCGCTCGGACTCGACGCGGATATTGCGCAGGAAGCGCGCCCGCGCGTCGGGCGCCATGCCCTGGGCGAGATCCTCGGACAGGAGTTCGGCCGAGGCGCGGATCGCCGACAGCGGGCTCTTCATCTCGTGGGTGAGGTTCTGCACGTACTGCTCGACGTAGCGCCGCCCCTCGAGCGCCTCGCGCATGTCCTCGAAGGCGAGCCCGAGTCCACGCAGTTCGCCCGGCCCGAGCTCGGGCGCCGGCGTGCGGTAGCCGTCCTTGAGGTCGCGCGCGTAGCGCGTAAGTCGCTCGATAGGCCGGGTGATCCAGAACGAGATCGCCGCGCCCAGCAGCGCCACCAGCGCGGTGGCGAGGATGCCACCGATGATGGTCTTGCGCTTGGCGACGTCGATGAACAGGGTGACGCTGTCGGCGGGCTTGCACACCGTCAGGCAGCCGCGGATGACGCCCCCGCTGACGATCGGCGCGGCCACGTACAACACCGCCGAACGCACATCGTCGGGCACCAGATGCGTGGTGCGCGCGCCGTATTCACCGGCGAGGGTCAGCCGCACGTCGCGCCAGCCGGCATAGCTCTTGCCGACGTCACCGGGCTCGTCCGAATCGTAGACGACCGTGCCGGCAGCGTCGGTGACGTAGATGCGCAGCCCCAGGCTCGACTTGTCCATCTCGTAGATCTTCGCGGACAGGTGCCGCGCGCGCGCGTCGCGCATGGTGGCTGCCAGCGCCGAGGTATCGAGCGCGCCGCCAGGCGACTGGGCCGCGTCGCGCGACAGATCAGCGGCCATGATCGCCGCGGTGTCGACCATCGATTCCTCCATCGCCTCGAGGTAGCGCGGGCGCAGATCCTCGAGCAGCGAACGGGTCAGGGAAAAGATGCCGAGTCCGGCCGCGATCATGAACGCCAGGACCAGCCTGAAGCGGATGCTCACGCCTGTGCCTCGGACGAGGCCGCGCGCGAGTCTTTGGGAAGAAAGCTCACCAGTCCTCCCGCACCGAATAGCCTTCGCCACGATGGGTGAGGATGGGGTCGACATCCGGGCGGATGACGCGCAGCTTGGCGCGGATCTGCTTGATGTGGGTATCGACGGCTCGGTCGAAACTGGATTCGGGGGCGTCCCACGCGTGGTCCATCAGCTGGCTGCGCGAGAACACCCAGCCGGGCCGGTCGAGCAGCACCTTGAGGATGCGGAATTGGTACTTCGAGAGCTCGAGCGGCTGGCCGAAGAACGTCACCGAGAGCTTGCGCTCATCGACGGCGAACGGCTTCACCGGCTCGAGCGATGCCGTGGTCGCGCGCGCGCTCGGTCGATCCTTCACGCGGCGCAGCACCGCCTTCACCCGCGCCGACAGCTCGCGCGGGCTGAACGGCTTGGCCATGTAGTCGTCGGCGCCCATCTCGAGCCCGACGATGCGGTCGACCTCGATCGCGCGCGCGGTGACGAAGATGATGGGCAGGTCCGAGGTCTTGCGGATCTCGCGGCAGAGGTCGAAGCCGTTGTCGTCGGGCAGCCCGACATCGAGCACCACCAGATCGATGGGGTGCGACGCCAGCGCCTGGCGCGCCTCGCGCGCGGTCTGGCTCACCACCACCCTCATGCCCTCGGTGGTCAGCGCGTAGGTCACCGCCTCGGCGATGCTCGGCTCGTCGTCGACCACGAGGATGGTGTACGGCATGGGCTGCGCAGGACCCTAGCGGGTGTCCAGGGGCGGAGAAGGCGCGTGCCGTTCTCGCACCCTACGGCGCGGAGAGCGATCGGCTTGGATGACTGGGCCTATTTTACGAACGTCACCACGCCGAAGTCGGCGGGCTTCCACTCTGGCTGCAGTCCACCGCCCCAGGTCATGGTCGCGGCGCGGCCCTTGCCGTCGTTGTCGTGGATCTGCATCGAGAACGCGAGCTTGCGCCCGAGCCCTGGCTGGAAACCGCCGAGATCGCTGAACGGGATGCGCAATTCATAGATCCAACCTCCGGCGGATGCGTCGCCCTTGTCGTCCGTCTTGGCCTCCACCTTGGAGATGGCGAGCTCGTAGATCGACGAGTCCCTCGCCAGCTGTCCGCTGCGCAAGCCGCCGGCGTGGGCCTCGGGGCGGAAGATGGTGGTGAGCCCGCTGCCGCCGCCCGGTTTCTGCGCCGACAGGAACAGCTCAAACGCCTTCTTGTCACCGTCGGGCGAGCGGTTGGTCGAGTCGAAGGCCAGCACCACGCTGTCGCCGTCGACCACGCTGGCATCGGCGCCATCCGCATGCGCCACATCGTCGCGCACCTGCACGGCAACATAGAGGTTGGCGTCATCCCACATCACGTAGCCGACGCCGCTGAGGTTCCGCGGCGTCCAGGTGTACGAGGGATCGCCCCCCTTGTTGCTCTCCTTGGTGCTCTCCTTGGTGAGAGTGAGCTGATTCGCGCCGATCAGCGGAATAGGGCAGGCGCGGTTCCACTCCTGGAGGTCGAGCTTGCCGTCGATCTTCGGCGCGGCCGAGGCGCGGTGGCATTCGGCCACGTAATCGGTGCCTTCGTACGCGGTGACGCGCAGATTATCGTAGTACACTGTCCCAGCGCCCTTGACCACCGGCGTGAACGACCCGGTGGCGATGGTATCGGGTACGGTGAGGTGGCTGGTGAACATCTGCCAGGAGGCGTTGTTCTCTCCGGCGGTGAACACCTGCACGTCGTAGAGGTTCTTGTTGGTGCCATCGGTCATGGTCAGCCCGATGTTCGAACCCGCGTGGATGCCCTGGTTCCACAACCACGCGGAATAGAGGTACGTGCCCCCCGGCGACAGCGGGATGGTCTGGTTGGTGGTGGACCATTCGGGGCAGTTGCTGAATTTCATCACCTTGTCGCCCAGGCCGACGCCCAAGCCCACTGACGAGATCCACTCGCCCTTGCCGCTCCACGAGGCCGGGGCGCCCGGGTTCTTTGGATCGGCGTCCTCGAGCCCGCCGTTCTTCAACAGGTTGCCGAGCATGTCCGGCGAGATCACCGAGATCATCACCGGCTTGGTGATGGCGGGCAGCTTGTCCCAGGCGAACGACACCTGCATCTGCACCGCATGTTCGCCGACCTTCGCATCCTTGGGCAGCGCCACCGGAATGATCGCGACCGTATCTTCTCCGGGAGCCAGCTCGAAGGGAACCGGAGCGATCGCCGGCCAGTCCTTGGGCCCGGCCAGGGTGAGTTTGCCAGCGATCTTGCGCTCATACGGATTTTTCAGGCTGACGTACAGCTCGGACGATTCTCCGACCATCATGGTGGTGCGGAAATCCGCGGGGCGCCGGCCGCCGCGCGGGACCTTGCCCTTGGCCGACTGCAGCGCCGCCACCACGTAGGCCTTGAGCACGTCGAGATCACCGTTCTCGACGAAGGATCCGGTCGATGACAGGGCGAGCTCGGCATTGCCGCCCTTCGCGGCGATGGGGGACTCGTTGCCCTGGTAATCGGTCGCCACCAGTGATTCCGAACCGACGCGCAGCGCTGGCTTCTCCCCATCGCTTCCCGGCAGGAGCACCAGAACCGCCTTGCCGCCGCGATCGAAGAGCTCGAAGGTGCCCTTGCCTTCGGTGAAGGCGCCGAGCGGCTTGGCCTGGTGCAGCTTGGACACCAGCACCGCCAGGGTCGCCGCCGCAGGACGCGGGGTCATGTCGTCGAGCAGGTAGCTCCAGCCCCCGCACGGATCGGGCCAGCCGCCGAACCAGATGATGCGCTCCGCGCCGGCGGTGAGCTCGTCCACCCACTGGCTCATCAGCCACTGGCTCTGGGTGGTGTTGGCGACCTCCTCGATCGCCGGCACGTTCCAGGCGTTCACGCCGCGCGCGCTCTCGTCGTCCCACACCGCCGCTTTCGCGCAGCCTGCCGCGTCGAGATCCTGGCGCGCCTCGACGATGCCGTCTCCGGCCGAGTAATGGACGGGCAAGACGTCGACGTAGGCGCCGGTGCCGGATTTCAGCACCTGGTTGCGGAAGCTGCGCGGGAACAGGCCGCCAGCGAGCAGGAATTTCACTTTCGGATCCACCGCGCGCGCGGCCTCGGTGCCGGCCTTGCACAGCGCGAGGTAATTGCCGACCGGATCCTTGCCCTCACCGGGAACGATCTCGTTCAGCCACTCCCACGCCGACATGCGGCCCTTGTAGTGCGTGGTCGCCGCGGTCACGAACTCGCGCCACGCGTCGAGATCGCAATCGAAGGCCTGGAAGGCGACATTGCGTGCTGGGCCTTTCAGGGCCCACACCGGCGGATCCTGGATGCACAGCTCGGGCTCGATGCCGTGGGCGCGCATGATGTCCATCTGCTTGTCCAGGGTCTCGAAATGGAACACGCCGCGCGAGGGCTCGAGGCTGGCCCACGAGATGAAATTGCGGCACACCGTCAGCCCGAGGCGCTGGGCGACCGCGCTCGCCTGTTCCGCCTCGGCCAGATTCGTCAGCGTGAGCAGATTGTGCATGCCGAAGGCCGTCGGCTTGCCCTTGGTTACTGCCTGCACGTCGGGGATGCGACAGATGGTAGTCGCGCGCTTCTCCCAACCTTCGACCTCGGCCTCGATGAGGATGATGCCGCGCGCCTCGGTCTTCAACGTGATCGGCACGTCCTGACCGTCCTTCTCGGAGGTGAAGGCGACCTGCTGGGTGTCGATCACGTTCTTGCGCGCGTCGTACGCCTTCACCGCAAGCGTGTGCTTCGCGCCGGCGTCCTTGACGTTGCGCAGCTTCGCCACCACCACCACCGGCTCCTGGTAGGTGAAGCAGTTCCCGGGCTTCACGGTCGAGAGCTCGAAGAATCCCGAAGCGCGGGTGAACCACGGGCCCCCGGCGCGCACCTGCCACGGGAAAGCCTTGCCCGCGGCATCTGCGAATTGGCAGATCAGCAGCAGACCGTTGCGCGGCAGCGCCTTCGGCAGGGTGAAGGTGAAGGTATGGCTGCCGGGCCCGGCGGTGACCGGGCAGGTGTCGCGCAGCTTGCCGCCGAAGTAATTGACGTGGTGGCGTTCCTTCTCGTAGGTGCCGTCCGGACAATCGACCCACGGGCCGACCGCCATCAGTGCCAGGGTGGTGCCGCCATGGTCGTCGGCGGCGGCCAGGTCGTACGCCACCGTCACGCTCCAGGGCTCGCCCTCGACATAGGTCTTGTCGGCGATCGTCGGCGTGATGTCGATCCAGCTCTTGCTCGCCTGGCCCTGGCCGGGGGCATCCTCTGCCGCAGGCGATGAGGCGAACGCGAACGACCCGAGCAGGACGAAGAGGACGAGACGCGGCATGGGGGGCTCCTGGAAGGCTTGGTTATGCGTATAACGTGCGGTGATCCACTGGTGACCGAGGCATTTCGGCGAGGCGGGTGAGACGACCCCGCAACCGGTGACCGCTCTCGGCCTGGGGACTATGGGCAGATTTTTAGCCAAGACACTGCGAAGCCTGACGTTACACGACCCTGAAGGCGCCCGGCCTTATTGACATAATCAATTAAAGAAGTATTTTCAACGCCGCTGGCCAGCCGGTCACCGTCGATGCGAGCCACCGTTCCGCAGCACCGGCTTCAACACCGCGGGCCGCAGCCGGTAGAATGCCGTCCAGCCCACGCCATGATGTCAGACCCCCAGGGGAAGACTTTGCCGCGCATCAGCTTGCGTTCCTTCGCCCACCGCTTGGGCCGTCGATCGGCGGTACTCGCATTGTTGGCCTTGGCCGGTTGCGGAGAGCACCGTTCCGAGCCCCCGCCCACGTCCCCGACCATCAGCACGCCGCTAGCCCCGAAGACCCCCACCGCCGACCAGGATCACGTCCCGCCGCGCGCGCCGGCCCAGGATCTGAGCAGGATCTCGCGCGCCGAGTGCCTGCGCCTCGCGCTCTCGGCCAACCGCTCGTTCCGCATCAGGCACAGCGCCCTCGAGCGGGCCCGCCTCGGCCAAGCCATCGCCCAGTCCCAGGTCTACGCGCCCCGTCTGGACGCCAGCTACACCATGAGCAATGGCCTGGATTCCGGTTCAGGCAAGGTCTCGGCCACCGCGCCGCTCATCGGCTTCGACGTGCAGCCGTTCCTCTCGACCGGGTGGAACCAGGACGGCGATCTCCTCACCACGCGCGACGCCTACACCACCGCCTACGGCATCACCGTGTCGCGACGGCTGTTTTCGATCGCCGAGAACCTGCGCCAGCGCATGCCCATTTCCATCGCCGACAAGGAGTTCTACGTCGCGGCGAATGTGCTGGTGCTCGAGGGAAAGCAGCTCGAACTCGACACCACCCGCGACTTCTTCAACATCCAGCGTACCGAGGCGCGCGAGCGCGTGCGCAGCCGACGCGTCCAAGATGCGCGCGATTTCCTCGCCAACGTTCAAGACAACGTCGCCCACGGCTTCAAGGCGCCGGTCGAGGAACTCTACGCCACCATCGACCTGAACCAGGCCGAGGCGGATCTGCTCGACGAGCGCGCCAATGTGCAGAACGCCAAGGAGCAGCTGCTCAACCGTCTGGCCCAGCCGATCACCGCGGCCATGGACATCACTCCCGAGGACCTATCTGCGCCCTCTCCTGCCCCGCCAGACATCGACCACGACGTGGAGCGGGTCAAGGCGCACCACGAGGATCTCGGCAACCGCATCGCCGAGCTGCACCTCGAGGCCGACCAGCTGCGCGTGCAGCGCGATCTGCTGTGGCCGCAGGTGACCGCGGCGTTCACGGCCGAGAATCTACAGACCGGCAACCGCGCCTTCGACGACAATCTCGGGGACCAGAACGTCTATGCGCTGACCCTCACCTACGCGCTGCCTCTCGATCTCAACCGCGGCGACCGCGCGCGCTACCAGCAGATGCGCGACGAGATCGAGGAGAAGACCCTCCAGCTTCGCCAGGCGGAATCGGATCTCGAGACCCGCCTGCGCTCCACGCACCGCCGCATCCTGCAGCTCGCCTCGACCGTCGATCTCGCGGCGAAACGCATGGCTGCCGAGGAGGCGAGGATGCGCGTCACCCTCACCCGCTACAAGGCCGGCGCTATCGACAACCTCGAGGTGACGCGCGCCAAGCAGGATCTCGACAACGCCGAGATCTCGCTGCTGAACGCGCGCATCGATCAGGCGATCAGCGCCGTCGACTACCGTTCGACCCTGCCCGCGCAGATGGAGGGCCCGCCAGAGCAAGACCGTCCAGCGGTGCTCGACGCGCGCCACGCCACCGAAGGCGCTGCCGCCCCGGACGCGCGGCCCACGCCGCGCGAGGCTCCGCTACCACCAGTTCCGTCGCCTCCCGGACCAGCTGATCTCGCACCGGCGCCGGCGGATCCGGCTCAGGCCCCTGCTCCGGCCCCGCCGCTGCCGCCAGCCGACGAGGGCGCGGGGAAGTGAACCGTTCGCTGCGCATGCTCGCGCTGGCCGCAGCCGCGCTGCTGCCCGGCGGCTGCGGCGACCAGGCCGCTGCTGGCGCCGCGCGCCTGGACCTCTCGGCCCATGCCGAACCGGTCGAGATGGTCCCGATCGCGCTCGAGGGCAAGGTCGACAACCGCCAGCCGATCGGACACGCGGTGAAGGTGGCGTGGATCCCGTTGAAGTCGCTGTTTCCGGAAGGCCAGGCGATCGCCGAGGGCGACGAACTCGCCCAGCTCGATTCGCATCTCGCCGAGCTGTGGCGCGAGACCGCCGCGCGCGACATCCGCCAGCGCCGCGAGGAGCAGTCGCGCGACCACCTGCGCGCCGAATCGCAGGTCTCCGAGCTCGGCGCCGCCAAGCGCGAGCTCGAGGCGCAGCGCGACGCCTACGCCGCCGAGATCGCCGCGACCAAGGCGAGCGACGCGAACAGCCTGTCGATCGTGCGCCTCGAATTGGCCGAGGCCGAACGCAGGTTCCATCTCGCCGACGCGACGTTCGACCGCGTCAACGCCCTCGCCGGCGCCGGCCGTGCCAGCGACCTGTCGTTGCGCCAGGCGCGCGACAAGCGCGCGCTCGCCGAAGCTGCGGTGGTGGTGCCGCGGCTGCGTCTGGAGCTGGTGGAGAAGTACACCGGCTATGTCACCCGGCGCCGGCTCGAACTAGCGCTCGCCGGCGTCAACGAGGACATCGGCGACGTCGAGACCGGCCACGGCGTGGCCGGGGAGATCGCCGCGCTCGAGGAGGCGCAGCGGCACAACGAGCTGATCGCCGCGGGCGACCTGCGCGCGCTCGAGCGCGACAATGCCCTGCGCCAAGACATCATCGATCATCCCACGATCCCTGCCACCGCCACCGGCCTGGTCCGTTACAGCGACGCGAGCGTGCGCCCGGGCGCGAAGCTGCCCGCGTCGTTCTTCGCGTACGTGCTCGACTCCAAGGAGCTGGTGGTGGCATTCAAGCTGCCCGAACGCTTCCGCGGCCTTGTCCAACCCTGGTCCGAGACCCATCCCCGGCTGGGGCTGGTGCGGCTCCATGTCGATGCCTTGCCGAACCAGCCAGGCGACGGCGCGATCACCGGACGCATCCTCTCTATCGCCGCCGTTCCCGAATCGGACAAGGGCTCGAACGGCCGTTCGTTCTCGTGCGCGATCCGCCTCGACAGCGCCGCGCCCGAGCTGCGCCCAGGCATGCGCGCGCGCTGCGAGCTGCTGGTGCCGGCGCCTCCCGCCGCGGTGGCGGTACCGACCTGGTGCGTGGCCGATGCGCGCAAGCCCGAGGTGGTGCTCCCTGATGGCAGCCGGCGCGCGATCACCGGCTATCCGGTAGGGCACGACTTCCTGGTCACCGCCGGCCTGGCCGCGGGCGAGCGCGTGCTCGCGTCCTCTGCCGGCGCCGCCACCGGCGTGCTGCGGGTGAGCGGGGTGGTGGAGCCGACGCGCTTCCAGCCGGTGAAGCTATCGAGCTGGAACTGGCAGCTGAAGGAGGTGGTCCCCGACGGCACGCTGGTCGAGAAGGACGCCATCATCGCCCGCCTGAGCAAATCCGTGCGCTGGCAGGACGCCGGGCTCTCCGGCTTCGCCTACGAGTACGGACTGGCCAGCGCGCGGGCGCGCTTCGCCGCCGCGCGCATCACCGCCGGCAAGGATCTCGCCAAGGAGCTCCTGACCTGGCACAAAGCGGCGATCGCGGTGGAGCGCGCGCGGCTCGAACGCCTGGTGACGCGCTTCTCGGGCAACGACGAGCAGGAAGCGAACGCCCAGGTGGACCTGACGCGCGCCGGGATCGCGGCGGAACAGGCCGAGCACGCGGCCGCGGAGCTCGCCGATCCGGCGATGCTCGAATCGCTGTCGTTGAACGAACGCCACCAGCGCGAGGTGAGCGTGGCCCAGGCCCGGCTCGCGCGCCAGCGCGCCGACGTGCAGCGCGTCGCCACCCTGCGCGCGCGCGATTGGCTGGCGGTGACGGTGGCCGAGGAAGCGGAGCGCTCGAGCGAGGAGGCGGCCACCGACGCGCGCGAGAGCTACAGCGCGGCCCGCGCCGCGTACGAGGCGGCCCTGGCGCGGGCGACCCTGCGCTTCAATGACGATCTCGAGGATGGCAAGCTGCGCGGCGACCGCGCCGCGTCGATCGACCAGGAGGTGCTGGCTCCCACCGCCGGGCGCGTCTACCGGACCCGCCAGTGGAACGGCAAGCCCACCGAGATCGGCGACGAGATCGGTACCATGGAACCATTCCGCATCCCGCTCGGATCGGTGCGGCATTTCGTGATCGAGGTGCCGGCGCGGCTCGACGGCCACTTCAAGCTCGGGCAGGACATCCCCTTCACCAGTCCCACGCTCGGCGCGCGGCCGCGCGCCGGTACGGTCACGAGGATCTCGCCGTTCGTGGCCGATGCCACCGGGGGCAACGACGAACTGGCCACGCGCGGCACCATCGGGGTGCCGTCGAAGGTGTTCCTGATGACCATCTCCTTCGATCTCGCCGAGGATGAACAGGTGCAGGCGCCACCTGGGACGACGGCCTATGTCGACCTGTAGTGCACGCCACCCACACGCGGGCCCTGCCCGCGAGGGCGGCCATGGGGGGCTACGGCCCCGCATGAACGCGCGCCGCGCTGCCCCCTTGGAAGCAGGGAGAAGGATGGACTGGGAGGCGCGCGCCGATGGCGCGACGCGCTCGATCCCATGGCTGATTCGTCTCGTTGGTCACGCCGTTGGTCCCGTAGTCGCAGCTCTGCTCGCGATCGGAAGCGTGGCGAGAGCCGAGGATGCGGTGTATGTGGTACCCGAAGGGGAGCAGACGGCGACGTTCAGCTTCTGGGGGGATGTGCAGTCGGATCGGGCTCGCTCGGTCGCGATCCAGAGCGATGCGAAGGATCTGGTCATCGATCGGGTGTGTCCGGCAGGAGCGCAGCTCCTGGCCGGGGATCCGATCATCGTCCTCGACGCCAAGATGGTCGAACAGCGCCTGCCCCAACTGCGCTCGGAGCTGGTGGCCGCCGAGCGTACGCTGGAGCTGCATTCGTTGCGGCTCGAGCAGGACATGGAGCAGCTGCTCGATGAACGGCTGCGCCTGCGCGGCGATCTCGATTCCTGCCGCGCGGCGCTCGCCACCGCGACGGTGATCGACACGCGCAAGGTCGCCGCGCTCAAGGGCGCGCTCGATCTCGCCGAGCAGAACGCGGCCAGCGCGGCGCGCGCCGCCGAGGCGGCGCGGATCCAGCACGAGGCAGGACAGCTGTCGGACGCCGATTTCGACGCGGCACTCGACGCCGCCGCACTCGCGCGCATCGACACGCTCTCGCCAAAGGCGGAGTGGATGATCGCCTCGGGTGGCGTCGAGTCGCTGCCGATCGCCAAGCTGCGCCTGCGCGAGGCCCAGCTGGTCACGCAGCTCGGCCTCGGCGCGAACGGCGTGCCCGATCCGACGCTCGCCATCAACAGCCGCATCGCCGCTGTCGCCAGCCAGCAGCACCGCCAGCGTGAGGCCGACACGCTCGAGCGCGACGCAGCCGCCACGCGGCTGCACGAATCGCTGCGCGACGCGCGCGACCATACTCCCGTCTCTTCGCTCGAGATCTCGCCCCGGCCGGGCGCGCCGGCGGCGGCGGTGATGCTCAAGATCGCCTTTGCGCCCGCGGGCACTCCGGTTGCGGAAGGATTCGCGCTCGACGACGGCGCGGTATTCTCGGGAGCGCGCGGCTACGGCTGGGCCGAGGATGCCACCGGCCTGATGGTCGTGCGCGTGGGTACCGACACCAAGTCAGACGCCAAACCGGATCCGATGCAGGATCCGAAGCAGAACGGCAAGGCCGCGGGCAAGCCGCCGCGCACGCTCGCGCTCGTCGAGGGGCTCGCTACCTGGCGCGTCGCCCTCGCCGACGGACCCTACCATCTCAAGGCCACCTTCGGGGATACTGTGGATTGGAGCGGGGCCCTCGCGCACGTTTCCGGAAGGATGACGTCCAATGGCGTCGGCACCGCGGCGAAGGTCGGAGGCAGGCCCGATGCCGATGGCAGTGCTGACTCCAAGGCAGACTCCAAGGCAGACTCCAAGGCAGATAGGAAGGCCGGCACGGATGGCGACGCATTTGGTGGAAGCGCCAGGCAAGGAGCGTTCTTCGTCTCCAAGCGTGTCGATGCCGGAGCCGCGGTGGTGGTCGAGATCGATGTCGACGTGGTCGGCGGCCGTCTCGAGGTCGCTTTCGGCGATCGCATCGGCAAGGCCTATCGCGCCCCGCTCGCCGGCGTGGTGACGCTGCGCGATTGGGTCCATCCCGGCGGCCGGCCATGGAACGTCGGCGCGAAGCTCGGCTTCTTCATCGATCCGACCCAGTTGACCGTGCACGCCCGGGTGCACCAGGACGACGCCCCGCTGCTGAAGGCCGCCGGCGCGGCCGCCCCTCCCGAGATGCCGACCGCGGAAGCCGGCGCCACCGCGCTGGTTGCCGCGGCCCAGGCCCGGCTCGCCACCGCCGAGGTCTCGTTGCAGGTGGCCACCGGCGCGACTGCGCGCGGAACGGTATCGGCCATCAGCAACCAGCCAGCGGCGCTGTCGCGCGCGCCGATGGGCTGGTCCGAATCGGTGAATGATCTCGATCGCATGGCCAACGAACTCGACATCGCCGTCGACCGGGCCGAGGTCGGCAGGCTGCGTTATGGCGCCGACGTGCTCTGCAGCTGCGCCTTGAAGCTTCCCGCCGGTCTGCGCGCGGTGCCGTCGCAGCTGGTGGTCTCGACCGGCAACCAGCGCTGCGTCACCGTCGAGGGCCGCAAGGAACCGCTCGAAGTGGTCGGCTTCCGCGTCGGCGAGCAGTTCATCGCCTGCCGCGGCATTGCCGCCGGCATGCGCCTGCTCACACCGCATGCCACCGCGGCGCCAAAACCCGAGCTGATGTATGGCGGCACTGTGGCGGCAGCCCTGCGCACTCCGGTGGCGCTTGGCGGATTCTGGGGCCGCATCAAGGAGATGGTGCCCGACGGCTCGATGGTCACCAGCGGCCAGGTCATCGTCTCGCTCTACAATCCGATGATCGACGAGCAGAAGGTGGCGATCGAGCGTGATCGCCGCAAGGCCAACCAGGCGTATCTGCTCGCCGCCGAGAGCCGCCGCGTCAAGGGCGTGCAGGCCGCGATCGAGCAGAGCGGTCGCGCGGCCACCGCGCGCGCCGCGCGCCTGGCCCTCGAGGAGGCGCTGGCGATCCCCGCGCTCGCACGCGCGCAGGCCGACGCCGAATCCGACAAGTCGCGCATCACCGCGCGCTCGAAGGAGCGCCTGCTCGCCGGATCCGAGGCCCTCGCCTCGCGTGATCCGGCGCGCTACGCCGCCGCCAAGGCCGATTCCGGCCAGGCGGGCGTCTCGGCGCGGCAGCACGAACTGCAGCGTGTCGCGGCGCTGCGCGCCACCGACTGGTTGAAGGTCTGCGCGGCTGAATACGCGTGGATCGACGCCATCGCCGAGCTCGGCGCGCGCGAGGACGACGATCAGCTCCTGCGCGTGGAAGAGCGGGTGTCGGGCATGACCGCGAAGCTCGATCTCGAACGCGCCCTGACCGGCAGCCACCAGCAGGCGGAGTTTGACCGCGTGAAGGACCTGCACGCGCCAGCGTCGGGCCGCCTCTTCTACCTGATGGGCTTCAACGACCAGACGCGCTCGCGGGCCAAGTTCCAGAAAGATTTCCCGGTGTGGAGCGGTTTCCCGATCGCCGAGATCCTCGACCTCTCGAAGCTGTCGCTGCGCGCCGAGCTCCCAGAGCCCTTGTACCGGCGCATGGCGGTGGGCGGCCACGCCGCGATCGTGTTCCCCCAGTTCAACAACCGTCGCATCGAAGCCGCGATCTCCTCCATCGGCCGGCTGATCGCGCCGCCCAAGGACCACCGCGACCAGGGCGCGAGCGACCACGCGGTCGCGCGCGACGGCGTGTTCACCATCACCGTCGACTTCGTGCCGCCACCGGACCTCGCCCAGATCCTGGTTCCCGGCACCAAAGGCAACCTGGTCCTGCAATGACACCGCTCCGCTCTGCGCATCGACGCCGCTTCCTGATCCTCGCCTGCGCGGCCGGCGCGGCGGTCATCCTGCTGATCACGCTGCGCCGGCGCGATCCCCCTTCCGAATATTTCCTGCGCGAGACCGTGCACCGCGGCGAGATCCACCGCGTGCTACGCGAGGCCGGAACCCTGGTGCCTCGCGAAGCCGTGCTGGTGAAATGCCCGTTCAACGCGGCGCTGCAATTCATCGTCGACGACGGCACCTGGATCGACAAGGGCGGCAAACTGTTCACGCTCACCGACGACGAGGAGCTCAAGCGCGTCGCCGACGACCGCAGCCGGCTGCTCGGCCTGCGTCAAGAGCTGCGCCTGGCGCGCATGCGCCGCGCCAACGCCGGCCAGACCGAGGACCGCAAGCTGGCGGCCGCCAAACGCGCGCGCGAGCTCGAAGGCGTGCGCTACCGCATCATCACCGCCACCCCGGCCGGAGGCGGCGAGCTGATCCGGCTGCACGAGAAGCTGCTGCCACACGAGGCCGAGACCGCAAAGGTGCGCCTGCGCTATGAGGACGCGCAGGACTCCTACCAGACCGCTTTCGATGCGCATCTGGACGCACTCGACGCGCTGCAAGCCAGCCGCGATTCGGCGTTGCGCGCGCAAGCGCGCGTAGACGAGCTGTCGGCGGCGGCGGCAACCGCGCCCGAGAACCTCAAGGCCGAGGAGCGCGAGCAGCGCGAACAGGCGCTCAAGGGCCTGGCGACCGCCCGCGCCGAACTCGATGCCCTGCAGACGGCGATACCCGAGCTGGCGAAGAAGCTCATCGCCGCGCGCGAGTCGCGCGACCGGGCAAAGGAGCCGCGCGACCAGGCCGCGCAGGAGCTCGCGGCGCGCGAGGCCGACGAGCGCGAGGATCTCATCCGCATCGAGATCGAGAAGCGCGGCGTGCAGGCCGAACTGCTGCGACTCGATGAGGAGTCGAAACGGATCGGCCTGGCCGAATCCGAGCGTAAGCGCGACCAGGGCAGGCTCGGCTTCGCCGATGGCGCCCTGAGCCGCTCGGCGCTCGACGACCTCGAGGCCCAGGCCGAGTCCGCGAAGAGCCAGCTCGGCATCGTCACTGAGAAGCTGGCGATCGCCGAGCGCCCGGCCGCCCCCGAAGCGCTCGCCGAGGCGAAGATGAAGCTCGACATCGCGGACGCTCGCGCCGAGCGCGCCCAGCTCGCCCACGACCGCGCGCTCGCCATCCTCGACAAGGAGGTCGACGTGCTGGTGGCGCGCGTCGACGGCCTGGGCGGCGCGATCGATCAGCGCAGCTCGCGCTTCCCGGCGCTGATCGAATCCAACATCGATTTTGCGCGCAAGGAGCTCGCCGCGCTCGAGGAGGATGCCCGTGAAGGGGGCACCGCCGAAGATGCGAAGCGCCGCGCCGAGGTCGAAGCCGAGATCGCGCGCATGGTTGAGCAGCTCGCGACCGCCAAGGAGGATCCGCCGAACAGCGCCAAGGCGCCGGTCAGCGGCATCGTCAAGGTGAAGTGGGATGACGAGGGCGGGCGACCGAAGCAGGGCGGCGACAAGGTCTATGAAGAGGACGTGCTGATCGAGATCTTCCCCCCTGAGAACCTCGAGGTGGTCGCCAAGGTCAACGAGGCGAACATCTCGCTGCTCGCCGTGGGCATGCCCGCCGAGGTCGAATTCCCGTCGCTCGGCAACGGCCGCTGCTCAGGCGAGATATACCGCGTCTCCGGCGTCGGCCGCGACAAGTTCGCCGACTACAATGACGGCTGGAACAAGGCTTCGTTCGCCGACGTCACGCAGTACGAAGTGCGCTGCCGCCTCGGCGAGACCCGCGCGGATTTCCGCCAGGGCATGACCGCCATGGTCAGCGTGCGCCTCGATGCGCGCAAGGACGCGCTGTGGCTGCCCCTCGGGGCGGTCACCCGCGCCGGCGACGCCTGGACGGCGCTGGTCGGCGACGACCGTTCGCAGAGCGTCAGGACCATCACCGGCGAGCCCTATGGCGACGATGCGTTCATCGTCGCCGGCGGCCTGGCCGAGGGCGACACCGTGCTGTGCCGCCGGACGAGGAACCGATGACTGCGCTGATCGAGATCAAGGGCCTCGAGCGCGCCTACGTCATGGGCGATACCGTGGTGCACGCGCTGCGCGGCGTCGACCTGACCATCGACGAGGGCGAGTTCGTGGCCATCGTCGGCCCCTCGGGCAGCGGCAAGACCACGCTGATGTACGTGCTCGGTTGCCTCGACCAGCCCACCGGCGGCAGCTACCGGCTCGCCGGCCACGAGATCTCGACACTCGGGGACCGCGAGCTGTCGCGTATCCGCAATCGTGAGATCGGCTACGTGTTCCAGCAGTACAACCTGCTGCCCTCGTTGTCGGTGGTGGACAACATCAGTCTCGGCCAGGTCTATGCCGGCGAGTCGCGCCAGCGCCGGCACGACTCCGGCGTCGCGCTCGCTACCCAGCTCGGGCTCGCCAGCCGCACCGCGCACACGCCACGCGAGCTCTCGGGCGGGCAGATGCAACGCGTCGCGATCGCGCGCGGACTCGCCTGCCGGCCACATCTGATCCTCGCCGACGAGCCGACCGGAAACCTCGACACCAGGACCGGCGCCGAGATCATGCAGGTCTTCAAGGACCTCAACGCCCAGGGCCACACCGTGGTGCTGGTCACGCACGACCAGGGCGTCGCGGCCCAAGCCAAGCGCGTGGTGCGCATCGTCGACGGCTCGATCGTCAGCGACGAGAGGGTTGCATCCGATGCGGCGGGTGCGGTGGCCGCGCCCGCCGTGGGCCGGGTCGATGTACCCGAGCGCGATGCCGGATCGCGCGGGCGCGTGCTCGGCGCCGATGTCCTGCGCATCGCCCTGCACGAAGGCCTGCTCGCGCACAAGCTGCGCAGCTTCCTGACCATGCTCGGCATCATCTTCGGCATCGCGGCGGTGATCGCGATGACCGCGATCACCGAGGGCGGCAAGCGCCGCCAGCTCGAGCAGCTGCGCCAGATCGGCATGAATAACATCCAGGTCCGCGGCCTCGAACTCGCGGGCACCCGCCTGATGCGCGTGCGCCGCGCCAACCCGTTCGGCGTCACCGTCGGCGATCTCGAGGCCATCCGCCGCTACGTGCCCGGCATCGAAGAAGCCACGGCATGGAAGGGCATCAAGGCCGAGGTACGCCTGGGCGACAAGGCGATCGACGACGCCAATACCCTTGGCGTCACCGGCGCCTTCGAGTCGGTGGTCAACTTCCACGTCGGACGCGGGCGCTTCCTCGATGCGCGCGACGAGACCGCGCGCGCACGCGTATGCGCTATCGGCGAAGACGTGGCGAAGGGACTCGGGCTGGGCGAGGACGCCTGCGGCAAGACCGTGGTGATCGGCGACGAGCCGTTCACCGTCGTCGGGGTGATGGGCAAGAAGGCCTTCACCGAGAGCGACATCGCCGATCTCGCCATCACCAACCGCAACCACGACGTCTACCTGCCGTACGCCAGCCTACGCGCCTATTTCCGCAAGGACGAACGCGACAGCCAGCTCGACGCGATCTCGCTGCGCATGTCCTCGGACGAACGCCTGCTCGAGCAGTCGCTGGCGATCAAGCGCATCGTCGGCGACCTGCACAACGACGCGGGAGACTTCGCGGTGGCGGTGCCGCTGGAAAGCATGCGCCAGGCGCAGCGCACCAAGGAGATCTTCAACGTCATCATCATCGTCATCGCCGCCATCTCGCTGATCGTCGGCGGCATCGGCATCATGAACATCATGCTCGCGAATGTCACCGAGCGCACCCGCGAGATCGGCATCCGCCGCGCCGTGGGCGCGAGCCGCAACGACGTGCTGCGCCAGTTCCTGGCCGAGGCGCTGCTGATCTCGCTGTTCGGCGGCCTGCTCGGCGTGGCGCTGGGCCTTGGAGCGGGGTTCCTGATTGAGGCGGTGTTCGGATTCGCGGTGGCCTTCAACCTGTGGATCATGCTGCTGGCGACGGTGACGTCGGTGGCGATCGGGGTGGGGTTCGGGATCTATCCGGCTTGGCTCGCGGCGGAGATGAATCCGGTCGAGGCATTGAGGAACTGAACCACCCCACCAAGCACGTGCAACCATCCCCCTGGTGATGTAGACTCCCCCACAGGAGCACACATGGCCAATCTGAAGGTGGAGGGCATCAAAGGTCTCGAATTCAAGGAGATCGAATCCGAGATCGATCGGGGCGCCAAGTTCGTCATCTACACCTCGGTGATCTCGATCCTGGTGATGACGTTCAAGAATCCCTCGCCGATCATCTTCGTACGCGGGACCGAGAGCCGGATGGGGCGCGGCATCAGCTACACCCTGACCTCGATGCTGCTCGGCTGGTGGGGCTTCCCTTGGGGCTTCGTCTACACGCCGATCGCGATCATCAACAACCTCGCTGGCGGCAAGGACGTGACTCCTGAGGTCATGGCCGAGTTCGAGGCGGCCGAGGAGCGGCGCGAGAACCGCAAGCGCCTCGCCGAGCAGCAGCCTCCCCAGCCCGCGCCGAACTGACATGGGACGCTGGCAAGAGCAGGCGCGCAAGCGCCAGGTGTCTGGCGGCGGTGCTCGCGCGGGCACCAATCGCCTCGCGTGCATCGGCCTCGCCATCCTTGCCGGTCTCCTGATCTACGCCTTCTCGTTCACGTGGCGCGAGAGCTACGACTTCTACAGCCACGCCGTCCCAGCCCAGGCCACGCTCGACAACGATTACGTCGAGAACACCCGCCGGCACAAAGGCGTCACCACCACGTCGTATACGGTGAAGTATTCCTACTCCACTCCAGCCGGCACCTTCACCGGGTCCGATACCATCTCCGATCCCCCGGCCCCGACCATGACCGTCTACTATCACTCGCAGCGACCGGGAGCGAGCAAGCTCGAGTACCTGGGCCATTTCCACATCGTTTGCGGGATCATGGCGGTGATGATCCTCGGCTTCGCGGTGTCGCTGCTGATGGCCCGAGTCTACCATCGCCGGGTGCAGCTGGCCAAGCAGGCCGGGGCGCTCGAGCAGGCTGCCTGAGCGGAGAAGTCAGGGAGAAGCCGGAAGTCAGAAGAGGAGGATGGCATCGGAAGCTGCGAACTTCCCACTTCGCTCTTCGCTCTTTCAGCTTCTCACATCGGCCTTCTACCTCCCGATAGCCATCCCGACCGCTCCCGCCACCGCGACCATGCCGCCGAGCACGCTGCGCCAGCTCGGGCGATCGCCTTCGATCCACCAGGCCAGCGGGATGACGATGATCGGGACCAACGCGACCACCGCCTGCACCGGTCCGGCTCCGGCCTGCGACAGCGCTACCACGTAGGCGAGCGCGCCTCCACCAGGGCCGACCACGGCGGAGAACACCAGCCACGGCCAACCGCGCCGCCAGCTGCGCTCGGCGGGGATGGCCGTCGAGCGGCTGACCAGCGCGGCCAGCGGCCACAGCAGCCAGACCGTCGCGGTGCCGCCGAGACCGCGCACCATCGAGACGTCGATCATCGTGCTCATGGTCACGTGCTCGTGGCCCTCGAAGCCCTTGCGGCTGACCACCGCCGAGAGCGCCAGGCCGCACGCCGACATCACCCCGAAACCGACGCCGCTCCAGAAGCGCGCGCGCGGGATGCCGGTCGGCCCGCCGGGGGCGAGCGCGACCGCGACGCCGATCAGGATGGCTCCACCACCGAGTGCTTCGGCGCGGGTGAGGCCGTGGCCGAGCCACAGCCATTCGATCATCGCTCCGAGCGGCGCAGCCAGGCAATGCGTCAGCAGCGATGGCAGCCGCGAACCGAGGCGCTCGAAGGACAGGAACAGCGAGAGATCTCCGAGCGCGAGGCCGATCGCGCCGCTGAGCAGGAACCAGCCGACGCCTGGCAATGCGTCCAGCGGGCCGGCCAAGAGCGCGCAAAGCGCCAACAGCGCGGTAGCGAGGGTCAGGCGCAGCCGATTGGCGGTGACGGCGCCGATGAAGCGCGCCGCGCGCGCGGAAGCCACCGATGACATCGACCACAGCAGCGCGGTGAGGAAGGCGGCGTGCATGCGAGGTCTCGACGCTAGCAGGTTGCGGGAAAACAACAGCCTGCTGGCGGTCGCCATCGAGCGATCCCGTCACCGCCGCTCGCTCACGGGACTGCAGTCAAGGGACTGCGGGTAGCTCGCCACCTGCGCCTCCCGCGTCCGTGCCCGAGCGGGGCGTGGCCGGAGGCGACCCGATCGTCGGCGCGGGCGTCTCGGCGACTGGCGCGGCTGGCGGCACCCCCGCTCGCTCGGGCGCTGGCAGGATGGCCTCGGGCAAGCGTTCAGGCCATTCGCCGATGACCGCGCCGAGCACCGCCGGCGGGTTGGCGAAGGCGGGATCGCCGAGCAGGTGCGCGCGCTCGAGCGCTGGGCGCCGTGGATGGGCGAGCGCGCCCGCTAGGCACGCTGCGGCCGCGGGCGCGTCGCCGTTCGCGGCGTGCAACCGCGCGGCGAGGTAGCGCACCCACGGATCGGAAGCGCCGGCCAAGGCGGCCGGGGCGCAGTCGAGCGCGGAACAGGCGCGCGCGCACAGCGACGCGGCCTCGTCGGCGTGGCCGGCGAGCGCCATCCAAGTGGCGACCAGCAGGAGCATCGCGGCGTCGTCGGGCGAGCGCTCGAGGATGCGCCGCGCCCATTCATCATCATCGGAATGCCGCACGGTGGCGCGGAAAAGCGCGTAGGCGCGCTCGGCCTCGTGGTCCTCGCCCGCGACCGCCTGGTTCAGCGCGGTCTCCGCCTCGCGCCAGCGCGCGTGCCGCCACGCGATCATGCCGAGCCGCCGCCACGCTGGCGCGGTCTTGGCGCGATTCTCGGATGCGCCGCAGGCGCCCTGGTATGCGGCTTCGGCGCCGGCGTCGTCGCCCTTGCTGGCGAGATGATCCCCGTAGGCCAACCAGCCACGCACATCCTCGGGGAAGGTGACGGTGGTCGCGCGATATGCTTCATCCGCGCCGGGACTGCCACGGTGCGCGAGCTCCGCGGCCTTCTCGAGACGGTCCTCGACGCTCCCTGGCAGTGCTGGCGGACCGGCCGAGATCCACATCGCCACCTGCGTGCTGGCGATGATCGCGATCGCGACCACCAGCATGCGCTTGATCGGCGGGTCGATCTCCATGGAGGGGATCATCGGCGCCGCCGCTGAAGCGTCCACCATCGCGGATGGCACGGCTCCAGCGCCAACGATCGACCCGGCTGAGCTTGAGTCCCCCTCCTGGGGGATAGAGTCGGACCAGGAGACGGATCTGAAAGGCAAGCGCGGCACATCCAAGGGCTCCGGCTCCGTTCCCATTCCGGTCCCCGCCGTGACGCCGTTCCCCGGGAAGAACGCCGGCAACGCCAGCGGTAAGCCCAAGGGTAAGGACAAGAGCAAGGCGACCCAGCAGGCGACCATGCCGGTGGTCCTGGTCCTGACCTCGGCGCCCGAGGAACGCGAACTCGAGGACGAGCGCGAAGCCGAGATGCGCAGCCTGCTCGACACCGCCGGGCGTTCCGCCGTCGCCACCTGTTCGCAACACTTGCAGAAGCCAACGCCGGGAACCTACATCGGATCTGGCAAGGTCGGCGAGCTCAAGGTCCTGATCGCCGACCACCAGGCCCAGCAAGTGGTGTTCGATACCCAGCTCAGCCCGCGCCAGCAGCGCAATCTCGAGGAGGAGCTCGGCACCACCGTGCTCGACTACGACGAGCTCATCCTCGACATCTTCGCGCGCAACGCGCGCACCCACCAGGCCATCCTCGCGGTCGAGCTGGCGCAGCTCGAGTACACCAAGTCGCGGCTCAAGCGCATGTGGACCCATCTCGATCGCCAGACCACCGGCGGCTCGAGCGGCATGGGCTCGGGCGGCCTGACCGGTACCGGCGAGAAGCAGATCGAGATGGACCGCCGTCAGGTGCGCAAGCGCATCCAGGATCTCAAGGGCCGCCTCGAGGACATCGAGGCGCGCAAGGACCGCGCGGTGCAGAAGCGCGAGGAGGCGTTCAACATCGCCCTGGTCGGCTACACCAACGCCGGCAAGAGCACGCTGATGAACGCGCTGACCTCCGCGGGGGTGCTCGCCGAGGACCGGCTTTTCGCCACCCTCGACACCCGCACCGCGCGCCTGCCCCTCGACCGCTTCACCAACGTGGTGCTCAGCGACACCGTCGGCTTCATCCGCAACCTGCCGCACACGCTGATCGCCAGCTTCCACGCCACGCTCGCCGAGGTGCGCGAGGCGGATCTGCTGCTGCACGTGGTCGACTCCTCGAGCTCGATCATGGAGGAGCAGATCGACGCCGTCGAAGGCGTGCTCAAGACCATCGCGGCCGACCAGGTGCCGGTGATCATGGTCTTCAACAAGGTCGACCAGGTCTACAGCAAGACCATCCTGCTCGCCTTCCGGCGCCGCTACAAACAGGCGGTGACGGTCAGCGCGCTCAAAGGCGACGGCCTCGACCAATTGCGCGAGATGATCAAGACCGCGGTCGCTCGCCGGGTCAAACAGGTGACCGTGCGCTTCCCGGTCGGCGACGGCGCGCTGGATTCGTTCGTGCGATCGCGCGTCACCGTCACCGCCGAGTCCTACGGCGAGGAGCTGACCGAGCTGACCGTCGAGGCCGACGAGCGCATCGTCGCCGAACTGCAGGCAAAGTCCGGCATCCAGGTCACGGGCCTTTAAGTCAGGGGCTCCGCCCCTACGGCCTAGCGGCCTACCCCACGGGCTTTGTCGTGGCTCGATTTCTTCGCTACGCTGCGAAATCGTGGGCGGATCGGCTACGCCGATTGTATCCGCCCACCGCCCCTCGGCGCCCGCCCCATCGCGGAGCGATGGGGCCCCCGTCCA
>JBBRLJ010000039.1:0-47568 GCA_038231435.1 Planctomycetota bacterium
ACAGATGGAGGGATTCAACAACCTCGTCTCCAGGTTGATCCACCGCGCCAACGGCATCAGGTCCTTGCTCTACCTGTTCCGCCGGGCCAGGGCCGCCGTCCTCAGACCCCGTCAAGCTGTCTGCGGTCCTGCATGAGACCCGAAAAATTTTGTTATTCGACAATATTAGGCAGCTGGAATTCACGCGTCTCCCTGGACTTCCAGGTACCGATGGTTTCAGACAATCATGATGTTCCCGAAACCGGATATTCGGATTCGAATCCGAGGGTTGGGGGTTCGAATCCCTCCCGGCGCGCTGTTTTTCTCATCTCGTGCCAGTCAGGCCAACGTCCACGACGGCGGCCCAGATTGCGCCGCGGCGAGAGCCCGCGAACCTGCGCGCATGCCCGACATGCTCGTGCGCCTCTACGATCTGCCCGATCACCTGCCGGCCGTCGTGAAAGTTCGCGAGCAGGGGAGCGCGATCCGCGCCGCGATCACGCCCGAGCGGCAGGTGGTGGTGGCGTGGGTGCTGAAACACTTCTCGACCGGTTGGGCGAGCGAATGCGAGGCGTGCTTCTCACGCCTGCCAGTGTCGTGCATCCTGGCGGTGCGGGGAAACGAACTGGTGGGATTCGCCTGCCACGAGGCCACCGGCAAGGGCTTCCTCGGGCCAATGGGCGTGGCGAAAGACTTCACGGGCAGTGGATTGGGCAAGGCGCTGCTGCTCACCGCTCTGCACGCCATGCGCGAGCAGGGCTACGCCTACGCCATCATCGGCGGGGTCGGTCCGGCAGACTTCTACGCCAAGACCGCGGGGGCCATCCCCATCCCCGGGTCGGAGCACGGCATCTACCAGGGCATGCTGCCCCTGTAGGCAAGCTGTTCCTGAAGCAAGCTGCTCCTGGTAGAAGGGCATGCTGCCGCTGGAGCGCCTAGCCGGATGGAGCGATCGACCGCCGAGCTCGGGTGGCCGGCGCCCACGGCGCCCAGGGCGCCCAGGTCTGAAGCCGCGCCACAAGCCCCTAGACCGCGCGCCATGGTCGCGCACGCTGTGCCTCCCTTCCACGCGAACCCCGTCCACCGTCCACCGGGACGCGGGAACGGACAGCATCCACAGCACGAATGAGGGTTTCCGACATGAACGCGACTGCAGACGCCGGCGTCATCGGCATGGCCGTGATGGGCCGCAACCTGGCCAAGAACATCGAGTCCCGCGGCTACACCGTGGCGATCTTCAACCGCACCTGGTCGGTGACCGAGGACGTGCTGAAGTGGGAGCACGGCAAAGGTGCGCGCTTCGTCGCCTGCAAAGAGCTCACGGACTTCGTCGCCGCCATCAAGAAGCCGCGCCGCATCATCATCATGGTCCAGGCCGGCAAGGGTACCGACGCGGTGATCGAGGGCATCGCGCCGCTGCTCGAGCAAGGCGACATCCTGGTCGATGGCGGCAACGCGCACTGGGCCGACACCGACCGCAGAGACGCCTTCGCCAAGACCAAGAACTTCAACTTCGTCGGCATGGGCGTCTCGGGCGGTGAGGAAGGCGCGCGCATCGGCCCCGCGATCATGCCCGGCGGCGATCGCGCCGCGGTCGACAAGCTGATGCCGATCCTCAAGCAGATCGCCGCAAAAGCCGGCCCGAAGAACGATGAACCCTGCGTGACCTGGTGCGGCAACGGCTCGGCCGGGCACTTCGTCAAGATGGTGCACAACGGCATCGAGTACGGCGACATGCAGATGATCGCCGAGTGCTACGACCTGCTGCACCGCGGCCTGGGCCTCGGCCATGCCGAATGCGCCAAGACCTTCACGGACTGGAACAAGGGCGAGCTCGGCAGCTTTCTCATCGAGCTCACCGGCAACATCGCCGCGAAGGCCGACCCGGAAAAGCAGGGCGGCTTCCTGCTCGACGCGATCCGTGACGCCGCCGGGCAAAAGGGCACCGGCAAGTGGACGACCATGGCCGCGCTCGAAGCCGGCGTCGCCATCCCGACCATCACCGCCGCCGTCGACGCACGCATCGTCTCGAGCCTGAAGAGCGAGCGCGAGACCGCCGAGAAGGCCCTGGCGCTGCCGCGCTCCAAGGTCACCGGCATCGCGGCCGCCGACATCGCGCATGCGCTCTACGGTGCGAAGATCTCGGCCTATGCGCAGGGCATGACCATGATCAAGGCCTGCGCCGCGCAGCGTAACTATGCCACCGACATCGGTTCGATCCCGGCGATCTGGCGCGGCGGCTGCATCATCCGCGCGGTGTTCCTCGACCGCATCACCGCGGCCTTCAAGAAGCAGCCCGATCTCGCCAACCTGCTGATTGCGGGCGAGTTCAAGGCCGACATCGCGCGCACCGTGCCCGCGCTGCGCAAGGTGGTGGGCGCGGCGATCGCGGCCGGCATCCCGGTGCCCGCGCTGTCGGCGAGCCTCGCCTACATCGAGAGCTACGCGACCGCGCGCCTGCCTGCGTACGTCACGCAGGCGCAACGCGACGCCTTCGGCAGCCACACCTACGAGCGCCTCGACAAGCCGGGAGTGCCCATCCACACCGAGTGGCTGGCGTGAGCGCTGGATCCGGCGTGGCGGCAGGCCTGGTGCCGGCGGAGCGCACGTGCGCCTGACCGTCGTCCCTGGCACCAACCGCGCCGGTAGCCTGACCCTGAAGCTCGCGAAGCTGGTGGCGGCGGACTACGCCGCGCTCGGCTGCGAGGTCGACCTGCTCACCCTCGATCTCGGCGTGGAATTCCTCGACCCGTTCGCCTACAAGCAGCCGAAGCCAGCAGTGGCGGCGCTGGTCGCGCGTTTCCTGACCTGCGACGCCGCGCTGTTCGTGGTGCCCGAATACAACGGCAGCTATCCCGGCATCCTCAAGCTGTTCGTCGACATGCTGCCCGAGCGCGAAGGCTTCAGCCAACGCCCCTGTGCGTTCATCGGGCTGAGCGCCGGCCAGTTCTCGAGCCTGCGCTCGGTCGAGCACTTCCAGGGCGTCGCCGGCTACCGCAACGCCTACATCTTCCCGAACCGGGTGTTCATCGGCGACAGCTTCAAGCAGTTCGACGCCGATGGGAAGCTGATCGAGCCCAAGCTGGTCGCGCGTCTCGCAGCGCAGGCCGCCGGTTTCGTGGAATTTGTCCGCAAACTGAAATCCGCTTAGAATCGGGGGCTTCGCCCCCAAACCCCCACGACCTTTGTCCCTGCTCTTTTTGGCCCTGCGGACCAAAAAGTTTGCGTGATGGGCTGCGCCCATTATTCACGCAAACCGGAGCTCGGCGGTCGCTCGCGGCTGGCGCCGCTCGGGCTTCAAATCGGGAGCTTCGCCCCCTGGGCCCCGACCATTATCGTTTCTTTTTTACCCCTGCGGACCACAGCCGCTCGCGCTTCTCTGCCTGGGCTCGTCTGCATAGTATGGGCGTGCCCCCGCTCCCCTTCGATGTCGTGGTCGTTGGCGGTGGGCACGCCGGCATCGAGGCCGCCGCGGCATCGGCGCGCCTCGGGCGGCGCACCGCCATGGTCAGCGGCAATCTCGACACCATCGGCAAGATGAGCTGCAACCCCTCGATCGGCGGCGTGGCCAAGGGCCAGCTCGCGCGCGAGGTCGACGCGCTGGGTGGATTGATGGGCCAGGCCACCGACGCCACCGGCATCCAGTTCCGCATGCTCGGCCTGTCCAAGGGCCCCGCGCTGTGGAGCCCGCGCGCGCAGTGCGACAAGGCCGCCTACAGCGCGTGGATGAAGCAGCGCCTCGAGGAGACGCCGAACCTGTTCCTCGTGCAGGGCGAGGCGTGGGAGATCCTCACCAGCCCCGGAGCCGACCGTCGCGTCACCGGTCTCGCGCTGCGTGACGGGCGCATGCTGCCCACCACCCGCGTGGTCGTCACCACCGGTACGTTCTTGAAAGCGCTCATGCATCAGGGCGACACGCGCACCGCGGGCGGGCGCATGGGCGACCAGGCGGCGATGGGCCTGTCGGACAATTTCGCCAAGCTCGGCCTGCGCCTGCTGCGCCACAAGACCGGCACCCCCTGCCGCATCCACGCCGACTCGATCCGCTGGGATCTGTGCGAGGAGCAGCCGGGCGACGAGCCGCCGCCGCCATTCAGCTTCCTCACCACCAGGATCACCCAGACGCAGATCAGCTGCTGGATGTGCCACACCACGCCCGAAGCGCACGCGCGCATCCTCGCCAATCTCCACCGCGCGCCGATGTACAACGGCCAGATCGCATCCGTCGGCCCGCGCTACTGCCCGTCCATCGAGGACAAGGTGGTGCGCTTCAAGGACCGCGAGAGCCACCACCTGTTCCTCGAGCCCGAGGGCCGCGCCACCAAGGAGATCTACGTCAACGGCCTGTCCACCAGCCTGCCGATCGACGTCCAGGACGAGGTCCTGCGCGAGATCCCCGCGCTCGCCGGCGCGCATGTGCTGCGCTACGGCTACGCAGTGGAATACGACGTGGTCGCGCCCGACCAGATCGACCACACCCTCGCGGTGCGCTCGCTGCCGGGCCTGTATCTTGCCGGCCAGATCAACGGCACCTCGGGCTACGAGGAAGCCGCCGCGCAAGGCATCATGGCCGGCGCCAACGCCGCGCTCACCCTCGACGCAGGCCGCGCTGGCGCCAGCGCGGCGCTGACGCTCTCGCGCGCCGACGCCTACATCGGCGTGCTCATCGACGACCTGGTCACGCGCCTGCCCGAGGAGCCGTACCGGATGTTCACCAGCCGGGCCGAGCACCGCCTGCACCTGCGCGCCGACAACGCCGACCGCCGCCTGACCCCCCTCGCCGCGCGCGTCGGCCTGGTGCCGGCTGAGCGCGCCGAGCGCGTCGCCGCCAAAGAGAGCGACGTGCGCGCGCTGCTCGCGGGCGTGACCGACGTGGTACGCCGCACGGTGGCGGGCGAAGGCATGGACATGGCGCGAGCCGCGGCGCTGGTGCCAGCGCTCGCCACCGCGCCAGCCGAGGTCGCCGAACAGGCATGGATCGAGATGCGCTACTCGACCTACCTCGAGCGCCAGGACGCGCGCATCGAGCAGCTGAAGCGCTTCCGCGATCTGGTGCTGCCGGTGGATCTCGACTACGCAGCCATCCCCTGCCTCAGCCACGAAGGCCGCCTGCGCCTGGGTACGCTGCGCCCACGCACCCTCGGCGAAGTCGACACCCTCCCAGGCGTCAGCCGCGTCGACGTCGAGACCCTCTACGCCGCCTTGCAGTCGCGGCTTTCAGTTAGGGGGCTACGGCCCCCCAACATCGCGCTCCGCGCTGCCCCCCGGGAAGCCGACCGCTAGATGGTTTAGAATTCGCGGACACGAGGCCTTGATGCGCCACGGTACGGTGTTCACGCAGTGACCGGAATATCGATGACGATGGCGAGCGTGCGGGCGATGTCGTCGAGCAGCGGCGTCGGCCCGCTGCGATGGCGAGCACGCCACGCCAGATCGCGCAATGCGGCGTCATGGGCACTGAGGAAGCGGTCGAGGTGATGAATGGCTCCGGCGCGATCATTGGCGCAGAGCGCGCGGGCGATCGACCAGGCGTCGACGATCGGGGCATCCTGGGGGAGGAAGTCCGCCACGGGGGCCCAATCAGGCGTGAGCATCGCCACGGCGGCACACAGGCGCTCGCGGGCGGTCAGGCTGTCGCGGGGGATGGCGGGGCTAGCGGTGTGGTCGTTCATGACGTGTTCCTTGCGGAAGCCGAGGGTGGGGGGTGGTGGCGGTGGCAGCGGCGAGCGCTTTCCACGACATGCGCGAGGGAATGGCTACGGCGGACATGGGGTTCTCCTGATGGGTCATCTGTCGGTGATGAGTCGGTGACTGGTCGGTGAAGGCGATGCGGGGAATACCAGAAACGCAAAAAGGGCGGCCTTCTCGTGGAAGGCCGCCCTCGGTCGAGGGACATCACGGCTTCTTCCACGTGCTAGGCACTGGAGGCGGATACAATCATCCACTTAGCCGACGAAAGCTGGAAGCTCATGCACACGTCTTAGCGCCGGCGCCAGCGCGGCAAGGGAAATGGCCGGACATGCGCGCACGGATCACGCGCGCGGTGTCACCGGTGGCGGTGTATATCCATATGACTGATCACGCAGACGCTGGCGGGGACGACGGTTGCCACCACCCGGACGGGCGGATGATTCCCCCTCCGCTCCATCCCCACATCGCCTCCGCCTCTCGGCGCCACGACAAGGATTCCATCCGACATGCCGATTTCCAAGACCGAGCAGAACGCCTGGCGCATGTTCCGCATCATGGGCGAGTTCGTCGAGGGCTTCCAGCAGCTGAGCGAATTGCCGAAGGCCGTGACCATCTTCGGCTCGGCGCGCACCAAGCCGTCGGATCCGTACTACAAAGCCACCGAGGCGATCGCGCGCAACGCGGTCGCGCGCGGCTTCCCGGTCATCTCGGGCGGCGGACCCGGCATCATGGAAGCCGCCAACAAGGGCGCCGCCGATGCCAACGGTCAGAGCGTCGGCCTATGCATCCGCCTCCCCAATGAGCAGAGCGGCAACCGCTTCATCAACGTGCGCGTCGACTTCCATTATTTCTTCGTGCGCAAGGTGATGTTCCTCAAGCACACCGCGGCAGTGGTGGTGATGCCGGGCGGCTTCGGCACTCTCGACGAGTTGTTCGAGTGCGCGACCCTGGTGCAGACCCGCAAGATCTCGCCGGTCCCGATCGTGCTCTACGGGAAGTCGTACTGGCACGGCCTGCTCGCCTGGATCAAGAGCCAGATGGATCACGAGCACCACTACATCTCGCACGGCGACCTCGACCTGTTCCACCTGGTGGATTCGCCCGAGGAGGCCGCCGAGGCGCTCGCGCACCTCCAGGTCGAGCCGGCCGAGCCGATCCCGCATACCGCGCCGATGGATTGACCCTGATCCCGTCCGCCACAGTGCGGCTTGCCCAGGTGGGAAGCGCTCCACGCTCACCCGTCGGCTCCGCTCCGATCCCCGCAACCACATCAGCAACCACATCCGCTACCGCACCGACCCTGCTCCAGAGCTCTCGCCAGAGGACCAGATGACCGAACGCGCCAAGGCCGTGACCAAGGACACCGACACCGTGCTCGAGCCGGCGGTCGAGGAGTCGGCGCTCATCTTCCGCGACGCATGGAACCGCATGCTCGCCGATCCTGGCAAGGACAAGCTGCGCTTCCCGAAGGAGATCATCTGGTTCGGCGGCGCGCCGGGATCGGGCAAGGGCACCAACACGCCGTTCATCCTGCGCGAGCGCGGCATCACCGCGCCACCCATCGTCACCTCCGACCTGCTCACCAGTCCCGAGATGCAGCGCATCAAGGACGCCGGCAACCTGGTCGGCGACCGCGACGTGATCGCGCTGCTCTTCCGCAAGCTGCTCGATCCCGCGTACGAGAACGGTGTGCTGGTCGATGGTTTCCCACGCACCCGCATCCAGGTCGAATGTCTGAAGCTCTTCTATCAGAAGATGCTCGAGCTGCGCAACGAGTTCCGCAATTCGCCGCAGGCGCCGTTCTTCCCCAAGCCCGCCTTCCACATCACCATCCTCTACTGCGAGGAGAAGGAATCCGTCGAGCGCCAGATGAAGCGCGGCCGCATGGCGATGTCGCACAACCAGCGCGTCGCCGAGACCGGCGTCGGTACGCTGATCGAGGAGCGTCCGACCGACTTCAGCGAAGAGGCCGCGCGCAAACGCTACCGTCTGTTCATGGAGCACACGTACGGCGTGCTCCAGACACTGAAGGCGGTCTTCCACTTCCACGTCATCAATGCCCAGGCCGACATCGCCACCGTCGAGAAGAACATCAATCGTGAATTCCAGTACCAGAGCTCGCTCGAGCTCGAGGACGAGACGCTCGACGCGATCAACCACATCCCGCTGGCGTCCGACATCGTGCTCAATGCGCGCCAGCACCTGGTGCGCCGGCTGGATTCGTACCAGCGTGAAAACGCAGCGCTGTTCAAGCGCGTGATCACGGTCATCGACCAGGAGTTCATGCCGGTGATCCTGCTGCACGGCATCACCGGCCTGGCCAAGATCACCACCGAGAACGAGATCTTCGCCAACACCCTGGCGATGAACATGCTGATCGACGTGTTCAACGAGCGCGGCTACCGTGCCACCGGCACCGTCGAGGGCCGCGACATCCCGACGCGTATCGACCCAGCGACCAACTACATCATCTGCGTGAAGCGTCCGCGCTACCGCTTCGAGATCAGGTTCCAGGGATCGGTCATCCGCCGCGGGCTCTGATCCCTCGACTGACCTCGACAGATCCCTGGACGATGCCCGGAAATGAGTGCGTCGGCGGACTGAGCGGAGGCGTACACAGGCCTACAGTCGGCAGTGACGACAGCGGCGGTCAATCCGCCTGCGTAACGCCAGTTTCCATCTCCTCGACCACCAGGTCCAGCTCCCGGCTGCCCTGGTGGAGATGCCCGGTGAAGAGCCCCAACGGGGCGTGCGCCGCCTGCGCTTCGCGCACCCGCTCGGGCTCGAGCGCGCCGTCGCGCAAACCGCCGTACACGCGCACCAGTTCGGCCACCGCTTCGGGGGCGAGATCGGCGAGCTCGAGCACCCAGGCGTCGACCAGGCCGGCGGTGGGCACGATGTGCTCGGGCGCGCACAGGCGACGTCCCTCCCAGATCACCGTGTCACGGCGGCGGCGCTGCACCTCGTAGGGCAGGCCGCCGTCGCGGTGGCTCGCGCGGATGGCGCGCACGCCGCCAGGGGCCAGGCCATGATCCTGGCGCGTGAGCATCGCCGGCAGCCGCCCCGCCGCGACCAGCGCCAATCGCGGCTGCGCGAGCCCGGCGCAGCGCGCCGCGAGGCGGGCGATCTCGCGGCCCGAGCACTCGAGACTGATGACCGCCGCCGAGGCGCCGAGCGCGGCGAGCGCGCGCATGGTCTCGGTGGAGTAGACGTTGCAGAAGACGTCGGCGATCGCTTCGAGGCCGGCGGCATGGGCAGCAGAGAGGGCGCCGATGTGTCCGGCGACCACCGGTAGTCCGATCGCCGCGAGATGCGGCGAGAGCGGCGCGGTCGCCGGGTGGCGCAGCCACAGGCTTCCGGAAGCGAAGCCGTCAGCATCGATCCGGGGCGGGGACGCCGACCACAGATCGAGGGTGGCGTCGTCGAGCCACACCGCATCGGCGCCGGCCGCGAGCGCCGCCCGACCCGCAGCCAGGCTGCCGACCGCGACCCATAGCCGCGTCTCGCGACGGCGGGCGGTGCCGACCTCGGGCGCGATGAAGGACGGCGCGGTAGGCGCCGTCGCCGGTGCCGCGGGCACCTGGGCCACGAGGGCGTCGACGAGCGTACGGCGCACCAGTTTGAGCACCGACGCCGGCAGGAAGCAGGCGCCGTCGAGGCGCAGCTCGAGACCCGCGAGATGGAAGGCGGTGCCGCCGAACGCGCCGAGCTTGTCTCGCACCATCGCCTCGTCGATCGGGGCGTTGGTGGCTGCGCGCAGCGGCTCAGAGCTCTGCGAGCTTGCCGTTCGGCCATCGCTGGTCACCGCGTCGGCGCTCAGCGCCTGCCCGGGGCGTCCGCTGACGATCAAGTCGACCCCGATCGTCGCCGTGCCTGCTTCCGGCACCGGCACGCGCGCCATCGCCGCGGTGGCCTCGCGCTTGCGCTCGTGGTCGGCGTTGCGGAAGAGCGCGAGACCCGCTGGCAGGCGTGGTCCGTGCTCGGCAATGCGCGCGGCCAGCCGCCAGGTTCCCGGCTTGGAACCGCGTTCGGCGCGCGTGACCAGGAAACCGCCGTTGTGGAACCCGACCGAGAACGCATAGCCCTGTCCAGGGCGGATCTCACTCCGGCATTCAACCACCAGCTCGCCGCGCGCCCGGTCGGCGCTCACCACGGTCGCATCCGGGGCGCGATCCTGCACCGGATCGTAGCGGTGCAGCCGGGCGCTCTCGGCGTAGTCGCCAGCGAGCGGCGCGTCGGAATTCGCGCGCGCGAACACGTCTTTGAGCAGTTCACGCGCCCGCGCGAGATCCGGCTTGCGCCCCTGCTCCCAGGCGTCGGCCGCCTCGCGATAGACCCGGCTGACGGTGTAGACGTACTCGGGGCCCTTCAGGCGCCCCTCGATCTTCAGCGAGGCTACGCCGATGTCCGCCAGCTCGCCGACGCGCGCGACCAGCGACAGGTCGCGCATGGACAGCAT
The DNA here is from genome assembly GCA_038231435.1 of Planctomycetota bacterium. Classification (GTDB taxonomy): domain Bacteria; phylum Planctomycetota; class UBA11346; order UBA11346; family UBA11346; genus JACCZE01. The sequence continues at coordinate 10,130 of JBBRLJ010000039.1, forward strand.
GGTATCCTCGGACCGTCCGTTCTCTCCTGTTGATGGACCCGTTGACGGACCTTCTTCCCGGTAATCGAAGCGGCAGTTCTGCGCGCACGTGCCGCGGTTGGCGCTGCGGCAGCCGGCGAAGTTCGACATCAGGCACTGGCCGCTGAAGGCGTAGCACAGCGCGCCATGCACGAAGTGCTCGGTCTCGATGCCCAGTTTCTCCGCCGAGCGCGTGCAAGCGTCGACTTCGGCGAGGGTCAGCTCGCGCGCCAGGATCACGCGCTCGGCGCCGAGCCGCGCCAGCGCCTCGACCTGGCTCGGATCGTGCACCGTCATCTGCGTGGATGCGTGGCGCTCGAGCCCCGGCAGCTCGCGCCCGAGCGCGTGCCAGAGGCCCAGATCCTGGACGATCACCGCGTCGACGCTCGCGTCGCGCGCGCAGGCCGCGAGCTCGAGCGCCTTGGGATACTCGTCGTCATGGACGAGGGTGTTCATCACCACGTAGCACTTCACGCCGTGACCGTGCAGGTAGTCGACGTGGCGCGCGAGATCAGCCTTGCGGAAGTTCGCTGCCCGTCCGCGGGCGTTGAAATGACGCAAGCCCAGGTACACCGCGTCGGCACCACCGGCGACCGCGGCCGGCAGGCACTCGGCCGAACCCACCGGAGCGAGGATCTCGGGACGCGTGCGCGCGTTCCCGGAACGCTTCATGGCGCTGGTACCGCAGCAGGAGTCGCGGCAGGAGTCGCGGCGGACGCGGGCGCCGCAGGCGCAACCGGTGCGCCGGCCACCAGTATGCGCGCGCGGGCGCGGAATTCCTCGGGGATGGCTTCGCAGTCGAGATGCCGCGCCAGGGCGCGTAGCGCGCGCTCGCGCACCGCCTCAGGCTTGGGGGCCGGCGGGCGCGTGCGTTCGGGCACCAGCTCGCGGCGGGCGCGCTCGCCTGCCGGTTCGGTGCCGTCGGTCGCCGCGTCGAGCCATTGCTGGAACAGCTCGGCGGGATGCGGCCGCTCCTGCCAAGCGATGATGTCGTAACCGGCGTCGTCCTCGCGCACGCTCAGGCGCGACGAGAGCTCGTCCTTGGCGTCGCCCTCCTTCGTGGCCTTCGCATCCGTGTCATGGGACGCGGATTCCTGCGCGCGCTCCCATTCCTGGAGCAACCCGGCTCCGGGCTGTTCAACCCGCTTCCAACCCCCCTTCCCCAGGTGCCGCTCGAGCTGCGCGAGCGCGGGTTCGGTCGAGCCATCACGCGCGATGGTGGTCTTGCCGGCGACGCGGCCGATCCAGCCGCGCACCAGCTGGTGCTGGAAGGCGGCGGTCCAGCGCAGGGTATCGGCCTGCGGCGGCTGCGGCAGCTGGCTGCCCCAGTCGGCGAGTTCGAGATCGGCGGAGCCAGCAGGCGCCCCGGCTCCGAGCTGGTCGATGACGGTCTCGGCGATGCCGCGGCCGAAGCCCGCGTACCAGCTCGGCCATGATCCCTGGCCGCCCGTGCTGTGATGGGCGATGGACAGCACCGAGGCATGCTCGCCGCCGTTCTGCTGCAGGCGCGCCGCTGGATGGGCGGCCGGCAGGCGCACGGCCGAGGTGCGGCAACGGATGACGGCGGCGCATGCGCCGCTGGTCGCCTGCGGCGTCGCGCCATCGATGGTCGCAACGCGGATGACGTAGGACGCGCCGAGCGCGAGCACCTGGCCGGTGTCGGAAGCCGGCCCGCGCAGCGGATCGAGGATCGCCGCGCCGCCGCGCTTGGTGATGGTCTCGGCGAGCGCGTACATCACCGCGGCGGTGAGTGGCGAATGATCCTCGCCCGAGACTACGATGAAGCGCCGGAGATCGAGTCCTGGACCGGCGCCGCCCTCGGGTTTAGGAGCGATGGATATCCACGTGGCGCGGTTCTCGGCGGCGATTGGCAGGGATGCGACCTGGTAGATGGCCTTCTGCGACGGGCAGAACACACCGGGATTGATCTCGGGCCCGCCAGAACCGCGCGGCGGCGCCTTCATGATCATGGGAATGGCCATGACGGTGACGCCGAGGACGAGTATGAGCGGCATGAAGCTGTTACGCATGGAACGCTGGGCCCTGGCAGTGTGGTTCTGGAGCGAGGTGTTGCTGAAGTGAGGTACTGGAAGTGGGGCGCGCATGGTCGCCGCTGGGTGGACGGGACAAACGATAAGTGATGCTCAAGACTCGTGCCCGGCCCCTTGAGGTTCCGCAAAAAAACCATGCTACGCCCATCGGCGCAGGAGCTTAGGCCAGCCCAATCGCCACTCCGGAGTTGGCCTAGCCCCAGGCGGATCCCGTCACCAGGCGCGCCACACACCGCCATGGCGTGACCTCGGGAGCTTTGAATACCCGCGACTTCGGCGCCGTGTAGACTGCAACCAGGGAGGCCATCATGAGCACCATGCGTCGGCTCCATATCGCGCGGTCCGCTGTCGTCTCCGGTATCGGCGTCGGGATGCTCTCCTTGCTGCTTACGTCCCCCGCCAGCGCGGTCGACGACGATGGCGGTGTGTCGATCGGCCACTGGGGCAACAACCTGCTCATCACCGCGCCCACCGGTTCCGAGGACGTCAAGCTCGGCAAGCGCATGAAGGAGCATGTCACCGTCGACTTCAACGATACGCCGATCTCGGATGTGGTCGATTTCCTGCGCAAGGTGACCTCGACCAACATCGTCTGCGATCCCGCCGTCACGGCGGCCGGCACCACCGTCACGCTCAAGGCGAAGGACATGGAGCTGGGTAGCGTGCTGCACTGGGTGGTCAGCCTGTCGAAGATCAACATGGGCTTCGTCGATGGCGCGATCTACCTCTCCGAGAAGCCGTACCAGGGCGCGACCAAGACGGTGATGTACGACGTCAGCGACATGGTCATGCCGATCCACGATTTCCCGGGGCCCGAGGTGGCGTTCAACGCCGGCGGCCAGAGCGGCGTCCTCTTCACTCCCGCCGCCGCTGAGCAGGACACGCGCACGACCACGGTGGAGGAGCTCGAGGACATCCTGCGCAAGCATCTGGCCAAGCAGTCGTCGCACTGATCGCGGATACCCTCGCTCAGCGACGGCGCAGACGCGGGAACCAACGCGGCACCGCCGCGCAGTAGGCCATGTATCCGTCGCCGTAGCGACGCCTGAGCCCTGGCTCCTCCCACAGCACCACCAGGCACTGCACGAACACCAGCGAGCCGAGCGCGTACTTCGTGAGCCACGCCGAGCGGAACAGCAGGGCTTCGCCGATGATCACCGCATTGACGGCCACGTACATCGGGTTGCGCACGACACGGTAGGGCCCACGCGCCACCAGTGCGCGCGGCGGATCCGCGGGATTCGGCGTCCCCCTGCCGGCGGTGGCGAATTCCCACGCGCACCACAGGTACAGCGCGGCGCCGAGCGCCATCGGCGCCAGGCCGAGCCAGCGCCATGGTCCGCCGCCCCACGTGGGCACGTTCCCGTCACCGTGCACGAGCGCCCACGGAATCAGGACGGTGAGGGCGACCGGGACCAGCAGCGTATAAATGGCGGTCTTTGCCAGGGACATCGGCCGGGACGCTGGGGATCAGGGAAACGAGGGAAGTGAGAAGAGGCACGCGGATCCCGCGCGCGCTGCGGAATATCCAAGCAAACGAAAAACCCGGCCTCTCGGCCGGGTTTTTCGGGTCTGCTTCGCTGCGATCTCAGCCGGTGACGTTCTTCATGCTCAGGCCGATCTTGCGCGTCTCGAGGTCGACGTTCAGGACCTTGACCTTGACCGCGGCGCCGATCGCCGGCGCGTCCTCGGGCTTGCCGCTGTCCATCTCGGACACGTGCAGCAGGCCTTCGAGTCCGTCGAGGATCTCGACGAACACGCCGAAGTTGGTGATCTTGGTGACCTTGCCGTCGAGCACCGCGCCCTTGGTGAGCTTCTTCGGGATCTCGTCGGTCCAGGGATCGGCGCTGAGCTGCTTCATGCCCAGCGAGATGCGCTGGCGCTCCTTGTCGATCTCGAGGATCACGCACTCGACCTCTTGGTCCTTGTTGATCTCGGGGCTCGGGTGGGTGAGCTTCTTGGTCCAGCTGATGTCGTTGACGTGCAGCAGGCCCTCGACGCCGGGCTCGATCTCGACGAACGCACCGTAGTTGGTGAGGTTCTTGACCTTGCCCTTGATCTTGGTGCCGACCGGGAAGCGATCCTTGATGGTCTCCCAGGGATTCGACTCGGCCTGCTTCATGCCGAGCGAGATCTCCTGCTTCTCGTTGTCGATGTCGAGGATCATCACCTTCACCTTGTCGGCGGGCTTCACGATCTCGCTCGGATGGGCGATCTGACGGGTCCACGACATCTCGGAAACGTGGACGAGGCCTTCGATGCCGTCGGCCAGGCGCACGAACGCGCCGTAGGTCATGAGATTCACGACCTCGCCATCCTGCACCGAGCCCACGGGATAGCGCTCCTGGATGTCTTCCCACGGGTTGCGGGTCTTCTGCTTGAGGCCGAGCGAGATGCGGTTGCGCTCCGCATCGTAGTCGAGCACGACCACTTCGATCTTCTGGCCGATGTGCACGACTTCCGACGGGTGGTTGACGCGGCCCCACGACATGTCGGTGATGTGCAGCAGGCCGTCGAGGCCGCCCAGGTCGATGAACGCGCCGAAGTCGGTGATGTTCTTGACCTGGCCTTCGCGCAGATCGCCGACGTGCAGTTCCTTGACCAGGTTCTCGCGGTTCTTCTTGCGCTCCTCCTCGAGGACCTTGCGGCGCGAGACCACGATGTTCTTCCGCTCGGCGTCGATCTTGATGATCTCGGCCTCGATGGTCTGGCCGATGTACTCGCCGACATCCGGCGCACGGCGCAGATCGACCTGGGAAGCGGGCAGGAACACCGGCACGCCGATGTCGACCAGCAGGCCGCCCTTGATCTTGCGCAGCACCTTGCCGGTGACCTTGTCGCCTTCTTTGTTGTTGCCGAGAACCTGATTCCAGCCGATCTGCAGATCGGCCTGGCGCTTCGAGAGCACCAGGTCGCCGCTCGGCTTGATCTCGACGATCATCACCTGGACCTTGGCGCCGACCGAGACGTCCTCGGTGTTGAACTCTTCCTTCGCGACCACGCCCTCGGACTTGTAGCCGATGTCGATGACGATGTCGTCGTTGTGGTTGCCGACCACGAAGCCCGTCACGATGGTGCGGGGTTCGAAGGCGTTCTTGCCGGTGTCGAGGCTGGCGAGGAAGGCCTGCTCGGTGTCTTTGCCGAGGGCGGATTCGAGTTCGGTGGCCATCAACGCGTCGTCGACGACGTTGATCTGTTCGAGGCGTGCGGGCATGGGTTCTCTATTCGGTCGGTCCGGTCGGTTCCCCAGTCGGGAACCCGGACGTCACTTGGTTGCGGCACGCGCCTGTTTCCCGGAGGGAAGTCCCCGAAGGGATGCGCGAGCCTCGGTTGGGCCCGGCATCGGCATGGACCATCCATGCATGTGCCAGGCTTTGGGGGCCCCGCAGGATAGCGGTCCGACCCGCTAGGCAAGGCTTTCAGTTGGGGGGCTACGGCCCCCCAACTAAGAAAACACGTCGCGCAGGGCGTTGTACACGTCCTGCACCTCGCGCGCGGCGAGGATGCGCTCGATGATGTCCTCGCGCTGCACGATCTGGGCGAACTCGCGGTACACCTGCAGATAGAGACGGTCGTCGTAGGGCGGGCTGGCGAGCAGGAAGAACAGCCTGGTCGGCTCGCCGTCGAGACTGGCGAACGGCAGGCCGTCGCCGCCGGCGCGCGCGAGACCCATGACGAAGCGCCGCACCTGCAGGGTGCGCACGTGCGGGACGGCGATCCCGGGGGCGATGGCGGTGGTCGCCTTGCGCTCGCGGTTGATCAGGTCGCGCAGCAGTTTGGCGCGGTTGACCACCGCGCCGCTGCGATCGAGCAGCTCGGCGAATTCCTCGAGCGCGCGCTCCTTGTCGTTGCGCAGCCGGCTCGCGCGCTGGCCCGCCGATTCCTCCTCGAGCGGCACCACGGGTTCGCTGGGAACGGTCTCGAGCTCGAGCTTCACGCAATCGGAATGGAGGAAGCGCAGGACATTCATGGCTGGATGAGCGCCAGAGGATCACGGCCTCGGCCGGCTGACAAGCTCCGCTGGCCTATTTCTTGATTTTCGAGCCGCCGAGGGGCATCAAGTCGCCGGTGACCTCGGCATCATCGCCGAGCATGATATTGCCGAGCTTGCCGTCGTCGCTGAACAGGACGACGATCTTGCTGCCGAAGGCCTGCATCTCGACGGTCTTATCCTTGGCGCCGGCGGCATCCGCCTGCTTACCCTGGACCTGCTGGCCGAGGCGGCGCACCACCGCCTTGCGGATCGGCTTGTCCCCCTGCTTGTCGCTGCCGTAGAGGGTGATGCTGTGCGGCCGCAGATTGGAGAGGCCATTCTCGGTGATCTCGCCGATGGCGTCGATCTCGCCGTGGTCGGCCCAACCTTCGTGCGGGAGCCATTCGCTGCCGTTGCGCAGATCTCCAGAGAAATCGCCGAGCGAGGTGAGCAGGATGCGGTAGTGCGCGACCAGCGGAGCCTTCGCCTCCGGCTCGAGCCGGGTGATGTGCGCCGAGACCGGGGTGAGCAGGCCGTGGAAGCCCATGCGGGGGAGCTCAGTGAGCCTGGTGTCGAGGATCACCCGATCCGGCTTCGGGCCGTCTGGCCCCGACAAGATCCGGCCGTGGTCGAGCACCGAGGTGGTGGTCCCGGGGAAGGTCGATTGGCTGAAGTCCATGGCGTCCGCGGCCAGGACGATCTTCTCGTAGGTGATCTTCGGTCCGCCGGCCAACGACGTGGTGCTCGGTTGATCGGATGCGATATTGACGCTGATGCCCTTGGGCGCCGAGATCGTCACCAGGGGCACGGCCACGGCCACCTTGTCGGGTCCATCCTCGGACCCGGACACGTCCTTAGGTGGATTGGTGAACTCGAATGCGGAAGCGGTCAGCGCACCGAACAGCCAGCACGAACAGAGGATGGCGATGATCGCGAGCGAGCGCCCGGAATACCGCTGGGCATCGCCCAGGAGATGGGTCATGCGGGCAATCGCTACCGGCTCACGTCGGCGCAACGTTCCTGTCGCCCTGCGCTCCGCCATGGGAGTCCCCATGCGAGAGGTTCTCGACCTTCTCCTTGAGGAGCCGGCCGACCTTGAACTTCACCACCGTGCGGCTCTTGACCGGGACTTTTTCGAGAGTTTTCGGATTGAGCGCGGTGCGGGCTTTGCGAGTCACCGTTTCGAACACACCGAAGTCCCTGAACTCAAGGCGGTTGCCCTTCGCGAGCTCGTCGACGACCTCGTCGAGGAAGGCCTGGATGACCTGCAGGGTCTGGACCTGGCCGAGGCCGTGGCGCTCGGCGATGCGCTCGGCGATCGTGCGTTTCGCGATGGTCTCGCGCGCACGGGCGGCGTGGGATGCCGATGCGGAATCGGCCCCATCGGCGGCGGTGGTCGGCGAGCCGTTATTGCTCGCTCCTGAATTGCTGATGTTGGTGTTCACCGTGTTCCCAGACCCAGATGACGCAGTCATACTCCGTCCTCTCTACCCGAGGTTTGCTAACGATTTATAGCGAGCTACGGTGCTCAGGGCAAGGCGAACCTGGGGTCCATAGGACCGTTTACGTATGTCACCGTACCGCACAGTGGCAGGGCCCGATCTTGACCTCGGCGACGATTCGTTCGATCGGCGTAATCATCAAATTACCATGGGGTTGCAATGTTGGAACAACCGATGACCCACGCTCCCTCCCACGCCACGCCGGCGGCCATCCACGATCTGCTCGGTGCGGTCTCACGCGTTTACCGGGGCGCGCAGCAGGCCGTCGACCTCATGGTCATCGCCTACCTGGCGCGTGGACACGTGCTGATCGAGGACATCCCCGGCGTCGGCAAGACCACTCTCGCACGCGCCTTAGCAGGAGCTATCGGCGGCAGCTTCAAGCGCTTGCAGTGCACGCCCGATCTCATGCCCGCGGACGTCACCGGCATCTCCATCTACGATGAGCGCGAGCGCGCATTCAAGTTCCACCCCGGTCCGGTATTCTGCGATGTGCTGCTCGCCGACGAGTTGAACCGTACGCCGCCACGCACCCAATCAGCGCTGCTCGAGGCGCTCAGCGAGTCGCAAGTCACCGTCGAAGGCGAACCGCGCTCATTGTCGTCGACCTTCTTCTGCATCGCCACGCAGAATCCCATCGACCATGTCGGGACCTATCCCCTGCCCGATAGCCAGCGCGATCGTTTCCTGGTGAGCTACCGCCTCGGCTATCCGGATGCCGACAAGGAACTCTCGCTGCTCGCCCACGACGGGGCCGAGAGCGAGCTCGCGCGCCTCACGCCGGTGCTCGATCTCGCTGGAGCGAAACGGCTGCGAGCACAAGCGCAGGTGATCCGCGTCGAGGACACGGTGCGCCGCTACCTGCTCGAGGTGGTGCGGGCCACCCGCGCCGCGAAGAGCCTGGTGCAGGGTGCGAGCCCGCGCGCGGCACTCGGGCTGCAGCGCGCGTGCCAGGCGCGCGCGCTGCTGATGGGACGTGAATTCGTCATCCCCGACGACGTGCAGGCACTCGCCGTGCCGTGCCTCAGCCACCGCGTCGCCGCGCGCGCTGGTCAGCCCACCGAGCCGGTGATCCAGCATATCATCGAGAGCATCCAGGCGCCGCGCTAGGAGCGAGGCAGCTCCCGCGGCGACGGCATCCGCGGGCGGACGAGCACCACGAACAACCCACAGGACGCGATGGCACGACGGCGCGCACAACCGGGCGACCAACAGGTCGCGACAGCGGGCCTGGCCTCCCTGGCCAAGCGCCCCGTCGTCGAGCTGCCCGATCCGGTGCCGCGCCTGCTGCGCGTCGAAGGCCTCGGCTGGATGATGCTGTACGTGGCCGCGGTGCTGATCGGACTGCGCGTCATCCAGCCCAGCCAGCTGCTGCCGATCCGTCTGCCGCATCCGCTGCTGATGCTCGCGCTGGCGCTGCTCGCCACCCTCGCGGTGGCGGCTTGGCGCTCGCCGCGCCGGCTTAAAACAGTGTCGGGCGAGTGGGTGACTCCAGGTCCGATCCATGCGGGCGAGGAAGCGACGGTCGGCGCCGCGCTCGCGACCTCCGGCGGCGCTCCGCCGTTCACGCTCGAGGCCTTCAACCCCACCACCAAGCGCTTCTCGCCAGTGGTGCGGCTCAAGGGCATGGGCGCGGGCTCGCTGAAGCCCTCGTGGACGGTGCGTTTCCCCAAGCGTGGCCTGGTGCGCCTACCGCCGCTGATCGCGCGCTGCGACCAGCCGTTCGGCGTGCTCTCGGCGACGCGCGCGATCGGCGAGGCCGGCGAGGTGCTGGTGCTGCCGGCGATCGGCTCGAGCAAGAAGGGCCTGCACGCGCGCCTGCGCAGCTGGCTCGAGCTGCACTCGACGACCACTGCGGACGCAGGTGAGGACGAGCTCGCGCAGCTGCGCGATTACCGCCCCGGCGACGCGCCGCACAGCATCCACTGGCGCGCGAGCGCGCGGGCGCGAACGCTGCTGGTCGCAGAACGTCACGCTCTCGGCTGCCGACGCCTGGCGCTGGTCGTCGACACCGCCACCGACGTCGATGGCGCGCGCTTCGAACGCTTGCTGTGCGCGGCGGCCACCCTGGTCCACGAACTCGGCTCGCAGGGCTGGAGCCTGACGTTGCACGGCGCCTTCGCCCCCTCGGGCGTGCACGGCGATCGCGAGCGCCTGCTCGAGGCGCTCGCCCTGGCCGGACCAGACCAGCGCCCGGTCGCCGACTTCCTGCCGCCAGGGGTCCCGGCGCTGGTGCTGTGTCTGGGGACTCCGCCCGAACTCTTCGGCACGCCGCGGCCGCTGGCGATGTCGCTCGCCGAGCTCGACCAGCTCGTGCACATCCCCTCGCGGGTGCGCTGATGAGCGTGGTGATCCCTGCCTGGTGCAAGCTCTCGGCGCTCCACCTGGCGTTCCTTGGCGGCATCTGCGCGTACATCTGGCACTTCTTCCCCGCCGAACACGGCCTGGTCGTGGCGTTCGCATTCGCCGCGCTGGCCGGTGAGCTGGTCTCGGCGTGGCGGCGCGTGTTCATCGCCGAGTCGCTGCTGATCGGCGCCGCAGCGGTCTCGTACCTACTGTGGCGGCCCGAGGCGCGCGAGCAGTGGCACGCCTTCCTGGGCATGCTCATGGCCGCGTGGCTGCTGGTTCCGAGCCGCATCGGCTGGCTGCGCTGGCTCGTGCCACTCAGCGCGCTCGAGATGCTGTACCTGGGCATCAATGTGGAATCCCCCGAACGCGTCCGCCACGCCGCGCAGACGCTGGTACCGCTGGCGGTCGCTGCGCTCGCCGCCGACGCCTGGATGGTCTCGACCACGGGCGCGCGCTCGTCGGTGCGCAACCGGCCCGCGCGCTTCGGCATGCTGCGCTGGGCGCTGGTGCCCGCGGTGCTCGCGCTCGCGCTCGGCCTGGGCGCCGGTTCGGCTGTCACCTACAGCAGTCGGCCGATGACCCACTTCGAGGGGAAGGATCCCTTGCAGGGCAAGGGCCTGCAACCCGGTCTGCCGACGGTGCCGCGCATCGGCGAGCCTGGACACATCACCCAGGACCTGAGCGTGGCCGCGCGCATCAACTGGGAGGGGAATCAACCGCCTCCTGGCGTCGTGTATCTGCGGGCGATGGCCCTGCCGGTGGCGCGCGTCGAGGGCGACCTGATCGAGTGGGATGGCGACGGCGACGAGTCGCTCGTCCCAGTCGCACGCAAGGCCCCCGCGGTCGACCACATGGCGTGGGTATACCGGGCCGCCGGCGGCAGCGACGTCATCCTCAGGCCGGACACGTCGGACATCGTCGATCTCGCCGGCATGGTCGCCGACCGCGAGGGCAACCTCTTCCGCACCGCCTTCGGCGGCAGCCCGCACGTGTACCGCGTCTCGCTCGGCGATGAACCGCGCGCGGTGCGCCCAGGGCCGGACAACGCCTACACCTTCTGTCCCGGCAAGCTCCAGGACCTGCCATGGGAAAAGGCCGAGAACGGCAAGACCTGGTACTACATGAAGCCCGAGGACGCGGCGATCTCGATCGCGCAGTGGCTGGCCACGATGTGCCACTACAGCCTCGACCTGCCCAAACCGGCGCATTCCTCGGGCGGCGTGCTGCGCACCTTCCTCTTCAGCGACAGCGAAGCCGAACGCCGCGGGCACTGCCAGTACTTCGCCACCGCCGAGGCCATGCTCTTGCGCCGCGCGAAATTCGCGTCGCGGCTGGTGGTCGGCTTCGCCAGCGACGAGCGCGACGAGCAGGGCGTGACCTTCCGCGGCATCCATGCCCACGCCTGGACGGAATTCGTCGATTCCTCTGGCCACTGGCGGCGTATCGATGCCACCCCGCCTGGGCAGCTGAAGAATGAATGGCTCAAGCAGAGCAGCGGCGAGGAACCCCCGCCGCCGCCCGAGATCAAGACCGGCGACAAGGCCGACGCCGCCGAGACGGAGCCCGCGTCACTGACATCGCTGTCGCGCAGCGGCTGGTTGCCGGCCGCGCTGGCGTGCCTGGTGCTCGCCTGGTTCGCGCGCCGCTGGTGGAAACGGCGTGGCCTCGATCCGCGCCGCGCCGAGCTTGAGCGCCGCGCCGACGATCTCTTCCATTTCGCGCGCGGGCTCGGCATCGCGGTGACGCCGGCGGCGACCGTGACTACCGTGACCGCCGCGCTACAGGCGCGCACCGGCATGGATCTCGCGCGCTGGCGCGACGCCCATCTCGCGGCGCGCTATGGCACCGGACCGGTGCCCGCAGAATGGCCGTACACGCAGATGAAGGAGGCGGCGAAGCGGAAGGCGGGGAGGATCGAGGAGATGGTCGGGAGGTGAGGGAGGCGGGAGAAGATTGAAGAGGGAAGAGCAGAGACAGCGGGAAAGCGGAAAGCGGAAAGCGGAAAGCGGAAAGCGGAAAGCGGAAAGCGGAAGATGACTGCGCCGCGCCCTACGCGTTGCGGGGTAATCCGCGCTGAAACGCCGCTACGGCCAGCCCTACCCCAACAGCGTGCGCAGTCCCGCCTCATCGATCACCGCCACGCCCAGTTCCTTCGCCTTCGCGAGCTTGCTGCCGGCCTCATCACCGGCGACGACGTAGTCGGTCTTGGCGCTCACGCTCCCCGAGCATTTGCCGCCAGCGGCCTTGATCAGCTTCTCGGCGTCGCCGCGTGCGAGCGTGGGCAGTGTGCCGGTGAGCACGAAGGTCTTGCCCGCGACGCCGGCGATGGCGGCGGTTGCTTCGCGCACCGAGCGCAGCGACACGCCGGCCGCGGCGAGGCCGCCGACCACCGACTCGACGGTGGGTGAGGTGATCTCGCGGAAGACCACCTCGGCGGTGGTCTCGTCGATGCCGCCGAAGGCGTGGATGTCAGCGGCCTTGATCGCCCCGGCGATCTGGTCCTTGGTCGCGCCATCGGGCAGCTCGAGCCCCAGGCGCGTGGCGTACGCGAGCAGCGGCTCGCGCTTGAGGTTCTTACGCACCGCCAACGCGGCCTTGGGCTCGTCCGCCAGGTAGTCGCGGGCGAAGGCCAGCAGATCGTCCCAAGACGCGAAGCGCGCGGCGAGATCCTCGCTGAGCTTTTCACCGAGGTCATGGATCGACAGTCCAGCGAGCACGCGCGCGAGTCCGCGCGCTTTGCTGTCGTGCAAGGCGCGCAGCAGATTCTCGGCGTTGCGCGGACCGAAAGTGCGGCGCACCCCGTTCGAGGCCACCTCCATCTCGAGCGTCGCCAGCTGTTCCGCCTGGAGACGGTACAGCGCGTCGGGGCGCGTGGCGATGCCGCGTTCGACCAGTTTGTCCACCACCGCCGAACCCAGACCCTGGATATCCATCGCCCCGCGGCTCGAGAAATGCCGCAGGCGCTCGCGCACCTGTGCGGGGCAGGCTGGATTCGGGCAGTAGTGGCCGACGGCCTCCTTGCCGCTCGGATCGGTATGGCGCTCGACCACCACCTCGGTCTCGCAGACGGGGCAGCACCGCGGCCATGGGATCTCGCGTGCGCCCTTCGGTCGCTTCGCGAGATCGACGCGCACCACCTGGGGGATGATCTCGCCGGCCTTCTCGATCAGCACCATGTCGCCGATGCGCACGTCCTTGGCCTTGACCTCGGCGAAGTTGTGCAGCGAGGCGCGGCTGACGGTGGTGCCGGCGACGAACACCGGCTCGAGTTCGGCGACCGGCGTCAGCCGCCCGGTCTTGCCGACCTGCACGGTGACGTCCTTCAGCCGCGTCGCGACGCGCTCGGGTGGAAATTTGTAGGCGATGCCCCATTTCGGATGGTGCTCGGTCTCGCCGAGCCCCGCCCACGCCGAGGTGTCGTCGAGCTTGACCACCATGCCGTCGATGTCGTGGTCGAGGGTCGGCCGCTTCGCCGCGTAGGCGAGGCAATGGTCGTAGGCGGCAGCGATGCCATCGACCCGGGCGATGCCGGAATGGACGGCGAAGCCGTGCTCGCGCACCCACGCCAGGCGCTCCCAGTGCGGGCCGGGCAGCTTCACGCCTTCGTGCCAAGCGATGGAGTACAGGAAGCTGCGCACGCCCTTGCCGCGCAGCGCCTCGGCATCCTTGCGCTTCATCAGGCCGGCGCAGCCATTGCGCGGATTCACCAACGGGCGCTCGCCGGCTTCCACCAGCAATCCATTCAGCCGGTCGAATTCCGCGCGTGGCAGGTAGAGCTCGCCGCGGATCTCGAACGATCCGCGTGCGCGCACGGTGAGCGGCACGGCCTCGGCGGCCGCGACCTGGGCGGTGATGACGTCGCCCTCGATGCCGTTGCCGCGCGTCGCCGCGCGCGCCAGGCGTCCGCCCTCGTAGACCAGGCTCACCGAGATGCCGTCGATCTTCGGCTCGATCACCACAGGCAGCGGCGCCTCTGGATCCAGGCCCAGATCGCGCCGCACGCGGCGCTCCCACTGCTCGAGCTTCCCCAGCGCCGTCGCTCCGCGCTGCGCGCGCTCCGCCGGTACGCGCGCGAGAGGCAGATCCCTGCCCTCGTCCTGCAGGGAGCCGAGCAGCGCCGGCTCGGTCGCGGCCTTCTCGAGCGACAGCATCGGCACGCGGTGGCGCACGGTCTCGAATCCGGCGGTGTGGTCGTCGCCCGGCTTGCGCCCGTAGCGCTCGGCCTCGGGGATCGCGAGCGCCTGGGCGAGCGCGGCGTAGCGGTCGCGCAGTTCGTCATAGGTGGCGTCGCTGATCTCGGGCTCGGCTTGGCGGTAGTAGCGCTCGTCGTGATGGCGGAGCTGACGCTCGAGCTCCTTGAGTCCAGTGAGCTGCTCGTCACCAGCATCCGCAGGGGCCCCGTTCCGAGCGCCGCTCGGGACTTTGACGGATGCGTCCTTCGGAGTCCTGGCCATGAGAAGAGGATCCCGGAGAGGGACATGGGTCAAGGGACGCGACCGCGGGTGATCCGGGCGCGGGTTGTCCGCGCCCGGGAGCGAGCGACACTCCCAGCCATGACCGGCCGCACCACCGACCCGCGCGCGAGCGGGCACGCATGAGCATCCTCCAGCAGCAGGCCCGGCTGGTGGCCGAGTTCCAGGCCATGCCCGACTGGCAGGAGCGCTTCAAGCGCATCATCGCCATGGCCAAGGATCTCACGCCCCTGCCCGAGGAGCAGCGCATCGAGGCCAACAAGGTGCGCGGTTGCGCGAGCACGGTCTGGCTGCACGCCTCGTTCGATGGCACCAGGGTGACCTACGTCGCGGACAGCGACGCGGTGATGGTGCGCGGCCTGGTGGCGCTGCTGCTGTCGGTCTACAGCGGCCACACGCCCAACGAGATCCTCGACGCGCCGCCGGATTTCATCGAGGAGATGGGGCTCAATGCCAACCTCTCGCCCAACCGCGCCAACGGGGTCACCGCGATGGTGAAGCAGATCTCGATCTATGCGCTCGCCTTCCGGGCGCAGCAGCACCAACAGCGGAAGGCCTAGGCGATGCTTTCGTACAGCCTGGTCCCCGCGAAACCGGCGGCCACCCATTGGTGCCTGGTGCTGCACGGGCTCGGAGACAGCCGCCAGGGGTGGATGCCGGTGGTGCCGATGCTGGGAGTGCCTGGGATCGGCTACGCGCTGGCGGACGCGCCGCGGGAATACGGAGACGGCTTCTCGTGGTTCGACATCCACCAGGATTTCAGCATCGACGACGCGCAGGTGCGCGAGAGCCGGGCCGCCCTGGCCGAGCTCATCCGCCACCTGCTCGAACGCCTCGCCATCGCCAGCGACCGCCTCTTCCTGATGGGCTTCAGCCAGGGTTGCCTGATGGCCATCGACGCAGCGCTACGCTGGCCCACCCCCTTCGCCGGCGTGGTCGGTATCAGCGGCTTCATGGCCATGCTCGGCGAATACCCCGCTGGCTTCGGCGCCGCGGCCAAGGAGCAGCGCCTGCTGCTGACCCACGGCCGTCAGGACCCGATGATCCCGATCGCGTTCGTCGGCGGCCAGAAGGATCGCCTGCGCACGCTCGGCATCCACGTCGATTGGCGCGAATACGACAAGGTCCACAGCCTGGATCCGTCGGACGAACTCGACGATATCCGCACCTTCCTGAGTGAGCGGATGCGGGCCCATCCGGCCCGTCCAGCCCAGGGGTGAGCCCAGGGCTGGGCCCAAGGATGGGCCCAGGACGACAGCCTCGCAGGCGCTCCAGGCCGGACTTCCCCTTGCCCGCTAGCGCCCCTGCGCGAACGTCAGCGCCCCCCAAGCGATCGGAGTCATCATGAGCCGTCAGTACAACAAGGTCGAGAAACGCCGCCGCCGCGAACGCCGCATCAAGCGCAAGGATATCGCGCTCAAGGCCAAGCTGGCCGGTGGTAAGAAGAAGGCCAAGACCCCGGCCTGAGCCGGACCGCCGGCGACTTCCTCCATAGGAAGTCCCAGGGGATGCACTTCGGAGCCATCGAAACGAGCCGATGACCGAGTTCGATCAGCCTCCCTGACTGGCCCCGGTGCTGATCCCGGCCGTGGCACCTACGGACGCGCCCTCAGTAGCAGGCTCGGTCACCCGCTGGCCTTCGTGCGGGCCCTGCTGCATGCCAAAGGGCATCTCGCCCGAGGCCCCGCTCGGCCCGATGAATGGATTCTGCGGTTCACGCTGATCGCAGCCACCGAGCCCGGCTGCGCCGAGCCCCAGCACGCCCATGATCGCGATGACGCGGAGCCGACGTGAAGCGCTGGAGCTGGGCATGGGCGACCTCGGCCACCACCGTATCCCCCGAGCGATCCGTTCAACCCGTCCGCGCCCGCTCGCGGGTCTCTGTGCCACTGGGGTGGACCCCGGCCACCGCTGACGGAAGGTCAGCCGGTGGTGCGCAAGCCGCTGGCGATGGCGTTCACCGAGAGCAGGAGCGTCGGCAGCAGCGCGTCGGCCTCGGCCATCTCCTTGCGGCCGCGCAGCTCGCGCCAGCGGCGCAGCAGCGACACCTGGTGGCTGTGCAGCGCGCGCAGCCCCGAATCGCGCAGCATCAGCGTGCGCACCATGCGCGGACGCCGGCTGGCCATCGGAGAACCGCCGAACACCAGCTCGAGCATCTTCTGGGTGCGGCGGAACTCGTCGGCGATGCGCGTGTAGATGGTCCGCCGGACCTTCTCGTCCTCGACCAGCTCCGCGTAGTCGGACATCAGATCGAGCGCGACCGAGGCGATGTTCGATTCGATGTTGGACAGCGCATAGCGCAGGAACGGCCAGTTCGCCGCGCGCTTGGCCAGCAGCTGGAATCCGGCCGGATCCTGATCGTGGATCTCCTGCAGGCCGCTGCCGATGCCGTACCAGCCAGGCAGGTAGTGGCGCGACTGGTTCCAACTGAACACCCACGGGATGGCGCGCAGATCGCTGAGCGTGCGTCTGCCGGTGCGCCGCGACGGACGCGAGCCGATCGACGCCTGTTCGAGCACGTCGATGGGCGTGGCCTCGCTGAAGTAGGTCAGGAAGCCGTCGGCGGCGAGCAGGCTCTCGTAGGCGGCGCGGCTCGAGCGCGCGAAACGGTCGAGCACCGGGTGGACGTCCTCGAACGACGGCGCGGGCAGGGTGTGCTTGAGCGTGGTGGTGGTCGCTCCAGCCACCAGCAGCTCGAGATTGTACGTAGCGGTGATCAGGTTCGCGTACTTCTGCGCAATGGTCTCACCCTGCTCGGTGAGGCGCAGATCGCCGTGCAGCGAACCGTGCGGCAGGGCCTCGAGGAAGCGGTGGGTAGGGCCGGCGCCGCGACTGACCGTGCCGCCGCGACCGTGGAAGAAGCGGATGTCAACACCGAGCTCGGCGCCGACCCTGGCGAGCGCGTCCTGCGCGCGGTGCAGATGCCATTGGCTGGCGAAGATGCCACCGTCCTTGCACGAGTCGGAATAGCCGAGCATCACCTGCTGCACCGGCCGTCCGCGGCCCGCACCATCCATGGCGGATTGCAGGGCCAGGCTGCGCCTGGTCACCGGATGCGACAGGAAGGCGCGCAGGATCTCGGGCGCGCCTTCCAGATCGCTGATGGTCTCGAACAGCGGCACCACTGGCAGCTCGCTGGCGAGCCCCTCGCCCGACGGCGAGTCGGCGATCCAGCGCACCAGGCCTGCCTCGCGCGCGAGCACGTAGACGGCGAGCAGGTCGGAGAGGCTGCGCGTCATGCTGATGATCAGCGCGCCAGTCCCGTCGACGCCGTGGGCGGATCGATGCGTGGCGACCACGTGCAGGCATTCGAGCACGATCGCCGCTTCGTTGCCGAGATGCCCGTACATCGCCGCCTCGGCGTGGGCGAGCGGGCGCGGGCTGCGCAGCTCCGAATCCAGGAGCGCCAGGCGGTCCTTCTCGCTCCAGGTGGGGAAGCCGGCGCCGTCGATGCCGGCAGCGCAGAGCAGATGCGCCAGGGCCTGCTCGTGCACCGCGCTGTTCTGGCGGATGTCGAGCACCGCGAGGTGGAAGCCGAGCACCTCGACCGCGCGCTCGATCGGCTGCAGCTCGGACACCACCAGGCGCGAGGCATTGATGGCGGTCAGCGATTCGCGCAGGATGGCGAGATCCGCCGCGAGCTCGGATGGACGGGTGTACTGCGGCGGCCTGGCGGGCGTAGCGTCGCCGGCGTCGGGCAGGCGAGCGATCATCAGATTGACGAACTGGCGCCACGGCTCGGCGGGATTGCGCACGAGCGCGCGTGCCCCTTGCTCGCCGAGACTCTCGGCGAGGCGGACGGTGGCCTGGGCCAGGCGCGCCGGCGGGGCCTGCAGGCGCTCGGACAGGCTCAGCTTCTCGGCCAGGCTGCGCAGGTGGCTCTCGTGCACCTGCATCGCCGCGCGGCGCAGCTCGGCGAAGGTCTCGGCAGTGACCTTGGCGGTGACCAGCGGGTGGCCGTCGCGGTCTCCGCCGACCCAGGTACCGAAGGTGACGCGCGGCATCATTCCCGGCCGGTCGATCAGCGGCATCGGCAGACCGGCCTCGCGCCAGGCGTGGCGCAGGCGCTGGTCGATGCGCGGCAGCACCTGGGGAAAGATGTCGCGCAGGTAGTGCATCGCGCCGCGGCGCTCCGACGCCACGTCGGGCTTGGCCATGCGGATCTCACCGGTGCGCCACAGGCGCTCGAGCCCGGCGGTGAACTCCGCACGGATCGCCTCCTGCTCGGATGGCGTCCACATCTGGTTCTCGCGCTTGACCAGCTGCAGGTACAGCTCGCGGTGCTGCTCGAGCACGCTTGCGCGCTTGGCCTCGGTGGGATGCGCGGTCAAGACCGGCTCGACGCGCACGCGCGGCAGCACGTTCGCGATCGCCTCGGGCTTGAAGCCGAGACGGATGAGCTCGTTCAGGCTCGCGCCCCACAGGCCGGCCTCCTCGAGCACGCCCTGGTTGGTCTCGCGCAGACGGCGCGCCTGCGCGGCGGCGTTCTCCTCGACCATGTTCAGGAGCTGGAAGGCGATCGACAGCACCTGCACGTCGCGCTCGCGCAGATCGCGCGGGGTGCTCTCACCACTCTCCGGCTGGGCCGGCGACGGTTCGGTCGGCCTGACGGCCGACCACGGCAGGCGCGCGGCGAGATCCGGCTGACCCTGCTCGATCAGCACCTCGCGAAAGCATCCCATCACATAGGCCAGGTCGCGGTCTATCTTCTCGAAAGCGAAATCCAAAATCGTTTCAGAGCCCATGACCGTCCAGAGTGGCAGAGGATCGTCCACCCCCGGCCTCCTGCAAGCGGCTGCCAACAGTTGCCATCCGCTGCCATCGGTGCCGGAGGCTGCCAGTGATGGCGGGCTCTCGGCCATCCGCTGCCTGCCCGTCGCAGGCATCCGAGCGCACCTGTTCATTCCATTCCCGCATCTCCCTTCCATGGGCCAATCCCCTGCTGGACCAGTGCCCGGAGGATCCATAGTGGCGGATTCCATGCCCGAGGCCGCCCCTGTCTCCACGCCGGCTCCCCCCGCGCCCGTACCGGCGGCGGCGGACTCGCGCTTCTTCGTAGGCACGCGCGAGCGGGTGCGCGGTCGCTCCTGGCCGATGCGCCTGCTCGGCCGCTTCAGCTCGGTGTATTCTGCCGCGGCGCTGATCGCCACGCTCGCGACGGTGATCGGCGGTGCCACCGTCTACGAGACCCGCTACGGCCCCGACATCGCGGCGGTGATGATCTACCAGTCGTGGTGGTTCGCCGGCATCTTCGTGCTCCTCGCGGTGAACATCTTCGGGGCAGCGGCAGTACGCTTCCCGTGGCGGCGCCATCAGTACGGATTCGTGGTGGTGCACGCCGGTCTGCTCACGTTGATCCTCGGCTTCTTCCTCGCGGGCAACGACCGCCTCGACGGCTCGCTCGCTGCTCCGCCCGGGCACGAGGTCTCGGTCATCGAGCTGCCGCGCGATGCGTTGACCGTGGCGCTCGAGGACAAGCGCATCGAGCGCGAGCTGCAGCCGATCCCCTATGCCGGGTACCCGGGCTTCGCGCGCTTCGCGCTCGGCGCGCTCGCGCCCTGGGCCTGGCCGCTCGCCGAGCCGGGCATCAACCGTCTGGCCAAGCCAGTGCCGATCTTCGACGAGCGGCTCGACGGGCTCGGCCTGCGCGTGGTCGCGGTGGTGGACACCGCGCGCCCGGAGTCCGGATTCATCGCCGCCGATGAGGGTGATGCCGATGCCGCCAGCTGCGGACCCGCCGCGCGCCTGGCACTGTCGGTGCGCACTCCGGGCATGCCGCTGGGCACGCTCGAGCCCGTGGCGTCGAGCTGGCTGAGCCTGTCGGGCGACCGCGTCGCCAGCATCGGCCCGGCGACGGCGACCATGGCGCGCTGCGGCTCCCCGGAGATGGCCGAGGATTTCCTCGCCGCCAAGCCGGAGCCGGCCGAGCACGGCGCGGTCACTGCGTACTGGCATGGCGCGCGCCTGCGCGCCGAGGTGCCTGTGGCCTTGCCGGCCACGCTCGAACTCGCGCCCGACCTCGCGGTGACCTTCACCCGCTACATCCCCAATCCGCGCGTGCGCGATGGCGAACTCGTCCAGGACGACGCCGCCGCCATCGATCCATTCATCTCGCTGAAGGTCGGCACTGGCGCGCCCGAGCAGCGTACCTGGCACGATCAGGTGCTGTCGGCGTACCATCTGCTGCCTGGCCCGACCGGCGGACCTGATCTGCTCTTCGCCCATCCGCGGCTGCATTCCACCGGGGATGCTGCCGCTGATGTTGCCGGGAATGCTCCCGGCGCCCCGCCGAGCATGTCCGGCGGCTACGTGCAGATGCTGATCGCGCCCGACCGGCGCCTGCTGCTGCGCTGGTTCACGCGCTCGAAGGGTTTCGGCGGATCGAGCGCGCTGTCGGGCGGACACGCCGACACCTGGAGCGGCGACGTGGTCGGCGGCGAGACCTCGCCCATGCAGCTGCGCGCGCGGGTCGACTACCTGCCGATCGCGATCAGCGGGCCCGAACCGGTGCGCATGCAGCCGGAGCACAAGGACCGCGCCGCCCGCTGGATCCAGCTCGAGGCTGAACGCGGTGGGCATCGCGGCCGCGCCTGGATCATGCGCCGCTCGCGCGCCGCGGTGACGCTCGACGATGGCTCGCAGGTGTTCATCAGCTACGGCGTGGCGCGCTACGACCTCAAGGACCGCCACGGCTTCGCGCTCACCCTCGACCGCTTCGACGAGGGCAAGGATCCCGGCGGCGAGCACAGCGCCAGCTTCGCCAGCGACGTCGCCATCCGCCCGATCGACGCCGACGAGCGCGCCGCCAGCGAGCGGCGCGCCGAGACCGCGCGGCGAGCCGCCGAGGAGCGACTGCGCGCCAGCGGTGCGGGGGCTTGGCTGCCGCCCGCGCTCGCGAGCTTCCTGCATCCGCAGCCGGGGCCGCCGCCAGTGGTCGCCGCCCGACGCGCTCATATCGCCATGAACGAGCCGCTGGTGGTGGGAGGAGTGACGATCTACCAGGCCTCGTTCTATCCCGAGATCGACGAGCATGACGAGCCCACCGGTCGACAGGTCTCGGTGTTCACCGTCGCGCAGGACCGCGGGCGTTGGTGCAAGTACATCGGATCGCTGGTGCTGGTCCTGGGCATCGTGCTGTTGTACCTCTTGCGACGGGTGCCTGCCCGCGCATCCAAGTCCGTTCCGCGCCCATGAGCCGTTCCCCGCACGAGGCCACCATCATGATCCGCCCGCTTTGCCGTCTGCTGTTCGCCGTGCTCTTCGCCGCGCGGCTTTCCGCCGTCGACGCTGCAGTCGATGCTTCCGTAGGTACCGCCGGGGGAAATCCGACTACCCCGGTTGCGGCTCTCGCCCCTCGGGCCTCGTCCGCCGCCGCCGCTCCGCTGGTCGCTTCGCTGCCCGAGATCGTCGGCACGCTGCCGGTCCTGCACCAGGGTCGGGTGAAGCCGCTGGCCGTCGCCGCCGAGGAGATCGTCTACGCCATCACCGGCACCGGCCGCTTCGCCGAGGTCGAGACCGTCGAGGATCCGCACCATCCGGGCAGCTTCCATCAAGAGAAGACCACCAAGGCAGAGCCCACCGACCTGCTCATGGCGATGATGCTCGAGCCCGACGCCTGGCGCGATCGTCCGCTCATCAATGCGTCGCATCTCGGGCTGCAACGTCAGCTCGGTTTCAAAGGGCCGTGGGCGACGCTCGTCGAGGTCGAAGGCGCGGCCGGCTTCCTGGGCGCCGCGGTGAGCAAGAAGCAGCGCGCGGAAGCGACCAAGGAGAAGATCGACCTCACTCCCATCGAAGCCGAAGCCTACAAGCTCGCCGAACGCCAGCAGGAGACGATCGCGGCCCTCGGCGGCGAAGCGGTGGCGTTCATGCCGCTCGCGCCGGATGCCAGCGCGCGCGCGTGGGTGCTGGCGACGCTGGCGCCCGCCGTCGCCGCGACCAATCCCGAACGGCACGAAGCCGCGTGGCGCGAACGCCTGCGCGATGTCCAGGCGCGCCCGGTCGAGAGCCGGGACGCGGCGCTGCAGCAAGCCGACGTCTGGCTGAGCTTCGGTGACCTGCGCCGCCACGACCCGCTGCTCAGCGATGTCGGCGATAGCGGCCTGGGCGCGGCGCTCGCTGCCTGCGATGCGTGGCTGGCGGCGGTGTCGGATCATTCCGCCGCCGACATCCAGCACCTTCAGCCGGCCTTGGCCGCGGCCCTGCGCGCGCAAGGGATCCGGCACCGCGCCGATGCGGCGAGCGGCTCGGCCGGCTATCCATCGATCTCGCGGCTGGGCGCGGAATACACCTACCACCGCACCCATCCGCTGAGGTGGGCCTGGGTCTGCTACCTCCTCGGCGGGTTGGGGGCTGCGGTCGGCCTGCGCCGGGCGGGCGCGTCCGCGGCCTGGAATGCGATCTTCGTCACCGGCGTCGCGCTCACCGGCGCGGGCGTCGTGCTGAATCTCGTCGGATTGTTCACGCGCTTCTACATCACCTCGCTGGGCATCGTCACCAACCTCTATGAAACCCTGCTGTTCGTGGCCTTCATCTGCGCGGGCCTGGGGCTGGTGTTCGCCCGCGCCACCCGCACGCCATTGTATGCCGTGGCCGGCGGCATCGCCGGTGCGCTTTGCGCGATGGTCGGTGATTTCATCCCCCCCGAGCTCGGTAGCCAGCTGCGCCCGCTGCAACCGGTGCTGCGCGACAACTTCTGGCTGCTGACCCATGTGCTGTGCGTGGTGTC
The DNA here is from genome assembly GCA_038231435.1 of Planctomycetota bacterium. GTDB lineage: Bacteria > Planctomycetota > UBA11346 > UBA11346 > UBA11346 > JACCZE01. The sequence continues at coordinate 33,223 of JBBRLJ010000039.1, forward strand.
GAGCTACGGCGCCTTCGCCTTGGCGATGATGCTCGGCAACATCCACCTCATCCGCGCGACCATCGCGCGCCGGACCGTCGCCCGCGAGGAAGGGCTGGCGATCTACCGCTGCATCCAGGTCGGCGTGCTGCTGGTCGCGACCGGCACGCTGCTCGGCGCCTGGTGGGCCGACAAGGCGTGGGGACGGTTCTGGGGTTGGGACCCGAAGGAGATCTGGGCGTTGGTCACGCTCCTGACCTACCTCATTCCGCTGCACCTGCGCTACGTCGGCGTGGTCGGGCCGACCGGGCTCGCGGCGTGGTCGGTATACGGCTTCATGTCGGTGGTGATGAGCTGGTATGGCGTGAACTTCCTGCTCGGCACCGGCCTGCACGCCTACGCCTTCGGCAGCGGCGGTCAGGGCTACGTGCTGACGCTGTGCGCGCTGCAGATCGTGGCGACCACCGCCATGCTGGCGCGCATCGCTCCGGCCGCGCGCGCCGAGCGGGAACGGGCGAAGGCCGCACGCGCGGGTGAGCTCGACGCGGCGCTCGCGCGGGCTGATGCCGCTGATGCCGCCGAGGCCGCGGTAGGAGCTGCCCCGTTGCCCCCGACACCTTCCCCGGAACACTGATCGGCCCATGAAAGCCACCAAGACCTCGACGACGACGACCACCACGCGGACGACGAAGCGGGCGAAGCAGGAGAAGCCTCGCGCGACGGCCACGTCCGCGGCGGCGCGCGGCCGCTGGACCGCGATCGACCGCGGCTACGACGAGATCCTCTACCACCACGCGCCGATCGATGGCGGCACCGTGGCCAAGCTCACCATCAACCGCCCCGAGGTGCACAACGCCTTCACGCCGAAGACGGTGATGGAGCTGCGCGACGCGCTCGCGCACGCGCGCGACGATCTGGGCGTGGGCGTCATCGTGCTCACCGGCGCCGGCGACAAGGCGTTCTGCTCGGGCGGCGACCAGCGCGTGCGCAAGCATGGCGGCTACGTCGGCGGCAAGCACGGCGACGTGGTGCCGCGCCTGAACGTGCTCGACCTGCAGAAGGAGATCCGCAGCTGCCCCAAGCCGGTGGTGGCGATGGTCGCCGGCTGGGCGATCGGCGGCGGGCAGGTGCTGCATCTGGTGTGCGATCTCACCGTGGCCGCGGACAACGCGCGCTTCGGCCAGACCGGCCCGCGCGTCGGCAGCTTCGATGGCGGCTTCGGCGCGAGCTACCTCGCGCGCTGCGTCGGCCAGAAGAAGGCGCGCGAATTCTGGTACACCTGCCGCCAGTACGACGCCAAGCAGGCGCTCGAGATGGGCCTGATCAACGACGTCGTCCCTCTGAAGAAACTCGAAGCGCGCACGCTCGCGCTGTGCCAGGAGATGATGCACCACAGTCCGATGGCGCTGCGCTGCCTGAAATCCGCATTCAACGCCGACTGCGACGGCCAGGCCGGACTGCAAGAGCTCGCCGGCAACGCCACCCTGCTCTTCTACATGACCGACGAAGGCAAGGAGGGCCACCGCGCCTACCTCGACAAACGCAAACCCGACTTCACCAGATTCCCCCGCCTCCCCTGAGGTCCCCCTCTTCCCTCATTCCCTCTTCGCTTTCCGCCTCCCCGCCCTCCCTCTCCCCCGGCCCATCTCCCCATGCACGACCTCCTCGCCCTGCAACGCCGCTGCGCTCCGGCCGGTGTCCACGCCTCCTTCGGCAACGAGGGCCTCGCGCGGCTGACCATCGCCAACGCCCACGCCGAGGCCGAGCTCTACCTGCACGGCGCGCACCTGACCCACTGGCAGCCGCGCGGCCACGAACGTGTGCTGTGGATGAGCCCGAAGAGCCAGTTCATCGACGGCAAGCCGATCCGCGGCGGGGTGCCGATCTGTTTCCCGTGGTTCGGCCCGCATCCCGACGCGAAGCCCGGCGACGCGTCGCTGCCGCCGCACGGCTTCGCGCGTCTGCGCGAATGGACGCTCGACGCGGTTGAGCAGCTGCCCGACGGCCGCACCCGCGTGGCGCTCGCGCTCGCATCGGACGCCGCGACCGAGGCCGCGTGGCCACACGCCTTCCGTGTCGTCTCGACGGTGACGGTGGGCTCAGAGCTCGAGATGGAGCTGGCGGTGACCAACCGCTCGCCGGCGGAATTCACCTTCGCCGAGGCGCTGCACACCTACCTCGCCGTCGCGGACGTGCGCGCATGCCGTGTCGCGGGCTTGAAGGGAGCCACCTACATCGACAAGACCAAGGCGATGGCGCGCCTGGTCGAGGACAGCGACCAGCTGGCGCTGGTCGGCGAGACCGACCGCGTCTATCTCACCGACGCGGCGCTCTGCGAGACCACCGACCCAGGCAACCGCCGGCACATCGCCATCACTAAGTCCGGATCGAAGGCCACGGTGGTGTGGAATCCCTGGACCGAGCGCGCGAAGGCGTTCACGGACTTCAACGCCGAGCTGTGGCCGGGCATGCTCTGCATCGAGACCGTGAACGCCGCCGATGCGATGGCGCGCGTCGGCCCGGGCGCCACCCATCGCATGTCCGCTCGCATCGCCGTGCGACGGGCCTGAGCGACCATGGGCCCGACCATCGCCCAGACGCCAGGAGCCCAGACGCCAGGACAGACGAGGGGAGGGCTCCGCGACTGGCTGTCAGCCACCCGCCCGCGCACCCTGGCCGCGGCAGTGGTGCCGGTGGCGGTCGGCACCGCGCTGCCCGGCATGCCTCCGCACTGGCTGCCCGCCCTCGCATGCCTCGCCGGCGCGGTGCTGATCCAGATCGGCTGCAACTTCGCGAACGACGCCTTCGACGCGCTCAAGGGCGCCGACACCGACGAACGCATCGGCCCGCGCCGCGCGGTGGCGAGCGGCGCGATCACGCCGCGCGCGATGCTGGTCGCGACCGCGCTGACCCTGTCGCTCGCCTTCGCGGTCGGCATGTACCTCACCGCGGTGGCGGGATGGCCGATCCTGGCGGTGGGCGTAGTCAGCATCGTCTGCGCCGTCGCCTACACGGGTGGACCGTATCCGCTGGCCTACCACGGACTCGGCGACGTGTTCGTCTTCCTGTTCTTCGGCCTGGCGGCGGTGCTCGGCAGCGGCTGGGTTCAGTACGCCGGGCGCGTCGATGTCGCGTACGGACACGATCCGGCGCACGTCTGCCGCGCGGTGGTGAATTCATTCACCAGCTGGCCGCATGCCTGGCTGATCGCCATGGGCATCGGGCTGCAATGCACGGCGATCATCGCGGTCAACAACCTGCGCGACATCCCGACCGACGCCAAGACCGGCAAGCGCACCCTGGCGGTGCGCATCGGCGAACGCGCCAGCCGCTGGTACTACCTCGCGTTGCACCTGTGCGCGGCCGGGTGCTATGCCAGCGCCGCGCTGGCCTCGGGCCGGCCCTGGCTGTGGCTGCCGACCGCCGCCGCCGCTCTCGGCGGCGGTATGTTGGCCCGGGGTGTTTTCAAGACCTCCGGCGCGGCCCTCAACGGGTATCTGGCACGCTCGGCGGGCCTGGAAATGCTGACCGGTGCTTTGCTGGTGATCGCGCTTAGCATCTGAAGCCGTGCCCGCCAACCTCTACAAGTGCGATCTGCCCCTGAAGGCTCCCCTCACCACCGGGGCCGGGACCATCGACGTGCGCACGGTGTGGGTGCTCGAGATCGTCGACAGCACCGGCCGCAAGGGCCTGGGCGAGGCCGCGCCGCTGCCAGGCTTCGGCGGCGAGGCGCAGAAGGACTGCGACGACGCGCTCCACCAGGCGGTGGCGATGCTGACGCCGGAGCTGGTCGGCAGCTGGCTCGAGCGCGCCAAGCCCGACGCTCCGCTGGGCGCGATCGAGCCGCTGCTCGCGCGCACGCCGTGCGCGCGCCACGCCGTGGAAGGCGCGCTGCTCGATCTGCTCGCGCAGAGCCAGAAGGTGCCGCTCGCCGCGTTGATCGCCCCGCACTACGCCACCCTCATCCCCGCCAACGCGCTGATCGGCGCCAGCGCCGACGCGCCGGTCGCGGGCAAGTTGGCCTACGACGACGGCTTCAGCACGCTCAAGCTCAAGCTCACCGGTGAACCGAAGGAAGCCGCCGCGCGGCTCCTGTCGCTGCGCAAGGCGGTGGGCGAGAAAGCCAACATCCGCGTCGACATCAACGGCGCGTGGACGCTCGACCAGGCCCTGGTGTTCGCCCAGGCCGCGGCCCCAGCGACTCTCGAGTACTGCGAACAGCCCCTGCCCGCCGGCGACGTCACCGACATGGCCACCCTGCGCCGGCGTTCGGGCATGAAGATCGCCGTCGACGAGAGCGTGCGCTTCGCCGTCGACGTCGGCCGCATCGGCGCCGCTCAGGCTGCCGACGTGGTGGTGCTCAAGCCGATGTTCCTCGGTGGCTGGCGGCCCACGCGCCAAGCCGTGCAGCTCGCGCACTCGTGCGGCATGGAGGTGGTCATCACCACCGCGATGGATAGCAGCATCGGCCGCGCCTTCGCCACGCACTACGCCGCGGCTTTCGGGCTGACGCAGCGCGCACAGGGGCTGGCGACCGGAGACCTGTTCGTCGGCGAGCTCACCACTGAGCCGCTGACGGTGCTGACCGGGTTCACGCGCCTGCACGAACGACCGGGTCTCGGCATCGGCGCGCTGGCCGGCTGAACGCCTGACGGATGCCGGATGGCATTCGCTCCTCTCGACGCGTATCCGTTGCTGCCATCGAAGCCTCGAACCTTGACCATCCTCGCCTCTCGGCACTGGACGCGAGTGGCCGCAACCATGCCCTGAGGGCGGGGACGGCTTGGAAGTGGTGGTGGGACTGCGAGGATTCGTCATGACGTCGGCATCGAATTCTCCGCGCTCGTGGCTGCTGCAGCCGCGCGCGGTCGAGGGACTCGGCTTCGGCGGCTGGCGCTGGGTGCTGCCGGGGGTGGGTAGCGCGCTGGCGTGGCTGCGTGTGCTGGGCGTGCGACGTGGGATGCGCGTCGGACTCGCGGGTGCGGGAAATCCGGCGACAGCGGCGCTGCTGCAGGCCGGTCCCCTCGCGGGCGTGACCCTGGTGTTGTTCAACCGGCGGCTGACCGCGGCGGAACTCGTGCGCCAGGCTGACGAGGCGTGCCTGGGAATGCTGCTCGTGGACGGGGCGCATCCACTCGCGGCCAGCCGGGCGGATGCACCACGCATCCCCGAGGCGTTCGCGGACGTGGCGATCGATCCCGCGCTGCTCGCGCCGCTCACGGGCGAGGATCCGGCGCTGGTGATCTTCACCTCGGGTACCAGCGGCGCGCCGAAGGCGGCGCGGTTGCCGGCGCGCGCGGTCGCGCACGCGGCGCGCGCCACGTGCGAGCGCCTCGGGCTCACAGCCGCGGACACCTGGCTCGGCTGCCTGCCGCTCGATCACATCGGCGGCGCGGGGCTCGTGCATCGCTCCGCTGCGTGCGGATACCGGCTGCGCCTGTTCGAACGCTTCGATGCCCAGGCGGTGGGAGCCGCGCTCGCGGAAGGCGTCACCGGCATCAGCGTGGTCTCGACCATGCTCCATCGGCTGATCGACCACCGCGACGACGCGCCGTGGCCGCCGTCCCTGCGCACTCTGCTGGTCGGTGGCGGGCCGTTGTCCGACGCGCTGTGCGCCAAGGCGGCACGCCTCGGGCTCGAGCCGTGCCAGACCTATGGCCTGAGCGAATGCGCGAGCCAGGTGTGCACGCTCGCTCCAGCCGAGGCGCCAGCGCACCGTGGCAGCGCCGGACGCGCGCTGAGTGGACTCGAGGTGTCGATCGTGCGCGCCGATGGCTCGTCCGCTGCGCCAGGCGAGAGCGGCGGAATCCGCGTGCGCGGTGGTTCGCTGTTCAGCGGATACGAGCGTCAGGGGCGCGTGGGGACGCCGTGCGCGCCGGACGCGTGGTTCGCGACCGGCGACCTGGGCGAACTCGACCGCGACGGCTTCCTCACCGTGCACTGCCGTCGCGAGGACCTCATCCTCAGCGGCGGAGAGAACGTATACCCTGCTGAGATCGAAGGCGTGCTCGTCGAGCATCCGGCGATCCGCGAGGCGATGGCGTGCGGCTTGGAGGACGAGGAATGGGGTCAGGTGGTAGTGGCGCTGCTGGTCGCGCGGGGCGAAGCGCCGAACGCCGACGAGCTGCGCGCCTGGCTCGAGCCGCGCCTCGCCGCGTTCAAGCGGCCGCGCCAGTGGCGCTGGGTCGCGGAGCTGCCGCGCACTCCGGCGGGGAAGCTCGACCGGTCACGATCCGCGGCGCTCCTGCGCGCGCGCTAGTTTTACCACCCCAAGGGCTTGCGTCGCTCGCACCACCTGCGTCCCATGCCCTACAGAAGTACTGGCGCGACGATGAAAAGGGTTGATCCGCAGCCCAGCGGGAGGAAGGTTTCGCCCTCTCCGGGAGTCCAGGTACCGTACATGAGTCCGACATCGCCGGTCCTGGATGCCGATTTCAAAGGCGTGCGCGTGCTGTCCTTCGCCCGCGACCGCGAGGGCATGGCCAATCTCGACCAGGTGCGTCCCTTCTTCGCCAACGACTTCCTCGGCCACGTCACCGGCATCCGCAGGCTGATCATCGATCTCACCGGCGTCGCCAGCCTCGACTCCTCGTGCCTGGGCCCGCTGGTGCAGAAGATGCGCGAGATCAAGGAGCACGGCGGCCGGCTGGTGCTGGTGGGCGTCGACGCCCCCGCGCTGCAGGAGATCTTCGCCCTCACCCGCTTCGACAAGGTCTTCCCGATCTACAAGACGGCGGCCGAGGGCCTGACGACTTTCTGATGGGGGCTACGGCCCCCCATCATCGGCCTCCGGCCTGCCCCCCGGGAAGCTAGAAAAGGCTGGAGCAGGGGTTTAGACCTTCAATCCGTGAATTTGGGCTTGCCAGGCGTGGTTCGGGCCTAGATTTCCGAGCCCGCTTCACCAGAGGTTCGTAACTCCCATGGCCGTCAAGATCCGCCTGTCCCGCTACGGTCGCCTGCACCGTCCCTACTTCCGCATCGTCGCCATCGACTCGCGCTGCCACCGTGAAGGCAAGGCCAACGAGATCCTCGGCTCGTACGATCCGCTGCTGAAGGACAAGAACATCCAGGTGAACATGGATCGCGTCGGCGCTTGGATCGCCGAGGGCGCTCAGGTCAGCGACAGCCTCAGCAACCTGCTCAAGTTCCATGGCTACCAACTTCCCGCGAAGCCGGCCAAGGCCGCAGCGACGACCGCGGACGCCAAGAAGAAGCCGGCCAAGAAGCCGACCGGCAAGAAGGGCGAGAAGATGCCGTGGGTCGCCCCCTCGCGCCGCGCGCTGCGCAAGCACGCCGCCAAGAAGAAGGCTGAGCGCAAGGTCGTCACTGACGCCGAAGTCGCCAAGGCCGCCGCCAAGAAGGCCGAAGCCGCAGCGAAGCCCGCCGAGGGCGCCGCCGCCGAGCCCGCTAAGACCTGATCCGGCATCATCCGATGCGAGATGGAAGGCCGGGCTCGCGCCCGGCCTTCTGCATTTCCATGATCTGCCAACCATGAGTCCAAGGTGCGCGCCGCGGGCAGGTTCGTAACATGCCATCATGACGACCGAGCACGATCTCGGCCCTCACTCACGCTCATCTCCGCCTCTCCAGGTCGAAGGTGAAAGTCGGGGGGCCGCGGCCCCCCGACAGATAGTCGAGATAGATGGACTCGAAGTGCCGCTGTCAGCGGTCGCGGGGGAAGCGCCGCATTCGCTCGATCACCAGCTCGAAGGCTGGATCGCGCGCCGCTGCAAGATCCCGCGCGAGCACGTGCTCGACTACGAGATCGAGCGCCGCAGCATCGACGCGCGCAAAAAGCCCGAGCTGAAGTTCGTATACCACCTGGTCGCACGCGTACGCGCCGACAGCCCGGTGCACGAGGACGCGGCGGTCAGGGTGCTGACCGCGCCGCCGGCTCACGACGACAGCCTACGCCATCTCGAGCTCGCCAAGCCGCTGCCTCTGCACCCGATCATCGTCGGCGCCGGCCCGGCGGGGCAGATGGCGGCGTACCTGCTCGCCCTGCACGGCTGCAAGCCGCTGGTGCTCGACCGCGGCCGTGACGCGGATCGACGTACCGGCGATCTCGAGCGCTTCCACGACTCGCGCGCGCTCGATCCCGAGAGCAACTACCTGTTCGGCGAAGGCGGAGCAGGCACGTATTCCGATGGCAAGCTCTACACCCGGGTCAAGGACCGGCGCATGCGCTTCCTGTTGGAAGCATTCGTCGCCGCACGCGCGCCGCGGCACATCCTCTACCGCCACCACCCGCACATCGGTTCGGACATCCTGCCGCACATGTGCAAGCGCCTGCGCAAACAGATCGAGGACTGGGGCGGCGCTTTCCGCTTCGAAGCGAAAGTCGTCGACGTGCTCGAGCGCCCAGGCGCGGACGGCAAGCCGCGCTGCGTGGGCGTGCTGCTCGAGAACGGTGAGACCATCGAAGCTCCGCTGACGCTGATCGCTCCGGGCCACAGCGCGCGTGACCTGATCATGCGCCTGATCGGGCGGGGGATCGAGCACAAGGCCAAGGGATTCCAACTCGGCTGCCGCGTCGAGCATGATCAGCGCCTCATCGACCTCGGCCAGTACGGCTGCGTGCCACCGCGGCATCTGCTTGGCGCCGCGGAATACAATCTGGTCAGCCGGCCGCCGCCGCACCTCAAGGCCGACCACACCACCACCTTCTGCATGTGCCCGGGTGGCGAGATCATCGCGGCGACCTCGGATCCGGGGCAGCTGTCGACCAACGGCATGAGCCGCTTCGCGCGTTCCTCGCCGTTCGCGAACGCCGGGCTGATCGTCAACCAGGAGGTGGACCGCGATTCCGACGGCCTCGCCGGCTTCGAATTGATCAACGAGCTCGAACGCCGCGCCTTCGCCGATGGCGGTTCGGACTACACCTGCCCTGCCCAGACCGCCACGGCGTTCGTGCGTGGAGAGGCCGGCGCGGCGGTCACCCGGACCAGCTACCGCCTCGGCGCACGGCCGGGCCGCATCGACCGCATCCTCCCGGAAAAGACCGTGGCGGCGATCCGCCAGGCGCTGCTCTACTTCGACCGCGTGATCCCCGGATTCCTCGCCCACGGCTCGGTGGTGGGCGTCGAGACACGGGTGTCGAGCCCGGTGCGCTTCGAACGCCATCCCGAGACCTTGGCCAGTTCACTGCCCGGCCTCTATCTCGCGGGCGAAGGCGCGGGCTATGCCGGGGGCATCGTCTCCGCCGGCCTCGACGGCCTGCGCCTGGCTGAAACCATGCTCACGGGAAAGCCGGCGCTGCGCGAACGCTGAGCGGGCATCATGCACGCCAACAGGCTTACGAGAGCGAATCTCGGGTAGACCTGGGATTATCAAACCTTCTCTAACTATCAGCACACGTTAACGAAATTGCCCGTGCAAGTGTTGCATGGGCGCATGCTCCACATCATCAACAGAAGTTATGGAGAACGAACCCATCGGTATTCCCCGATTTAATTACGGAGGGAGCATCTACCCGGTATCGTGAAGCCGCATTCATGTCATGCCTCCGTGGTGAACACCGGCGCAAGTGGAAACCTCCACTGTGTTCCACACCGCGACCACTAGGAAGGCCGCTCCACGATGATCCCGACGACGGACGTTAGAATCCCGCTTGGCTGATTGAGGCGCCCGGTTTTCCGGCAACGCCTCAGCCGCCTTCTCGCCTCTGACGGCGAGCTCGGAGCGCCTCTCCTCCATCGAGGCCACTCGGATGCTCGTGCTTCGCCTCTTCTGAATTTCCACGGATCGGTCGCTCCTCCTTCTCCGGGAAAGAGCCTCGCGAGCGTACGGCCCTTCGAGGGGGCGCACATCGCGATACGGGCTGTCTGTTTCATTCCTCGCTCCCACTTCTCGTCACGCCTACCAAAAGGATTCCTGCATGATTCTCCGCACCTTCCTGCCCAGCCTCGCTCTCGCCGTCTCGGCCTCGACCCTCACCGCCGCCGATGTCTATGTAGCCCCATCGGGCAACGATGCGGCCTCCGGATCGATGTCGGCGCCATTCAAGACCATCCAGAAGGGCGTCGGCAGTGTCGGCGCGGGCGGACACGTGTGGATCCGCGGCGGAACCTATCGCGAGGAGATCACCGTGGGCTCGTCCGGCACCGCCGCCGCGCCGCTGGTCATCAGCGCCTACGGCTCGGAGAAGCCAGTGATCAAGGGTTCGCGCGAGGTCACCGGCTGGGTCCAGCATTCGGGCAGCATCTACAAGAAGACCGGCTGGACCGTCGAGTCGCAGCAGGTGTTCGTCAACGGCGCATCGCTCGCCCAATGCGGCATCCCGGCGATGTACGGCAATGGGACCTCGGTCGACGGGACCAAGTACTTCACCTCGACGATCGGCTCGGGCATCGCGAGCCTGGCCCCAGGGCGTTTCTGGTACGATCGCGCCGGAAAGGTGCTCTACGTCTGGCTCGCCGACTCGGGAAATCCCGCCAATAGCGTGATGGAGGCCTCGACGCAGCGCCGCATCATGGAGCTGATCTCCTCGTCCTACGTGCAGGTGAAGGGCCTCGCCTTCCGCCATTGCAACGCTTCGGCGTTCGCGATCCAGGGCGGCGGCATCGAGATGGGCAACCACACCCGACTCGAGAACTGCGACATCCAGTGGTGCGATTTCGCCGGCGTGGCCATGGGCTATCAGAAATCTGGGGATGAGATCATCGGCTGCACGGTGTCGAACTGCGGCGACAGCGGCATCAACGGCTCGTCGTCGTCCCAGTTCACGATCAGCGGCTGCACCATCGCCTACAACAACTACCGCAATTTCAATTTCATGTGGCACGCGGGCGGCGTGAAGCTCGCCACTGACGCCTACGGCACGCTCGACCACAACAACGTGCACGACAACAAGGGCAACGGCATTTGGTTCGACTACGTCGATTCCGGCGCCGCCAGCGTGGTCAACGGCAACACCGTCACCGGCAATGCCGGCGACGCGGGCATCATGATCGAGGCGAGCAAGTCGGTGACGGTGAAGAACAACGTGCTGGTCGGTAATGGACGGCGCGGCTTGTACGTCGCCGCCTCGGACAACGTGGTCGTGGCCCACAATACCTTCAGCGCCAACAGCGGCGTCGCCACCGTCTGCGTGGCGGGCATGCCGCGCGCCGGCAAGACCCTCACCAACATCTCGGTCTTCGACAACGTCATCTCGGGCAACACCGCGTCGAGCGACATCATGATCGTCAAGGAGAACGGCGGCGACATCAAGGGCCTCACCTGCGACTACAATTGCGTCTGGCGTCCGAGCGGCTCGATCGCCATGTGGTCGGGACTCGATGGCCGCGGCGGCTGGGCCGGCACCACCTACACCAGCATGACGGCGTGGCGCGCGGCGACCGCCTTCAGCGACCACTGCAAGCAGTCCGATCCGAAGTTCGTCTCCGGAGGCTATGAACTCCAGGGTTCAAGCCCCGCGATCAACGGGGGCAAGCTCTTGAGCGCCGTGACCGTCGACATCCAGGGGGTCCCACGCACGACTGGAGGAGCGCCCGACATGGGCGCCTACGAGTTCGGCGGCACTCCGACTCCGAGCCCTGCTCCGGTCCCCGCACCGACCCCGACCCCCTCGGTGGGCGTCCTGTCGGTGCAGGTCAATTTCCAGCCCGCGGCCTCGGCGGCAGTCGCCGGCTACATCGTCGACTCCGGGGCCACCTTCGCTTCGCGCAACGGGCACAGCTATGGCTGGAGCGCTCCCTGCGATTCTCGCGAGCGCAACAAGCTCTCCGATCAGCTGCGCGATACCCAGGTGCTGATGCAGGGGCCGCAGAACCCCAATGGCACCTGGGAGATGGCTGTCGCCAACGGCACCTACCGGGTGCACGCGGTGTGCGGCGATCCGGCATTCTTCGACGGCTACAACAAGCTCGACATCGAAGGTGTGCGCGCCATCGACGCGTACGCGACCAGCGCGGCCCCCTTCCACGAAGGCACCGTAACGGTCACGGTCAAAGACGGGCGTCTCACAGTCGGCAGCGCCTCCGGAGCCTACAACAACAAGATCTGCTGCCTCGAGATCCAGCAACAGTGAGCACCCTGCGACGCGCTCGAGCGCGCCGCGACGCCACATGTCGATCGGCCCTGAGGTCGGCGAAAGCCGGCCCCAGGGCTTTTTCGTTGGTAACATCGCTGATTTTCGTGTGCCACACGTGCGAGCTGTTAGCCGGTACGCTTTTCAAATCGTCGTTTTGTAGAGGTACGCTTCCATATCGGTTTCCGATCAGCGACAGCAACCTGCTGCAGCAATCCCAAGCCTGCACGGAGGCGGAAGTGCGTACGACGATCTGGATGCTCGCGCTCCTCGCCTCCGCGACCCATGCGGCCGACATCTACGTCGACCGCGCCGGATCCGACGCCAACCCAGGCTCGATCGGCTCCCCGGTCCAGAGCATCACCCGTGGCGTCGCGCTGGCCTCCGCTGGAGATACCGTGTGGCTGCGAGCTGGCACCTGGCGCGAAAGCGTCACCGTCAGCAAGTCCGGGACCGCTGCAGCGCCGCTCACCATCGCGGCCTATCCAGGCGAGACGCCGATGGTGAAGGGCTCGCAGATCGTTGGCGGCTGGGTCACCTCGGGCATCCCCAACGTTTGGGTGAAGACCGCGTGGACGATCGCCTCGCAGCAGGTGTTCATCGACAGTGCGCCATTGCAGCAGATCGGCGTGCCATCGTCATTCTATGCGGGCACAGCCAGCCCGACCGATCCGACGGTGATGATCGCTCCCGTCGGCGCGGGATTGGCCGATGTCGTGGCCGGTTCGTTCTTCTTCGACGCGAATGCCCAGAAGCTGTACGTCCGGCTCGCCGACAACGGGGATCCCAACACCCACCTGGTCGAGGCCTCGACCGCACGCCGGCTGATGATGCTCGACGGGGCTTCCTGGGTCGTGGTGCGCGGCATCGCCTTCCGGCATAGCTGCACCTCGGCCTTCCAGGCGGGCGGCGCCGCGATCGAACTGGGCAACTATTGCGAGCTCGACCGCTGCGACATCCAGTGGTGCGATTTCGCCGGCGTGGCGATGGGCTACCAGCGCAGCGGCGCCCAGGTCATCGGCTGCACCATTTCCAACAATGGCGATTCAGGGATCGGCGCCTCGTCGAGCTACGGCTTCACGGTGCGCGGCTGCACCATCACGGGCAACAACTACCGTGGCTTCAACACCGCCTGGCACGCCGGTGGCATCAAGTGCGTCACCAAGTCATACGGCACCATTGAGAACTGCACGATCAACGGCAACAAGGGCCAAGGGGTGTGGTTCGATTACTGCGACGGCGGCAATCCTTCGCTGCTCCGGCGTTGCCTCATCTCGGGCAATGCGGCTGCGAGCGGCGGCGGCATCATGGTCGAGGCCAGCAAGAACGTCACCATCGCCAATAATGTCATCGCCGACAACGATCGCCGTGGCGTCTACGTCGCGGCCTCCGACGATGTCATGGTCGTATTGAACACCGTCACCGGGACGCGCACCCAGAACGCCATCGATGTCTCGGGCATGCCGCGCGCCGGCAAGACCCTGACCAACGTCACGATCTGCAGCAACCTGGTCTCGGGCAATGCCTGCCAGCACGATCTCATGATGGTGAAGGAGAATGGTACCGACATCGTCGGCCTGCACTGCGATTACAATCTCTTCTACCGATCCACTGGCTCCGTCGCGCTGTGGTGGGGACTGGACGGCCGCGGCGGCTGGGCCGGCACCACCTATCCCACGGTCGTGGCATGGAAAGCCGCCTTTGCCGGAAGCACGCACTGCCTCCAGGCCGATCCGCTCTTGGTGAGCGGTCAGGCGCTCGCCGCGAACAGCCCGGCGATCGACGCCGGCTGCGACGCCCCGGGAGTGACCGACGACTTCGGCGGCAACCCCCGCGCCGGCTCCAACGACATCGGAGCACTCGAGTACGGTACAGCACCGGTCCGCACCTCAGGCAGCTCGGACTCATCGAGCTCGTCGAGCTCGTCGATCCCCTCGGCGAGTGGATTCTCCGGCTCCGCCGGCCCCTCGAGCGGCGCCGGCTCGGGATCCGGCTGCGGCATCGGCTCCGGCCTCGCGATCGTCGGGTTGGCGCTCGCATTCTCGCTCAAGAATGTGCTGTCCTGGATCGCGCCGCGCCCCAAGTCCTGAATGCTTTTTGTGCGGGGGCTCCGCCCCCGGGCCCCCACGGCCTTTGTCGTCCCTTTTTTTGTCCGCCAGGCGGCCAAAAAATCTGCGTGATGGGCTACGCCCATTATTCACGCAGACCAGGACTCGGCGGCTTTTTGTGCGGGGGCTCCGCCCCCGGGCCCCCACGGCCTTTGTCGTCCCTTTTTTTGTCCGCCAGGCGGCCAAAAAATCTGCGTGATGGGCTACGCCCATTATTCACGCAGACCA
>JBBRLJ010000040.1:0-46371 GCA_038231435.1 Planctomycetota bacterium
ATGATCGACGGGGGACCCAACGCTCAGCGATGGGGCGGGCGCCGAGGGGCGGTCGGCGGATAGAAAGGCCGTAGGCCATCCGCCGACGATTTCGCAGCGTAGCGGAGAAATCGAGCCCCGACAAAGCCCGTGGGGTAGGCCGAAGGCCGTAGGGGCGAAGCCCCTGACTAAACAGCGGGCGCCGAGGGGCGGTCGGCGGATAGAATCGGCGCAGCCGATCCGCCGACGATTTCGCAGCGCAGCGGAGAAATCGAGCCCCGACAAAGCCCGTGGGGTAGGCCGAAGGCCGTAGGGGCGAAGCCCCTGAATGCAAAGTAGCCCCTGACAAAAACAGCGCCAAGATCCCGGTGGGGGCGCGCGATGGCCAGATACGATTTGAACGTGGGGGATACGGCGCTGGTGCTGATCGACATGCAGGAGCGCTTCCTGCAGGCGGTGCCGGGGATCGCCGAGGATCAGCCGTGCGGGCGGGCGTGCCGGCAGCTGCTGCTCGCGGCGAAGCTGCTGGGGGTTCCGACCACCATCACCGAGCAATACCCGAAGGGCCTCGGACCGACGCTCGGCCACCTGCTCGCCGCCAATCCCGACGCGACGCGACTCGAGAAGATGCATTTCAGCTGCGGCGATGAACCGCGGCTGCGCGCCCATCTGGACGCCCTGCACCGCACCAACGTGGTGCTGTGTGGCATCGAGGCGCACGTCTGCGTGCTGCACACCGCCGCCGACTTGATCGCCCAAGGACGCAACGTGGTCATCGCCGCGGACGGCGTGGCCAGCCGCCAGGACGCGCACCGCGATGCGGCGCTCGCGGCGATGCGCGACCTCGGCGCGTTGCTGGTGCCGGCTGAGAGCATCGCCATGCGCCTCACGCGCGTCGCCGGTACTCCCCTGTTCAAGCAGATCAGCGCGTTGATCAAGTAAGCGTCCGTATCGGACCTCGCGTCGGCGGACGCTACCCGAGGTGGGTTGTCGACGACGAACCACGGACCAGCCCTCACGGCCTGCGCGTCTTGCCCTTGAGGATCTCGCGCATGGTCGGTTCCCGGACCGGCGCCGGCTTGTCCACCGGTTCGGGCTCCTCGGCCACTTCCGTGCCGCCGGCCTTGTCCGCCATCGGTTGACCCTTGAACAGCAGCGCGCGCTCTTCGTCGGTCAGCTCCCGCGCGCGGCCCGGAGCCAGGTCCGCCGGCAGCTCGAGAGCGCCGATGCGGTCGCGGTGCAGCAGCACGACCTCGCCACCGAGGGCCGCGATCATCTTGCGGACCTGGTGGTAACGTCCCTCGGACAGGTGGAGCGTGGCCCGGCCGAGGCCATCGGCGCCGGCGCCCTCGAGTTCGAGCCTGGCCGGCAAGGTCGGCTTCGGATCACCTTCCAGGACCATGCCCTTGGCGCAGCGCGCGACCGCGTGGTGGCTGAGCTTGCCGCCGTAGGCGATGCGGTAGCGCTTGAGGACATGACGTCGCGGATTGGTCAGCGCATGGATCAGGTCGCCATCGGTGGTCACCACGATCAAGCCGCTGGTGTCCCGATCGAGGCGGCCGGCGGTCTCGAGGGGCAGGTGCGCGAGCGCCTGCGGGATGAGCTCGTCGAGGAGCGGGGCCTCGCGTTCATCGTGGCTGCAGGCGTAGCCGGTGGGCTTGTTCATCAGCAGGGTCGCGGCCGAGATGCCGACCGGGATCTCCTCGCCCGCAACGGTCACGGTGCGGCCATCCACGTGCGACGACTGGTCGCGGCACACCACCCCGTCGAGCGCCACCTCGCCGCTACGCACCAGGTCGCGCACTTGGCTCCTGGAGCCGAAACCGCGATGGGACAGGAACGCATCCAACCGCTCAGCCATCGCCGCCTCCACATTCGAGCACCTTGAATCCGTTCAGCTCCTCGATGTCGCGGCAGCCGCCGAATGCCGTCAGGTCGCGCTCGTACGGCAACCGCTTGTTGGCGACGATCAGCATGCGCCCTCCCGGCGCCAGTGCAGCCGCGGCGCCGCGGAACATGGCACGCGCGGCCGCCAGGCTGACCTCGGCGCCTTCGTGGGCCGGGGGATTGATGAGGATCAGATCGAAGGGACCCCCAGGCACCATTTCACTGGCATCCCACCACTCGGCACGACCGCGCTCGGCTATGCCGAGCTCACGGAGATTCTCGCGCGCGCTGGCGACGGCGCGTGCATCCGCGTCCAG
Source organism: Planctomycetota bacterium (assembly GCA_038231435.1). Taxonomy (GTDB): domain Bacteria; phylum Planctomycetota; class UBA11346; order UBA11346; family UBA11346; genus JACCZE01. Next base: position 2,184 of record JBBRLJ010000040.1, read on the forward strand.
GAACACCGCCGAGGCTCCTGGCCATGCTAGCAGGCAGCCAATGCCGAGATGCCCCGCGCCGCAGCCCAGATCGGCCACCCGCGCGACCGCCGGCCTCTTCGCCAGCACACCGAGCAGCACCTCGGTGCCGGCATCCAGTTCGCCCGGACTGAACACCCCCGGCTCCACCACCAGGGTGCGCGCGTCCCCAGCGGCCAATGGGCTGCGCTCAACACTGGGCGCGGCGCAGCGATGGCCAAGGCAGGCGAAGACCGCGACCTTGGCCTTGGCGCGATGATGGCTACGCAGCGGAGGGCCTCCGAGCACATCGCCGACGCGCCTGATCCAGGCGGCGATCCCGAGGGTGTTCGCGCCCGTCACCACCAAGAGCCCGTCCGCTGCGAGTGCTGCGGTAGCAGCGGCCAGATCGGCCTCGGTTGCCGATCTCCCGCGCTGGATCCGCACCAGGCTCTGCGGGAACCCGCGATCCCGCGGTGGATGCGCGTCGGCCGCGATGCCCAAGGCGAGCGCTTCGAGGTAAGGGCGGCGCCAGGGCAGCACCGACAGTCCACCCAGGCGAGCCACCGCTGTGCAACCATTGAACTCGAGGACGGGTGCCGCCGCCAGGATCCCCTCGTCCAGAGCGGGATCGTCGGCGGGATCTACCGCCGCCGCCGGACCGCTCATTCGCCGGGCGGTCGGTCTGGCTCTGCGCGCAGCTCGTCGAGCCTGGCGGCATAGCGATCGAGGAGGGCCTTCGCGAGCTTCACGGATTTGAGTCCCGCCTCGTAGCGCGTCAGGGCCTCTTCCAGGGGCAGCTCGCCGGATTCGAGCGCGGCGACCGCCTCCTCGATGTTGGTGAAGTGGTCTTCGATCGATGTCGGCTTGGCCATGTCCAGGAGCGTAGACCGATGGGCCGCCCAGCAAAGGCCTTGCCCGATGCCGGGCGATTCTATTATGCCCTACCATCACTCGACCATCACTCGGCGAGCCGTCGATATCATTGATGAAAACCGGTTTATCCATCACAGATGCAAGCGTCGAGGGCGTCAACGTCCTCAAGCTGACCGGATATCTCGACGGGCACACCTTCGTCGATCTCGAGCGTAAACTGGACTCATTGTACAAGAGCGGCAAATTCCGCATCGTGATCGACCTGTCCGGCCTCACCTATATCGCCAGCGCGGGCGTCGGTGCCTTCATCAATGGGCAGCACCAGGCGAAGAAGAACAACGGCTCGCTGCAGCTGGCGAACGCTGGTCCCCACATCCGCGAGATCTTCGACATCCTCGGCCTCGACGCGATCTTCACCGTCCACGAGACCGTCCCAGCCGCCCTCAAGGCCGCCAAGATCTGACTGTCGGTTGGGGGCTACGGCCCCCCAGCATCGCGCTCCGCGCTGCCCCCCCCCAAGACGCAGGAGGTTTGAGGGAGTGGGCCCGATGGCTCGGGTGGCCTGATGGAAATCGACGTATAAACTCGGACAAGACGAAGGGACTCGGATGTACAGCAAGGACATTGAACGTCTGGCCCGCTCGCTTCACGCCCAGCGTCTCGAGCGCGACTACATCGTCCATTACCTGATGGAGAACTACCAGCTCGAGCCCAAGACCATCGATGAGATCCTGGAGCGGGTTGGCGTGCCCAAGAAACCCACGCCAGGCAAGGGCGGAAGTCCTAAGGGTGGCGAGAAGCCCGACAGCGGCCCGAAGCGCCAATCGTTCTATTGATCATTCGACTACTTCAATCCTCGCAGGGCGTTTCTTCAGCACCCTGCTCAGCCTCGATTCAGGGTTTCTTCCAGCCTCCCGGCGACGCGGGCGGATTCGCTGAGGGCTTCGGCGCTGCCGGAGCGCTTCCGGGCGCGGGGGCCTGGGCCTTGGCGGCATGGTTGGCCGCGCCCGCCAGGGCCTCGACATCGTGGCCCATCATCTTGAGTCGCTTGGCGATGTCCTCCTTGTCGATGGCGCGGTCGTAGGCCTCCATCGGCTCGACGGTGTCCGACTTCACCAGCTGCTCGAGCGCGTCGTTCAGCAGCTGCATGCCATAACGCGCGCCGGTCTGCATCTGCGATGGGATCTGGTAGGTCTTTCCCTCGCGGATGTTCGCCGCGATGCCGGCGGTCACGAACAGGATCTCCTGGGCCGCGACGCGGCCGCCGCCCTTCTTCTTGAGCAGGTTCTGGGCCACCACGCCGCGCAAGCTGCCAGCGAGCATCAACCTGATCTGCTCCTGCTCCTCGGCCGGGAACTGGTTGATGATGCGGTCCACGGTGCTCGAGGCGGTCGAGGTGTGCAGGGTTCCGAACACCAGATGCCCGGTTTCCGCAGTCTCGATGGCGATGCGGGTCGTCTCCAGGTCGCGCATTTCGCCCACCAGGACGATATCCGGATCCTCGCGCAACGCGGCGCGTAGGGCGGCGGCGAAGCTCTTGGTGTGCTGATGCACCTCGCGCTGATTGACCAGGCACTTCTTGGCCGGATGGACGAATTCCACCGGATCCTCGATGGTGATGATGTGCTCCTTGCGGGTGTTGTTCAGGTGGTCGATCATCGCAGCCAGGGTCGTCGATTTGCCTGAACCTGTGGGGCCGGTGACCAGCACTAGACCCTTCTTGTACTCGGTCAGGCGCATGATGCCCGGGGACAGGCCGAGCTGCTCGGCGGTCAGGATCTTGTCGGGAATGCGGCGAAACACCGCGCCTGGGCCGAAACGGTCGGCGAAGTAGTTGCAGCGGAAGCGGCCGAGGCCCTCGAGCGCGTAGGCGAAGTCGGTGTCCCAGGTCTCCTCGAACTGCTTCTTGTTCCGATCCGGAGCGATCTCCATCAGGATCTGGTGCATCTGCTCCCTGGAGAGCTTCGGCACGCCCTCGAGCTGCATCATATCGCCGGAAGCCCGCACCATCGGCACGTGCTCGCTGGTCATGTGCAAATCCGATGCCTTCTTGTCGGCCATCATCTTGAAGAGGTTGTCTATCCACGCCATTGGACGGCTCCTGATCTGTCGAGAAAGGATTCACCGTAATTCGCGCCCTGTCCAGAGGCAGTCGCCGAATCCGATCACGGTCCATCACCTGCCGAGCCTCGCCATCCGCCGCGCGCCGCATCGCGAAACACACGGTGGGCATCGTCGTTTCGCTCGCTCATGCGCGGCCGGCGAATCCGTGCCGAGAGGACTGCTTGACGGATCGGCATTCGCAGTTAGCGGATTTTTCCGGGCTTTTCGCGAGGTCGTTCGGGGAATTGCTCTAGACATGCTGGATTTATCCCTAGAACACGACCCATCACCCTTTCCACCCAACTCGGGGGAGAACACATCATGGCCAAAGCCAAACCCGCTAAGAAACCCGCAGCGAAGAAGTCATCGACTGTCGCGCTGCTGCCCAAGCCCAAGAAGGGCGACAAGTCCTACACCAAGTCGAAGCTGATCGCGCATCTCGCCGCGGCGGTCTCGCAGAAGGGCGTGGGCGATGTGAACAAGAAGCAGGCCGCGGCCTTCATCGAAGAACTCACCACCCTGCTCTTCAACTTCGCTCCCGTCGGCGCCGCGCTGCCGGGCCTGGGCAAGATGATCGTCAAGGAGATCCCGGCCAAGCCGGCTCGCACGATCATGAGCTTCGGCAAGGAGATCAACGTCAAGGCCAAGCCGAAGAGCCAGAAGGTGGTCTTCCGCTTCAGCAAGGACGCCAAGGACTTCTTCCGCAAGTAAGCTGTCACCGACATTTTCCTCGGAAAATGCCGGTTTTCACGCGAAACCCTCCCTCACGGGAGGGTTTCTGCGTTTGCGGCCTCATCCGTGAGGCCGCGCGGTGGTTGGGGTGGTCGGAGGAAGACGAGCGGCGAACCAGCTACATGGAAGCGCCGCCCCCCACCTACAGCGTGGTCTTGCCCATCGCCAGCGGCTTGCGCTGGCCCATGTCGGCGACCGCCCACAGGTGCGCCGGCATGCGTCCGTGGTCGATGCGCATGACGCGGCGCTCGCCAGGCATCAGGTCGACGTAATTGTCGTCCCAGGTGGCCGGGGTCTCGTACCCCTCGACGCCCACGCGCATGCGCCAGCCCGTGCTGGTGATCTCGATGCGATCCTCGCTGCGCACGAATGTGAGTTCGCCTCCGGTCCCCTGCACCTGGACGACCGGCACCAGGTAGCGGACGTCGCGTTCGACCTCGCCGTGGTGGATCCAGGTCGCGACGATGGCGTGGCGTCGCCGGTCGAGCCCCGCGGGCAGTGACAGCCGCGCTGCCTCGCGGGCGGCGGGGCCGGTGACCGAGGGCGCCGCGCGCTGCGAGGCGATGACCTTGCCGGTGAGTATCTCGCGCAGCTCGAGCGCCACTTCGCCGGACACCACTTGGCCGGGGCGGTCGACCGAGACGTGGGCTGCATAGGTGGTCTGCTCGTCATCGACTGGTTCGATGCCGATCACCGCCGGCCGGAAGCAGCGTTTGCACTCGTAGTACGCCTGCTTCGGGCGGCGGTAGAAATCGACCACGGCCCAGCAGATGGAGGGCCAGGTCGAGGTGTAGTTCCAGAGGATGACGCCCCCGGTGACAGGAAGCAGACGGCGGTAATGGCGCACATAGCGGCCGATGGTGTCGGCCTGGAACGCCTGGGTGGTCGCGATCAGGTGGTCGATGCCGAAGATCGGCCCGAACCATGACGCGCGGCCGATGAGCTTGTCGAATTGGGCGCCATGGACCGCGAACAGGTGGCCAGGGCTCGGACCATTGGCCCGGCTGACGTTGCCGACCGACCACAGGTCGTCGAGCGGCACGAAGCTCTCGAGCGATTCGCGTTGCGGGAAGGATTGTGCGCCGAACTCTGAATTGAAGCGCGCGTCGTCGCCGATCACATCGGTTCCGCGCCAGCCGAACCACACGTCCCAATTGTGCCGGTCCCCCTCCTCGGGGCTGTCGGGATGGACCTTCCCGGACGGACTCGAGGGGCTGCCCGGGTGGTAGAAGCGCCCCGGATCCAGGCGTTTGATCGCCGCCGGCAGGACTTCGTAGTAGATCGGGTGGAAACGGTCGGTGTCCGGTCCCTTGTAGCTCGCGACCAGGGCTTCGTTCTCGTTGTTGCCGCACCACAGCGCCAAGGACGGATGCGAACGCAGCCGACGCACGATGTCGTCGGCCTCGCGGGCGACCTCGGCCAGGTATGCCGCGTCGCGCGGATAGACGCCGCAGGCGAAGCCGAAGTCCTGCCACACCAGCAGCCCGAGTTCATCGCATAGATCGTAGAAGTCTGCGTGTTCGATGATGCCGCCACCCCAGACGCGCACGCAGTTGACCCCTCCGGCCATGAGCATGGCGAGGTAGTCGCGGTACTGGTCGCGGGTGACGCGCGTGTGCAGGAAATCCGGCGGCAGCCAGTTGTCACCCTTGGCCCATATGCGCTTGCCGTTCACGGTGATGTAGAAGACCTTGCCATTCGGGCTGGCCGGATCCTCGAGCACCACCTGCAGATCGCGGATGCCGCAGCGCCCACTGGCGCGGTGGAGGACGGTCTTGCCATCCTTCGCGTCCTTGAGGCGCAATTCGATGCGGTAGAGGTTCGGTTCGCCGAGTTCTCGCGGCCACCACAGCTTGGCCTTGGGCAGCAGGTGCGTGACCTCGATGGTGGTGGTGCCGGTCGCCGCGATCTGGGCGTCGACGCTCTCGACCGACTTGCCGTTGACCAGCAGTTCGGCGGTGACGGTGCGCCCGCCTTTCCCTTGGCCCGACCCCGCCATCGCGACATCGATTGCGGCGGAAATGGTGCCGCCGCCGCTGGCTACCGGCTTGCCGATCAGGTGCAGGTCCTCGGCCCACACGCCTTCCGAGAATTCGATACGGATGGGATCGACGATGCCGACGGTAGGCGTGCGCGCGGCCCAGTCCCAACCGAAGCTCATCTGGCTCTTGCGCACGTAGAGGCGTTCCCAGGGCTCGTTCCAGAACGGCAGGCGCGGCCCGGCCCTGCGCACCGTACCCAGCCACGAGGCTTCGAACGCGATCGCCAGGCGGTTCGCGCCCTCGCGCAGCTTCCCGGCGAGGTCCACCACCAGCCGGCGGAACTGGTTCTCGTGCCGGGCGATGATCTCGCCATTGAGCACCACCACCGCGAAGGTGTCGAGCGACTCGCAGACCAAGCGGGCGGGCAGCGCGGCCTCGTCGGCGGACAATGTGAACGCCGTGCGGTAGACCCAGTCCCTCTGCTCGATCCACAGCGCGTGCTTACGGTTGTCGGCGTAGAACGGGTCGGCGATGCGCCCCGAGGTGATCAGGTCCTGGGTCGCCATGCCCGGTACCGTGGCCGGCAGCCAGCCACCAGGACTGGCGGTGGCGGCGCAGGCGGCCACCGCGAGGTCCTCGCCCGAGCGGTGGGCGCAGTCGATCATCGACCACGGCGAATCGGTTGAGGAGAGCTTGCGGACGATGGTCATGACAGCAGCACACCGTCGCGCGGCGTGACATCAAGACTCTCGGTTGTGGGGCTACGGCCCCCCAACATCGCGCTCCGCGCTGCCCCCCGGGAGGTGGGGAGAAGGGTAGGTTGGGAGCAGGCGCTGCGCGCTGCTCGAGTGCGATGTTCGTTTCCGTGGGCGGCGCGTTGGCTACGGATCCCCGACATCGCGCTCCGCGCTGCCCCCCGGGAGGCGGGGAGAAGTGAATGTTGGGAGCAGGCGCTGCGCGCTGCTCTGATTGGACGCTAGTTCGCGAGGGCGGTGCGCTGCAGGACGAACAGCTCGGCGATGCCGGTCGAGGCGGCGTCGAGGAGACCGTCGAGCTGGGCGCGGCCGAAGACGCCCTGCTCGCCAGTGCCCTGGACCTCGATGAAGTCGGTGGGGGCGGCGCCGACGGGGCCGCGCATGACCACGTTCATGTCGACGTCGGCCTTGCTGTCGCGGGCGTAGTCGAGGTCGACTTCGAGCTTGCCGGCGACCATGCCCACGCTCAGGGCGGCGACCTGACCGAGCAGGTAGGCGCCGGGGCCGGTCTTCTTCTGCATGATGGCGAGCGCGCTCAGCGCGTCGTGCAGCGCGACCCAGCCGCCGGTGATGGCGGCGGTACGGGTGCCTCCGTCGGCCTGGAGCACGTCGCAATCGATCAGCAGCGAGACCTCGCCGATCGCGTCCAGATTGACCGCCGCGCGCAGGCTGCGTCCGATCAGGCGCTGGATCTCGACGCTGCGGCCATCCTGCTTGATGCCGTCGCGCCTCTTGCGCGGGCTGGTCGAGCCGGGAAGCATCGAATATTCCGCGCTGAGCCAGCCGCCGCCACTACCGCGGCGGTGCGGCGGCACCTCGCGCTCGATCGATGCCGTGCACAGCACGCGCGTGTCGCCAAAGGACACCAGGCAGGAACCCGCCGGATGCTTCACCGCGCGACGTTGGAAGACGATGGATCTCAGGGGCATGTGTTCAGACCGATCTCGCCGCAGCGATGACAGCGGCGGCATCGTCCGCCATGAGGATGCGCAGCACCGCCTTCTGGGCGTGCAGGCGGTTCTCCGCCTGGTCGAAGATGATCGAGCGCTGATGTTCGACGGCGCCGTCGGTGATCTCCTCGCCGCGATGGGCGGGAAGGCAGTGCATGATGCGCGCGTCAGGCCGCGCCATCGCGAGCAGGCGCTCGTCGATCTGATAACCCTGGAAGGCCTTGAGCCGGCGTTCGCGCTCGGCCTCTTGGCCCATGCTCGTCCATACGTCGGTGTAGAGCACGTGGGCTCCGGCTGCGGCCGCGGCAGGATCGTTGGATTCGCTGACCTGGGCCCCCCACGCCGATCCCAGTTGCGCGCGGTCGGCCTCGGTGAAGCCGTAGCCCACTGGGCACGCCAGCACGAAGCTGGAGCCGCCGAGCACGCAGGCGCGCGCGAGGCTGCGGCAGACGTTGTTGGCGTCGCCGACGAACACCACCGTGAGCCCGGCAATGGTGCCGAAGTGTTCGCGGATGGTCAGGAAATCGGCCAGCGCCTGGCAGGGATGGAAGCGGTCGCACAGACCGTTGATCACCGGCACCCCCGCGTCGCGGGCGAGATCGAGGATGGTCTGGTGCTTGAACACCCGCGCCATGATGCCTTGGACGTAGCGGCCCAACACGCGGGCGACGTCGCGAGCCGGCTCGCGTGAGCCGATGCCGACCTCCTCGCCGCGCACATACAGCGAACTGCCCCCAAGCTCGGACATCGCCACCTCGAAGGACAGGCGGGTGCGCAGGCTCGGCTTCTCGAACAGCATCGCCAGATGCTTGCCAGAGAAGACGTGCTCGGTGATGCCCTGGGCACGGCGGTGCTTGAGGTAGATCGAGACCGCGAGCAGATCCTCGAACTCACGCGGCGAGAGGTCGTCGAGCGAGATGAAGTGGCTCATGGCGGATGGGGATTCGGGCGCTGAGGCCGGGACGGTCTTCATGTGGGTTTCGGCAGGTCTTCTGGAGTTCTTCTGGACAATATTATGCAAAAAACAGCGGGCGAGGAGTCAGCGCGGCATCACCGCGCAGGCGTGATCGCCGTCGGAGAGGCGAGACGCAGCTCGGTGCCGATGCCTTCGGCGGTGAAGATCTCGAGCAGCAGCGCGTGCGCCATGCCGGCCTCGACGATATGGATCTTGCGCACGCCGGCCTCGAGCGCGCCGATGCAGCTCTCGACCTTCGGGATCATGCCGTCGCGGATCACGCCCTTAGCGATCAGCTCGCGCACCTCGCGATCGGTCAGGCTCGACAGCCGCGATGCCGGATCCTTGGGATCGGCGAGCACGCCCGGCACGTTCGAGCAGAACACCAGCTTCTCGGCCGAGATCCCGGTGGCCACCGCCAGCGCGATGTCGTCGGCGTTGGTGTTCAGCACCCGGCCTTGCGCATCCACCGACAGTGGCGGCACCACGGCGATCAGGCCGCGCGACGCGAAACGGGTGAGCAGCTCGCGATCGACCACGGTCGGCCTGCCGACTAGGCCGAGCGCGGGATCGAGCACCTCGCCGGCGACCAGGCCGAAGCGTGGCGGGCACATGCCGAGCGCCGAGCCGCCGAGCGCGAAGATGCGGTCGACGATATGCGCGTTCAGGCGTTCGGCCTCGCGCGCCATGATGACGATCGACTTCTCGTCGGTGACGCGCCGGCCGCCGACGAACCTGGACGCGATGCCGGCCTCGTCGAGCGCACGGGTGATCGAGGTGCCGCCGCCGTGCACCAGGATGGGACGCACCCCGACCTGCTCCAGCCACACCAGGTCGGTGAGCAGGGAATCGAGCACGGCCGGATCCTCGATGCGCTCGCCGCCCAGCTTCACCACCATGTACTGGTGGTGGAAACGCTTGAGGAACGGCAGGGCCTCGATCAGGACCTTGGCTTTGCGGGTGGCTTCATCGACCACACCACCTCCGGAAGTGACGGAAGGGGAAAAATGCAAGGAGGAGACTCTAGCGGGTTGACGCTATTGTCGAGGGGATAGCAGACGAAAGGCCAGGCTTCGCCCGACTGGCAGCGGCTCGGCCTGGGTCGGCCTGGGTCGGCCGAAGCAGGTCGGCCGAAGATGGTCAGCCGAAAATGAAGGCGTGCAGCTGGGGCCCCCAGATCAGCACCAGCAGCGCTCCCACCGCCAGGTATGGCCCGAACGGGATCTCGCGACGAGCGCTCACCAGGCGCATGGGGATGCCGACCAGCGAGCCGATCACCGCGGCGGCGAAGAAGGCGTACGCGACGCCGATGGGGCCGAGGAAGCAGCCGATCGGCGCGAGGAACTTCACGTCGCCGAAACCCATGGCGTTGCGGCGGAACACCACGGTGCCGATCAGGCCGACCAGGTAGAGCGACATCCATCCAGCGAGCCCGCCCAGGACCGCCTGCGCCAGGCCGACCGCCAGCATCCACGGCCAGCCACCCGTGCCCAGCATCACCAGCAGGGTGACCGCGACGCTGGCCGGAACCATCGAAGCGATGAACCACACGACGCCGAGCGCGAATCCGCGGTGATCCTTCTCGTCCCAGCGCGCCGCCTTGGGAACGAAGCGCGTGTAGATGACCCGCGCCAGGGGCAGGGTCAGCGCGAGCAGGACGAGCGAGCCGAGAACCACCCCCAGGAAGCACGCGACGAAGTGGTGCGGCGTGTATTGCTTCTGGCCATCCGGCCCATGGCCGAGCAGCCACAGCACGCTGGTCCAGCCGATGGCCAAGTTGTTGACGCACAGCGCGCCAAGAAACGGCGCCGCCACCTGGAAGCTCTTGGTCAGCTCGTCGGGGATGATCATGTGGTCGAGATCGGTGAATACCGACACCACCAGGAAGTACACCAGGGCGAGCAGCGCGCCCGCCGCCAGCGCCAGAGCCACGTGCTGATCCAGACCCGCGCCGATGGTCCAGGGAGCCCACCAGGGGATCGCCCGGTGCAACGACCACGCCGGCACCGGATCGAAGACCAGCCAGACAATGCTGGCGGTGAGCAGCCCGACCAACGCTTCGATGGCGAGATAGCGCGCGCTGAACGGCGCGTCGCACCACCGGCAACGCCCGCGTAGCACCAGCCAGCTGACCAGCGGCAGGTTGTCGTACCATTGGACGTGGGTGCCGCACGAGTAGCAGCGGCTTGGCGGTAGCACCACGCTCTCGTTGCGCGGCAGGCGGTGGATGCAGACGTTCAGGAACGACCCGACGAATGACCCCAGCAGGAAAGCGAACACCAGCGCGAGCATGACCAGTTGTCGCCGTGCCCAAGGCGGGCGCAATGGCCGTGGATCGGGGGAGGCGGTGAGCTACTGCGAAAGGCGGATGGCGGCACGTCCCATGGAAGATGGACGACGCCCGGCAATCACGGTGGCGGGAGACTGGGCTGACCACCCGAAGCCTGAGCGCGCAGCGCCTGGGGCAGCAGCCTGCCCCAGTACGCGTCGTACGGGTGGACGGTGGTGGCCCTGGCTCCCGCGGCGTCCTCCATGGGCAAGCCCGCGGCGGCCCACGCGAAGATCCCGCCATCGATGTCCACGACCTCGCGCCCGGTGGCGCCGAGCCGGCGCGCGAGCGCGCTCGAACGCGACCCGACCGCGCAGTAGGTGACGATGGGGCCCGCGGGAAGCCCCGCCGGCGGAGGCGCGCCCGGGTCGATGCGAATCGCCCCGCGCAGATGGCTGACCGCGAACTCGGCCTCGCTGCGCACGTCCAGGAGCGCCGGCACGATGCCACGTTCTCCGGACAAGCGCTTGGCGATGACCAGGGGCGGCTCCCTGCACACGTCTGGATAGGCGCGCGCGAGCTGCTCGCGCAGCGATGTCCAGTTCGGCTCGGGGGCGAACACGCGCAAACCCGCCACGATCAGCACGAACGTGGCCACCACCGCCGCGATAGCCGTGCCTCGCGCGCGACCGCGGCTCACGCCGCGCCCGCGCGGATCCGCCGCCGCAGGGCTTCGATCGCCAGCGCCTGGTCCTGCAGATCAGCGCCGAGCCCGAGCTCCGGGAATCCAGCGATCGCCGCATCGAGCTCGGCGAACAGGCGCTTGCGCCGCTCGATCGGCGCGCGCTCGGCGATCGGCCGCATCTCGATCAGCTCCTGGCGCATGCCGGCGCAACGCGAACGCTCGGAGGACACCGCCTCGCCGATCGACGCGAGTCCTTCGCGCAGCTCGCCTTCGGCATAGGCGGCGCCGCGCGCAGCCCCGAGAGAACACAGGGCGAGCACGCACTCCTCGAGTCTGCCCGCGCACTCGCGCGCGCGCCGCGCGAGGCCGAGCGCCATCACCCAGCGCGCGGCGTCCCCCGGCATCGCCTCGTCCCACGCACCCACCAGCGCCTGCGCGCGTTCGGCGGCGCGGCGCGCGTCCTCGGGCCGCGTCCCAGCCTCATCGAGCAGGCGCTGCTGCCCTTCGAGGTAGGAGTCCACCCGCGACGCGGCAGACCACGGCAGGCGCAGCGGCCATCCTGGACGCAGCAATCGCTCGCAGGTCTCGGCGGCGGCGCGCACCGCGATCACCGCAGCGAGCGACTTCGCCCCCTGCTTGAGGCGTTTGCGCAGCGGCTCGAGCCGGTCGGCGACGCGGGCGAGCAGCGCGTCGAAGCCTGGCGCTGCCGCATCCAGCGCCGATCGCGCGCGCGCGGACAGGTCGTTCCACGTCGGCTCGTCGACGATCCGCGCGCGCGCCACCGACATCAGCACCGACACCCCAAGCTGCCGCCGCAGGAGTCCATGGCGCGAGCCGGTGAGCGCCTCGACGCGCGCGGCCAGCGCGGCTGGGGCGGGAGCCAGGGCGAGGCCTTCGAGCCGCTCGGCGAACGCAGCCTCGAGCAGCGCATCGAGGCCATCGTCGTGCCACGACGACGCCGCCTCGGCGCTGGCGTACACCGCGCGGCGCGCGGCGACGCGCCCCTGCTCGTCGCGCGCGCGCGCAAGCGCGACATGGGCGTTGACGCCGTGCAGCGATACCATTCCGGGCAGCTCCCCTGGCCAGCCGCCTCCGCCGACGGTGTCCCAGCGCGCACGCAGCGCCGCGAGCCGATCCCCCTGCGTCTGCGCGTGCGCGGCCAGGAACACCGGATCGCGACCTTCGTACAACACGCCGCCGACGGAATCGCGGATGCGGAAGCGCAGCCGGCAGTGGGGTGGGAGCGCGAGCGGATCCAGCGGCGGGAGCTTGACCGAGAAACGCTCGTGGACCACATCGCGCAGCGCGTCGCCAAGCGGGCCGACAGCGTCGTTCCCGACCCTGTTGCGCAGCTGGACGGCGAGCGCGCGCGCGGACTCGGCGAGCGGGATCAGGGCGCGGCGCACGTCCTTCGGCGCCAGCTGCAGATAGGCCGCGACGATCTCGTCGATCCAGCCCGGGATCGCCCACTCCAGGCGCGCGGTATCGATGCGCGGCACCTCGTGCTCGCGCGCCTCCAGCGTCGCGCCGTCGCGCTCGTCGCCGGGCGCGAATAGGTAGTGCAGTACGAAGCGCGCACCACCCATGGCCAGCTCCTCTGGAAAACCGTCGTCGGCCCGTGCTGCGGCCTCTGGTGGCACCAGATCGGCGAGGCGCATGCGCAGGGCGTCCTCACCATGCTCGCGCAGCCAGCGGCCGAGCGCGTCCGTAGAGGCGATGACTGGCGCGCCCGCAACACCGAGACCCAGCTTCTCACGGTAGCAGCGCTCGAAGGCGGCTTCGTCGACCCACAAAGCCGGATCGCGCAGACGATGGCGCAGACGCGCCGCGCGCTCGAACAGCTCGTGGTTGCCAGCAACCACCGCGAAGGCACGGTCGCGCCCGAGATCCTGCGCCCCCTCTGCCGAGCACAGCGCCTCGCGCACGAACACCGCCGTGGCGTCGACCGGATCGACGCGCTCGTATGGCACCGGGCGGCCATCGCGCACCGGCAATCCCTTCCAGGTGACGGTCTCGGTGCACACCACCTGGCGCCGGCGCGGATTCCAGCGCGGATCGCGATGGCGGCGCTTGACGCGGTCGCCGGCGATCGACACCACCCATTCGGGATCGATCGGCGCGCACAGCCGCGCGAACAGCCGGCTGGTCTCCACCACTTCGCACGCCACCAGCCACGGGGGGACGGGCGGACCACGCTTGCCGACTTGTTGATCCTTGGCCGCGCCAGGCCTCGCCGCGCGCTCGTCGTTCTTCCCCAACCTCAGGGCGCTTCCGGGATGGACGTGCATGATGCGATCCCCGGCGCCGCGGTAGGCCTTCTTCTCGCGGTCGTACATCAGCACGTTGCCGATCATGCCCGCGAGCACCGCGCGGTGCACGCGATCGAGCGGCCAACGCTCGGGCTCGTGCCCGGCGGCTGGGATCTTGCCGGCGTGCACGCGCGATTCCCGCAAACTGCGCCACAGCTGATGGCGCACGTCGGCCCATTCACGCATGCGCCGGAAACCGAGGAACGACGCCGTGCACAACCGGGACCGCGCCGAGTTGGATGGCGCCGCCTGGTATAGGTCCCACAGGCGCAGCACGGTGGCGAGATCGCCTGCCTCATGGGCCAGCTGTGCATGCGCGGCATCGGCCTTCGCCTCCTGCCCGAGCGGACGCACGCGCGGATCCTGCACCGACAGGAATGCCGAGATGGTACAGGCCTCGTGCGCCACGCCTTCATCGACGCCCGCGAGCAGGATGCGCCCGACCTGCGGATCGGCGGGGATCGCGGCCAGGGCGCGGCCCAATTTCGACAAGCCGGCGTGCGGTAGGCGATCCGGGATGTGCGGCGTGCGGGGTGCGGCGTGCGGCGAGGACTTCTCGTTGGATACGTCCGTCAGCGCGCCGAGTTCATCCAACAGCACTCTCGCCTGCTGCCAGGCGTGCGGAGAGGGCGCGTCGAGCCACGGGAAATCCTCGGGTTCGCCCAGGCCCATCGCCAGGCACGACAGCGCCACGCCGGCGAGGTTCGAGCGCAGGATCTCGGGGGTGGTGAAGGGATCGCGTTTGGCAAAATCGTCTTCCGGGAACAGCCGCACGCACACGCCTGCCTGTACGCGTCCGGCGCGGCCGGCGCGCTGCAGGCAGCTCGCCTGCGACACCGGCTCGATCGGCAGGCGCTCGGTGCGGGTCGAGGCCTGGTAGCGCTTCACGCGCGCCAGCCCGGCATCGACGACATAGCCGATGCCGGGAATGGTCAGCGAGGTCTCGGCGATGTTGGTGGCGAGCACGATCTTGCGGCCACGCGCGGGCGCGAAGACGCGCTGCTGCTCACCGGCGCTGAGCCTGCCGAAAAGCCCGAGCACGGTCGCGCCATGCAGCTCGCTCAACCGCCGCGAGGCCTCGATGATGTCGCGCTCGGTGGGCAGGAAGCACAGCACGTCCCCCGGGCCACCCTCGCGGTGGATGTCTTCGACCGCCTGCACCACGGCGCCCTGGTAGCCGACGTCCTCGTCGTCGGGCGCGCGGTAGCGGATCTCGACCGGGAAGGTGCGGCCCGAGACCGCGACGATCGGCGCCGGCGATCCGCCGCTGGCGAAATACGCCGCGAAGCGCTCAGCCTCGATCGAGGCCGACGATACGGCAACCACCAGTTCGGGCCGCCGCTCGCGTAACCGGCGCACCATGCCGAGCAGCAAATCGATGTTGAGGCTGCGCTCGTGCGCCTCGTCGATGATGATCGCCTCGTAGCGCGCGAGCAGACGGTCGTTCGCCGCCTCGGCGAGCAGCAGCCCGTCGGTCATCACCCGCAGCAGGGTGTCGGCACCGGCGCGGTCGTCGAAGCGCACGCTGTGGGCTACCACGCCCTCGGCCGCGGCGGTCTCAGAGCGGATGCGCGCGGACATCGCGTACGCCGCCACGCGGCGTGGCTGGGTGAGCGCGATCATGCCGCGGCGGCCGTAGCCGGCCTCGAGCAGCATCTTCGGCAGCTGGGTGGTCTTGCCGGATCCGGTCTCGCCGGTGAGCACGAATACGCCGCGGGAGCGGATCAGATCGAGGATGGGCGCGCGATGCGCGGACACCGGCAGGGCCTCGGGATACTCGAGGACCAGCGGCAGCGCACCCCTGCGCGCCGCTTCCGCGCAGCTGGTCTCGACGCGAGCGGCGACAGCGGCCAGTTCGCGATCGATGGGGGCGCCTCGGGCGAGGCGTTCCGCGGCGGCTGTAAGACGGTGCTCGGCCCACAAGCGGTCGGGCACCATGCAGGCGGCGAGCCGGGCGCCGAGTTCGGCTACGGTATGGCTAGGTGGCGGCGACGCCTGCCCAGAGGGCGGAGAAGAAGCTGGCGATGAGTCGCTCATGCGGGAGACGGAGCATAGGGCGATTCCGCGCTATGCACTCGGCCCGCAGCGCGCCGGGGAGGAACCACTAGTCTGGAACATGGTCGGGAAATTGGCTGGATCCGTCAGCTGCGATATCTATCGTCCCGCGCATGCCGACCGTCGCCGCCATCGCGTATTACCGTCCATACCGCTTCGACTAGGGGTCCGGCGAACGCATCGCGCACGCACCCCTGGTACCCGCCAGGGGTTTTTCGTTTCACCCACTTCCGCACGCATCGCCACCGGACCCACATGACCGACAACCTCTTCGACATCCTGAGCGCGCGCGGCTTCGTCGCCCAATCCACCGAGGCGGCGATCAAGGATCGGCTGGCCTCGCCTGTCACCGCCTACATCGGCTTCGATCCGACCGCGGACAGCCTGCACGTCGGTTCGCTGGTGCCGATCATGGGACTCTACTGGCTCCAGCAGTGCGGGCATCGTCCGCTGGTGCTGGTCGGCGGCGCGACCGCGCTGGTCGGCGACCCGTCGGGCAAGAGCGACATGCGCAAGATGCTCTCCCGCGAGGAGATCGATGCCAACGCCTCGGCCATCGCGAAGCAGATCGCGCGCGTGGTGCGCTTCGACGCCCCGGCCCAGGTCACGCCGGCCGGAGCGAAGCTGGTGAACAACGCCGGATGGCTCGCGGATCTGAACTGGATCCAGCTGCTGCGCGAGGTCGGACCGTGCTTCAGCGTCAACCGCATGCTGAGCATGGATTCGGTGAAGGGCCGCATGGAGTCCGGGGGCATCACCTTCCTCGAGTTCAATTACATGGTCATGCAGGCCTACGATTTCCTGCATCTCCACCGCAGCGAGCGCTGCACCCTGCAGATGGGCGGACAGGACCAGTGGGGCAACATCGTCATGGGCATCGAGCTGGTGCGCCGACTCGACGACGCGCCGGTCGCCGGCCTGACCTTCCCCCTGGTCACGAAATCCGATGGCGGGAAGTTCGGCAAGTCGGAGAAGGGCAACATCTGGCTCTCCGCCGAGCGCACACCGATCTACGATTTCTACCAGTTCTGGCGCAATGCCGCCGATGCCGACGTGCGCAGGTTCCTCGGCTTCTTCACCATCATGCCGATGGAGGAGGTCGACCGGCTGTGCGCTGGCGGCGGCGAAAAACTGAACGCGGCGAAGGAGGTCCTGGCCTTCGAGGTCACTCGGATCATCCACGGCGAGGCCGCTGCGGAGCAGGCCCGATCGGATGCGCGGCGCGCCTTCGGGGCGGCGCAGGACATCGGGGGCGACAGCATCCCGCACGCGGATCTGGCGGCGGGTGAACTCGACGCAGGCATCGGCCTGCTCGCCCTGTTGGTGCGCGCCAAGCTCGCGGCCTCGAACAGCGAGGCGCGCCGCCTGGTCGAGGGCGGGGGTGTGCGCATCCATGAGCGGGCTGAGAATGATCCGGCCGCGACGGTCAAGCCTACCGATATCGTCGATGGACGGGTGGTGCTACGGGCGGGCAAGAAGCGCATGTTCCGCTTCGACGTGCGCTGAAGATCTTCCGGCTGAAGTCTCGGCAACGGGAGCCGCGACGTCAGTGCGCATGGGCGATCTCACCCGCCAGGACGTCGAGATGCCGTCTGACGTCAGCCTCGTTGGCCTGGAACATCGCGCGCACCTCCATCGGCATTTCCCATTCCATGGCCTGCGCGTAGCGCTCGCGTGTGGCGGCGCCGATCGCCTGGATGGCGCGTACCGCGCCGTCGCTGCCGTTGGCGCTGCGCATCGCGGTGATGCAGGCCATCAGGTAGCCCTTGAGGTTGCGGGCGAATGCAGGCGGTTCGGCGCCCAAAGCGCGCATGACCTCGGACATCTCGAGCACATGGCGCTCGCTGTCGGCCTTGGAGCGGTAGAGCTCCTCGCGCAGGGCGGGCTCCTCCAGGTGGACGATCGCTTGATCGTACGCCTTGATCACATCGATCTCGAATTGCGTGAGAGATTCGAGCTGCCTGATGGTGTGCGCTGGGTCCATGGCTCCTCCTGCCAATCGGCATTGTACCGGGATCGATCACGGATGGCGAGGAACCGCGCAAGATCCTCTACATCACATCAACCATCCACACCACTTCGCCTCCTCGTAGGCCTGTCCCGCGTCCCCACGGCGTGGGTAGCCATAAAGACGCTATTGCTTATACAGCAATATTACCATATTGCTCTATAAGCAACAGAACATGCCTACCGCTCAGCCGAACAACTCCGTGCGCAATGGTTTCGATGCCCTCGAGGCGGTGGCATTCGCCGATGGCGGCCTCTCCACCGGCGACCTCAGCCATCGCCTCGGGCTCTCCAAATCGGTGGTCAGCCGGATCATGCTCACGCTGGTCGAACTGGGCTACGTCCACCGCGTCGGCCGTGGCCAATGGCGGACCCACGCGGGATTGCTCGCCCTGGGAACGGTGGGGCTGAGGCATTCTCCGTTGGTCCGCTGCCGCAAGCCTATGGAGGACCTCGCCGCCAGCCTGCGCTGTGTCGCCGCTGCCGGCTTCGTATGGAAACGCCAGGTCATCTACCTGTTCTCGGCCGGAGGCGGATTCGGTAATTCGTACCCGGTCGAGGATTCCTCGATCGGTCGCCTGCTCACCAGCAGCCGCCCAGCGGCCTCGAAACTGGTGTGGAGGTCTCGTGCTGACAAGAACCGCGGCGAATTCAGCCTGGCGGTGCCCTTCACCTGCGATGGCTTCCGTTATGGCCTGGCCGTGGCCGGTCCGGCGGATCTCTACCGTGGTGATGAGACCGTGAAGCTGCTCCAGGCCTGCGCCACGCGCATCGAGCACCCCTCGCCCGGCTCCAGCACATGAGCATCGACTGATAAGGACACCATGACGGATCCCGATCACCAGGGCGCCTCTGAGAGCCTGACCGACGCCCAGCGCGAGGGTCTCTTGGCGGACCTGCGCCGCGACGGCTACTGCGTGCTGCCCATGACCATGCCGCCTGGGCTGCTCGCGCGCTGCCTGGAGGCCACCGATCGGATCGCCACGCGCACGCGCGCCGAGGTGCGCGCGAGCGGGCCGACGCCGGTGAAGGTGATGAACTGCGTCGACGTCGAGCCCGCGTTCAGGGAACTGATGCTGTTCACACCGGCGCTGCAGCTCGCCTATGACACCTTCGGTCCCATGTTCCATCTCTGCCAGAGCAACGTCGTCAGCAGGCCGTGCGACGGCAAGACCACCACCGACTTCCTGACTTCGGCGCCCTGGCATGCGGACGGCCCGCGCCCAGGATTATTCCCGTCGATCGACGGCGCAATGGGGCTGCACTACCTCAAGTTCGGCTATTTCTTCACCGATCTCAGACATGGTGATGGCGGCGCGCTGCAGGTGGTGCGCGGCAGCCATCTCCGGGCCGAGCTCGATGGCGCGCCCCACGGCGGTTTCGACATCAGCTCGCATGCGCCGGATGTCGTGACCTTCGACTGCGCTCGGGGAACGATCGTCGCCTTCCACCAGGCGCAGTGGCATGCGGCTCCACCGAATCGGAGTCGGATCGAACGCAAGAACGCCTATATCAGCTATTGCCCAACGTGGATGCGCCCGTTCGACCGCGAACCGCTCCGCGAGTCGGATGGCGGCGATCTGGACCCGGTCACCCGCTGGCTGCTAGGTGAATGGCGGCCAGCGGCGCGCTGGTGGCTGCCGAGCGATGCCGATCTCCAGCGCCTGGCCCCGTTCGCGCGCCGCTCGGTCAGAGCCCCGGAGACCACCGTTCGCTACGAGTGATTGGAGCATGAATGGATCGTCGATGATGCGCCGGAAAGCGCTCTCCATCGCCCAGCCCAAGGATACAGCTACGGCATGACCACTGGATCGCGCAAGGATCCCGCACCGCCCGTCGCCTCCGCACCCGCACCCGCAAGGCGCGGCGAGGATACCGTCGCGTCCCTGCGCGCCGAACTCGATGCGCGCGACCAGTTCCTGGATCTGGCCGGCCATCAGCTGAGAACCCCACTCACGCCGGCCACCATGCTCGTGCATCTGATGCAGGCGGATCCCGGACTGCCTGAACACCTCCACGAACACGTACGCATGCTGCGCGAGAACATCGAGCGCGAGGCGGAGCTCATCGATGAGCTGGTCGACCTGGGCCGCCTGTCGCGCGGCAAACTGAGCATCGTGTCCGAGTCCGGCGTGGCCCTGGATACCCTGCTCGAGAACACCGTGGCGGCGGTGAAGTCCGATGCGGATGCCAAACGGCTGCGCTTGACGACGAGCCTGACAGCGACCCGCACGCGCCTGGCCGGTGACGCGACCCGGCTGGGCCGCCTGCTGCGGACCGTATTGAACAACGCGATCGTCCATAGCGTCGCGGGCGCCATCGACATCACGATGGTCGATGGTCACGACGGAACCGCCGTCATCGCCGTCGCCGATCAAGGATCTGGCATCTCGGAAACCGATATGTCGGAGCTGTTCTCGCCCTTCCCCCCTCGGACCGGCCCGTCGCGCAAGGCGACCAGCATCGGGGCCGGACTCGCCATCGGGGCGGCCGTGGCACGGCTCCATGGCGGATCCCTGACCGCCAACAGCGCGGGTGTCGGGCGGGGCGCGATCTTCACCCTCACGCTGCCCGCGCGCCCAGCGGTCGTCCTGCCCGGATAGCCCACGTCGCCGTCGCCGTCGATAACGCGCATCATCCATGGCGACGGGGACGCTGGGCCAGCCCAGCGGGGCGTACGGTCAGTGCCGACGATGGTCAGCCCGCGGAGGCGCGGGCTGTGCGCGCGCGGCCGCGACTCTTCTTGGAACCGGCACGGCCGCGCCGCTTGCCTGCTCCAGCTTCGACCTCCATGGGCTTGCCCGACCACAGGCCATGCACGCCGAGGAACACCAGGCCAGAACCCACCAGCATGGGCGCGCCGACCTTGGCGATGTTGCCGGCCGAGTTGGTCTTGCGGACATCGCGGACATGATCGATGAGGGCATAGGTGCCGTAGGCGAGCGAACCCGCAGCGCCCGTGAAATAGAGGATGGGGAGCAGGGTCTCGTTATCGGGCAGATAACCGCCGACCGACGTGGCGGCCTTGCCGCCAGCCTTGGCGATGCTCGAACCGAGGTCAGAGATTTTAGAGAGCGTGAACATGGTGGACTCCTATCGGGGCCTATTATGAGCAGTTTCACCACCACTCCGCAACGTATCCCCATCCATCGTTCGACACGCTCCCGTGCCCGATGCGCGATGGGCCTGTTTCGACCCTTTTCGCCTTTGACCTGAGCGCGCGTTGGTACAATCGCTCCTCCGCGCCACGAGCGGTCATGCACGTCCATCCTGGTCGACCAGCCACCCCTCCGGTGGCAGCGAGCAGCCGATGCGGATGGGCATCGGCTCATCGGCGTCGGACCGGAGGCGACGGTGAGCGAATTGCAGGCGATCGAGGTGCGCGGGGCCGAGGAGCACAACCTCAAGAAGGTCGACCTCGACATCCCCAAGAAGAAGCTGGTGGTCTTCACCGGCCCCTCCGGCAGCGGCAAGTCCTCGCTCGCCTTCGACACCATCTACGCCGAGGGCCAGCGTCGTTACGTCGAGAGCCTGTCCGCCTACGCCCGCCAGTTCCTCGGCCAGCTCGAGAAGCCGAAGTTCGAGTCGATCCGCGGACTCTCCCCGACCATCGCCATCGAGCAGAAATCCGCGTCGAAGAATCCCCGCTCCACCGTTGGCACCATCACCGAGATCCACGACTACCTGCGCGTGCTGTGGGCGCGCATCGGCATCCAGCACTGCAGCCAGTGCGGTAACGCCGTCGGTCGCCGCAGCCAGGACGAGATCGTGGAATCGGTGCTGAAGCTGCCCGCGGGAAGCCGCGTGCTGGTGCTCGCGCCGAAGATCGGCAACCGCAAGGGCGAGCACTCCGACCTGCTCGACCGCGCCAAGAAGGCCGGTTTCACCCGCGTTCGCGTCGACGGCAAGGAGTTCACCCTCGATCAGCCCATCCCGCTGAACAAGAAGGTGAAGCACCGCATCGACATCGTCGTCGACCGCCTGGTGATCAAGGACGAGATCCGCAGCCGCCTGTCCGACAGCGTCGAGACCGCGCTGCGCGAAGGCGAAGGCAAGATGGTGGTGGCGTTTGCCGAGTCCTCCGCGGCCACCACCACCCCGGCTGTCGCCGAAGCCAGCGGCTCGTCCTCGCGCCGTGCCGCCGCGAAGGCCGCTCAGCCCGCGAGCGGAGACAGCGCCGCCGCGGGCGAAGACCTGTTCTTCAGCGAGCACCTATACTGCCATCGCTGCGACCTCAGCTATCCGGATCTGGAGCCGAATTCGTTCAGCTTCAATTCGCCCATGGGCGCGTGCACGACCTGCAACGGGCTCGGCGGCATGACCACGGTCGATCTCGACAAGCTCATCAGCCCGGAACTATCGCTCAACGACGGCGCCATCGGCGCGTGGGGCGCGCTCGGCGACGACGAGCGCCAGGGCTGGCACGTCGAGTACCGCCGCAACGTCCTCGACAAGCTCGGGGTCAACCTCGACAAGCCGTGGGGCAAGCTCCCCGAGCATCAGCGCCAGCTGGTGCTCCATGGCGCGGCCGAGCGCGTGAAGGTGGATTGGTCGACGCTGAACTCCCAGGGCACCTTCAATACCAAGTTCGACGGCATCGTGCCGTGGCTCGAGCGCACCCTCAAGGAAGTCGACAACGAATGGCGCCGGGACAAGCTCGGCCAGTACTTCTCGACCACCTCCTGCGAAACCTGCAAGGGCCAACGTCTGCGCCCCGAATCCGCGTCGGTGAAGGTCGGTGGCAGATCCTTGCCCGAGGCCTGCCATCTCACCATCGGCGAGGCATCGCAGTTCTTCAGCGATATGAAACTGCAGGGCGGCGCGCAGAAGATCGCAACCGGCGTGCTCAAGGAGGTGCAGGCGCGCCTGCGCTTCCTGATCAACGTCGGACTCGACTACCTGACGCTCGATCGCTCCGGACCGACGCTCTCCGGCGGCGAGGCCCAGCGCATCCGTCTCGCCAGCCAGATCGGCTCCGAACTCACCGGCGTGCTCTACGTCCTCGACGAGCCCTCGATCGGCCTGCACCAGCGCGACAACACCCGCCTGATCGAGACGCTGCAGCACCTGCGCGACATCGGCAACACCGTGATCGTGGTCGAGCACGACGAGGACACCATCCGCTCCGCGGACCACCTCGTCGATTTCGGACCCGGTGCCGGCGAGCGCGGTGGCCGCGTGGTCTATTCCGGCCCGGTCGAGGGCGTGCTGAAGGCCAAAGAATCCATCACCGGCGAGTACCTGAGCGGCCGCCGCGAGATCACCGTGCCCACCAAGCGCCGCCGCGGCACCGGCAAGCGCCTGCTGGTCGAGGGCGCGCGCGCCAACAACCTGCGCGATCTGACCATCGGCGTGCCGCTCGGCACCTTCACCTGCCTCACCGGCGTCAGTGGCGCCGGCAAGTCGTCGTTCCTCAACCAGATCCTCTACCCGGCGCTCAACAACCACTTCAACGAATCGGCCGAGGATGTCGGCGACCACGACAAGATCTCTGGGCTCGAGAACCTCGACAAGGTCATCGCCATCGACCAGCAGCCGATCGGCCGCACTCCGCGCTCGAATCCCGCGACCTACACCAAGGTCTGGGACCATATCCGCAACATCTTCTCCGAGGCGCGCGAGTCGAAGCTGTTCGGCTACACTCCCTCGCGCTTCAGCTTCAACGTCAAGGGTGGGCGCTGCGAAGCGTGCGAGGGCGATGGCATGAAGAAAGTCGAGATGCACTTCCTCGCCGACGTCTACGTGCCCTGCGAGGTCTGCCATGGCAAGCGCTTCAACGAGCAGACCCTACGGGTGGCCTTCAAGAACAAGAACATCGCCGATGTGCTGAACATGTCGGTGGGCGAGGCAATGGCGCAATTTTCGGCGCACCAGCCGGTGGTGCGCGTACTGCAGACCATGATCGACGTCGGGCTCGACTACATCCGCCTCGGCCAGCCGGCGACCACCCTCTCGGGGGGCGAGGCCCAGCGCATCAAGCTGTCGCGCGAACTCGCCAAACGCGGCACCGGCAACACGCTCTACATCCTCGACGAACCGTCGACGGGGCTGCACTTCGACGACGTGCGCAAGCTGCTCGACGTGCTGAACCGCCTGGTCGAAGCCGGCAACACCGTGGTCGTCATCGAGCACAACCTCGACATCATCAAGACCGCCGACTGGATCATCGACCTCGGCCCCGAGGGCGGCCTCAAGGGTGGCCAGCTGATCGCCGAGGGCACGCCCGAGCAGGTAGCACGCAACGCCAAGAGCCACACCGGGAAGTTCCTCAAGAAGATGCTGGCCTGAATCGGCCTCTGCCCCACGGATGACGCTGGAATAGCCGACCGCTAGCGAGTCTACTGTGATTGTCGCGTCCCGTGGGATCTCCCCTGGACCCGTGGAGAGCTGCATGCGTGTCGTCGTCGCCAAGGACAAGTCCGAACTCGGCCGTCGAGCCGCCGCCCATGGGGCGGAACTGATCCGTGCCGCCATCAGCGCGCGCGGTCGCGCCAACATCATCGTCGCCACCGGCGCCTCGCAGTTCGAGATGCTCGCCGAGCTGTCCAGTCTCCCCGACATCGATTGGCCGAAGATCACCGGCTTCCACCTCGACGAATACGTCGGACTGCCCATCGATCACCCGGCTTCGTTCCGCGGCTATCTATGGAAACGCTTCCTCAGCCAGCTGCCCCTGCCGACGCGCACCTTCCATTTCGTCGACGGCGAGGCCGAGCCCGAGGCTGAATGCAAGCGCCTGGGCGCGCTGATCGCGCGCCACCCGATCGATGTGGCATTCGTGGGCATCGGCGAGAATGGCCACCTCGCCTTCAACGATCCGCCCGCCGACTTCGCCACACCGCAGCCCTACCTGGTGGTCCGCCTCGATGATGCCTGCCGCCGTCAGCAGATGGGCGAGGGCTGGTTCGCGACCGTCGCCGACGTGCCCGAGCGCGCCATCTCGATGTCGTGCCGCCAGATCATGGCCTCCAGCTCGATCGTGTGCTCGGTCCCGGACCTGCGCAAAGCCCAGGCGGTCGTGGGCGCCGTCGAAGGGCCTGTCACCCAGCAGGTCCCCGCCTCGATCCTGCAGCGCCACGCCGACGCGACCATCTTCCTCGATACTCCCGCGGCCTCGCTGCTCACCCGGTAGCTTCCGCAAGCCCAGCTGGGGAGAGTGCCGGCTATGCCGCTGACGCCGCTGGAGCGCTGGGGCTCCCCCTGGGTCGCCTAGCCCGTCCCACCACGCTCCCGTGCCGCCACGAAAACCCTGTAACGATGGGGCGTGGACGGAAGAGTACGGGTGATGACCGCTCCCGGAGACGACAACGAACGCTTCGCGCGCCTGTGGACACGGGTCCAGCCGGTGGTGGCGGCATATATCCTGGGGCTGATCGGGGATGCCCACCAGGCCGAGGACATCCTGCAGAACACCGCCATCGTCTGCATGCGCAAGATGTCCGCATATGATCAGCAACGCCCGTTCGCCGCCTGGGCGATCGGCATTGCCAGGCTCGAGGTGCTGGCGAGCAAGCGCAGCGTTTCGCGCAGCTTCCTGAGCTTCCGTTCCGATCTGGTGGATGCCGTCGGCGAGGCCTGCGAGGAGCTGGCCGAGCGTGAAGGCGAGACTCTCGCGCTGCACCGCTGCCTCGACCAGGTGAGCGGACGGGCGTGGGAAGCGCTACGCATGCGCTACGATGCGGGCCTTGAGCCCGCCGCGATCGGCGCGCAGCTGGGGATGGCCGCTGGAGCGGTGCGCGTGGCGCTGACGCGGACGCGAGCCGCCCTGCGCACGTGCATCGAACGGCGCCTGCGCGGCCAAGGGACCCCCTCGTGATCGACGACCGCGACGCCGCCGACCTCGTGGATCGACACTTCGATGGTGGCCTCGACGCCGACGAAGCCGAGCGGCTGATGGCGTGGCTGCGCGAGGATCCGGCGCGCGTACGCGATCTGGTGCGCGCCGCCAGGATGCACGGCGACCTGCGCCACGCGGTTCGCGCGCGCGCGGCCGCTTCGGGCACGAGCGTCGGACATGATCGCGCGTCATCGTCGAGGCGATCGTCTCAGATCCAGACCACGGCACGGCCAGGCTCTTGGCGCTCCGCGAGACCATGGATCGCCGCGGCTGCCGCGAGCCTGATCCTAGCGCTGTGCTGGACGCTACGGCACGGCGGCGGCGAGCAGTCACCAGCGATCGCCGAAGTGGTGGCGGTAGCCACTGGCAGCGGACCGGCGCCGCTGATCGCGCGGCCCGGATCCGACCCGATAGCGCTGGTCGCCGGCACGCGCGTGAGCGCGGACGACCGCATCCTTACCCGCTCAGCCAGCGTGACTGTGCGCTCCACGCGCGATGCGACCCGCTTCGAGCTCGCCCCCGAGACCACCGCGTCGTGGACGACGGAGAATGGATCCCCGCGCGTGGCGCTCGCGCACGGACGTCTGCGCGCAGCGGTGGCCAAGCAGGCGCCTGGATCGGTCCTGACGCTGAGCACCCCGCACGCGCTCGTCGAAGTCATCGGCACCGCATTCGTGCTCGCGGTGGACTCCTCCGCGACGAGCCTCGAGGTGTCCGAAGGCAAGGTGCGGTTCACGCGCCTGCATGACGGAACCGTTGCCGAAGTGGCGGCGGGAGCGCGCGCGTCGTGCGATGGCGAGGCGGCGCCGGTCTCGCCCTACCAGCGCTGGGCTCGCGGTCCGAGCGGCGATCCGGGCTTCTTCCCCATCGGGGTGTGGTCGCAGGATCCGAGCCTGGCGCAACGCTATCGCGACGCCGGTTTCACCTGCTACGTCGGCCTCCCTGATGGCCCGACCATCGCGCAGCTCGACAGCCTGCGCTCCGCAGGCATGCCCGTGG
The DNA here is from genome assembly GCA_038231435.1 of Planctomycetota bacterium. Classification (GTDB taxonomy): domain Bacteria; phylum Planctomycetota; class UBA11346; order UBA11346; family UBA11346; genus JACCZE01. The sequence continues at coordinate 28,695 of JBBRLJ010000040.1, forward strand.
TGTGCGAGCAGAACGCCGCCGCCTTGGACGACCTCGATGACCGAGCCATCATCGGCTGGCTCGGCTCGACGCGTCCCGACGACGCTCCCGATGCCGGCGGCGACGCGAGGCCCGATCGCATCAGCACCATCGGAGCCGGCGCGCACGCCCCGGCCCCGGCGGGAGATTCCCTCGCGCGCTATCGCGACGAGGTCGCCCACGATGCGACCCGGCCGGTGCTGCTGACCCTCGGCCGAGGCGTGGCGTGGGACGAATGGTACGGCCGCGGCACCCGCACCGGCCATCCCGGGGATTACCAGCAGTACGCCCAGGGCTGCGATCTCGCCAGCTTCGCCATCGATCCCATCGCGCAGCGCGAGATCTCGGGCGAGCTCTGGCGCGTCGCCTCGGGAGTCGATCGCCTGCGCGGCTGGGCCGGAGCCAAGCCGGTCTGGTGTTTCATCTCATGCGCGCGCTCGGCATCCGGAAGCGGTCCCACTTCTGAGCAGCTGCGCAGCGAAGCATGGATGGCACTGATCCATGGCGCGAAGGGCCTGATCTTCTCGAGCGATGCGTCGCCGAGTTCCACGCCGGCACCGCTGCCAGAACCCCTGCCAGTGGATGCTTCCTCGCAACCGGCCCCGGCGGTGACGGCGACGCCGCTCTTCGAGGACCCGGCGACGTTGGCCGCGGTGGCCGCGATGAACCACCGCATCGCGGCGCTCGCGCCGGCCCTCAACGCACCGAGTCTCCCCGCCATTCAGGTCACATCATCCAACCCGTCGGTTCCCGTCGCGGCCATGCTCAAGCGCGATGGCGCCACGCGCTACGTGTTCGCGATCGCGATGCGCGACGGCGCCACCACCGCGGCCTTCCCGGTTCCGGATCTCGCCACGGACGCGGTGATCGAGGTGCTCGATGAAGACCGGCGCATCGTACCCGAGCGCGGCCGGTTCTCGGACGTGTTCGCCGCTTACGGTGTCCATCTGTATGCCATCCGCGCGGCGGACATGCCATCGACCGCGCAGAAGACTGCGCCCACAACCAACACGAAACCGTAGGTACCCCATGACCGATCATGATGACGAGCACCTCGCCGATGACGATCAGGTCGCGGAGACTCTGGGCGACGAACCGATGGAGGGCGACGACGAGCAGCCGCGGCACTTCGGCGGCTGGACGGGGTGGCTGATCAGTTTCTCGTTCCACGCGCTGCTGATCCTGCTGCTCAGCGGCGTCTATTGGCTGGTCAAGGAGCCGGACACCGACACCCCGCCGGTGCGCGTGGCCACCATCGAGACTCCGCCGAAGAAGGAGGACAAGCCCAAGCCCGATCGCCAGCTCGAAACCACTGTCGAACTCGATGTCTCGACCGTCGCCGATACCAATGCGCCGATCACCGCCCTCGACGTCCCGGTCGAGACCACCGAACGTGAAGAGGAATCCGAGGCGACGACCGCCAAGGGCCGCGAGGAGGCGGTGGCCGACTCGGAGATGGGCAACACCGGCGCCTTCATGGCCATCGGCGCCGGAGGCGGGTCGGCAGGCATGTTCGGCAGCCGCACCGGTGGGGGCAAGAAGCGCGCGCTCAGCCGGTACGGTGGCAGCCGCGGCAGCGAGAGCGCCGTCGACGCGGCGCTGCGCTGGTTCAAGAAGCATCAGAGCCCGAACGGCATGTGGGATCACGTCACCTACGTCGCCAACTGCACCGAGAACCCGAAGTGCGAACCGGGCGAGACGCCTGCGGCCAATGTCGACGCGGCCATGACCGGCTACGCCGTGCTGTGCTTCCTCGGCGCCGGATACGACCACCAGACCCCGAACAAGTACAAGGCGGTGGTGAAGAAAGGGCTCGATTACCTGGTCTCGGTCCAGACTCCGGCCGGCGCCTTCGGCGTCACCAACTACGAGAACGCCATCGCCACCATGGCGCTGGCCGAAGCCTATGCGATGACCGGCGACGCGACGCTCAAGAAGCCAGCGCAGCAGGGCGTGGACACCATCCTGGCCCGGCAGAACCAGGCGGGCGGCGCCGCGCCGGATCCGGCGAAGAAGAACGAAGGCTACGGCAACGGCCTGGGCTGGGACTACGTCGGCCCAGACAACCGCAACGATTCGTCGGTCTCGGGCTGGAACGTGATGGCACTCAAGAGCGCGATGGCCGGTCAGCTGAACATCGGCAACGGCATGGAGGGCGCCAAGCGCTGGCTCGAACGAACCTGGAAGGCGGCCAACCCCGACTGGGCGAAACTCGACGCCTACCATGGCGAATCCGATTTCCCGTACTGCTACGATGACACCACCGGCAAGTTCGATGGCCCGGGCCGCGCCTGCCTGGGCGAGGTCTGCGCCGTGTTCCTCGGCCATCACGCCGGCGATGTCATGCTCGAATCGCTCGCCAATTACGTCATGGCGAAGAACATGCCCGCCGCGTTCCCCTGCAACGCCTACTACCTGTACTACAACACCATGGGCATCTTCCAGGTCGGAGGCGAGCGCTGGCAGAAATGGAACACCACGGTGCGCGATCTGCTGGTGAACGCCCAGCGCAAGGGCGACGGCTGCTTCGATGGCAGCTGGGATGGCGCCGCGCTGACTCCCGGAGGCAAGAATGGCCGCGTCTTCCAGACCGCACTCTGCTGCCTGTCACTCGAGGTCTACTACCGCTACGCCCAGGTGCAGGCCGACGCACCGGGCGGAAAGAAGAAGTAGCTGTCGACTCGGGTTGACGCAGGCGATTGAGCGAAGAATCGGAGTGTCAGCTCCGTCAGTGCTCGGCCGTGGTGCCAACGGATTCAGCTGACCTCACCCGGCCGACGCGAGCCATCTGTGGAAAAAAAAGTAACCCCGGGGATACCCCGGGGTTCTCGTTTGTGCGCTGTCTCGCACCCGTCGCACATGGATCGGGTTGGATGCTGTAGCCATTGGAGGCGCCACCCAGAATCGAACTGGGATATACGGATTTGCAATCCGCTGCGTAGCCATTCCGCCATGGCGCCGTGTGGACCTTCCCGGAGGAAGGTCCGGAAAATCGGTTCAGACCGCCGCGGGCTTGGCGACGCGCGAGGGCTTGATGACCAGGCCGCGCTTGATGGCGCGGGTCGAGACCCAGACGCTCTTGATGCGCCCGTCGATGACGCAGCGGATCTTCTTCAGGTTCGGCTTCACCATGCGCTTGGTGCGGCCCTTGATCTTGTTGCCCACGCCACCATCGCGGCGGGCACCCTTTTCCGCCTTCGTCCAGCCGGAAGTCGATTTGCGGCCGGTGAATACACATACGCGTGGCATTGGAAGGCTCCGTGATTGTAATCGCGCGTCGGATGCCACTCGTGAAGTGGGTGGCGGCTCGCCGATGCGGTCCCAGTGAAAGAGGGACCTTTATAAGGCACTTACGACGAGGTCAAGGCGAGGATCAGGGAGCGACCATGGACGGATCGGGGTACCAATGAGCGTGGAAAGCGGATTCCTCGACCTCCAGGTCAACGGCTACGGGGGCATCGACTTCAACCAGGACGGTCTCACCGCCGCGGACCTGCGCACCGCTTGCGACGCGCTCGCGCGCGATGGGGTCGCGGGCATCCTGGCCACGCTGATCACCGATTCCCTGCCCGCTATGTGCACCCGCCTGCGCTCTCTGGTCGGCCTGCGCGAGCGCGATGAGCTGGCCAAGCGGGTGATCCGCGGCATCCACCTCGAAGGGCCGTTCATCAATGAGACCGTGGGGTATCGCGGGGCCCATCCGCTGGACGCCATCGTGCCCGCAGGCCTCGACGCCATGCAACGTCTTCTCGACGCCGGCTCCGGACTGGTCCGGCTGGTGACCTTGGCGCCCGAGCGCGATCCCGGCCTGGCGGTAACCCGGATGCTCGTCCGCCAAGGCATCGTGGTCTCGGCCGGCCACACCGATGCCAGCCTCGATCAGCTGCGCGCTGCGGCCGACGCCGGACTGAGCATGGTCACTCATCTCGGCAACGGCACGCCCATGCAGATGCATCGGCACGACAACATCGTGCAGCGCGCGCTGTCGCTCAGCGACCGTCTGTGGCTGTGCTTCATCGCCGATGGCGCGCACGTGCCGTTCGTCGCGCTGGGCAACTACTTGCGTTCGGCGACGATTGAGCGCTGCATCGTGGTCAGCGACGCGATCGCGCCGGCGGGCCTGGGTCCGGGAAGGTTCACCCTCGGTCGTTGGGATCTGCTCATCGGCGAGGATCTGGTCGCGCGCTCACCCGACGGCTCGCACTTCGTCGGCTCCGCGATCAGCCTGCCGCGTGCGGCGCGGAACCTGCGCGAGCATCTCGGCCTGTCGGGTCCCGAGGTGGAGGCGCTCACCTGTCGCAATCCGAGGGTGGCACTGGGTCGGTGATTTTCGGAGGGACTCCCGCGCCGTCTTGTCCCCTGGCCTCCAGGCGTCGATCATCGCCATCGGCGGCGAGCGCGGCCCGTGACGCCGGCCTTGGGAGCATGCCTGGCTTGGGAGATCGTCCGGTATTGACGAGGACGCGCGCGATGCCGTGGTGGCTGCGCCGGCTCGTCTGATCAACGCGAACGGGGTCCGACGCCGGCCATCTCCAAGGGCTCGAAGCCCAGGCCCAGCGCCGGCGATCCGGGCAGCAGGGTGAAGTCGCCGTTGGCGGGATCGACGAAACAGGGATCCGCCAGGAGCGAGTGCGGATCGTTGCCCGCGGCTTGCCACGGCATGAACGGCCCTTTCGAGAATCGCACCTCGCCGGATGGGTCGCCGGAGAAACCGTAGCAATTCAGGTCCAGCAGGAAGTGACCGTCGTTCCAGGTGCCGTCCAGTAGCGCGCCACTGTTCCAGAGCACGATGTTGCGCACGAACGCGAAGCTCTGGTGGGGTTCCTCCTTGCTCCGCCGGATCTGGAATTCACGGCCGTAGGCGAAGATGTTGTTCCGCACCACGTTGTCGCGCCCGTAGTGCTGGTGGAAACCGCCGCTCTTGGTGCGGTAGACGAGGTTGCGTTCGATGACGATGTCGCTCGAGCCCTCGTCGGTGTAGATGCCCCAGCCACCGTAGCCGTGCGAGTCGACGTCATGGATGCGATTGCCACGGATCACCGTGCCAGGCTGCACCCCGAGCGTATAGATGCCGCCCATGTCGCTGAGCAGGCCCTGTCCAACGTCGTGGATGTCGTTCTCAGCTATCAGGTTGCCGTGGCTCGCGTTCGGCGCGTACCCCCACACCCATCCCACCGAGATGCCGGTGTAGTACAGGTGATGGATGAGGTTGTGGGCATAGACGCATTCGGCGGCGTGCATCGAGAGGATGCCGGCCCCGCTGCGGTGGATCTCGCCGAGATGGTGCAGGCGGTTGTCGGTGGCGGTGATGCGCGAGGTGCGCAGCGCGTCAGGAGACTTGGCGTCTGCGCCACCAATAATCAGTCCGCCGGCTCCCAGGTCCGCGCACTCGTTGCCGACCAGGCGGATGTCGTGGCAGCCCGAGCCGACCTCGATGCCATAGGTGCCGCAGTGGCTGATCACGCAGTCGGTGACCGCGCAGTCGATCGCGCCGGTGAATCTGATCGCTCCGGGAACCATCGCAGCCGACTGCGAATCGCCCGCCTGGTTTGCCGGCAGCTGCCATTCCGCATGCTGGAAGGCCAGGCCGCGCAGCTCGACTCCGCTGACCAGTTCGCCTTTCCCGGGGCGGCCGTCGAAACTCGCCAGGCAGGACAAGGCAGGCATCCACGCGTCGGAGGTCGTCATGTCCTCGCCGGGCATCGGCAGGTACCTGACGATGCCGGTCACGCGATCGAGATGCCATTCGCCGGGATCGGTCAGCGCCTCGGCGACGTTCTCGATCCAATATCGTCCCGGCATGTGCGTGTGGTCGTCGGTGAATCGCCGGCCAGACTTTTGGCGGAAGCGCACCGTCCTGGACCCGGCATCGATGGATGCGATCCCCAGGTGCGAATCGGTCCAGAAGTGCGGCACTACCACCTCGATGTCCTGGATGCCTGTCCAGTCCGGGCGCAGATCGCCCTCGGCGAACTGGAATGAATCCGACGAGGTGTCGTATGGCGCCTTGGGATCGAGTTCGGGCAATGCCGCGATGGTGAAGCAGCCGCTCTTCGGCAGGCGGGCGCGCGGGCGGCGGATTCCGTTCACGAACAGTTCGTGCGGGTACAGCTTCCCCGCGGCGACTTCGGGAACCGTCGCCTGCCAGATTCCCCCATCGCCGCGTTTCCAGCCGGCGATGCGGATGCCGCCATCGATGACCGGCCGTACACCGGGCGCGGCCTCGTAGATCACCTTGGTGCCGATCGAGTCCTCGGGCAGGAAGCGCAGCGGCTCGACCAGTCGATAGGTCCCGGCGTGGACGCTCACGCGCAGCTCGACCGGGGTCTCGCGCATGGGCGTCTCGCGCACCGCGCGCCGCGCACGATCGATGGTGGCGAACGGGCCGTCGTCCTTCGCTGCGTTCGGTTCGGCCAGACGTCCCGACCAGGCGTCATTTCCCACCACGCTCACGTGGAACCAGGCCTCGGCATCCGCTGCGTGTGCGAGCCGGAGACACGCCAGCATCGGCAACAGAGCCAGAACGCGCCGCGGCCGGAGCACGTCGCGCATCACGTCCCGCCCACCGTGAATCCATCAATCAGCATGCTGGGGCTCGACACCGAGGTCTGATCGAGCGGATCGTCGCCGATGGCACGGATGCCCTGGAAGATCTCAGCGAGATTGCCCGCGATCGTCACCTCTTGCACGGGATGGGTGATGCGGCCGTCGACGACCTGGAATCCAGACACGCCCTTCGAGATCGTGCCACTGGCGATGTCGACCCCGAAGCCGTGGAACTGGTGGACGACGAGCCCGGTCCCGAGTTCGCGCAGCAGATCGTCCCAACTCGCGGAGCCTGGCACCACCCGCACGTTGGTATGGCCGCCGAGGTGCCCGGTGTACGGATGGCCGAGACGCCGGGCCGCATAGCCGTCGACCAGGAAGCTCGCCAGGCGGCCGCTCTCGATGATCGACGTGGTGCGACTGCGCACTCCCTCGCCATCGCATGGACGGCTGGCCAATCCATGGCGGATCATCGGTTCGTCGATGACGGTCAGCGCCGGAGCGGCGACCTGCTGGCCGAGCTTGGCCGCTAGGAAGGTCGAGCCGCGGTAGACGGCTCCGCCGCTGGCAGCCTGGATGATCAGCCCGAGCAGGCTGCTCGCGACGTCGCGGTGCAGCAGCACGCGCGTCGGGCCGCTGGGGATCTTGCGCCAGCCGAAGCCACGGATCGCGCGGCTGCCGGCCTCGGCCCCGATGATCGCGACCGGCTTGAGATCCGCCAACCGCCGCGCCGAGGTACCGTAACCACCGGTCTGGCGCTCACCGGATGCGTCCTGAGCCACCACGGTGGCGTAGTAGCCGAAGCCGGTGCTGGCCTTGCCCGCGCGCACGCCCGCGGTCGAGACATAGCGCGATTCGGAGCGCGAAGCGCTCACGCCGGAACGGTGGCTGTTGGTGATGCGCGGGTCGACCGCGAAGGCGAGGCGTTCAGCGTCCACCGCCAGGTGGATGAGCCGATCGTGGTCGAGACGAGCATAAGCCGGGTCGTCGCTGTCGAGATCCCCCTCGGCGAGGCCGCATTCGCTCGTCGGCGGCAGACCCGCCCAGGCATCGGCATCGCCAAAGGCGCTGAGCTCGATGGCCTTCGCCGCGGTGGCGCGCACCGAGGCCTCGGAGGTGTCGGACGTCGAGCAGGTCGCGAAACGGTTGCCCGGCCCAAACGCGGTGACGCGCATGCCGCTGGTGCCCGCTCCCTCCACCTTCTCGACCTCGCCTTTGCGCACCTGCGCCGACCATTCGTCGCGCCGCGACCAGCCCGCTTCGCCAGCGCAACCGGCCGCGCGCAACGCGCCGATCGCAAGCTCGAGCAGCGCCTCTCCGATCCGGGCCTTGGCGGCGTCGGAAGAGGCCTCCGACGAGGTCGAGGAGGGAGAGGAGGGAGATGAGGGAGATGAGGGAGACGCGGCGCTCATGCCCGGCCTCCGACCGTCATCTCGCTGATCAGGGTGGTCGGCAGTCCCTGCCCGACCGGGCAGCCCTGGCCGTCCTTGCCACAGGTCCACATGCCGTCGGACAATGCGAGGTCGTGCCCGACCTTGGCGACGCGGCGCAGCACTTCCGGGCCGTTGCCGATCAGGGTCGCTCCGCGCACCGGCCGCCCGATGCGGCCGTCCTCGATGAGATAGGCTTCGCGGACGTGGAAGTTGAAGTCGCCCTTGCTGATGTCCACCGATCCGCCACCGAAGTTCACGGCGTACAGGCCCCGCTCCACTGAACGGATGATCTCGCCCGGGTCGTCGGATCCCGCCGCCAGGTAGGTGACGCGCATGCGTGGGATCGGCACCGACGCGTAGCTCTCGCGGCGACCATTGCCGGTCGGTTCGACGCCCATCAGACGCGCCGAGAGGCGATCGTTGAGGTAGCCCTTCAAGCGGCCATTCTCGATCAGCACGGTCTTCCCTGGCACCACGCCTTCGTCGTCGACGTTGATACAGCCGCGATCGTTGGCGATGGTGCCGTCATCGACGACGGTGACGAGCGGGCTCGCGACCATCTCGCCGACCTTGCCGGAATAGGTGCTGACGCCCTTGCGGTTGAAATCGGCTTCCAGGCCGTGCCCCACCGCCTCGTGGATGAGGATGCCGCTGGTCGCGGGCGCCAGCACCACCGGCATCGCGCCAGCCGGACATTCGACTGCTGACAGCAGCGTCATCGCCTGTTTCGCCGCTTCGTCCGCCAGCGCCTCGGGAGTCCGACGCGTGAAATATTCCAGGCCGACACGCCCTCCGCCGCCTGAATTGCCGGTCTCGCGCCGGTCCCCCTCGCGCGCGATCACGTTCACCCCGGCGCGCAGCATCGGGCGGCGATCGCTGACGAAGGTGCCGTCGCTGGCGGCGATGGTGACCTGGTCCTCGCCGTCGGCGATGTAGCAGCTGACCCAGTGGACACGGGCATCGTGCGCGAAGGCGCGCTCGCTCATGCGCTTGAGCAGCGCGATGCGTTCGCCTGTGGCGACCGAAACCAGCGGACGATCGACGCGGTAGCGATCCGGCAACCCCACCAGCTCGCCGAGCGCAGTCGCCCGCGCCTGCGCGCCGCTGGCGATGAGCGCTGCGCGCCGCGCGGTGGCGAGCATGGTCGCTTCGTCGAGATCCTCGCAATAGGCGTAGCCGGTGCGTTCACCGCTGACCACGCGGATGCCGACCCCGAGGCTGACGTCCTCGCGAGCGGTCTTGACCTTCCCCTCCTCGTACGAGATCGAGCGGCTCACCGAGCGCTGGGCGTAGACGTCGGCCGCGTCGCCACCGCGCGACAAGGCGGCCGAGAGCAGCCTTTCGCAGCTCGCCGGCGTGAGCAGATGGGCAACGGTCTCGCGGTCTGGAGAGGACATGCGCGGATGATCTGGCCGTGGGTCGGCAAGGACAGGCGAAATCCACCACTGCCTCGGCGAGACTCCTGACTCGCCGCGACGGCTGGCTCGGCGCGACCGCTGCCTCGGCGCGAACAGGACCCGCCGGGCTAGTTCTTCCCCAGCCGCGCGAAGGCGAACTCCTCGCCGCTGTCGGCGATGGAAACCAGGTCGTATCCCGCGCCACGGACCGCGGCGATGGCCGCGAGCGTGCGGTCGAGGCCGATCTCGGGGAAACGATGGTGGAACTCGACGAGCAGTTGTAGCGGCCTGATCCCGGCCGCGAGCAGATCGTCGAGGGCGCGGTATTCGGAGCCCTCGATGTCCATCTTCAGCAGGTCGATGCGCTCGTGTCCCAGGCCGTCCATGATGGTGCGCAGGCGCCGCAGCTGCACGCGGATCTCCTGCGCCGTATGTTCGGCTTTGAAGGTGGTGCCTGAAACGTGCTCCTCGAGCGTGGGCAGGAAGAACGTCCCCTCGCCATCGGCGTCCGACAGGCCCACGGGTGTGAAGACCAGGCCTTCGCACCGCGCCGCCTCCACGTACGCGCACGAGCGCGGCGTCGGATCGAAGGCATGCACGGTGACGCCATAGGCGCCAATCACGGAGCGTTCGAAGGCGATGTCCTCGCCAATGCCGAACGAGTACACCACCGCATCACGCGCCAGCGACGCACGCAGCATGCTCCAGCTGCCATAGCCCTCGCCGTGGGTCTCGATCGCCACCCGCTTCACCGGGCCGAACCGCCTCGCGAGGTGGCGGCGCTGGCGGAAGGTGGATACCGCCTGCCGCATGCGCGACACGAATCCGGTCGATGTCATGGTGCCGAACTCAGTGCCGGACTCAGTATCGGACTTAGTACCGGAAACAGCGCCGGGCCAAACCATCGGACTCGCGTCCACCGCCCGTTCTGGCGGGCGGCTCTGGCGACGATGATCGCGTTGACGGTCATGGCGCGATGATCATGCCTGACTTGCTCGGGGAGCCAGCCGCGTCCGTGCGCGCCGGACGCCCCAGGCCCCTGACGACCGTGTTCCATGAAATCACGTGACCATGCGTTCAACGCTGGAACATGTCGCCATGAACAGCGATTTTTCCGCCCTGATGGTCGATGCCCCGAAACATGCCGCGATCGCGGCTCGGCTGACGACCGACCGGCTGCCGAAGGGAGAGGTGCTGGTGGCGGTGCGCTGGTCGAGCCTGAATTTCAAGGACGGGCTCGCCGTCACCGGCACGGCGCCGGTGGTGCGATCGTTCCCGATGGTGCCGGGGATCGATCTCGCCGGCGTGGTGGTCGAATCGTCGGACCCGGCATTCACGCCCGGCGATGAGGTGATCGCCACCGGTTGCGGCCTGGGCGAGTCGCATTGGGGCGGATACGCGGCCTTCGCGCGTCTGCCCGCGGCGTGGCTGGTGCGGCCTCCGGCCGGGTTGACCCTGCAGCGCGCCATGGCCTACGGCACCGCTGGGCTCACCGCGATGCTGTGCGTGATGGCACTCGAGCGCCACGGTCTGCCGCCAGCATCGGCGGTGGCCGTGACCGGCGCGGCCGGAGGCGTCGGCAGCGTCGCGATCGCGGTGCTGTCGCGGCTGGGGCATCGGGTATCCGCGATCAGCGGACGCGCGGCCGAGACCGGTTACCTGCTCGGCCTCGGCGCCATCGAGGTGCTGCCGCGCGAGGTGGCCAACGAGCGGCCCGACAAGAGCATGCTCACCGAACGCTGGGCGGGCGCGGTGGACACGGTGGGCGGAGCGATGCTCGCCGGGCTGTTGCGCTCCATCGCCCAATGCGGCGGAATCGCGGCGTGCGGCATGGCGGCCGGCGGCGACATGCCGGCCACCGTCTATCCCTTCATCCTGCGTGGCATCGGCCTGCTCGGCGTCTCGTCGTCAAGCGCGCCGATGCCGCTCAAGCGCGAAGCCTGGCGGCGACTCGCCGAGTTGGTGCCAGCGGCCACCATCGACGGCATGACGCGCACCATCGGGCTCGACGAGGTTCCCGTGGCGGCGCGCGAGATCCTCGCTGGCAAGGTGCGGGGTCGCATCGCGGTTCGCATTGGCTGATCACTGCTTCCGCTGATCACGGCGCGGTGGTCGGCCCATCTGGCGTCATCGCTGGTGCCGCCTCCGTCGTGGACGTGGCCGCAGCCGGAGGATCCACGACCACCACACGCGGCCCCTCGCCGGACAGCGTGACCACGACGCGCTGACCCGGCCGGTCGGCGGCGGTGAAATGGCCGACCGCCTCCCACCCGTCGCGATCGCCGCGCGCCTGCACGCTCAGGGTCACGACATGTCCGGAGCGGATGGTGACGGTGAACTCGTCGTGGCCGGAACCGATCGGCTGGCGGAACACCCCCGCCTCCGCGGGGCCGTCGCCGCCGAGCAGGTACAGATCGGTGAAGCGCGGCTCGTCCCAGAAGGGATCGTGGCGGAAGAACGGCCGCTCCGGATACGCCCGACCGTAGTAGCGGTAGCGCGAGGCCGACCCATAGGGCTGGCACCAGGGATCGGGCTCGAGGAAGCCAGATACGGGCGCATAGCCGCGGGCCGATGGCCGGCTCATGCCCTGGACGTACCCGGGCTCGAGGTCCACCACGACCGTCACCGGCACACCGCCCGGTTCACCGAGCGGCCGGTGATCACCGCAGCCGGCTGATGCAATGGCGATGGCAATGACGATGGTCAGCCGCGGCATCGTCAGGGTCATGGCCATGGACCTCGCGCGGGCGATCATCATCGATGGCTGGACCAAGCCTGGTCCTGATCGATCGGAGGTCGCGCTTGGAGGCATGGACGGCTGATGCTACGCTGTCCTCCCGCGACGGAACCGTCGCGCGCGGATCGCTTCGACAGCGTCCAGCAGCCACCTCCACCCTACCACTTCCATCCACCGCATTCGCACACGAACGACACCGACGCCCGCATGGCCGACACCATCCTCGCTCTCGGCGACGTCCTGCCCCTGACCTGCACGCGCGCCGGCACCTGCTGCCATGGCAAGGCGGTGTGGATCAATCCCTGGGAACTGGCGAGCCTGGCCCGGGCCCGTGGCCTGCCGCCGGGGCAGTTCCGCGAGCGCCACACCGAGGACGGCGGCATCCGCCTGCGCTTCGCCGGAGCCGACCGCTGGCGCGGACTCGCCGCCTGCGATCAGTACGATCCCGCGCGCGGCTGCGTCGCCCATGCCGCGCGACCGCTCGCCTGCCGGCTGTTCCCGCTCGGCCGCGAACGCCAGGGCGAAGCCGTTCGCTACGTGCATGACCATCTCGGCTTCCCCTGCCTGGCGGGCTGTCCCGAGGTCGTGCAGTTGCCGAGCCTGACGGTCGCGGACTACCTCGCGAGCCAGGACCTCGCCGAGGGCGAGGCCGTGAGCGATGCGTATCTGGATCTTGCCCAAGACCTGGGCGAGGGCGCGTTCGTGCTGGTGTTCGACAGCGGCCTCGCCGCGGCCGAGGAGGGCATCCTGAAGCAGTGGCGCGCAATGCGCGATCTCGGCGCGCTCGAGCGCGCCAAGGCAGTGGAGCCGAGGCTGCTCGATCTGCTGGTGATCCCCGCGCTCGAGCCCACCGACGGCTGCGGCGCGGCGTTCGTCGCCGCACATGGGCGGCTCCTGCGCGAGCATGCCCAGGCATCGTTCGCCTCGTTGCGGACGCGCGACGAGCTGACGCGGGCGAGCTGCCAGATGCTCGGCCTGGCCCTGCATCTGGCGCGCTCGCTGGGAGCCGATGCCGGCGCCCTCGGCGATCATTGGCTCGGCGTGGCGCGGGAGAACGGCCTGCGCTGACCGGCGGCACCGCTCCCGCGGGGATGGCTCCGGCTCGTGTGTGCAGCGCGCCTCGTGGTACCGTCGTGCTGTCCATGGTGGAGCATCCAGCTGGCCACTACCATGGGTTGCATCCATCGCCGCGGCGGCGATGGTGCCACGTCCGATCCAACGGGCATTCCAACTGGCATTCCACCTGGCAAAGAGCGGAGCCACAGGCGATGAAACCACCTCTCGAAATGCAGATCCCCGGGTGGCTCTACCATTCCATCCAGAACGATCCGGCGTTCCGCGTCCTGACCATGGACGGCGTCAATTGGATCGATCCCTACACCGGCTCGATCGTGGCCGCGCCATTCGGGTACGAGGACGTCGCCAAGAAATACCTGTCGAAGCACAAGCCCTGGACGCGACTCCAAGTCAAGCCGCTCACCGATCTGCTGGTGCTGCGCTGGTTCCACTACCTGCGAGAGAATCTCGAATACGTGCCCTCGCTGCGCATCTTCAATTCGGGGATGTGGCTGAATCCTTATGTCGGCCAGTGGGTCCCCGGGGTGCCGCTCGAGAACGACAAGGTCACGCTGCGCACCATCGAGGAGATGGCCCGCCACCTCGCGCACTGCAACGAGGCCCAGACCGGCAAGATGATCGAGAGCTTCAAGATCGATCGCCTGGTCGCCGACGGCCCCAATCCGCGCGCCGGCAAGAACAGGAGTTCCGCTCGGCTCGCGCTCAAGCCGGCCACCGCCAAGCCGCTGCGCACGCCGGTGCGCACGCCGGTCAAGGGCACGACCGCGGGTAGCGGCAAGCAGACCGACTTCTTCCAGATCAAGCAGATGCTGATCAAGATGCTGGCGCGTCCGCCACGCGTCGAGGGTTATCAGATCATCGTCCACTACGAACCGCACTCGGTGATCAGCCGCGACTTCTACGACATCATCCAGATGGATGGCGGCCGGCTGCTGCTGGTGATCGGCGACATCACCGGCCAGGGTCCGGGATCGGCGCTGATGGTCGCGTCGACGCTCAAGGCATTGCGCCTGATCGCCAAGGGTCCCAAGGACCTCATCGACGTGGTCTGCGCGCTCAACGAGGACGTCCGCCCCGATCTGCTGCAGGATTGCGCCATCACCATGTTCGCGGCGATGATCGACACCAAGCACCGCTCGGTGACGTATCTGAGCGCCGGGCACCACCCGGCCGCGCTCCTGAACCAGAACCGCGAGACGCCGATGCAGCAGATCGGCACCCAGGGCGACACGCTCGGGCGCTCGACCGGCGACCAGTTCAGGCGCTCGCTGCGTCCGGTGCAGATGCGCCTCGAGGTGGGCGACATCCTCATGCTCTACAGCGACGGGCTGTTCAAGGTCGCCAATGCCCGCAAGGAGGAATTCGGCCGCTTCCGTCTGCTCGGCTCGTGCGTCGCCAACCTCGGACGCCCGTGCGGCGAGTTGGTGAACCAGGTGCTGGCCGATGCCAAATCCTACGCCGGCGGCAAGATCGGCGAGGACATGACCATGCTCGCGGTGCGGGTGAAGGACCCGAGCCCCGCCCAAGATCCGACGTCGTTCAATGAAACCTGGCTAGGGCAGACCCAGCTTTCTTAGTTGGGGGCTTTTAGTTGGGGGGCTACGGCCCCCCAACATCGCGCTCCGCGCTGCCCCCCTGGAGGCAGGGAGAAGGACTGGAAGGCGGGGCTGACAGCGGCAGAGCCGTTCGTGGTGGCTACACGCATTGTGTTGCGGGAACTGGGCCTACCCTGTGCCGCTCGCCATGCCGCACCCACAGGAACTGATCCGGAATTTCTGCATCATCGCGCACATCGATCATGGCAAGAGCACGCTCGCGGAGCGGTTGCTGCAGGCGACGGGGGCGATGGCGGTGCGCGAGGACAAGGATCTGACCGTCCTCGACGGCATGGATCTCGAGCGCGAGCGCGGCATCACCATCAAAGCCAAGGCGGTATGCCTGTGGCACAAGCATACCGACGGCAAGCTCTACCAGCTGAACCTCATCGATACGCCCGGTCACGTCGACTTCACCTATGAGGTGACGCGCAGCTTGCAGGCCTGCGACGGCGCCCTGTTGGTGGTGGACGCGGTGCAGGGCGTGCAGGCGCAGACGGTGGCGAACTACCTGCTCGCGCTCGACCTCAAGCTCGACGTCATCCCGGTGATCAACAAGATCGATCTGCCCAGCGCCCGCGTCGACCAGGTCTGCGAGGAGATCGAGGAGTCGCTCGCCCTCGAGGCCACCGAGGCGATCCTGGCCAGCGCCAAGATGGGCATCGGCATCACCGAGATCCTCACCGCGATCATCGAGCGCGTCCGTCCGCCGGTGGGCGTGATCGCCGAGAAGTGCCAGGCGCTGGTATTCGACGCCATCTATGACGACTACCGCGGCATCATCCTCTACGCTCGCGTGAAGAACGGTCAGCTGAAGAAGGGCGACAAGATCCGCCTGATCCGTTCCGCCAAGACTTACGAGATCACCGACATCGGGCGCCTACGCCCGCAGATGTCGCCCTCCGCCGACGGCCTGCACGCCGGCGAGGTCGGGTACATCTGCGCCGCCATCAAGGCCCTCACCGACGTCAAGGTGGGCGACACCATCACGCTCGAGGATGCGCAGGCCGAGCCGCTCGCCGGATTCCGCGAGATGAAGCCGATGGTCTATTGCGGTGTCTTCCCATCGGGCGAGACCACCTACGACCAGCTGCGCGAGGCGGTAGAGAAGCTGTCGCTCAACGACGCGTCCTTCAAGTGGACGCAGGAGTCCGGCGGCGCGCTCGGCCACGGTTTCCGCTGCGGCTTCCTCGGCATGCTGCACATGGAGATCTGCCAGGAGCGCCTCGAGCGCGAGCACGATCTCGACATGGTGCAGACCGCGCCGACGGTCACCTACCTGATCACCATCCGCGGCGACCAGCCCAAGCTCGAGATCACCACCCCAGGCGACCTGCCCAAGGATGGCTACGAGGCCATCGAAGAGCCGCTGGTGCTGATCCACTTCATGGTGCCCGCCGACAAGATCGGCGCGGTCATGCAGCTCGCATCTGACCGCCGCGGGGAATTCGTGCGCCAGGACTACCTCGGCACCAAGCGCTGCGTGCTGTCGTACAAGATGCCGCTCGCCGAGGTCATCTACGACCTCTTCGACAAGCTCAAAAGCCTGACCTCGGGCTACGGCACGATGGACTACGAATTCTCAGGATTCCAGGTCGCCGAGCTGGTGAAGGTCGACGTGCTGGTGCACAACCATCCGTGCGACGCGCTGGCCTTCATCTGCCACCGCCGCGACGCCGAGTACCGCGGCCGCGCCATCATCAAGTCGCTCAAGGAGGAGATTCCTAAACACCTCTTCGAGATCGCGCTGCAAGCCGCCATCGGCACGCGCGTCATCGCCCGCGAGACCATCAAGTCCTATGGCAAGAACGTCACCGCCAAGTGCTATGGCGGCGACATCTCGCGCAAACGCAAGCTCCTTGAGAAGCAGAAGGAGGGCAAGAAGCGCATGAAGATGGTGGGCAACGTCGAAGTGCCCCAATCCGCGTTCATGGCAGTGTTGAAGAGCCGGACCGCCGAGGAATAGGCTGAAAGAGGCGGGGAACCATCCTACGGCTCGCCCGTCCAATCCACCTCGTGAGCGTGCTCCACCCCCTGCAATCTCCCCCGGTCAGACTTGATGCCAGCCTGACGATGGGGTACATTCCAGCAGGCCCCCCGATGCGCATCCTCGCTTTCGTCATCCCAGCCTTGTTCGGCGCTGCCATTTCGGGCTGCGGCGTCGGCGGCTCGGCGACGGCTGGGAACCCCGCCGGCCCCTATGCCGCGACCACCCGCGAAGTCGCCCACCACGCCGACGTCGACTTGGTGGTGTCCGCCCTCGTGGCCACCCCGCGTGGTCCGACCACCGCCAGCACCGTGATCCTGCACGCGACCTTCGCCAACCGTGGCACGGCCTGCACGCCGTCGGGCTACCGCGACGGCACCCTGAGCTACGTCCCGTTCCGCTACACCGTGAGCCGCGACGGCGAGATCATCGCCGGCGGCGAGATCGCCGGCCTCACCGATGACGACGCCGTGACCCGGGACATCACCTTGGTCGACCAGCCGCCCGGCGACAAGACCTACGTCGTCACCATCGACAGCACCGACGCCATCGGCGAGACCAACGAAACCAACAATCAGGCGACGGTGCTGGTGATCTTCGGCGGGGCGGGCTAGGGCTTTCTATGTTCAGGGGCTCCGCCCCTACGGCCCTGTCGGGCCTACCCCACGGGCTTTGTCGTGGCTCGATTTCTTCGCTGCGCTGTGAAATCGTGGGCGGATGGCCTACGGCCATTCTATCCGCCGACCGCCACTCTGCGCCCGGTCGCTTCGCTCCGGGGGGACAGCGACTCCACCCCGGCAGCCACCCCCCAGTTTTGACGGGGGGCCCCATCGCTCCGCGATGGGGCGGGGGCCGAGGGGCGGTCGGCGGATACAATCGGCGTAGCC
>JBBRLJ010000041.1:0-45935 GCA_038231435.1 Planctomycetota bacterium
GACGGGGTCACACCCGTTCCCATTCCGAACACGGCCGTTAAGCCCGTCTGCGCCGATGATACTCGTAAGGGGAAAGTAGGTCGTTGCCTGGATTTTTTTCTGAAACACCCGCTGTGAATAACAGCGGGTGGTTCTTTTTGTGAACCAGGTCATCGGCACGCCACGCCACGCCCCGCAAAGGCGCCTCCGTGCTCGCTGTCTGTACGTCGTGCCCATCGCTGAAGTACCTCGGCGCGAGTCGAGCCATCAGTTTTTAAGGGCGAGGATCTCCGCCGCCATGTGGCCGGTCTGCGATGTGGGCGAGAGCGCCTTCACCAGATCTGCGAGAGGCGCGGCCTTGTCTGGGACCAGCGTAGGGCTCGTACCCCCGCCACCCAGCAGAGCGGGAAACAATTTCACGAACTCATCGTGCGCGCGCAAGGACAGCTGAAAGGATTTGTCCTTCCCGGCGGTGGCGAAGAGCGCGCGCAAATCCTTCTCTATCGGAGTCCCCTTGCACTCGGCCAAGTAGATCGGCAGGTAGAATGCGGTGAGGGTCGGATCATCTGCCGCGAGCTGCTTCGCGAGAGCCGAAATGGCTCCGGTGCGTGCATCGATCTTGGCCTTCAGGGCCTCCGCCTTGTCCTTGAGCGGCGCGGTGATCCCTGCCTTGCTGGCGAGCTTGTCGAGTGCGGACGAAGCGGAGCCCAGCTGCAGCGCGTTCGCCGCCGCGACGATGTTTTTCAGCTCGGGCTCGTTGAAGTCCGGCGCGTAGACGAATGGCGCGAAGGCGAGATCGGAACGCGGAAATGCACGTGCCGATTCCGCCACGTCCTCGTCGAGGACCTGGTGGCCTTTTCCCTTGATGATCTTGAAATGGAGATCCGGAGGGGCGCCATTCTTGAGCGCCGCGTAGAGCTCCTCGGTGCGGTGGGTCGCGTCGATGCCGAGGTTGGCGCCGGCGAGATTCCATTCGTCGGTGCCGACGCCGATGTACCAGCTCATGGCAGCGCCTTGGCTGGCATCGACGCGGTAATTGGATGAGTAGAGCGCGGTGTGGCAGAACGGCCACGTCGGCCCTCTGCTCTTGGATTCCTTGGTCGCCAGTAATCCATGGGGCAGGCCGCCACCCGAGAACGAACAGATAACTCCGCGTCCGACGATGATCTTGTAGTCGGCGATGGTCTGGGCGAGGGCCTCCTGCGCGGCCGCGACCTTACCATCGGTGTCGGCCATGTTGTCGCCGTCCATGTACTGCATGTTGATGCCGATGAGGTTGTGCTTCTGCAGGAAGTAGGTGTCCCATTGGGTGAACCATTCGGCTCCGCCCTGCCCGTGCTGACCATGAAAGAACAGGTGCAGCCCCGCAGGATTGGCTTCCCCATACGACGCTGGCACCGAGACCCAGTATCCATAGCCCTTCTTTTTGCAGTCGACGTGGTATTTCCCCGATTTGCCCTGGTTCGCCGACGGCTGGAGGCCGCTCTGGCCCTTGTCCTTCGCAAGTTCCGCTGCCCGCGCGCTCACTGCGACCATGAAAACCAGAAAGCAGCCGCTGACGATCGCGACCAAGGCTCGGCTGGCGGACTCGACGATTCGCATGTATCCTCCTGGCGATCTGGATGTCCCAGGGGATACCCGGGGAAACCCGGGGCGTTCACACAGTCGAGGCGAATGATACAATCCATGCTGATGTCCTCGGCCGTCGCGGTGGGAATGGACGAGGTGTGCCACAGGCGCGTCGTCGTAAACGCCTTCCGTCACGAGGTTGCCCCTGGAATTCATCCCTCGGGCCCATTCAATCCCGGGTACGCCCATGGCTGAGACGCTGCAAGAATCCGAGCCTGTCGCTGAACAGCCGCTGATGCGAGGCTCGGCCGAGGGCCGCGACCTGTTCGAGGTCGTCAAGCTCCTGAACCGCACGCGCAAGACTGGCATCCTCAACGTCCAAGGCCCCGAGAACCGTGGCGAAATCTACGTGAAGGACGGCGCCATCGTGGGGTCGTTCTATAATGATCTCTCCGGTTCGTCCGCCTTGACCAGGGCCGTGCTGATGGGCAAGGCGACCTATCAGCTCGAGCGCCATGCCGGGCGCTTCCCGCACAACGTCACCCAGGACACCGCCTTCATCCTCGAGTCGATCGAGAAGATCCTTTCCGAGTTTGGCGACCGGCTGTGGGGACAGGACGGTCAGGCCACGGCGTTCGGCGACGACGAATCCGATGACAGCGATGGCGATGACCTGTCTCCCAGCGATTCTCCGCGCGATCCCGAGACCCTGTTGATCGCAGCCTTCAGCCCGCCCGAGACCGGCCGCGTGCTGGGCAAATGCCGCCTCGACCAGGAAATCGGCCGCGGCGCCAGCTCGGTCGTCTACAAGGCCTTCCACCGCTCGTTGAACATCGACGTGGTGGTCAAGGTGCTGATGCAGGGCTCCGAGAATGCCGACCAGCATCGTGGCATGACCCGCAATGAGGCGCAGCTCCTCGCCCGACTCAACCATCCGAACGTCCTACGCATCTTCGATTTCGATGACCGCGGCCATTTCCCGCACCTGATCATGGAGTTCGTCGACGGCCCGTCGCTCGGAGGTCTGATCGGCGAGTACGGAGCGCTCGACGTCGACGTCGCCCTGCCATTGTTCTGCCAAGTCGCCGAAGGCCTCGCCTATGCCTACTCGGCCATCGGCATGGTCCACTGCGATCTCAAGCCGACGAACATCCTCATCACCAAGGGCATGCAGGCTAAGGTCGCCGACATGGGGCTGGCCCGCGCAACGCGCATGACCCAGACGCAGCGGTTGACCAAGGCAGGGCTCGACAAGGGCGTCGCTGGCACACCCACCTACATTGCGCCCGAGCAGGTGATGGACGGCCTCGACAGCGTCAACCACCGCTCCGACGTGTATTCGCTCGGCGCCACATTCTACCATGCGTTCACCGGCCGTCCGCCATTCGAGGATCCGGATCCGATCGAGCTGATGGCGATGCGCCTGAAGGTCGACCCGATCCCCCCGCACGTCGCCAACTCAGCGCTCGATCGCTCGCTCTCGGACCTGATCATGTCGATGATGGTCCGGGATCCGGTCCATCGCCTGCATACGTGCGAAGACGCCCTCAACGTGCTCACCGCCATCATGGAGAAGCGCGACGAGGACGAGCAGCGTCGCACTGGCGATGGCAAAATCATCCGCCGCCGCACCTCGTTCTGGAATCAGGTTCCGGCGCAGCTGTTTCGCAAGGCCACCGCGAGCGATCGCGGCCAGGTCGGCTGAACTGTCAGTTGGGGGCTACTT
This sequence comes from Planctomycetota bacterium, assembly GCA_038231435.1. Lineage (GTDB taxonomy): Bacteria > Planctomycetota > UBA11346 > UBA11346 > UBA11346 > JACCZE01. The sequence continues at coordinate 3,275 of JBBRLJ010000041.1, forward strand.
CCTGCGGACGTCTGCTGCCCCACAGGGCATCTGAGATCGCTTCGCGATCCCCCCAAACATCGGCCTGCCCCTACCGACCGGGGACTCCCGCCGGCCGGCCCCTTGAAAGCAGGAAACAGGGCTTGAGAGACGGGCTGCTGTCCCGCTGAAGTCGCGTGAGGAGTGATCATTTGGCGCCCGGCAATAAGCCGAGGTCGCGCGTCCGACGTTGGACACCGCATCCTCAACCTGGTTCGGCATATCATCTGATAGGTGCATATCGCCGTAGACGACGGACGACGCCACGCGGACGCTTTCCCTGGGACTGTGCCCCCGCACGCCACCCCATACAACCTCGTGCATGAACTGGCTGCTCGCTGTCATCGCCGCCGCGATCCTGGGTTTCCGTGCGTACCTGCTGTGGTCGAATCGGAACGAGCGCGGCTGGAAGTGGTGGGCCGGCTGGGTGGTTCCCGTGTTCGCCGGAATCGTCCTTCTTGCCGAGCTAGGCAGCCTGATCGAGATCAAGAAATTCATCGGCCATCTGCTGATGCCGGCCGGTCTGGCCTGGTTGGGGTTGGCTGGCGCGGTTACGTGGTCGGCGCTGCGACGGCAGCGGGGGCTCGCCATTCTCTGTGGCTGCGTATTCGTGCTCTACTCTCTGGCGGGGAACGCTTGGATCGGCGGGCTGCTGATCCGCAGCCTCGAACGCGGCACCGCGCCAGTGGATATCGCCAAGCTCGCCGACCACGGCCCTGAGCAATTCGACGTGGTCTGCGTTCTCGGCGGTGGCACGGATCGCGCCCCAGATGGGCGCGCCGAGGCTTCTGTGGGCGGAGACCGCGTGGTCATGGCGGCGCAACTGTTCCTCGCCGGCAAATCCAGGGCCCTGGTATCATCCGGCTCGACCGTGGACGGCATGGAGCTCAAGCGCGATCTCGCCGAGGAGACGGCTGCGATCTGGCGCGGCCTAGGGGTGCCGGGCGAGGCCATCGTCACCCTGCCGGGTCCGCGCGTCACCAGCGAGGAGATCGCGGCGTACCGCGCGGAACGGAAGGAACGGATGTGGACCCGGGTGGGCCTGGTCACCTCCGCCTGGCACATGCCGCGTGCGCTCAGGCTCTGTCGTCGCGCAGGTCTAGACGTCGTGCCCATCCCGTGCGATTTCCGCGGCAGCGTACCCGGCTGGTCCCTCGTCTGGCTGGTTCCTCAGGAGCGCGGCTTCCAGCGCGTGCAGCTCGCGATGTGGGAATACCTGGGCCTGCTCACTGGCAGTTGACTGGCGATTGACCGAGCAGTCGATCCGCAGTCGATCGGCAGCAGCGGAGGCTCAGGTCAGCCGCTCGGCTGTTCTTCGTCCTCTTCCTTGGGCATCTCGATTGACAGCGACATCACCGTCACGTCGTCCTCGAGCACGCCGGAGGCGAACTGACGCGCATCGCGCACCAGCGCCGACACGACCTCGTCGTAGGGCTGCTCGATGTTCCCGATCAGGGTGCCCATCAGACGCCAATCTCCGTACTCGGCGCCGCGGGCGTTGTGCACCTCGCTCAGGCCGTCGGTGTACATGATCACCGTGTCCCCGGGCTCGAGCGTGATCGGCATGGGCCTGAGCGAGCGCTTGAACATCTCACCCGACATCAAGCCCAGCGCGGCGCCTTTGTTGCCGATCTTCTCGAGCACCGTCTTCTTGCTCATGCTGACGAAGAACGACGGGTGGTGCCCGGCGCAGACGCATTGCAGCGTCCGGGTCTGCACGTCGAGGATGCCGGCGAACATGGTGATGAACTGACCGGTCAGCAGGTCGGTGCGGACTTCATCGTTGAGACGGGTGAGGATCTCGACGAGCCCGCGCTCCTGCTTCAGGATGAAGCGCAGCGCTTTCAGGGCCGCGACCACCACCATGGCGCCCTGCACGCCATGACCGGTGACGTCGGCCAGGCACAGGAAGAATTTCCCGGGCTCGATCTCCTTGCACTCGTAGAAGTCGCCGCCGACCTGCGAGTGCGGCTCATAATGGACCGTGAATCCGAAACCAGAGATCGCCGGTAGCGGCGCGAGCATCTTCTCGATGATGCGCTCTGCCTTGTCCATGTCGTCGTTGAGGCTGCCGGTCTCCGCCTTCTTGGTACGGGAGGTGGTGTCGGCGCGCGAGCCAGACACCTTGGTGGTACCGTGGGTCATCGAGTCCATCGGCTGGATCTGCTGCTGGCTGCTGAACCGCGTCGAGCGGACGGCCTCGTCCAACTTGAACTTGTCGAGCATCTTGCCCGATTGCGCCTCGGGACATTTGCTGAGCACCAAGGCGAGTTCCTGCATCATCTCGGCGGTGACCGCCCCATCCTTGCGCGAGAGCCTGACCCATTGCGCGTTGAAGGCGTTGAGCCAGCGCCCATCGGCGTTGAAGATGCGCAGGCTCGGCTCGAGCTCCATGTTCTCCTTGAGGAACAGCAGCCAGCGGAACTGCTGGACCTCGTCCACGGTCTTCTGCTTGGCCTTGGTCCACGGCTGGTTGTCGAGCAGGTATTCCTTCGCCGGCTCAGGGTAGCCGAACGGGGCCTGGATGCGCGTGCCCGTGTACGGGCAGATCCAATGGATCCCATCGACGGTCATGACCTTGAACGCGGGGTCGGTCTCGAGCACCTTCTCGAGTTTCTGTGCCAACAACGCCCTGGCCGCTGCCGCCTTCTCTTCAGGCGTCGGCTCGACGTTCACCGGCTCGGGCGGCTTCTTCTCGAACCAGGCCATGCTCTACGATCATCCCCCGACAGCAGCTGAGTGCCAACCCGATTTTGGTTCATGGACAGTGCATTGGCAATGCATCAGCCCCATGCTCACCATGTAGTCTCCGGCTTTCGCGCCGCCGCCGGCGCGTGCCGCCACTTGGCTGGGCTCAGGCCATGATGCCCACGGAAGATGCGGATGAAATAGTTGGCGCTGCTGAACCCGCAGGCCTGGGCGACTTCGGAGACGGTCAGGTAGGAATTGCCCAGGAGCTTGCGTGCGAGCTGCAACCTCAGTCCCTGTTGGTATTTGAGCGGCCCGCATGCGAATCGCTCGCGAAACAGCGCGGTCAGGTGGCTGACGCTGACGCCGGCGCTGCGCGCGATGTCCTGCGCACGCAGCGCGTCGAGCTGGCGGCGCTCGACGTAGCGCACCGCCCGCGCCAACGGCGCCGGCAGGTCCCGCGACACGCCGAGACGGTGTTCGAGTTGGTTCAGGCGCTCGAGCACCGCCAGCAGCAGCCCGGCCGCCACGGCATCGGGAACCGGTTCGGGACTCTCGAGCAGCCGGCACAGATCCTCGAGCCACGACAGGCAGCGTTCGTCGGCGCCGACCGGGATGGTGCGCGGTCGGGACGAGAATCCCAAGGGCGTGGAATGGAACACCAGGTAGCTGGTGCGGGTGAGGCCCCCCACGTTCACCTGGTTGTGCTCGACGTCCTCGGGCAGGACGAAGACCGTGCCGACCTCGCCTTCGAGCGTCTCCCCGGCGACCTCGATGCGGCATGCACCGGCGGTCACCAGCACCAGCTCGATGCCGCCATGGCGATGGAAGGCCACGTCCTGCGTCGACGCGAAACGCCCGGCGAACGACGCGCGCGGCAGGGTCGCGATCGCCAAGCCGTGGCGACGGGGCTTGTTGGCCGGGCTTGCACCAGGGGTGGACTTTGCGGGCGGGACCATCGTTTCGTGCTATTAGATCATCGTCCGCTGCTCTGCAATCTGGGAAATCCAGGGTTATGCTGTGGTCATGAGCGCCAACGCGATAGCTGCTACTCCCGTCCTGGACGCTGCCGCAGCGGATGGTCGTCCGGCCTGGCAGGGGGATTTCCACCGCGACGGCTTCGCCGTCATCGACGGGATCATTCCCATGGCCGAGATCGAAGCCCTGCGCAGGGCCGCCGACAGCAGCGAGATCACCGGCGAGCTCACGCGCCAAGGAGCCGACACGCAGGCCGTCCATCTGCTTGGGCTCACCGGCCGCGATCCGGCCTTCCTCGCGCTCGCTCGCGATCCGCGCATCCTCGACCTGGTCGAGGCGGTGATCGGCGCCGACATCCAGCTGCAGCACGCCAAGCTCGCCATCAAGCCGACGCTCAAGGGCCATGGCGCCTATGCCTGGCACCAGGACTTCGCCTTCTTCCCCCACACCAACACCAGTCTGGTCGCGGTGATGGTGATGCTCGACGACGCCACCGAGGACAATGGTTGCATGCGCGCGGTGCGCGGCAGCCATCGCCTCGGTCTGCTCGAGCACCGCGTGCGCGGCGCCTTCGCTGGCGGCTGTCAGGAGCGGGCGCGCTGGGGCGAAGGGGCAGACATCGCGTCGATGACGCCCAAGGCCGGGGGCATCAGCATCCACCACTGCCTGACGCTGCACGGTTCGGCGGACAACCGTTCCGGCCTGCCGCGCCGCGGCGTGGTGTTCCAATATCGCGCCGACGACGCCCACCAGCTCGCCGATTCGGTGTTCGACGACACTGGCCTGCTGGTTCGCGGGGTCCGCCGCGGCGTGGTGCGCTGCGAAGCGGGCAGCTGGCTGCTGCCCACGGTGCCGTCGCGCACGCCGGCCTTCGGCAATGTCTGGAACCAGGAAGGCGAGCGCGCCCGGGCACTCAACGCCCCGGTCGAACAGCCCGCCACCATGCCCCGCGCCTGAATCCTCCGACGCACCATCCAACGCACCTCCGACGCACCATAAGACACTCCCTGGAGAGCCCATGACCACCCGCACCAAAGTGATCCTCGACACCGACATCGGCGACGACATCGATGATGCCCTCGCCCTGGGCCTGATCCTGGCGAGTCCCGAGCTCGAGCTGGTCGGCGTGACCACGGTGTTCGGCAACGTCCTCGCCCGCGCGCGCCAGGCGCGCTCGATCCTGGCCAAGGCCGGCGTGCGCGGCATCCCGGTCGCGGCTGGATGCGGCGCGACCATGGCCTCGCGCCTGGTTGCCGGAGACCCGCGCAAGGCGCTGCTCGAGAACCATCTCCCCAACCAGGACGCCGCCTGCCTGCCCGAGTCGGAGCTCGAGCCGCTCGACAGGCGCCACGGCGTGGACTTCCTCATCGAGACGATCATGGCTGGGGCCGGCGATATCGTCCCCATCACGATCGGTGCATTGACCAACTTGGCGATGGCCCTGGTCAAGGAGCCGCGCATCGCGGCGAAGATTCCGCGCATCGTCGCGATGGCGGCCGAGGTGCGCCGACCGATGGCGGAGTGGAACATCAAGTGCGATCCCGAGGCCGCGTTCATCGTCTTCAACAGCGGCATCCCCATCGACGTCACCACCTGGCACATCGGTGACGTCGCCAAGTTCAGCGACGAGGACCTGGCGCGCATGCGCGCCGCCACCGCGCCTCTGGCCAAGCACCTGTCGCTGACCATCGACGAATGGCGCAAGGGCTGGGGTCATCTGCCGAGCCTGTTCGATCCGCTCGCGGTCGCGACCATGATGAAGCCCGAGCTCTGCACCTGGAAGCAGGGCACCATCACCGTGGAGCTGCGCGGCGACAGTACCTACGCCATGACCATGTTCGCCGAGGCGCCGGCGAAACCCGAGGCGGGCAAGCCGGCCGCGCCGCATCGCGTGGCCTGGGACGTCGATCGCACCGCGGCGCTGGATTTCTTCCTCGGCCGTATCCTCACCCACGCTTCCGGAGCGGGAAAGGCGGGCGCCGCGAACGCCAAGCGCTAGGTCTGCGTCCGATCCGCCTCTTGACCGGCAGCAGAGCGGCCTCGATCCGACATGGCGGCCTGCTCAGCGGGCCGAGCACAGCGGCGCGAGCCGCTCCCAGATCGCCGCCTCGATGCCATCCGGCGACAGGCGGCCGTCGATGCGGATCAGCTCGCCGGCCTCGGCCATGCGCTGATAGCCTTCGTGCACGCGCGTGAGGTATTCGAGTCCGCGCGACTCGATGCGGTCCTTGGCGCGCACCGCCTCGCGGCGGCGCTGAGCCTCGGCAGGATCCAATTCGAGCCACACCACCGCGTCGGGCAGGATATCGCCGATCGCGAGGGCGATCGCCGACCGCACCAGCGCCGGATCGAGACCGAGCCCGTACGCCTGGTAGGCGAGCGTCGAATGGTAGAAGCGGTCGAGGACCACCATCTCGCCGCTCGCCAGCGCGGGGTTGAGGATCTCATCGCACAGCTGGGCGCGCGCCTGCAGGTAGCCGAACAGCTCCGCCACTGGCGAGGCCTTGGTCGCCGGGTCGAGCAGCAGCCGGCGCACCGCCTCGCCCAGCGCCGTGCCGCCGGGTTCGCGCAGGCGCCGCATCGGCATGCGCGCGCGCTCGAGCCGGGCGCACAGCCGCTCGACCTGCGTGGTCTTGCCGCAGCCGTCGATGCCCTCGAAGACGATCAGCGGCATCGGTCAGTGGCCCGGATGGACGTCGTCGGCGCTGATGAATCCGCGCCAGATCATCAACGCGAGCAGGAGGCCCGCCGCGATGCGGTACCAGCCGAAGCCGGTGAAAGTGTGCTTGGCGACGAAGCGCAGGAGCCAGTGCACCACCCCGAGCGCGACGATGAACGAGACCACGAAGCCGATGGCGATGAGCTCGAGGCCGTGGGTGGTGAGATCGGCGCGGTGCTTGAGCAGATCGTAGCCCGAGGCGGCGAGCATGATCGGGATGGCGAGGAAGAACGAGAATTCGGTGGCCGCGACGCGGCTGACGCCGATGAGCATGGCGCCGATGATGGTCGCGCCGGAACGCGAGGTGCCCGGCAGCAGGATGGCGAGGCACTGGAAGACGCCGATCGCGAGCGCGACGCGCGCCGGCAGCATCGCCGCATCCTCGTGCACGGGCTTCCAGGCGCGCCGTTCGACCGCGACCAGGATGGCGCCGCCCACCGCCAGGGTGGCAGCCACCACCTCGGGGCGCAGCATGTGCTCCTCGACGTAATGGTGCGCGAGCAGGCCGACCACCGCCGCGGGGATGAATCCGAGCACCAGGTTCCAGGTCAGCCGGCGCGAGCGTGGGTCGCTGGGCAGGGTGGTCGCGACGTCGAGCAGCCGCCGGCGGTAGTACCAGCACACCGACATTATCGCGCCCAGCTGGATGACGACCAGGAACAGGTCCTTGGTCGGCTTGCCGACATCGCCACCGAATCCGATCAGGCGGTCGGCGACGATCAGATGGCCGGTCGAGGACACCGGGATGAACTCGGTGAGGCCTTCGACGATGCCGAGGATCACGGCCTTCGCGGCGAGGATGAGGTCCATGGGGCTCCGGGTCGGCGCCATGCTTGCGGCCCGGAGGTGGGTCGCAAGGGGAGCGGGAGCGAAGTCTCGCCACCCCGAGGCACCTGTGCCCTAAAATGTCCACACGGCAAAGGAGCGTCGCGGGCTGGTTTCCCGGCCCGGGCCGCGCGGTACGCTGTCCGGGTGCGCATCGTCCACGTCATCGCGCGCCTCAACGACGGCGGTCCGGCCCGGGTGATCGCCGCCCTCGGGCGCGGCATGGCCCAGCGCGGCCACCGCGTCAGCGTACTGTCCGGAGACTGCGCCCCCGACGAGCCGGACCTCACCGCAGCGGTCCGCGCGGCGGGGGTCGAGGTCGAGCGGGTACCGGGTTTCCAGCGCCGCGTCGGGCTCGGCGGCGATGTCGGCGTGCTGCGCGCGCTGCTCGAACGCCTGCGCGCCGCGGCTCCGGACGTGGTCCACACCCATACCGCCAAGGCGGGCGTGCTCGGCCGTCTCGCCTGCCGCCGGCTCCGGCTACCCTGCCTGCACACCTACCATGGTCACGTGCTGCATGGCTACTTCTCATCAGCCGGAAATGTCGCGGTGCGCGTGATCGAGCGCGCGGTGGCTGGCAATGCCTGGCACCACGCCCTCACCCCGAGCCAGGCGCGCGATCTGCGCGATGTCGCCGGCATCGGCAGGCGGCGGCGCTGGGCGGTACTGCCGATCCCGGTCGCGCCGGTGGCGAAGCGCGAGGCGCGCTGGCACGCCCAGCTCGTTCCCGGAATCCCCGTGGTCGGCTTCCTCGGCCGCTTGGCGGCCGTGAAGGACGCCGGGCTCTTTCTCGAGACGCTCGCCGAACTGGGACGCGGGCACCGCGTGCAGGGAGTCATCTGCGGCGATGGCCACGAACGCGCGGCGCTCGAGGCGCGCGCGCGCACGCTCGATGTCCCGGTGCTGTTCACCGGCTTCGTGCCGGCCGCCGAGGCGCTCGGCGCGATGGATGTGCTGTTGATGTCCAGTCGCAACGAGGGCCTGCCGCTGGTGGTGGTGGAGGCGGCGAGCGCCGGCGTGCCGGTGGTGGCTCCGCCGGTCGGGGGCCTCGCGGATGTCATCCGCCAGGGCGGCGCGCTCGGCGCGCGGCGTACCCCGGTGGCCCTCGCCGCGGCGTGCGCGCGGCTGCTCGACGACACGCCGCTGCGCGCCGCGCTGATCGCCTCGGCGCGAACCTCGGCCGCGGCGGCCAGCCTGGAAGCGCTGGCGCCCGATTACGAGCGGCTATACCGGCTGGTCATGGATCGACGCGCATGACCACCCGCGCCGCCTCCCCGTGCATGTTCCGCGCGTTAGCGCGCTCGCGCTTGGCTGGATGGCGCCTCCGGCTCGCGCTCCTGGGCCTTCCCTGGCTGATCGCCTGGATGATCGCCGGAAGCGCCGTGGCCGTCGACGTCGTGCCGCCCGCTCCCGGGGCCTGCGGCGACGTGTTGACCTGGGAGATCCGTGGCGCGCCCGCCGCCTGGTCGGACGCAGACGTGACCAAGACGCCATGCCTGGTGGTGATCGGCCCAGACCACAAGACGTGGCGCAGGCCCGCGTTCGCCTATCGCGCCTACCGTGGGCATCCGCCGAGCGCGGACACGCCCGCGGTCGAGCCGCCGGTCGAATTCGATCCCGTCGGCGAGGCCATCCTGCAGGCACGGCACACCGCGCGCATCGCGGGTACCCATGCGTGGACGCTGCTCGCGCCCGACGGTTCGACCGTGGCGCACGGCGAGATCCTGATCGCGGCCGGCGCCGGCAAGCAGGGACCGCTGCGCATCTGCCGCGACAACAAGCGGCTGCTGTCGTTCGCGGATGGCACCGTCTTCATCCCGATCGGCCCGAACATCGCCTGGGCCAACGGCCCCGACCGTCTCGCGCGCTTCGACGCCTACTTCAAGGCGCTGAAGGCCGCCGGCGGCAACCACTGCCGGGTGTGGATGTCGAGCTGGTGCGGCCAGATCGAAGGCCCGCAGCAGGATGCGTGGCGGCTCGACCACGCCTGGCTCTTCGACGAGATCTTGCGGCTCGCGCGCGCGTCGGGCCTGCGCGTCACGGTGGTGCTCGACAACTACTACGATCTCGTCAACGGGCACATGTGTCCGTACGGCCAGAGCGCCGAGGAGCGGGTGAAGACGTTCATCTCAGCGGATCCTCCGGCCGCATACCAGCGGCGCTTGCGCTACGTGTTGGCGCGCTGGGGCGCCGACGACTCGATCCTGGCCTGGGAGCTGTTCAACGAACTCGACATGGCGCAGCCGGTGCGCGAGAAGTGCATCCCCTGGGCGAAGGCGGCCTCGGCGATGCTGCGGCGCATCGACACCGACGGCAGGCTGCGCACCTTGAGCTGGTGCGGCGACGATTTCGATCGCGTGATGGGACTGCCGGACATCGATCTCACCCAGGTGCACGGCTATGTGCTCGAATGGGCCGATCCGGGCGGCACCAAGAAACCGGCGACGCGCGACGGAGTGCGCATGTTCCTCGAGTTCGCCGAGAACGCGGCCTCGCTCGGCAAGCCGTTCTGCATCAGCGAGGTCGGGTACCAGGAGGGACAGGATCACGACAATCCCGGCAACGAGCGTGATAAGGAGGGCCTGTTGCTGCGCCAGCAGGCGTGGGCGGGGTTGATGCTCGGCGGCTACGGCTCGGGCATGAACTGGTGGTGGGACACCTACATCGATGCCGGTACGCTGTGGCCGCAGTACCGTGGCCTGGCGGCGACGGTGGCGCGCGTCGACTGGCAGGACCGCGACCTGGCGCCGCTGACCCCGAACAGCGTCGGCGACAAGGCGCTGGTGATGGGCTGGCTGTCGCCGTCGCAGGCCCTGATCTGGCCGCAACCGCGCGCCGACACCTGGCACGCCCACATCGTCGACGGCAAGGCGCGCGCCACGCTGCCAGCACCGATCCGTATCGGGCTCGCGGGCTTCAAGCCCAGCACGCCGTTCACGCTGCATTACCTCGACATGGTTGGCGGCGGCGAGCGCCAGCGCGGCGAGACGGTGTCCGGCGCCGATGGCACGCTCACCATCCTGGTGCCGCCACTGGTGCTCGATCAGGTGGTGTGGGCGGAAATCAAGAAGTGAGCGCACCTGGCGGTGGCGCTGTGCCGTCCAAGTGATCGGGCTCGATGCCGATCACGGGACAGGCATGCGGACGGTCAGGGCGCGAGCACCGGCTGGATGCCGCCCATCGCCGTGATCGCGGCCAGGAATTCGCCGCGATGCGCGGCATAGTGCTCCTGGTCGCACGAGCAGGTGATGTAGACCAGGGTGCGGTTCGAGGCGGTGACGAACAGCTCCTGCTCCCAGGCGATCTGGCCCACCTCGAAGGTGTAGTGGATGCGCTGCCAGGCGCGGCCACCGATCATCAATGAGCCGAAATTGCAGTCGTCGAGCGGATGGAAGCGCGTGAGCAGCCGGTCGAGATCCTTGTAGCCGTCGTAGACCAGGCCGGCCTGCGTCTCGCCCGCGGAGATGGCGCGGGTGGCGACCGCGATCGAAGGACGCGCGCGGTCGCTCGCGCCAGGATCCACTCCAGGTTCGGACGCCACCGGCGCGCGCAGGACCATCGAGGCCCCGTCGACGGCCCGCGACACCGTCCATTCCGAGGGCAACGGTATGCTCAGATCGGTGCCGGCGATCGGAAGAGTGCGGTCGACGACGGCGTTCGACGCCGCGCTCGCGGCCGGCGGCAGCGCCGCCACCACCAGCAGCAAGGTGATCAGCGCCGCGAGATGGGACCGCACCGGCATGGCGGAGACGGTACCCGGATGGCCTGGAATGGTAGCTGCAGTGAACCCGAATTTGACCTGTGCGTTAAGCCAAGTGGTCCTCCAAGAGGTGTCGTCCATGAGTCAGGTCGTCTCTCCCTGCGTCGCGCTGCTGCTGTTGGCGATCACCTTGGGCGGTGCCGCTCTCTGGGGCGAGGAGGGGGACGTACCTCCAGCGCCAGCCGTCGAGATGCGGAAACCCACCTTCTTCACCCAGCATCAAGAGGCCGACGGGCATTGGTCGGTGTCAGGATTCGCGGCGCATTGCACATCCACGCCCGGGTGCGGGGCAGGGGCGGTATCCGACGCCGCGGATGTCGCGGTCACTGGTGAGATCCTGCTCGCGTACGAACACTCAGGTTATGACCACGTGGCCCCGAGTCGGCATCGGTCGATGCTGAAAAAAGCCGTCGTGTGGCTGGTCGCCCGACAGAAAGCCGACGGATCCTTCGCCGATACCCTCGAGGCGGACTGCTGGGCTTCGGCTGGCCTCGGCGAGGCGTACTCGCTGAGCGGCGATGCGGAGCTGAAGGCGCCGGTCACCCGGGCGTTGGCATCGCTGCTGGAAAGGCGCGTACGCGATCCGGAGGGGCATCCATGTGGTTGGGGCGATCAGGACAGTGGGTGGATCGATAGCCGGCTCACCTCGTGGGCCATATTGGCTCTGCGCGCTGGCCTTGCCGGAGGTGTGGTCGATGCCGTCGAGCTGCGCCGTTCGCTCACCTGGATCAATGCGGCGAATAGCCAGGTGAAGGCTCCGGGAAATTTCCCGATCCGTTACAACATTCGCAGCCATCAGGGCGACGTCGGCGGTGGAGCGCCATTCGCCGCACTCGCGTTGGCCGCGAGCGGTATGGCGAAGGACCCGATTCACGATGCGCTGCTCGACGCGGCCACATCGCCCGATCCGAACCTTGTGACGGATCTCAGCGGCCTGTTCGCCACGACCGAAGCGCTGTTCTTCGCCAAGGCGCACGACCCCATGCGGTGGGGCGACGCGCATGTTCATTGGAAGGCGCTGAAGGACCGGCTCGAACGAGAGCAGATCCACAACGACTCGTGCGCCGACGGGACCTGGGACCCGGCGACCTGGCCCGAGACGCGCGGACGACTGGAATCAACCACTTTGGCGCTGCTTGTACTCGATACATGTACTGATCAGCGCTCGCCGGTGATCTCCGTGTCGCCGTGAAGACATCTGGAGACGAGTAGGAGACCAATGACAAACAGATGGCCCGCCGCATATGCGGCGGGCCATCTTCAACACGTCGATCAGCGAGCCCTGGTACGGGGACTCGGCGCGCCTATCAGCGCGCCTTGGCCATACGCGCGCTTGCGCGCGGGGCGCCGGCGTGCGTGGCGGTCAGCTTGGCCACCGCCTGCGTGAGCGCCTCGATCTTGTCGGTCTTCTCCCAGCTGAAGCCCTTGCGGCCGAAGTGGCCGTGGAAGGCGGTCTGCCGGTAGATGGGCTTGAGCAGATCGAGCGATTCGATGATCGCCTTGGGGCGCAGGTCGAAGACGTTCTGGACGGCTTCGGCCAGGACCTCGTCGCCGACGTGGCCGGTGCCGAAGGTGTCGACCTTGATCGAGACCGGGCGGGCGACGCCGATGGCGTAGGCGACCTGGATCTCGCAGCGCGTCGCCAGCTTGGCCGCGACGATGTTCTTGGCGACCCAGCGCGCCGCGTAGGCGGCCGAGCGATCGACCTTCGAGGGATCCTTGCCCGAGAACGCGCCGCCGCCGTGGCGGCCCATGCCGCCGTAGGTGTCGACGATGATCTTGCGGCCGGTCAGGCCGGTGTCGCCGTGCGGGCCGCCGACTTCGAAGCGGCCGGTGGGGTTGATGTGGAAGATGGTGTCCTTGTCCAGCAGCTTCGCGGGGATGATCCGCTTGGCCATGGCGATCATGTCCTTCTTGATGACCGACATCTTCGCCTCGGGCGTGTGCTGCGTCGACAGCACCACGGTATGCACGCGCACCGGCTCGTGGCCCTCGTACTCGACCGTCACCTGGCTCTTGGCGTCGGGGCGCAGGTACTTGTGCTTGCCGCTCGAGCGCAGGCGCGCCTGCTCCTCGACGAGGCGATGGGCGAGATGGATCGGTAGCGGCATGAGCTCGGGGGTCTCGTCGCAGGCGTAGCCGAACATCAGGCCCTGGTCGCCGGCGCCCTGCTCCTTGTTGGCGGATTCGTCGACACCCATCGCGATGTCGGGCGACTGGCTGTGGATCGCGACCAGGATGCCGCACGAGTCGCAATCGAAGCCGACGCGCGAGTCGGTGTAGCCGATCTCGCGGATGGTCCGGCGCACGATCGCCTGCACGTCGATGTAGCCCTTGGTCGTCACCTCGCCGGCCACCACCACCTGGCCGGTGGTGCAGAGCGTCTCGCAGGCCACGCGGCTCTTGGGATCCTGGGCGATGAAGCCGTCGAGGATCGCATCGCTGATCTGATCGGCGACCTTGTCGGGATGGCCCATGGAGACGGATTCGGAGGTGAACAGGGAACGGGCCATTGCGGTTGGTCCTTCCGCCCGGATGGGCGCGCGAGGTAACTGACGGGAAACACCCATCGCTCTATGACGATGGAACGATGGGTGAGTATAACGGCCACCCGCGCATGTAAAGCAGCTGCGGTCGTTCTCGTCGGCCATGGCGGCGAAGCCTCGCCCTCGTTGCAGATGCAGGAGAGGGAGAACTACGGTAGCGAACGGTGCATGAGGACGCAGCCGGAGGCTGCCAGATGCAGCGCCGATTCGGCGTCAGACGTGCATGGTCCCGCGGACCACGCCCAGGGCCATCAGCTCGAGCAGGCAGCCGGAGACCACGAACAGCGTAGCCAGGATCGGGTTCTGCACCCGGATGGCGGCGAACACGCCGATGATCGCCATGGCGGCGCAGCTGACCTGCGCGAGCGTGCCCTTGATCTCGAGCCCGATGTAGGGGCCGAACGCGAAGGCGACATCGATCGCGAGCAGCACTCCGCACAGGATCTTGGTGCCCTGGTCCTTGGCCTTGGCCAAGGCGATGGCGGCGGCGACGCCCTGGATGAGGCAGAGCGTGGAATCGATGGGGAGTGAGTTCATGCCCGCATCGTGAGGGTCTGATCGAGGTTGGCTAGGCAGATCCGTTGAAGATGGCGCGCAGGCCGCCGATCGCCTCCGCCACCCGGGCGGTGGCGCCGAGGCCGGTGCGCCAGGCGCGGACCCCGGCCGCGCCCACGCGCCGGCGGCGTGGCTCGTCCACCGCCAGGGCCGCCAGGGTGGCGTCGAGGGTTGCGCGCTCGAGTTCGACCACGCCGCACTCGCGGCGCAGCAGGGTCATGGAATCCGGCTGGCTGCGCGTGTCCCAGCCGACCACGGTGCAACATCCGGCGGCGGCGGCCTCGAGCATGTTCTGACCGCCCCGTCCCGAGCCGAGGCTGCCGCCGACCACGGCGATGCCGGGCGCGCGCGGGTCGGCCGCGAGCGCGTACAGCGCGGCGAGCCGGCCGATCTCGTCGACCACGATCGCGCCTCCGCGCGCGGGCCTGCTTCCCGACGATGTGTCTCCAGCCGACGCTCCAGTCGCCCCTCCAACCGCTCCTCCAGAAAGAGCAACGAGCGAGGTACGCACCGCGGGAACGCCCAGGCTCTCGCACATGCGCGCGATCTCCTCGCCCCGCTCGGGATGGCGCGGGCAGATCACCAGGCGCCAGCGCGGTCGCCCCCAGGTCTTCCAGCTCTCGACCAGCTGGCGTTCCTCGCCAGCCGAGGTCGAGGCGGCGAGGAACAGCGGGACATCACCGTCACCTGGGCCGTCACCGAGCCCGAGCCCTAGCCGCGAGCGCTCGGCGGCGACCTGCGCGGGGGTGGCGGTGACGACGATATCCGCCTTCATCGAGCCGCACACGCGCAGGCGCTCGGGACGTACGCCCAGGCGCGACAGCCGCGCCGCATAGACGCTGTTCTGGGCCAGGACCAGCGTCAAGGCGCGGAACAGCGGGCGCATCGCCGAGCCCGCGGCCATGAAGCGTTTCCAGCTGCGCTCGCTGATCTTGGCGTTCACCAGCACGACCGGGATGCCGCGCGCCAGGCAGGCGCAGAGCAGGATAGGCCACAGCTCGAACTCGAGCAGCACCACCAGCCGGGGTTTCGCGCGGCCGAGGAAGCGGTTGACCGCCCAGGGGACGTCGAGCGGCAGGAAGGCGCGCTCGTGGCCGGGAAAATGCTTGTCCAGACCCTGCTTGCCGGTCTCGGTGGTGGTGGTGAGCAGGCAGCGCGCGGGCATGCCGCCGCTCGCGAGCGCTTGTTCGAGCCGCGGCACCAGCGGGCGCATGAGCGTCACCTCGCCGAGGCTGACGCCGTGGACCATGATCTGGCCCGGGCTGATCGCCTTGCTGTCTCCGAACACCTGATCACCGAACAGCTTCTCGTCGAGCCCCACCAGCGCGCGGCGGCGTAGCCATAGACGGTGCGCGAGCACGCCCGCCACCACCGGCGCCGCGGCCAGGTACAGCAGCGAGAACGCCGCGCCACGCGAGCGCCAGCGACGGCGTTGGGCTCCGCGTTCCTCTCTCCGGGCGCTGGTAGAGCCCTTGGCGATCCGCGTGCCTGGGGTCATTGGTCCCGGCGGCTCACTCGGCGAGCGCGGCGGCGAGCGTCTCGGGCGCGGCCATCGCGCCGACGCCGCTTTCACCGCAGGCGAGATCGCCCGCGATCGGCATGGCGAAGCGCGCGCCGCGGCTCTTCAGGGTGGCGACGTGCGCCTGTACCGCCGGCTTGTTCCACATCACCGTGTTCATGGCCGGAGCCAGCAGCACCGGTTTCTCCGGTTCGAGCGCGATGAACAGCGTGGTCAGCAGATCGTCGGCGAGGCCCAGCGCGAACTTGGCCAGGCAGTCCGCGGTCACCGGTGCCACCAGCAGCGCTCCGGCCCAGCGCGCGAGCTCAATGTGCGGCATCGAGCCGTCGTGCGGCCACATGGTGGAGGCCACCGGCTGGGCCGACATCGCCGCGAGCGCGTCGGGGGCGACCAGACGCGCGGCGTTCTCGGTGAGCACGCAGCGCACCGCGTGGCCGGACTTGCGCAACGCGCGCACCACCTCGGGCGCCTTGTAGGCCGCAATGCCGCCGCTGATGCCGTAGAGCACGTTCATGCCGGCATTGTCATCCGCCCCCGCCGCGTTTCCAGCGCGGGCAGAAGGACGACCGCCCCGTCATCAGGCCTCAGTTCGCGTGGGCGGCTTTCGACGCTGTGGCGAGCAGCTCGCGCTTCAGGCGCTGCGCCCAGCACAACGCGCTGAGGTTCTGGTGCAGGTTGCCGTAGGCGTCCATGCGGTATTCGTCCTCGACCTCGATGAACTCGGTGGAGAAGCGCGCGATCCCGCGCTCGGGATGGGTGATCTGGTGCGCGAATGCCTGGCGGTAGAGCTCGCGCCACGCGGCGGTGCGGCTTTCGTCCCAGGCTCCATGGAAGCGCAGCTGCCGCCTGCCCGGATCCGCGCCGGGCTCGCCCGCGGGATCCGCGAGCGGGTACTGGATCGAACCCTTCCCAGGAGCCAGGTCGTTCGGCACCGCACAGCGCAGGTGGCCGTAGCCGACCAGGCCCGCTGCGATGATGCGCGTGCTGATGATGTTGCCGGGATCGAAGGGATCCATGCGCAGCGCGCCCGAGCGCAGATCATCCCAGTTCGAGCCATGGCTGTTGCCGAGCTGGTGCACGTAATGCGAGAAGTCCGCGCCGACCTGCAGGCCGTACGCGCCCGAGCTGTCGGCGAGCAGGCGGTCGTGCACCGCGAGCAACCGGCGCGGATCGTAGGTGAAGCGGTTGATGTGGGTCTCGGTGAAGACGCCGATCGCGTACGGTTTCGCCAGGGCGTAGGCGGCGTGGTAGAAGTCCGCCAGGCGGTCGAGCGACGGTTCGGTGCGCGTCCCCCACACCTGCATGTTCAGCGCGGTCACGGTGCCCGAGGCCGCGGCGCGATCGAGGTTCTGACGCAGGCGCTCGAGCGCGTCGGGCTGGCCCGGTCCACCGCCGACCATGTAGAAGTCGGTGAACTGCCGGTACGGCATGCCGAGATCGAGCGCGATCGCGCAGTTCTCGGGAGTCGAGCATCCTTCCAGGAAATCCACGCGCGCGAGCGGATCGAGCGCCCGCGCGGCGTCCTGGATCGCGCGCAGGTAGCCCGCGAAGCCCAGTTCCGGCGCGGATTCGAGCCCGCGCAGGTCTCCGCCGATGCCGAATTCAAGATTGGCTCCACGCGCGGCGGTGGTCGTCGCGCCAGCGCTGCTCATCGCGCGCTTCCGGCGAGCGCGGGCGTGCGCCACACCAGCGGATTCTCGGCTTCGTCGTCGAGCGAGTCGCCGATCTTCAGCCGCGCCAGGCGCTCGGCGGGCAGGATGTTGGCGTTGCCGTTGAAGGTCGAACCGATCGGCATGAAGCCGCAGGTCATCGCGCGGCGCCAGCGCGGAGTCATGTTGGGGCCGGCGCCATGGGCCGTGAGCCCGTTGTGGAAGCCGAGGGTGCCGGGCTTCATCGGCGCGGCCACCGGCTCGATCTTCGCTAGCTGCGGATACAGCTCGAACAAGCTGTCCATGTTCTGGCCGATGCCCACGTTGTCGAAGTTCACCAGATTGTGCGAGCCCGGCAGGTAGTACATGCAGCCGTTCTGCAACGTCGACTCGTCGAGCGCGATCCACACCGAGATGGCGTGGCGCGACGAGTACGACCAGTAGGGCACGTCGAGGTGCCAGCTGGTCGGGTTCGCCCACGGCTTCTTCTGCAGCGTCTGGTCGTGCCACACGCGCATGCCTTCGACGCCGGCGAGCTCGGTGGCCATGCGTCCGATCTCGGGCCCGAGCATGTAGCGTTTCACCGTCGGCTCGACCTTCCAGAGGTTGAGACGCTGGACGAAGACCTTGTCGTAGAACGAATCGCCGTCCTTCCAATCCGATCCGGCGAGCTTGGTGGTGCCCATGGTGGCCACGCCACGCTCGACCCCGGCGGCGAGCTCGGCGACCTCGGCGGGGGACAGCGCGTCTTCGATGACGATGAAGCCGTCACGCTGGTAGGAGGCGATCTGGGCGGCGGTGACGGTCGAGCGCATGGGGTGTCTCCGTTGGACAATATACGCCTATCAACCGCAGGTTTCTTGGATGATATTGATCCGCGATCTGGAGTGCATATACCTATCTGGAGCCATGCAGATCTCCCACCTGCTCGTGAAGGATTGGCTCAACCGCTTGAATGGCATGGGCTTCGGGGTCCAGCACTTCCCCGCCTACGTGCGCCGGACGGAAGCCCTGCACACCCACGACGTGGTCGAGCTGAACTACGTGGTCTCGGGCTCCGGAACGCACCACCTGGGCTCGCGGGCCTACCCCACCGGGCCGGGGTCGCTCGGCATCGTCCACTACACCCAGCCGCACGATATCGACATCGGCGGCGAACCGATGTCGGTCATCAACCTCTACCTGGATCTCGCGCGCTTCCAGCTGCCCGACCTGGGCGAGGAGCTGTCCAAACCGCTGTACCGCATCCTGCCCATGGACCCGAGCCTGCGCCACCAGCGCAACCAGTTCGTGCACCTCCAGTTCACGCCGGGTGGTGAGCAGGAGGCCCATCTGCACGCCATGCTCGCCGAACAGGAGCGCGCCGAGCCGGGCTACCGCGAGGCGATGCGCAGCCAGCTGCGGTTGTTCCTGATCGCCTGTGCGCGCCAGGCGCTGCGCCAGGACGCGTATCCGCTGCTCGCCGATGCTGCCGACGGAGGCGAGCGCTAACTGCGCATGGAGGAGCTGCGGCGCTCGCTGGATGCCGATCCGGCCCAGGCGGTCTCGCTCGCCGACCTCGCGGAACGATTCGGCTGCAGCAAGCCGCACCTCTGCCGCGCGTTCAAACGCCACGCCGGGACCAGCATCCTCGGGTACCTGCTGCGCCAGCGCATCAACGCGGCGATGGTCGCGCTGCGGTCGTCGCGCGACAGCGTGCTGCAGGTCGCCATCGACTGCGGTTTCGCCGACCAGTCGTTCTTCAATCGCAAGTTCCGCGCGCTCGTCGGCATGACGCCCACCGATTACCGCGAGCGCGCCGGCGCGGGGCTATAAGTACGGGGGCTGTTTGTGCGGGGGCTCTGCCCCCGGTCCCCCACGACCTTTGTCGCCCTTACATCCTGGCCCCAGAGGCCAGGATGTTTGCGTGATGGGCTTTGCCCATTTTATCACGCAACCAGGACTCGGCGGTCGGCGAATCCGCCGCGGATTGATGTCAGACCCTGTACAAGGAGCCCACGCACAAAGTGCAGGATCGGGGCGATGGACGCGTTAGGATCGCGGCATGACGGCGGTGCGCAGCGTGGGGTATGGGGAGTCGGTCGAGGTGCCGACGCCTCCGGTGGGGTTGCGCGTGGTGCGCGAGGAGACGTGCGTGCGCATCGTCTCGGGGTTGCCGCGGCATCGCCTGTTGGCGGTGGGGTTGCTGATGCTGACGGTGCTCGCGGTGGCGACGGTCATCGCCGCGTGGAGCGTCCGACCAGATCACGTCGTCGCGCTGATAGCGTGGTGGACGATCGTGCCGGTGTCGGTGGCGGTGGCGCTGGTGTGTCCGCCGCTCGCGGCGCTGGCGTTGGCGATGCGCCGGGTGGTGGTGCTCACGCCCGGGGTGCTGGTGGTCCGCGAGGGCCTCGGTCGGCTGCGCAACGAGGGCAGCTGCCTGCGTTCGTCGGTGCGCACGGTCGATGCGGATCTCGCGCCAGACGGTTCGAGCATCTCGGTGCGCGTCGAGGCCGAGCTGTCGCCGACAGCGCTGCGGTTGCTCGGCGCCGATCCCGAATCCGTCAGGCTCGAGGACGACGAGACCGTGGTTGCGCTCCTGCCGGTGTGCAGCGGCGAGCGCCGCGAGGTCGGCGAGTTCCTCGGTCGCGTGATCGCCGACTGGGCCGAGGTGCCTTTCGCGCTCGACCCTGGCGGGGTCGGCTCATCGTAGCTGACATGGCCGCTCCACCCGCCCGCGCCCGCGATCAGATCCAGATGCGCGATCCGTTCGTGCTGCCGGTGTCCGCCGAGCGCCGCTACTACCTCTTCGGCACCACCGACACCAACGCCTGGAGCGGGCTCGGCACCGGCTTCGATTGCTATGCCAGCGCGGATCTGCTCGCCTGGGAGGGACCGATCCCCGCGTTCCGCCCGCCGGCTGGATTCTGGGCCAATACCCAATTCTGGGCGCCGGAAGTGCACGTCTATCGCGGGCGCTGGTACATGTTCGCCAGCTTCGCGGGGCCCGGCCGGCGCCGCGGCACCCAGGTGCTGGTCGCTGACGCGCCGGCAGGCCCGTACCTGCCGCACAGCGATGGTCCGGTCACCCCTGGCGCGTGGGAATGCCTGGATGGATCGCTGCACATAGATGCGGCCGGCCGGCCGTGGATCGTCTACTGCCACGAATGGGTGCAGATCCGCGATGGTGGAATGTACGCGCAGCGCCTGGCCGACGACTTGTCGCGCGCCGTCGGCGAGCCGCTGCTCCTGTTCACCGCCTCGCAGGCACCGTGGACCAACGGCTTCCCGGATCCCCGCTCGCCCGGGATGAACTTCGTCACCGACGGACC
Source organism: Planctomycetota bacterium (assembly GCA_038231435.1). Classification (GTDB taxonomy): domain Bacteria; phylum Planctomycetota; class UBA11346; order UBA11346; family UBA11346; genus JACCZE01. The sequence continues at coordinate 23,843 of JBBRLJ010000041.1, forward strand.
GTTTCTGCACCGCGCCGCCGACGGCTCGCTGCTGATGCTGTGGTCCTCCTCGGGGCGAGAGGGCTACGCGATGGGCGTGGCGCGATCGACGGGCGGCGTCACCGGTCCGTGGTTCCACGCCGAACGGCCTGTTTTCGCCAAGGACGGCGGTCACGGCATGCTCTTCCGCACCTTCGCCGGAGCGCTGATGATGACCCTGCATGCGCCGAACGACACTCCGCGCGAGCGCCCGTGCTTCATACCGGTGCGCGAGGTCGCGGGCGGATTGGTCATCGACGCTTAGCGGTCGAAGGGGCGATCCTCGGCGGCGATCCATTGCCTCGCGCGGCGCGGCGCGAAGGTATGCCCCTCCATGAGCGACCAGACCGCAGTCTTGAACGCCGATCTAGCCCGTGAGACCTCGCGACGCCGGACCTTCGCGATCATTTCGCACCCCGATGCGGGGAAGACCACGCTGACGGAGAAGCTGCTGCTGTATTCCGGCATGATCCGCACCGCAGGCATGGTGAAGAACCGCAAGGGCGGCAAGCTCGCGACCTCCGACTGGATGGCGATGGAGCAGGAGCGCGGCATCTCGATCACCTCGTCGGCGATGCAGTTCCAGTACAAGGGCGCGGTCATCAACGTGCTCGACACCCCGGGCCACCAGGACTTCAGCGAAGACACCTACCGCACGCTCACCGCGGCCGACAGCGCGATCATGGTCATCGATGCCGCCAAGGGTGTCGAGACCCAGACGCGCAAGCTCTTCGCGGTGTGCAAGCTGCGCGGCATCCCGGTGCTGACCTTCATCAACAAGCTCGACCTGCCCGGACGCGATCCGCTCGAGCTGATGACCGAGGTCGAGGAGGTGCTCGGCATCCAGGCCTCGGCGATGAACTGGCCGGTCGGCTCCGGGCGCGAATTCATCGGTGTCGCCGAGCGCGGCATGCTCTCGGCCGACGGCAGCCGCACCCTCATGCTCTTCACCAAGACCGCCAAGGGCGGTGCGGCCAAGGCCGACATCGCCCGCCTGCCGCTCGATGGCGCCGAGGCGGCGACGGCGCTCGGCGACGAGCGCGCCAAGAAACTCCGCGACGAGCTCGAGATGCTCGAGATCGCTGGCAACCAGTTCACCCGCGAAGCCTTCCTCGCCGGCCAGGTCTCGCCGGTGTTCTTCGGCTCGGCGCTGACCAATTTCGGCGTCGAGCCGTTCTTCGACGCCTTTCTCGATCTCGCCCCGCCGCCCAGTCCGCGCCCGGCGAAGACGCTCGACGGCGTCGACATCGCGGTCGATCCCATCGCCGCGCCATTCAGCGCCTACGTCTTCAAGATCCAGGCGAACATGAATCCGAAGCACCGCGACAGCGTGGCCTTCGTGCGCATCTGCTCCGGGCGCTTCGAGCGCGACCTGGTGATCAAGCACTACCATCGCGGCGAGTTTGTGCGCGACGTGCGGTTGTCGCGGCCGCATACGCTGATGGCCCAGGAGCGCACCACGCTCGACGAGGCGTGGCCTGGCGATGTGGTCGGCCTGATCAATGCCGGCTTCGCGATCGGCGACACCCTGACCGCGGCGACAGTGAAGATCGGATTCGAGCACAAGCCGCTGCCGCAGTTCCCGCCCGAGGTCTTCGCGCAGGTGATGCCGGCCGACCTCACCAAGCGCAAGCCCTTCGACAAGGGCATGCTCCAGCTCGCGCAGGAGGGCGCTGTCCAGGTGCTGCGCTCATGGGACAATCCCCAGGCCGATCCCTTCATCGCCGCGGTCGGGCGCCTGCAGTTCGAGGTGCTGCAGTACCGGCTGAGGGACGAGTACAACGTCGAGACCACGTTGCGCCCGCTGCCATACCAGTGCAGCGGTTGGCTGGTCGGTGATCCCGCGACCTTCAAGCCCACGCCGGGCACGCTGCTCGCGCGCGACGCGCGCGGCCGGGCGGTGGTGCTGCTGCCCAGCGAATGGGATAAGCGCTACTGCCTGGGGCAGAATCCCGGACATCAGATGGTGGAATACGCGTGATAGCACGGGGTGCGGCGCGAGTGGTGCGGGGTGCGGCGACGAAGAGAGACGGCACGTGAGTCGCTGCGTGATCTCGATCGTCAATCAGTCGGGGAGGAAGCCCGAGTTCGACCTCAAGAAGATCCAGGCGGTGGTCGACACCGCGCTCGCCGAGGATCGGCTCGACAACTGCATGCTGACCGTCTTGCTGGTCGAGGACTCGGAATGCGCGCGCCTCCATGCGAGCCACTTCGGCGATGACGAACCCACCGACGTCATGACCTTTCCCGACGGCGCCACCGATCCGGAGAGCGGGCGCCGGCACCTGGGCGATCTGGCGGTCGGTGTGGACGTCGCCAGCCGCGTGGCGGCAGAGAAGGGCCGCGCCGAGGCCGACGAGGTCTGCCTCTACGTCCTGCACGGCGTGCTGCACCTGCTCGGCTACGACGACGAGGACGAACGCGATCTGGCCGAGATGTGGGGCGTACAGCGCCGCCTGCTCGCGACGGTCGGCATCGACCTCGAGGCCGAACCGGAATGACCTGGCTCGGATGATCCGGATGGGACAGCTCATGTGTCGGGGGGTGCGCGATCCGTCGTCGACAGCCGACGGCCAGACGGATTGGCGGGCAGCGGACGGCGTCCAAGCCGGGTCCGGATGAAGCGGCTCGGCTGCCTGGTGGCGCTCTTCGGCCTGTTGCTCGGCTCGATGAGCGTGTTCCTCTTCGGCGCCGCGGTGTGGCGGCTGGTGCACCGCGACGACGGCATCGCCTACGCGATCCCAGCCGGGGTGGCGGGCGAGGAGATGGACATCTCCGTGTCCCGGGACGTGGGGCATCGCCTGGTGTATCGCGCCCGGATCTCGTCGTCCGATGGGCGCAATCGCATCGATATGCAATGGCGCATCCGCGCGCGCGACGGACGGGTGATCATCGAGGGGACGGGCGCGGTCTCGAGCGATGACGGGAAGCCGACGCTCGGCCTCCCTGCCGAGGAGCCTGGAGCCCAGGTGCTGATCGAGCATCCGCTCGGCACCATTCCCGCTGGGGTGGACGGTGAGGTGAAGGCCTGGATCGCCGCGACGCCCGATACGGCAGGCGGAGCACGCATCGAGAGTGCTTGGCTGGTGGTGCGCGACGACGAGAGCGATCCAGGACGTCTCGCGCTGGGCGGAGCGGCGCTGATGGCGCTCGGACCGATGCTGGTGGCGATCGGCTTCGGGCTGCTGCTCTACGGCTTCATCGGTCGACGCAAGGCGCCAGCGGAGACGACCGCGCCACCACCAGCGACACCAGCCGAGCCACCAGCCGAGGACGAGGCTGAGCCGGTGGATAAGCCCCGCCGGGCGAAGCGCCGCAAGCGGCCGGAGCCCTGATACTCCGGCGAGTCCTGAAGGCGAAGCGTCAGATCTGCTCGACCGTCCAACCGAGCGTGCTCGTGGCGACGGTGTCGGCGCTGGTCACCACCGCCAACGTGCCGCCCTCGGCCGGCAGCCAACGCGCCGCGGCGCGACGCACATCGTCGACTGTGACCGCGAGGATGCGCTGGCGGTAACCGTTCAGGAGCGCCGGGCCCATGCCCTTGAGATCACCGGTGAATCGCGAGCGCGCCTCTCCCGCCGGGCTGCCGGGGGAGTCCAGGCCGGCGATCACGCCGAGCACCGCCTCCTTGAACAGCCGAGCGTCGTCGGGGCACGCGGCCAGCCAGCCGAGCGCGCCGCGCATGTCCGCGTACGTGGCGTCGAGGCGTGGATCGCGGTAGCTGGTGAGCGCGAACACCGCGTTCGATCCCTGGTAGCTGGCCCCGCCGCCATACGCGCCGCCTTGTTCGCGGATCTTCGGGTGCAGCACGTTGTTGGTCAGCAGGGGGCCGGCGACGGCGAGCGCCGCGGCGTCGGCATGCGCGAGCGTGACCGCCGGGAACACCAGCGCGCAGTAGTTCACCGCGGTGGCCGTGGCGTAGGCGGTTGGCGGGCTCGCGGCAGGAGCGGGCGCCTTGAAGGGCACGGTCGCGCTGGTGTCGACCGGTTCCGGAAGCGCCCACGACTGCTTGAGCGTGGCGAGCACGTCCGAGCGTTCGGCGGCATCGCCGATCACCGCGACGTGGCGCTCAGCGCCGACCAGCCGCGCGAGCAGGTCGCGCAGGCGCAGGCTGAGCTCGGCCAGGTGCATCTTGGCCTTGGGGTTCTCTTCGGCGATGTCCTCGCCGAGACGCTTGAGGTAGGCGAGGCGGCCGAGCCCGCCCATGCGGTGGTGCAGCGCGCCCGCTCCGCCGAAGCCGCGCATAGCCGCGCGCGCCGCGAGCTGGTTGCCGCGGTGCTGCACCGAACCCTGCAGGCGCTGCAGACCTTCCTCGATGAGTTCGCGCAAACGCGCGTGCTCGTCGAACCGGCATTCGTGCAGGGCCTCGGACAGCAGCGGCATGAAGTCGCCCTGGCGGCTCGCCAAGCCCTTGATCTCGGCGAACATGAAGCCGCGCACGCGGCGTTCGTCCTCGGGATCGGCGACCACGTCGGTCCAGGCCCACAAGCCGCCGCAGGTCGCATTCAGTCGCGCCGCCTGCTCGGCGTAATCGAGCTTGCCCACGCCGAGCTGGCCGACCAGCCGGCTGACCAGCGGGAGCAGATCGAGCTCGGCGTCGCTGAGCATCGGCAAGTGATAGGCAACGACCTGGTGCAGGAGGCCATTGGTCCCGGCGGTGAAGGTGGTGACGCCATGCTCGCGCTGAGTGCCCTCGGCCCAGCGCCGGAGCTTGGGCACGTCGCCGAGTTCGAGATCCGGCAGCACGGTCGGGTCATCCTGGCGCGCCTGGCGCTCGGCCAGCGCCTTGGCCTGCGCGCGCAGCTCGCGCTTCGCATCATCGGCGAGGAGCGCAGCCTCGGTCGCCACCTGCGTGCGTTCAGCGTCGCCCATGCGCGCGTGGAAGCCTCGATCGGGCCTGGCGCGCATCAGCAGCCGGCGCCGGTTGGCGACCAGGCGCGCGTCGACCTCACGCGTCGCCCATTGCGGATCGCGGGCGCGCTCCTTCAGCCGCTCGATCGCCTGCGATTGGTCCAGAAACGGCAGCGGATCGACACCGTGATTCCAGGGCGCGAGCATCCGGAAGCACAGCTCGAGCCCATACGGATACTGGTCGCCGCTGATCTCGCGGCGGGTGAGCTCGACTTGGTGCAGCGCGGCGTCGATCTCGGAACGCGCGAAGCCGGACTTCGCGACTTCGCGCAGGCAGCCGTCGACCAGCGGCGCGAAGCGCGCGTAGTCTTTCGGATCCACGCCTTCGAGCTCGGCGGTGAAGAGTCCGTTGCGGTAGCTCGAGCTGTAGCCGCTCGATCCCGTCGAGCGTCCGAGCCCGCTCGCCTCGAGCGCCTTGCGCAGCGGCGCGCCGGCGTGGCCGAGCAGCAGGCGGTCGATCAGCTCGGCCGAGAGCGCCTCGTCGAGATCGGCGCTGTCGGACCACACCCAGGTGATCGAGACGGCGGTGGCATCGAGCTCGTCCTGGCCGTCGGCAAGCGGCACTGGCACGTCGAGATCGGCGAACGGGCCGGTCGCGTGCGACACGGTCGGTGGTGGCAGCGGTTGGCCATCGGCTTCGCCGCCGACGATGTAGGCGGCGAAGGCCGCGTGCAGCTGCGCTGGCTGGGCATTGCCATAGGTGACGAAGCAGGCGTTGGCGGGGCGGTAGCAGCGGCCGTGAAAATCGAGCAGATCACGGTGCACGAGCTTCGGGATGTCCGACGGTTCGCCGCCGGAGTTGTGGCGGTAGATGGTGTCGGGCAGCAGCACGCGCTCGCGCGCCGCCTCCATCTGCGCGTCCGTCGAATCCATCGCGCCCTTCATCTCGTTGAAGACCACGCCCTTGCGCTCCCAGCTTCCGGCATTGGACGCGTCATTGGACGCGGCTTTGGACGGGTCCGGGGACTTGCCCTTGGTGGTCGCGTCGGGGGCGGCGGGTTCCAGGCGGTGGCCTTCCTGGGCGAAGTCGAGCGGGTGCAGGTTCGGCGCGAACACCGCATCGAGGTACACCGCAAGCAGGTTGTCGTGGTCCTTCGCCACTTGGCTGGCGAACGGATACGCGGTCATGTCCGGGAAGGTCATCGCGTTCATGAAGGTCTGGAGCGAGCGACGCAGCATCTGGAAGAATGGATCGCGCACCGGATAGCGGCGGCTGCCGCAGAGCGTGGTGTGCTCGAGGATGTGGGGCAGGCCGGTACTGTCCGCCGGCGGCGTGCGGAAGGCGACCGCGAAGGCGCGGTGCTCGTCGGACGAACCGAGATGCCAGTGCTCGGCGCCGCAGGGATGCCGGTAATGCGAGACCTCGAGCCCGAGGGCGGGAACCGGGCGGCGGTCGATCAGAGCGAACGAGGAAGCGATCATGCGGCGAGTCTCCGGCGAGGGGCATGCGCGCAAGACGTGACTGTCGAGGCTGATGCGGCTACAGGCCGCCGCTCGAGCAGTGCCTCTCTGGGTAGGTTCATGGGAGTGCCGCGTTGGTGTGCATCGAGGCGCGCATTGAAAGGAAGCACACGCGGGATAGCATCCAGGCGGATGCTCAGGCTCATCGCGTTGTTCGCCGTGCTGATCAATCTCCTCGCCGGCGCCTTGCCGTCGGGAGCGGTGCTGCATGTCGCGAAGGATGGCCGCCTGGCGATCGAGCCGTCGGCGTGCTGTGCGATGCCCGCCGACGGTCCCGACCTGGCCGTGGTCCACGGGCAGTCGCGTCCGATGCAGTGCTGCTGCTTCACCGGCGTCTTGATCGGCCACGACGACCTGCATCCGGGATTGCCGACCGGCTGCGAGCTGCCCGTACTGCCACCAGTCGATGCCTGGTGGGCGGCAGGCCTGTTCGAGCATGTCCGCGGTGCATCGCCGGGAGCGCTGTCGCGCGCGCGGCATCATCCGCCGCCGCCCCTCGGGGCGTTGCGCCCGGATACCGTCGTCATCCGTTGTTGAGTCTGGTCGAGTGAGATCGGCCGCGGCGTCGCCGCGGCCGACACGTCTCCACTCGCCCATCTCGACTCTCCACCTCGACACGGAACCGCCATGTCCACCCGCGCCAGCGCGGCGTCCCCAGGGACGCCGTCATCGATATCATCGTACGCTCACCCAGGTCACGGATTGCGCTCGTCCGGTCTGCTCGCATGCCTGGCCATCGGCTTCGCCGGTTGCGACGCGCATCGACGCGCTGAGGTGCATGCCGCGGATTCACCGCGCGTGTCAGCGGCGTCCGCACCGCTCGCGCCGCTGACAGCATCGCCATCAACGTCGCCATCAGCATCGCCGGCCTCATCGGATACTCCGCGGCCCGGGTCGACGGACTTGTTCGCCGGCCTCGAATGGCTCACCGGCGACGCGCTGCTCGACGCCATCCATCTGGGCAATCCCACCCTGGCGGCGCGCCGCGCGGGCGTGCGCGCAGCGCGCGAACGCGTGCCGCAGGCGTCGGCGCTCGACGACCCGACGCTCTCATACCAGATCGCGCCGTGGAGCGTCGGCCGCGGTCACGAGCCCGGGCATATCGCGACGCTGTCGCAGGCGGTGCCGTGGCCGGGCAAGCGCGCCGCGCGCGGCGGCGCCGCACAAGCCAACCTCGATGCCGAGGAGGCGGACCTGCTCGAGGAGGAGCGCCACCATTTGCTGGAATCGCGCATGCTGTTCGCCGAATACTGGCTGGCCGATCGCCAGATCGTCATCGCCCGGACCTCGTTGGCGCTGGTACGGCAGCTGCGCGCCACGGCGATCAGCGCCGTGGCCTCCGGAGCCGCGAGCACCGACGCCTACGAGGCGGCGATGGGCGAGGCGGAGGCCGAACGCGTCCTCCTGCGCGCCCAGCGCGAGCGCGAAGTCAAGGCGGCCGAGATCAACGCCATCGTCGGGCGCCCCGCGGAAGCCGCCGTCCCGCCCCCGACGGTAGTCCTGACCAAGGTGTTCCCCATGCCTGACCAGGGTCTGCTGCTGCGTCTGGCGCAGAGACGCCCGGCGGTAGCCGCGGCGCGCGCGCGCGTCCGCCAGGAAGAGGAGCGGTTGACGCTCGCCCGCCGCAACGCCTTCCCCGACGTCACCGTGAGCGTCGGCTACACCAGCATGGACGAGCGCCACCAGGAGGACGTGTTCGTCGGCGCCTCGATCAACGTGCCGCTCAATCAGGAACGCCGCCATGCCGCGGTCGCCGAGATGGGCGCCGAGCTCGACGCGGCGCGTGAACGCCTGCGCGGCGCCGAGCTCGATGCCGCGCGCGAGGCCATGGATGCGCTGGCGCGCTTGCGCGAGGGCGCGAGCGCCATCGCGCTCTTGCGCGACCTCGCCCTGCCCAACGCCCACCAGTCGGCCGAGGCCACCAGCGCGGCGCTCGCGGCGGGCACCGGACAGGTGGGCGCCGCGTTGCGCGCCCAGCGCGCGGTATTCGCCGCCGAGAGCCAACTCGCCGAGGAGGAGCACGAGTTCTACCATCAGCTGGGAAACCTCGAGTGCTGCATCGGCGTGCCGGTCGAGTCGCTGTCCGTCCCGGTCATCGACACCCTTCCCGAGCGCGAGCCGAAGCCCGAGCCCGCGGCCGAGCCGCACGGAGTCCAGCCATGAGCCGCGCCATCTCCATCCTCGCCTTCATCATCGTCATCGCCGCCGCGGTGTTCGCCGCGGTCGTGTTCGTGCGCGGACGGACGCCATCGGAGGCGTCAGGCTCCTCCGGGACCGCCGCCGCGAGTCCAGCGGCCGCATCGCCGGCACCGGATGCGCCCGAGACCGCGTATTGGACGTGCTCGATGCATCCATCGGTGCGGCAGGCGCAGCCGGGACTGTGTCCGATCTGCAAGATGGAACTGGTGCCGGTACTCGCGAGCGATCTCAGCGGCGGCATGATCACGGTCGACGAGGGGCGGCGTCAGGTGATCGGCGTCAAGCTCGGGAAAACCGAGATGGTCGAATTGACGCGCGAACTGCGCGCGGCCGCGGTGGTGGCGATCGACGAGACGCGCCTGACCGAGGTCACGGTGCGCGTGGGTGGATGGATCCGCACACTCGCCGCCGACGCGCCTGGCAAGCGCTTCGCGAAGGGTGACGAACTGTTCACGCTTTACAGTCCCGAGCTGATCGCCGCGCAGAGCGAGTATGTCGCCGGCCGGGCGGCGGACCGGGATGGGGCGCTGACCCACGCCGCGCGGACCAGGCTCGCGCGCCTCGGCATGGCCGATGCCGGCGTGGCCGCGCTCGAAGCCGCCGGCGCGCCGCTCGAGCAGGTATCGATCGCAAGTCCGGCGGACGGCGTGGTGCTCGAGAAGACGGTGGTTGCCGGCGCCCGCGTCGAATCCGGCACGCGCGTGCTGAGACTCGCCGATCTGTCGCGGGTGTGGGTGGAGGCGGCGATCCATGAACAGGATCTGGGCCTGGTCGCCGTCGGAGCGCAGGTGGCGATCGAGCTGCCAGCCCCAGGCGCGGTGGCGACCGAGGGCACGGTCGCGTTCGTCTATCCCTACGTCGACGACGCTACCCGCACCGGTCGCGTGCGCATCGAGGTGGCGAACGCCGACGGCGCGCTGAAGCCCGGCATGTACGCAACCTGCGTGATCCGCATTCCGCTCGGGCGCAGGCTGACGGTCCCCGAGGACGCGGTGGTCTATGCGGGCGAGCACCGCGTGGTGTTCCGCGATCTCGGTGGCGGCAAGCTCAAGCCGGTCGATGTCACCACCGGTGCGCGCGCGCAGGGCAGGATCGAGATCCTGGGCGGCCTCGCCGATGGCGATGCGATCGTGGTGTCGGGCGTGTTCCTGCTCGCGTCTGAGAGCCGCATCAAATCGGGAACGTCCCAGTGGTGAACGACCGCGACCCTGCTGCCGGCCCGTCGTCCGAATCCCGGCTCGGGGCCATCCAGCGCCTGATCGGCTGGTGCGCGGCGAACCCGTTCCTGGTCGCGATGGGGGCGGTCGCCCTGGTCGCGTGGGGTGTGATGTCGTTGCGCGCGGCGCCGCTCGACGCGATCCCAGACCTGTCCGATGCGCAGGTGATCGTGTTCACCGAATGGAAGGGCCGCAGCCCCGATCTGATCGAGGACCAGATCACCTATCCGATATCATCTGCGCTGCTGTCGGCTCCGAAGGTGAAGCACGTGCGCGGACAGAGTGTGCTCGGGCTGTCATTCGTGAATGTGGTGTTCGAAGACGGCACCGACATCTACTGGGCACGCAGCCGCGTGCTCGAATACCTGAATTCAGCCCAGGGCCAGCTGCCCGCGGGGGTCTCACCGCGGCTCGGGCCTGACGCCAGCGGTGTCGGCTGGGTGTTCGAATACGCGCTGGTCGACCGCACCGGCAAGCACGACCTTGCCGAACTGCGTGCGCTGCAGGATTTCCACCTGCGCTACGCGCTGTCGTCGCTCGAAGGCGTCGCCGAAGTGGCGACCATGGGCGGGCCACTGAAACAGTACCAGGTCACCGTCGACCCGGAGAAGCTGCTGGCCCACCGCGTGCCGATCGGCGAGGTGGTGGCAGCGGTCAGGCACGCCAACAACGACGTGGGCGGGCGCGTGATCGAAATCGCCGGCCACGAGCACACCATCCGCGGGCGCGGCTACATCCGCTCGAAGGAGGACCTCGAGCTGGCGCCGATCCGCATGGGTGAAAAGGGAGTCGCGGTGCTGCTGCGCGACGTCGCGGTGGTGCAGTTCGGCGCCGAGATGGGCCGCGGCGTGGTCGAGCTCGATGGCCAGGGCGAGGCCGTCGGTGGTCTGGTAGTGATGCGCTACGGCGAGAACGCGCTGAACGTGATCGAGCGGGTCAAGGAACGCCTCGACGAGGAGCGAGCGGCGCTGCCGGCTGGCGTCGAGCTGGTGGTGACCTACGACCGCTCGGATCTCATCAAGCGAGCCATCGCCAATCTCCAGCGCACCCTCATCGAGGAGATGGCGGTGGTGTCGCTGGTGATCGCCCTGTTCCTGCTGCATGCGCGCTCGGCGCTGGTGGCGATCATCACCCTGCCGATCGCGGTGCTCGCCGCGTTCATCCCGATGACCGCGCAACACCTCACCGCCAACATCATGTCCCTCGGCGGCATCGCGGTGGCGATCGGTGCCATGGTCGACGCCGCCATCATCATGATCGAGAACGCCCACCGCAGGGTCGCGGCGGTCGAGGGGGACGGGCCCGAGGCGGCCGTGGCGCGCCGGATGGCGTTGGTGCGGGCGATGCAGGAGGTGGGCCCGAGCATCTTCTTCGCGCTGCTGGTGATCACCGTCTCGTTCTTGCCGGTGTTCTCGCTGCAGGATACCGAGGGCCGTCTATTCAAGCCCCTGGCCTTCACCAAAACCTGGTCGATGGCGGCCGCCGCGCTGCTCGCGGTGACGTTGATCCCGGCCTTGGCGGTGCTGGCCATGCGCGGCAGGATGCGCGGCGAGGACAGCAATCCGCTCAACCGCTGGCTATCGGCGGCCTACGCGCCAATCGCCCGCTGGGTATCACGGCATCCACTGCCGGTCATTGGCGCCGCGGTTCTCGCCATGGTGGTGACCGTTGCGAGCATCCTGTACGTTCCGCGCTTTCAGTTGCAGAGCGAGTTCATGCCCGATCTCAATGAGGGCGCGATCCTCTACATGCCGACCAGCCCACCGGGGATGTCGATCACTGAAGCCACGCGGCTGCTGCAGGTGATGGACACCGAGCTCAAGTCCTTCCCTGAGGTGCAGTCGGTGTTCGGCAAGATGGGATCCAGCGAGACCGCCACCGATCCCGCTCCGTTGAACATGGCCGAGACAGTGGTGATGCTCAAGCCCGAGCGCGAATGGCGCCCGGGCATGACCTGGCGCAAGCTCATCGACGAGATGCGTGCCAAGCTGGTCTATCCCGGCATGCCGTCGCAATTCTGGATGCCGATCCAGACGCGCATCGACATGCTCGCGACCGGCGTGCGATCGCCGCTGGCGATCAAGGTCTACGGCTCGTCGATCGACGAGGTCGAGCGTGCTGGCATCGACATCGAGAAGGCCCTGGGATCGGACCCGCGCACGGCAGGCATCACCGAGAGCGTCTTCCTCGAGCGCTCCGCTGGCGGATTCTTCATCGACTTCGCCGCCAAGCGCGAGCAGGCCGCTCGCTTCGGACTGAGCGTCGACGACGTGAACGAGGTGGTGGAGACCGCGATCGGCGGCATGTCGGTGACCCAGACCGTGGAGGGCCGCGAGCGCTATCCGGTGAACGTGCGCTATGCCCGCGATTTCCGTGAAGATCCCGACGCCCTGGCGCGGGTGCTGGTGCCGACGCCGAGCGGCGCCCAGGTGCCGATGTCGCAGGTCGCCGACATCCGTTTCGTGAAGGGCCCGATGATGATCTCGAGCGAAGCCGGCAAGCTGGTCGGCGTGGTGGTGGTGAACGCGAAGGCTCTAGGCATTCCAGACTACGTCGCCAAGGCCCGTGGCGTGGTGGACGAGCATCGCCAGGGCACGCGCGTGGAATGGGTCGGGCAGTTCCAGCACTACCAGAGCGCCAAGGCGCGGCTGCGGATCGTGGTGCCGGTCACGCTGTTCATCGTGTTCATGCTGCTCTACCTGAGCACGCGCTCGCTGATCGAGACCGGGCTGGTGATGGCGGCGGTGCCGTTCTCGCTGATCGGCGCGGTCTGGATCTTGGTCCTCCTCCACTACAAGGTGAGCGTCGCCGTGTGGGTGGGGATGATCGCGTTGGCGGGACTCGATGCTGAGACCGGGGTGATCATGCTGCTGTTCCTGACCATGGCGTGGCGCGAGCGCGTGGCGCGCGGCGAAATGCGTCATCGCGGCGATCTCGAGGAAGCCATCGTCGAGGGTTCGGCGCGCCGCATCCGCCCCAAGCTGATGACGGTCGCCTGCCTGCTGATCGGCCTGCTGCCAGTGATGTGGTCGGATGGCACCGGAGCGGATGTGATGAAGCGCATCGCCGCGCCGATGGTGGGTGGCATCGTCACCTCATTCCTGCTCGAACTCGCGGTCTATCCCGCCGCATTCCGACTGTGGAAGGGACGGGGGCTGCCCCTGCACGTCTCCGACTGAGGGGATCGCTCGGCGAGGAATGATGCAGATGTCTCAGGGAAAAGTCGACGGCCTTGTACAAGCTCGACGAGGGGGGATTTCCTGTGCAGCGGTCGGCTGCCGATAGTCGCCGGCAGGAGTATACGCCATGCCGCGCGCCGCCACCTTGCTGTCCATCGCCATCCTCGCCTTGTTCTTCGCGAGCTGCGGCAAGAAGGCCGAGAAGCTCGGCGTGGATGTCGCCATCACCGGCACGCCCACGCTCACGCCCACGGCTCCGACCAGCGACGACACCATCACCGTGCAGTTCTCGATCGGCAACATCGGCACCAAATCCGTCGGGCCGGTCGCCTGGACAGCGTACTTCGAGGATGATCCGATCGCGACCGGCACCACCGCGGCGATCGATCCCGGGATGTCCGTGACCGGTTCGTTCACCTTGGGGAACGTCCAGAGCGGCAGCCACAACATCACCGTGTTGGCGGATTCGGATGGCGCTCTCCGCGAGGACAACGAGGCCAACAACGCCTTCACCTTCGTGCTGCCGATCATCTTCGCGGCGCCTAGGCTCGATCTCGATTTCAATCCCACCACCTTGACGGTGACCCCGAGCTCGCCGATGAGCTCCAATGCCACCATCACCTTCGGCATCCGCAACACCTCGGCCGGCAGCGTCGCCGCCAACAACGTCCACTGGCACATCTTCGATGGCAGCGTCGAGATCGGCTCGAACACCATCGCCAGCATCCCCGGCAACACCACCGCCGCGCAGTCGTTCAACCTGGTCGGTACCCCAGGCGGCACGCCAGGGTTCCATTCGATCACCGTGGTCGTGGATCCGAGTTCGGCGATCCACGAGACCGACGAGGGCAACAACACCACCCCGCCGCTCACCTTCAACACCGCGTTCGGCTTCGCAGGCTGAGTCCGGCCGCCCAGGCCACGCCTTCGCCACTCGCTTCGAACCGTGCAACTGTGCCTAGGCGCCGGCGAATGCAGGGCTGTCGCGCTGGACGCCGGCACACCGCTCGTTCGAACGGAGCCATGGATTTTTCCCGCGGATTCGCTCACTCGCACGAATCCACACGCCCGTACAGAGGGCTCATCCGGGATCCCGGGACGCGCGTCCCCGATCCCGAGTCACCCACCTAAGTGCAATGGCGATGTGGCGTTGCCGATGAGGTGCGCATGGGGTATCCTTCCTTCGACCCATGGCCACTTCGCAGGACCAGTTGATCGCCGGCCGGTACGACCTCATCCGAGAGATCGGCCGCGGCGTCACCGGCCACGTGTTCATCGCTTGGGATCGGCACCTCGAACGCGAGGTAGCGGTCAAGGTGCTCGACAAGCAGGTCGCCGAAGAGCCGGAGATCATCGCGCGCTTCGATCTCGAGATCCGCTACACCTCGCGATTGAACCATCCCGGCATCGTCAGCGTCTTCGAGGCCGCCGAGACGCCCGACGGCACGCTCTGCTACGTGATGTCGCTCGCGCGCGGCATGGGCCTCGACCGGCGTCTCGACCAGCTGCGCGCCGTCGGCGACCACTGGCGCGAGATGTCGCTGATCGATCGCCTGACGCTGTTCCTCAAGCTGCTCGAGGTCATGTCCTACGCCCACAGCCAGGGCATCGTGCACCGCGATCTCAAGCCTGCCAACATCATGGTCGGCAATTTCGGCGAGGTCTGGGTGCTCGACTGGGGTTTGGCGCGCAGCCTGCGCGAGGAGCCGGCGCGCCTAGAGGAAGCCTACGACGAGATCTTCGACGAGCCCAAGATGGGCATCGAGAAGGCCACCGTGATCATGGGCGGCGATGGCAAGCCGATCGGCTCGAAGAAAGTTCCAGACGCGGATGAGGCCAGCCTGGCGGCCGACGACGACACGCCGACCGGCGCCACCAGGCGCTCGACTTCGGCGCGCCTGACCGCGGTCACCAACCGCGGCCAGCGCAACCTCACCCAGCGCTCGTCCGGGCGCATGCGCGCCGCCGCCATCCCCGAAACCCCGGGAAATACCCAGAAACTGGCGCGCAGCACGCAGTACGGCCAGATCCTCGGCTCGCCCGCGTACATGTCGCCCGAGCAGGCGCGCGGTCACGCCAACGAGGCCGACCAGCGTACCGACATCTATTCGCTCGGCGTGATCCTGGTCGAGTTGCTGACCCTGCACACGCCGTGCGAAGTGAAGAGCCACGAGAAGCTCAGTGAACTCTTGCAGCGCGTGCGTGATGGCCAACGCCAATCGATCAGCGACTACTGGCCCGAGGTGCCACAGGCACTGAAGGTGATCTCGGAATGGTCGCTCGCACATGATCCGCAGGACCGCTACCCCGACTGCGAAGTGTTCTCGCAGGAACTGCGCACCCTGCTGTCGCAGCTGTCGGCGTCGTACAGCGAGCTCGAACGCCAGCGCCTGGCGAAGGAGCGCGAGGCGTCGTGGCTGCCGGTCGGGCTGTGGGATTTCGGCGCCTCGACCGATCTGGGGCCATTCTCGCTGCCCTCCACCGCCATGCGCGCCGAGCAGGTGGGCCAGGTCCATCATCCCGAGCTCGGCGGCATGCTGCTCGGGGGCTACGGCATGCAGCTGTATCCGCTCGCCGCGCGCGTAGGCGACGACGTACGCGTCACCATCACCGTCGACCTGATCAAGGGCGAGGAATTCTGGATCTTCGTGCGCGGCGTCCCGCCTGCGCAGGCCTATCAGTTCCGGTTCGGCGCCTATCAAGGCAAGTGGCTGTCGATCTGCCGAGGCGAGGGCGATGAGGGCTCGATCGCGCCCGGCTTCCTCACCATGCGTCCGCTGCGCGACCGCGAGACCACCACCAAGGAACTCAAGGAGACCCAGCACGGCAGCCAGACCAAGCGCCTGGTGATCGAGGCCGTCGGCTCGCGGCTGGTCTTCACCGTCGACGACCAGGAGCCGCTGGTGGTGCGTGACGTCCATCCTCTCGGCGCGCCGCTCGGGCCGCACGTGGCGGTGGCGACCTGGAAATCGCAGGTGCTGGTGCGGCAGCTGATGATCGAACGGCGGCGCAGTCCGCTGATGGTCGCTTCGTTCGCGATCGGCAACGAGCTCCTGCGCCAGGGCCTGCACCAGCAGGCGGTGGATTTCTACCGCGCCTTCCTCGAGGAACACAAAGAGGCCAGCGAGGCTGTCGAGGCCAGCTTCATGCTGTGCATGGCCCTGGTGCAGTCCGGGCAGGCCAAGGATGCCGAGCGCGAGATCCGCCAGTTCCTCTCAACGCACATCGAGCATCCGCTCGCGCAGGACGCGATGTTCGAGCTCGCCTGCCTGCACCTGCAGAGCCCGCAGGGCGGCATCCGCCGTGCTGTCCAGGAGATCCTCTCGTACCAGGAATCCGGCGACTTCGTGCGCACGCGCTTCTGCCTGTGGCTGATGCCGTTCCTGAACCAGGATGTGGACCAGCGTGGCATCTCGAGCGAGCTGGAGCACGACCTCAAGATGCTGCGCTCGCTGATCCGCGGCTCGCCCGACGAGGCGACGCTGCTCTCGACGCTGTCCGCGTCGCTCGCGACTTCGCTGCGCTTCTTCCTCAACCGCTTGGTCGACGCCAACGATGCTGCGGGCCTCTTGCAGTCGCGTGAGGCGATCGAGCGTTGCAAAGCGATGGGCTACAAGATCACCATCCGCGAGCAGCGCCTGCTCTCGGATTACGTATCGCTCGCCAGCCGCCTGGAGACGATCAACGATCCCGCCGAGACGGTGCTGTGCATCGGTCGCGGCGACGACAATCCCAACGCGCTGTTCGACTTCGTGCGCGATTTCCTCTCGCTGGTCAATCTCGGCTGCACCGAGCAGCTGCTCGGCGCCCTGCAAGGCGATGACCTGACTCCGGTAGAGCATCTGCTGCGCGCGGGCCTGCACCTGCGCTACGGGCAGACCGAACAGGCGAACGTCGATCTGCAGTGGTGCTTCCGGCTCACCGACGTGCTCGAGACCGAGCGCACCTCGCTGGTGATCCTGCTCGCCGCGCGCCTCGGATGCTTCGGTCTCGGCTACCTGCCGTGGGAGCTGGTCGAGGACGGCCTCAAGCCGATCGGCGACACCTTCCAGGGCAAATGCCTGGAGGCCATCGCCGCCTGGATGGCCGAGAGCCTGGGCCACACCGACATCGCCGCGAAGATGTACCGCTCGCTACTCGCTCCCGGATCCGGCCTGGTGCTGGTCGGCAAGCAGGGGCTCGAGCGCCTCGGCGCCGCCTGAGATTCCCCAGCTAGACGAATGCATCCCGGCGCATGTGCCGCCTGACCGCGCGGCGTCCCGGGGAGGTAGACAGGTCGGCGCGTTTTGCATTGAGGGGATCGCTCCCGTGACGACGATCATCAGGGAGCACCAGTGAATCCCTATATCGCCGACATCCTTGCCCAGCCCTCCGTCGTGCGCGACACCATCGCGGGCCTCGGCTCCGGAGACGTGCAGCGCGGAGTCCGCGAACTCGCCTCTGGTTTCCGCACCGGACAGTATTCGCGCCTGGTTCTCACCGGCATGGGCGCGTCCAACGCCGCGTTGAACTATCTGCTGTTCAGGCTGACGCCGCACGGCTTCTGCCCACTGATGGTCGACACCAGCGAACTGCTCTACGACGCCGCCTCGGTGGTGAACGACGCCACCGTGCTGGTCATCGTCTCGCAATCGGGGCAGAGCGCCGAGATCGTGAAGCTGCTGTCGATGGTCGGAAGAATCCCGATCATCGCGATCACCAACACCGCCGACAGCCCCTTGGGCAAGGCCGCGCGCTTCACCTACCTCACCCGCGCTGGCTCCGAGCACTCGGTGCCGTGCAAGACCTACCTCGCAACCTTGGCGGCGATGGTCGCCTTCGCCGACGATTTCACCGCTCGCCCGAGCGCTGCCGACTTCGCCGCCCTCGACAAGATCGCAACCGCCATGAGCGCTTACCTCGAAGGGTGGGAGGCGAAAGCCCACGAGCTCGCCGACCGCCTCGGCGGAGCGAAGAGTCTGGTGGTGTGCGGGCGAGGCTATTCATTGTGCTCGGTGCATTGTGGCGCCCAGGCGATGCGCGAGGCCGCCAAGATCCACGCCGAGGGCCTGAGCGCGGCGCAGTTCCGTCATGGGCACATGGAGATGATCGCCAGCGGCGCCGCGGTGCTCATCTACCGCGGCGGCGAATCGACCGCGGCCCTTCAGGACAAACTCGCCGACGACATCCGCGCCAAGGGCGGCACAGTGGTGATGATTGCCAACCAGGGCGCCCAAGGCGCCGCGCTGGTGCCCTATACCGACATGCAGACCATGCCGTTTCTCGAAATCCTGCCCGCGCAACTGGCGAGCGCAGGCCTGGCGTGGAAGCAGGGATTCGAACCGGGCGTGTTCACCGCGCACCAGAAGGTATCGACGATCGAGTGACGGGTCCGCTTGCGCCCATGGCTGTCAGAGCGTTCAGGCGCTCGCCATCGTCTCATCCCCATCACTTCCTCCCCATCACCCCATCGGCCGGTCGAGCACCCGATAGCCGATCGCTTCGCTGACATCCTCGAGCCCGACGTCGTCGCGGGCGTCGAGATCGGCGATGGTGCGCGCCACCTTCAATATGCGATCGTAGGCGCGCGCGCTGAGTCCGAGCTGATCCACCGCCTGTCGCAGCAGGGCGAGGCCCTCGTCCTGCGCGCGCAGATGGTGCTTGAGCCCGCGTGGCTCGAGCGCCGCGTTGGAGCAGCCCTGGCGCGCGAGCATGCGGCCGCGCGCATCGGCCACGCGCGAGCGCGCCTGCGCGGACGTCTCGCCCGAACCCGCTGCCGACAGCAGCTCCGGTTTCTGCGCGGGCACCTCGATGTGCAGGTCGATGCGGTCGAGGAGCGGCCCGGAGATGCGGCTGCGGTAGCGGTGCACCGCGTCGCGCCCGTCGATGCAGCGGCGCGACGGATGACCGAGGTATCCGCACGGGCAGGGATTCATCGCCGCCACCAGCATGGTGCGGCTGGGGAAGCGCAGGCGTCCGCCGCCGCGCGAGATGGTGAGGTGTCCGTCCTCGAGCGGCTGACGCAGCGTCTCGAGCACCGTGCGGCTGAACTCCGGCAGCTCGTCGAGGAACAGCACGCCATGGTGGGCGAGACTGACGTCACCCGGGCGCGGAACCGAGCCGCCGCCGATCAGGCCGACGGTGGAGACGTTGTGGTGCGGTGAGCGGAACGGACGCGCACGCATCAGCCCTTCGCCAGGCGGCAGCATGCCGGTGACCGAGTGCACGCGCGTGACCTCGAGTGCCTCTTCGAGCGTCAACTCGGGCATCAGCCCGGGAAGCCGCCGCGCGAGCATGGTCTTTCCCGAGCCGGGAGGACCCATCATGAGCAGGTTGTGCCCACCGGCCGCGGCGAGGATCAGCGCGCGCTTGGCGTGCTCCTGGCCGTGGACCTCGCAGAGGTCGGGGCCGACGTGGCATTCGATGGGGCGGGGGCGATAGGCGACGACCGGAGCGGTCGATAGACCGGCCTTCAGGTGCAGGCACAGGTCGGCGAACGTGGTGGGCGCGTGCACGATGATGCCTGAGACGACCGCCGCTTCCTGGGCGTTACCGGGCGCCACCACCACGCGCTTGAGTCCGGCTTCGCGCGCGGCCAGCGCGCAAGCGAGCGCGCCGCGCACCGGACGCAGCGCCCCGTCGAGACCGAGTTCGCCGAGGAAGGCGGTGTCCGCTGGCGGAGGCGGCAGGCCGTTAGCCTCGATGGTGGTGGCCAGGCCCAGCGCGATCGCGAGGTCGAAGGCTGGGCCTTCCTTGCGCCGATCGGCGGGAGCGAGATTGATCACCAGGTGGTCCGCTGGACGGTGCGACATGCCACTGTTGAAGAGCGCCGGGGTGACGCGGTCTATGGATTCGCGCACCGCCGCATCCGGCAGGCCGACGACGGTGGTGCGGCCGACGCCGTTGGTGGGCTCGGCGCGGCTGATCTCGACCTGGACCAGGTAGCCTTCGACGCCTTCGACGGCGGCAGCGAGGAGTTGGGCGAGTTGCATCGATTCTAACGTAACTAATGAAACATATGTTCCAAATGAAAACCTCGGGGGTCTTGATTCGCGAGTCAGGCGCGCACCATGCCCGAGCTCATGCGCAGCCCCGCCATCCATCAACGGCTCGGCCGACTTATCGAGGGGCGCCTGGCCTCCCGCTGAGGGAGTCCACGGTTCCCCGTGCGCCGCGGGTCGAGCGTCCGCTCCCCGCCTCCCGAACACCTCTTCCACTTCGCCGCGGCACCGCCGACCGGCAGCAGGATCGATCATGAGCCCCAAGCCCGCATCCCCGTCAACCACCACCACGACCGATCCCGATCGGGTCGTGATCTTCGATACCACGCTGCGCGATGGCGAGCAATCGCCCGGCGCGTCGATGAACCTCGGCGAGAAGCTGGAGATCGCGCGTACCCTCGAGGCCCTGGGTGTCGATGTCATCGAGGCCGGATTCCCCATCGCCAGCCCGGATGATTTCGCCGCTGTCCAGGCCATCGCCCGCCAAGCCACCCGCGCCCGGGTCTGCGGCCTGGCGCGCAGCCTCAAGGGCGACATCGACCGCGCCGCTGAGGCGGTGAAGCCCGCCGGCGCGCGTGCGCGCGTGCACGTGTTCCTGGCGACCAGCGCCATCCATCGCCAGTTCAAGTTCAACAAGGCGAAGCCCGAGATCGTCAAGCAGGCGCGCGAGGCGGTGGCGCACGCACGCTCGCTGACCGACGACATCGAATTCTCCCCCGAGGACGCATCGCGCACCGAGCCCGAGTTCCTGGCCGAGGTGGTCGAGGCGGTGATCGGAGCAGGCGCCCGCACGGTCAACATCCCCGACACCCTCGGCTACGCCTACCCGAACGACTACGCGGATCTGATCACCTATCTGCGCAAGCACGTGCGCGGCATCGACGACGTGGTGATCAGCGTGCATTGCCACAACGACCTTGGGCTGGCGGTCGCGAACTCGCTGGCCGCGGTGCGCGCCGGCGCGCGGCAGATCGAGTGCACCATCAACGGCATCGGCGAACGCGCAGGCAATTGCGCGCTCGAGGAGGTGGTGATGGCGATGCGCGTGCGCAAGGACCAGTTCAAGGGCATCAGCACCGGCATCATCAGCGAGCACCTGTACGGCGCCTCGCGTCTCGTCCAGTCGATCACCGGGCTGCCGCTGCAACGCAACAAGGCGATCGTCGGCGACAACGCCTTCGCGCACGAGAGCGGTATCCACCAGGACGGGATGATCAAGAATCCCGAGAATTACGAGATCATCACCCCGCAGTCGGTGGGCGTGCCGGGCACCACGCTGGTCCTGGGCAAGCACTCCGGGCGCGCGGCGCTGGGCAAGCGCCTCAATGAACTGGGCCTGCCCATCCAGGAGAGCGACATCGGCAAGCTGTTCGACGCCTTCAAGGCGTTGGCCGACCGCAAGAAGGAGATCTACGATGGCGATCTCATCGCCCTGGTGGAAGAGGTGATCCGCGGTTCGGTGGTCAGCGCCTGGAAGCTGGACTATCTGCACGCGTCGTCCTCGTCCGGCGAAGGCGCCGGCACCTCCGCGCTCGCCACCGCCACGGTGAAGCTGACCAAGGATGGCAAGACGGTCACCGACGCCGCCACCGGCGATGGTCCGGTCGACGCGGTGGTGAAGGCGCTCAACCGCATCTGCTCGGTCGACGGCGTGGTCGAGGACTACCGCCTGCGCGCGGTGACCAAGGGCGGCGACGCCCTGGGCGAGGTCTCGATCCGCGCCAACGTCGGTGGCGTGGTGATCGGCGGCAAGGGCCTCTCGACCGACATCGTGCACGCCAGCGCGATGGCGTATCTCGACGCCATCAACCGCGCCGGCATCCAGGTGAAGAAGGTCGACTACCATGCTTGAGTTTTTCAGGGGCTTTGCCCCTACGGCCTGACGGCCTACCCCCCGGGCTTTGTCGGGGCTCGATGTCTTCGCTGCGCTACGACATCGTCGGCGGATGGGCTTCGCCCATTGTATCCGCCGACCGCCCCTCGGCGCCCGCCCCGTCGCGGAGCGACGGGGGCCCCCGCCCATATGGCGCGTTACCGCCCCGCCCCCGAGTCCAGGTCTGCCGGTACAAAGGGCGTAGACCAACAAGCAGATATTTTTGGCGCGCCGCGGGCCAAAATAAAGAAGAAC
>JBBRLJ010000042.1:0-45742 GCA_038231435.1 Planctomycetota bacterium
CAGGCTTCCCGGCCTCCGCCTCCTTCAGCACCTTGATGATCTGCTCCTCGGTGAAGCGCTTGCCCTTCATGGGGTCTCCTGCCTTTTTCGTAAGGGCAGTTTCTCTCAAGCCAAGTGGTCCGATTTACCGTGGTCACGTCAGGGTAATGAGAATCAAGAACGGGCGCTCGACTCTCTTCACGGGAATGGGAGCTTTTCGTTGAGTTTTCCGCAGTCGGGCGCGGCGACGACAGTGCGCTGACCACCTATCCCGGCAACTCCTCAATCCTCACCGCCCCAGCCAGCACCTCCTCGGCGAAGTAGCTCGAGCGCACGTACGGACCTGACGCCACGTAGCGGAAGCCGGCATTCTTGCCCCAGGCCTTGTAGATCTCGAACTGCTCGGGCGTGACGAAGCGGATGATGTCGTGGTGCTCGAGGCTCGGGCGCAGGTATTGGCCGACGGTGAAGATGTCGACGCCGTGCGCGACCAGGTCGTCCATCAGCCAGCGCACCTCGTCGTCGGTCTCGCCGAGGCCGACCATGATCCCTGATTTCGTCCACACCTGCGGCTCGGCCGCCTTCACGCGCTTGAGCAACTCGAGCGAGCGCTTGTAGCGCGCCTGCGGGCGCACCGTGGGATAGAGCCGGGCGATGGTCTCGAGGTTGTGGTTGTAGACCGTAGGGCGCGCCGCCGCGACCAGGCCAACTGCCGTCCAATCGCCGCAGAAATCCGGGGTCAGTACTTCGATCATCAGCTTGGGATCGCGTGCGCGCAGCGCCTCGATGGTGGCCACGAAATGCGCGGCGCCGCCGCCCGGCAGGTCGTCGCGGTTGACCGAGGTCAGCACCACGAAGGCCAAGCCGAGTTCGCCGACCGCCGTGGCGAGCCGTTCCGGCTCGGTGGCGTCGAGGGGTTTTGGGGTCTTGGCGTACTTGACGTCGCAGAAGGTGCAGGTGCGGGTGCAGGTGTCGCCCATCAGCATGAAGGTGGCCACGCGCTTCGACCAGCACTCCTGGCGGTTCGGACAGGTGGCCTCCTCGCAGACCGTCACCAGGCCGTGCTTGCGCAGGACCTCGTCGGTATAGCCGCTCTCGGTATGCGCAGGCAGGCTGCGTTTGAACCAGGCGGGCAGGCGCTGGCGGGTCGGGCTGATGGGGACGGTCGGCATGGATGCTCGAGGTGGTTTCGCCGAGTGTGGGGGGCGGGATGCCCTGACCAGCGGCGCTCGGGAGTGGTGGTGGTGCTTGCGTAAATGCCTGTAGAGTGCCCATCCCTCCAGCGGCGGGCCTCGCTCCACAGGCCCCCACGGCCTTCCGGCCGCCGCCATCCGCAAGACCGAGAACGACGAGCCCCGAACCATGCTGCGCGACGAAGCCGAAATCCTGGTGAAATCCGGCAATGGAGGCAGCGGCGCGCTGTCCTTCATGCGCGAGAAGTACATTCCCGAGGGTGGGCCAGACGGCGGCGACGGCGGCAAGGGCGGCGACGTGGTGTTCGAAGCCACGCTGCACATGAACACGCTGTCCAACTTCATGCGCCGGCGACACTACAAGGCGCCCAGCGGCAACCCCGGCATGGGCGACAACTGTTCGGGCAAGAGCGGCGAGGACCTGGTGCTCAAGGTGCCCTGCGGAACGATCGTGCGCCTCAAGGAGACGCGCGAGATCCTCGCCGATCTGATCGAGCCCGGGCAGCGCGTGATCGTCGCCGCCGGTGGCAAGGGCGGCAAGGGCAACTCGCGTTTCAAGAGCGCCACCAACCAGACCCCACGCCAGTTCGGGCCCGGCGCCACCGGGCTCGAGATGCGGCTGCTGCTCGAGCTCAAGCTGATCGCCGACGTCGGCATCATCGGCTTCCCCAACGCCGGCAAGAGCACGCTGCTGTCGCGCATGTCCAAGGCGCGGCCCAAGGTAGCGGCTTACCCGTTCACCACGCTCGAGCCCCAGCTGGGCGTGATCGAGCGCTCGGACCGCACCCTGGTGCTCGCCGACATCCCCGGACTGATCGAGGGCGCCGCCGAGGGCAAGGGTCTCGGCCACCAGTTCCTGCGCCACGTCGAGCGCTGTCCGCTGCTCGTCCACCTGGTCGACGGCTCCGAGGGTGATGTCGAGACCCTCGCGAGTCAGGTCGGCGTGCTCAACGCCGAGCTGCGCCGCTTCAGCGACCTGCTCGCCTCCAAGCGCCAGCTGGTGGTGCTGAACAAGGCCGATACCAGGCCCGAGCTGCACGGACTGGCCCAAGAGCTCGCCAAGGTCCTCGATCGCGAAGTGATGGTCATCTCGGGGGTCAGCGGCGATGGCATTCCCCAGCTCGAGAACCGCCTGCTGACGCTGGTTCCCGCCTTGCCGCATTGAATCCGGGTGCGTCGCGCCGGTCCGGATCCTGTGGTATACCTGTACGTGGCAGAGCCTTCCGCTATGCTGGCCCTCGCTCATCCGGCGCGCGCTGGCAGTCCGGCGGTGCGCGTCATCAGGGCTTCCAGGCTTCGCTCTGCTCGCGGCTGACCTCGACTACACCTTCGACATCAATTTCGACCTCGACACGGATACGGGACAGCGATGAACATCAAAGAAATCCTCATGGCGATGATCCAGCTGAGGTCGTCCGACCTGTTCCTGAAGGTCGGCAGCCCGCCCCGCGCGCGCGTCGACGGAGGCGTGCGCCAACTCGGCAACACCTCGCTGAGCAAGGACGACATGCGCGATGCCTTCCTGCTGGTGGTCGACGAGCACAGCCGCGAGACCTTCAAGAAGACCCATGAGGTCGACACCGCCTTCGAAGACCCGGATATCGGCCGCTTCCGCGTCAACGCCTTCATGCAGCGCGGCCAGATCGGCATCGTCCTGCGCCATGTGCGCAGCGACATCCCCGACTTCGCGACGCTCGGCCTGCCGCAGCAGACCTTCGAGCGGCTCGCGCACCTGCGCCGCGGCCTGGTTCTGGTCACCGGCATCACCGGCTCGGGCAAGAGCACCACGCTGGCGGCGATGATCCAGCACATGAATGCGACCACCAATCGCCACATCATCACCGTCGAGGACCCGATCGAGTACAGCTACCGCGACGACCGCTGCATCATCAACCAGCGCGAGGTCGGCATCGACACCCGCGACTTCAAGAGCGCGCTGCGCAACGCCATGCGCGAAGCGCCGGACGTGATCCTGATCGGTGAGATGCGCGATGTCGAAACCGTGCAGGCGGCGATCGACGCGGCCGAGACCGGCCATCTGGTGCTGTCGACGCTGCACACCATCAATGCGCAGCAGACCATGGAGCGCATCATCAACTTCTTCCCGCCATACCAGCACGCGCTCATCCGCATGCAGATGGCGATGGTCTTCCAGGCGGTGGTGAGCCAGCGCCTGATTCCGCGCAAGGATGGCAAGCCCGGCCGCGTGCCCGGCCTCGAGATCATGGTCGCCACCCCAACCATCAAGCAGATGATCGAGGAAGGCCGCACCCCGGAGCTGTACACCGCCATCCGCGACAGCGAGCACTTCGGCTGCATCACCTTCAACCAGAGCCTGTTCAAGCTCTGCGAGAGCGGGATGATCAGTCGCGAGGACGCGCTCGCGACGTCCGACAATCCGGACGAGATGGAGATGCTCTTCCGCGGTATCCAGCGCGGATCCTCGACCTCGGCCATGCCCGCCGTCAAACGCTAGCCACAATCTTGCTGCGGTCGTTCTCGCAGGCGATGCCGGCGTTGGCTCATCGCTCGCGGTAGATGACTACCGTTTCGGAATCGCCGCCTAGGACTCACCAGCGATAACGATCCTCGCTCGCTGCGGTCGTTATCGCTGGCGATGCCGGCGTTGGCTCATCACTCGCGGTAGATGACTACCGCTTCGGAATCGCCGCCTTGGCCTCGCCAGCGATAACGATCCTCGCGGTCATGTTTGGGATAGGGCGTGGCGGGGGCTGCGCCCCTTGCCCCTGCAATCACGGAGGGCGATTGATTCGGAAACTACGTGAATCACGCGGGACGTGGTGGGGGCTGCGCCCCTTGCCCCCGCTATTGGGGAAGGCGGATCACATCGGCGGGAGAAGCATTGCGGTGATGATGTTGGTGAGCAGGCGGTCGCCGATGTCGCGGTGGCGGGGCATGTGGGTGAGGGTGTCGGCGAGGATGCGGGCGGCGCCGTGGGGGCCGTTGGCGCGGATGACGTAGTCGGCGTCCTCGATCACCCAGGTGGCGATGGTGGGGGCGTCGACTTCGCAATGGAACTGCAGGCCGTATTGGCGCTGGCCGAGGCGGAAGGCCTGGTGGGGGCAGTCGGCGCTCGAGGCGAGCAGGGTCGCTCCGGCGGGCAGGTCGAAGGTGTCGCCGTGCCAGTGCAGCATGACCTCGGTCGCGCCCAGGCCCGTGAGCGCGGGCTCGCTGCCGGCGCCATGGAATTCGATGGGCGCCCAGCCGACTTCGAGGACCTGGCGCGGCGGCTGGCCGCGCAGGTTCGGGTGCACGCTGGCGCCGGCGGCGTGGGCGAGCAGCTGGGCACCCAGGCAGATGCCCAGGATCGGGCGATCGACGGCGATCAGGTCGCGCAGCAAGGCGAGCTCGCTGGCGAGGAAGGGATAGCGCGGGTCGGCCACGTCGCCGACTCCCATCGGCCCGCCCATCACGATCAGCAGGTCGCCCACATCCTCGGGCCGGGGGACTGCGTCGCCCTCGTCCAGACGCAGTTCGGCCCGGCCGATGCCAAGTCGCTCGAGGACCCCGGCGATCCTCCCGCAACCTTCGAACGGGACGTGCTGGAGGACCGTGGCGCGGGGCATCGTCGCACCATGCGCGCGCAGGGGGTACGGACAAGGATGCAGGGATCGGCAGGGGGCTTAGTCACACAATGCACACCGATCATCACAACCGGTCCACTTCGCTCCCGGTGTTTTCTGGCAGGATGGGGATATCCAGCTCGTAGCCCTACCCGTCTCTGCACAGTCAGGGACCGGATGGTCGCGAGGTCTCCTCCACTCACAGCCACTTAGGAAACTCTCCCCATGATCAAGATCGCGATGATCGGTGCCGGCAGCGTGGTGTTCTCCCGCAACCTCACCGGCGACATCCTCGGCATGCCCGAATTCAAGGATGCGACCATCGCGTACATGGATGTGGACAAGGAGCGCCTCGAGGTCGCCGGCAACCTCTGCCGTAAGGTCGCCAAGGCGGTCGGCGCGAACCCGACCATCGAGACCACCATGGACCGCAAGAAGGCGCTCAAGGGCGCCGACTTCGTCATCAACATGGTCCAGATCGGAGGTTTCGATTCGACGCTCGTCGACTTCGAGATTCCGCGCAAGTACAACCTCAACTTCACCATCGCCGACACCACTGGTCCCGGCGGCTTCTTCCGCGCGCTGCGCACCTTCCCGATGCTCTCCGGCATGTGCCAGGACATGATGGAGGTCTGCCCGAAAGCGACGCTGCTGAATTATTCGAATCCGATGTCGATGAACATGCAGACGGTGTTCCGCACCAGCAACATCCGCGCGGTCGGCCTCTGCCATTCGGTGCAGGGCACCTTCGACCAGCTGATGGGCTACATCGGCGAGAAGTCGGACCAGGTCGCGTTCACCTGCGCCGGCATCAACCACATGGCCTTCTACACCAAGATGGAGAAGGACGGCGTCGACCTCTACCCGCGCCTGTTCGCGGCGATGAACGACGCGAAGATCTACAACACCAACAAGGTCCGCTTCGAGCTGATGAAGCGCCTCGGCCACTTCATCACCGAATCGAGCGAGCATAACGCCGAGTACAACGCCTGGTTCATCCCACGCGGCAAGGAGACCATCGACCGCTTCGGCGTGCCGATCGACGAGTACCTGCGCCGCTGTGACGGCATCGTCGATGAGTTCGAGCGCCTGCGCGTGTTCAGCCGCTCGAAGGAGGAGATGAAGACGGTCTGCCGCAGCCACGAATACGGCTCGACCATCATCCACTCGATCGTCACCGGCACGCCGTCGGTCATCTACGGCAACATGCCCAACAACGGCCTGATCGACAACCTGCCCAAGACCGCGATCGTCGAGGGTCCGACCCTGGTCGATCGCACCGGCCTGCACTTCGCGCACGTCGGCGAGTTGCCCCCGCAGCTGGTCGGTTACATGCAGAACCACATCACCCAGCACGAGCTGTTCATCCGCGCCGCGATGGAAGGCCGCCGCGACCACGTCTACCAGGCATGCATGTTCGATCCGCTGACCGCCGCGACCATGTCGCTTGACCAGATTGTCGAGATGTGCGACGAGCTGATCGCCGCGCACGGCGATGCGCTGCCGAAGCTGAACGCCAAGACGCTGGTGCCGACCAGCGGCAAGAAGTTCCCGAAGGTCGATCCCAAGACCCTGCGCAAGAGCTGGGATCTCGCCCACGCCGCTGCCAAGAAGCTCAAGGCGGAAGCGACCAAGCACTACATCAAGGAATGGCAGGTGCTCGGCGCCTTCCCGGCCGCCAAGGAAGGCTTCATCAATCTGAATGAGAAGTTCCAGGTCGAGGCCGACTTCGCCAAGCGCAAGGACGGCTCGGTCGATCTGAAGGCCACCTATGCATCGGGCGCGCGTCAAGCCATGTCCGCGGGCGCGGGCGCGTCGAAGTCGACCACCGACAAGCTGGCCTGGAAGAAGGTGACCGCCAACAACGGGCACGTCGACTTCGACCAATGCATCGGCCGCCACGAGTACGCCGCCGCGTACGCTTACGCCGAGATCGAATCGGTGCACGCGCGTGAGGCGGTGCTGACCTGTGGTTCGGATGACGGCATCAAGATCTGGATCAACGGCGAGGTGGTGCACGAGAACGAGACCGGCCGCGGCTACCAGCCGGCCGACGACATGGCGACGGTTCGGCTCAAGGCCGGAACCAACCGGGTGTTCGTCAAGGTGGTCAACTACGTCGCGGGCTGGGGCTTTGGCGTGGGCATCCCGGCCGCGAACTTCTGACCGCTGATTCCAGATCACAGAGATGAGGACGGAGCCCAGGCTTGGCCTGGGCTCCGTCGTTTCCACCGATCCCGGTCATGGCGCTCGCCCCGATTTCCGGACCGCCTATGATGCCGGCGTGACCGTCAGCACCCCGCTCTTCACCCAGCACAGCCGCGCCTGGCGCGCCAACCGCTACGTCTACCCGGTGATCAGCCGGCGTTCGCAGGGCCTGTCCATCGGCGTGAACCTGAATCCCGACAAGGGCTGCAACTTCGACTGCGTGTACTGCAGCGTCGATCGCACCGTGCCGGGAGGTGATCGCGAGGTCGATCTCACGGTGCTGCGCGCAGAACTTGACCAGATGCTCGGTCTGGCGGCCAGCGGCGAGCTGTTCGCCGCTGGGCAACTCGCGGCCACGCCCACTGAACTCAGGCGCGTCAATGACGTCGCCTTCAGCGGCGATGGCGAACCGACCGCGAGCGCGCATTTCGCCGCCGCCGCGCGCCTGGCCGTGGAGCTCATCGAGCGGCACGGCCTTCCAGCATGCAAGGTGGTGGTGATCACCAATGCCACGCTGCTGCACCGCCCCGAGGTCGTAGAGACGCTGGCGTTCCTCGACGCCCACCGCGGCGAGGTCTGGGGCAAGCTCGACGCCGGCACCGAGGATTACTACCAGCTCGTCGATCGCACCAAGGTGCCGCTCGCGCGCGTGCTCGATAACCTGCGCGACTGCGGACGCGCCAGGCCACTGGTGATCCAATCGCTGTTCATGCGCCTCCACGATGCGCCGCCGACGGCACAGGAGCTCGACGCCTACATCGGCCGACTGCACCGTCTGGCATCCGATGGCTGCCGGATCGCCTTGGTGCAGATCTACACCACCGCGCGCAAGACCGCCGAGGCGATGGTCACGCCGCTGAAGGACGCCGAGGTCGATGCGATCGTGGCGCGGGTGAAGGCCATCGGCCTGCAGGCGCAGGCGTTCTACGGTCCGCCCTGACGCACGGGGCTGGCGCTGCTGGCCCTGTTGCTGCTGGTGGAGGCGACGGGGACGCTCGCCCGCGGCCGATCCTTGAGCGCGGGGCAGGTCGCGCAGCCGCAGCCGGTCTTGGTGCCGGCGAGGCTGCGGAACGCGCGCCACGCCACGAAACCCGCGCAGATCGCGATGATGGCGAAGACGATGGCGGTCTGCATGGCGTCCTTTCGTATGGCCCGCGTGATCAGCCGATGATGCGCGAGCCGACCTGGAACACGGCCAGGCAGGCGACGTAGGCGAGCGAATTCATGTACACGATCATGAAGATCGGCCACGCCCAGCCGCCGGTCTCGCGGCGGACGACGGCGATGGTCGACATGCACTGCATGGCCAGCACGAACCACACCAGCAGCGTCGCCGCCACCAGCGGCGTCCACACCAGGGAGCCATCGGGGCGGCGGTCGGTGGCGATCGCTTCGCTGAGCCCGGTGGTACCACGCGTCTCGGTGTCGCCGACGCCGTAGACGATGCCCAAGGTCGAGACGAAGACCTCGCGCGCCGCGAACGCGCCGATCAGGCCGATGCCGATCTTCCAATCGCCACCGATCGGCGCGATCGCCGGTTCGATGACATGCCCGAAGCGGCCGGCGTACGAGTTGGCCATCTGCGCGCTGGCGACCGCGTCGTCGACGCGCTCCTGCACCGGGTCAGCGATGGGCACGGCTTCGGGGGTGTCATTGCCACGATCACGTTCCGCAGGAGCGACGACTGGGGCGGTCGCCGACGCCGTGGGAGCCGCAGCGCGCGCCTGCGCTTCGATGGCGGACGCACGCTCGGCGGGCAACCGTGGATAGTACGACAGCGCCCACAGCAGCACCGACAGCGAGAAGATGATGGTGCCGGCCTTGGTGAGGAATTTGCTCGAATTGACCCACACCTGGCGCGCGATCTCGGTGACCTGCGGCGCCTTGTAGCTCGGCATCTCGAGGATGAACGAACCTTTCGGACCCTTGCGCAGGAGGGTGCGGCGGAACACCCATGCGACCACGGCCGCAGCGACGATGCCGAGCACGTAGCAGCCGAGCATGATCATGCCCTGCGCGAATGGCCGCTGCATCGGCGTGAAGAAGGGGGCGAAGAAGGTGCCGATGAGCAGGAAGTAGACCGGCAGGCGCGCGCTGCAGCTCATGAACGGCGCGACCATGATGGTGGCGAGGCGGTCCTTCCTGCTGTCGATGGTGCGCGTGGCCATGATCCCGGGGATCGCACAGGCGAACGAGCTCAGCAACGGGATGAAGCTCTTGCCGTGCAGCCCGACCTTGGAGAGCACGCGATCCATCAGGAAGGCCGCGCGCGCCAGGTAGCCGCTGTCCTCCATGATCGCCAGGAACAGGAAGAGGATGGCGATCTGCGGCACGAACACCACCACGGCGCCGACGCCCTTGACGATGCCATCGAGCAGCAGCGATTTCAGTGGTCCGGGCGCGAGATGCGTGGTCAGCAGCGCGCCGAGCGCGTCGACGCCCGTCTGCAGGCCGCTCATCAGCGGCTGCGCGATCCAGAACACGCTCACGAACACCGCCGCCATCACCACCGCGAAGATGGCGAGGCCCAGCACCGGGTGCATCAGCGCCCCATCGACGCGCTCGGTGAGGGTACGCTTGGCGGCGATCTCGCTGCGCGTGACTGTGCGCCCCACCAGGCCATCGATCCAGGCGTAGCGGGCCTCGATGTCGACGAGCACGGGGTCGAGGCCCTCGCCGGCGAAACGTTCGCGCGAGCGGGCGAGCGAGGGTTCGAGCCGCGCCGCGTGGCCGGAGATGTCGGCGGCGGTGTCGCCGATCAGCAGGCGGTGGGCGATCGCGCCCATGGCGGATGCGTCCGGTCCGATCTCGGCACCGACCCGACGCATCTCGCAGGTCATGGCGGCGGGCAGCGACCAGGCAGGCAAGGGCGCGGGAACGGGTTTCGCCAACACCGCGTCGATGGCGTCCTTGAGGTCGTCGACGCCTCGCGAGCGATGGCCGACCATCGGCACCACCTGGACGCCGAGTTCGCGCGCGAGCGCGGCGGCGTCGACGTGCAGGCCGCGCCGCTCGGCGATGTCGGTCATGTTCAGCGCCACCACCAGGGGTCGCCCGAGCTCGAGCAGCTGGCTGACCAGGTAGAGGTTGCGCGGCAGGTTCGAGGCGTCGATCACCGCGATCAGCGCGTCGGGGGGCGGCGTGTCGGGACGCAGCCCGCGCAGGATCTCGGTGGTGACCTGCTCGTCGGGTGAGCTGGGGATCAGGCTGTAGGTGCCAGGGAGATCGACCACGTCGACCCAGTGCTGGGCGTCGCCGCGCCCGACGCGGCAGCGCCCGGTCTTCTTGTCGACGGTGACGCCCGGATAGTTGGCGACCTTCTGGCGCAGACCGGTGAGGGCGTTGAATACCGTGGTCTTGCCGGAATTGGGATTCCCGGCGATCGCTACGGTGCGGGTGGCTGGGCCACCCGCGCGCACAGGTGCGAGACCGAGCATGGCCTACGGACCGGCGATTCGCGCGATGGATATCGGAGAGATGGTGATCAGGCGCGCCTGATCGGCGCGCACGCTCAGCAGGTATCCGCGCACGCGCAGTTCGATGGGATCCCCCAGAGGCGCCCGGCGCAGGACCTCGACGACCATGCCTGGGCACAGACCCATCTCGAGGAGCCGACGGCGGATGCCCGCCTCGCCACGCACCGCCAGCAGGGTGGCTGACGATCCGGTGGCCAGTTGGTCGAGGGTATGGTCGACGCTCGGATCCGCGGGGCGGGTTCCGGAGGTCAGGCTGGTCGACGGTTGGACGCTGGCCTGGAGGGCTGCGGTCATGGGCCTATCATGACTTATTGAGAATCGTTTTCAACAAAGAACCGATCACCCGGTAGGCCAACCGCGACCGGTTATATCGGCCAGGATCTGCGCGTGCGCGGCCCCGCCAGCAGCCAGGAAAGGCACCTTTGCTCCGATGTAATCCTTTAGTGTAAATGGAAATAGATCATTTCCACTCAGATCAGTGACACGCCCTCCCGCAGCCAGGACCACGGCCGCCGCGGCGGCCACGTCCCATAATTTACCATTCACGGTGATGGCTGCATGGGCGACTCCGGCACCCACGTGCACGGCCTCCAACGCGGCGCTGCCGAGCATGCGGAACTTCCATGGCGAGGTCGCCAGCCAGTGGGAGATGAACCCAGGCAGGGCGCCACGCCGGTCGAGCAGGTTGCAGGTCAGCATGACCAGGGAGCGGTCGCTCATCGGCGTGGACGGGGCCGCGACTGGTCGATGGTCGATCCAGGCTCCCGCCCCGGCGGCTCCAGCGTAGGTCTGCTGGCGCGTGACGTCGTGGACGACTCCGAGCACCGGCATGCCACGATCGAGCAGGCCGATGCAGACCGCGAAACAGCCGAGCCCGGCGACGAAGTTGTTGGTGCCATCGATGGGATCGATCACCCACCAGCGTTCGCCGCGCGCCGGCGGGCAGTTGGTGATGCCCGCGCCGTCGTCGCTCTCCTCGCCGATGATGCCGTCGTCGGGAAAGCGGCGGCGCAGCTCGGCGACGATCAGGCGCTGGGTCGCGCGATCGGCCTCGGTCACCGCCTCGGTCGGCTCCCAACCCTGGATGCGCTCGCCAGCGCTGGTCTTGGTCAGGCGCTCGACCCGTCCATGACTGGCCATGACCTGGGATCCCGCATGGCGCGCCAGCTCCACGATGACGGCGAGTTCGGCGGGCATGGCAGGGTCGGAGGTCATGTCCAAAGGCCTGTCTGAATGCATAGCTGCGAGCCTAGGCGTCCGCCGCTATTCGCCAATGGACTCGCCAGCACCACCCCACGTGCATGCGCGGGATAGCCACGTCGCTCCGAAGGCGTGTCCGCCGTAAACCAGCAGGGTCAGGCGCGTGAGTGGGGTCATCGCGCGATCTTCGCGCAGGGCGAGCGCGATATCCTCGGCGTTCGCGCGCATCGCCCAGCTGCCGCGATGCTCCTCGTGGTCGACCCGGCGTTCGAGTTCAGCGCGCGTCAGCTTGGTCACCGCGAGGAACGTCAGCTCGGGCTGGCCGAGGGCGAGATCGCCGCCGAGCGCGAGGCAGCGCAGGTCAACGAGATCCGCCGCGCCGAGTCCCAGCTCCTCGCGCAGCTCGCGTGCCATGTCCTCGACCACGTCCAGGCCGTCGCTCGGCTCCAGGCAGCCGCCGAAGGGGTGGGCGCAGTCGGGGTAGAGCGCGACGTGCGGCCCGCGCTCGCCGAAGACCAGGAAGCCGTCGCTGCTGAGCACCGCCGCGCTGGTGCCCACGGCATTGGCCATCGCCTGCGCGCCGAGCGAAGCCGCGAGATGGGCGTTTCGGCCATTGGTGCCCAGGAAGACCTTGTACGAGGTGCGGCTCAGCGTGAGGTGCAGGCCGTGCCCGTCCACGCGCCAGGATTCCAGGCGGCAGAGCGGCCCGTCGAACAGGTGCACGCCCGGACGCGCCATGGTGGTGGTCCAGGTGGATTCGATGAGCGCGGCGACCGGCGGGGTGATGCACAGACCGCTGGGCACCCATTCCACCCGGATGGCGCCGGATGGCCAATCGCCGCGGGCATGGATGACGAAGGTCGGCGCGCCCGGAGCTGGCATGCGCGGACGGTGGAGCGCGCCCTGGGATGTCAATCCAGCGGTGGAATTCGCCGCCGTGGCCTGCACCGTGGCTGGCGTGAGCGTCACCCTCGAACACATCCTGGCCGCGCGCGAACGCATCCGGGAACACATCTATCACAGCCCGTGCCCGTACTCGCTGAGCCTCAGCCGGCTGTGCGGGTCCGAGGTCTACTGCAAGCTCGATCACCTGCAGGTCACCGGCAGCTTCAAGGAGCGCGGCGCGCGCAACAAGCTGATGCTGCTGAGCGCCGAGAGTCGCAGCCGTGGGGTGGTGGCGGTGTCCGCCGGCAACCACGCCCTCGGCCTGGCCTTCCATGGCCGCGAGCTCGGCGTGCCGGTGACCGTGGTGATGCCGAAATGGGCGCCGCTGGTGAAGGTCAGCAACTGCCGCGGTTTCGGCGCAGAGGTCGTGCAACACGGCGAGAGCTTCGCCGAGGCCCGCGCGCGCGCGCTCGAGATCGGCGCGCAGCGCGGCATGACCTTCGTGCCGCCCTACGATGATGAGGACATCATCGCCGGCCAGGGCACGCTCGGGCTCGAGCTGCTCGAGGATCTGCCCGAACTGGATGCGGTGATCGTTCCGGTCGGCGGCGGCGGGCTGATCGCCGGCATCGCCACCGCGATCAAATCGCTGCGCCCGAGCACCACGGTGATCGGCGTCGAAGCCCTGAGCGCACCCACCATGCACGAGGCGCTCGCGGCGGGCCATCCGGTGCCCATCACATCCAAGCCGACGCTGGCCGACGGCCTCGCGGTCGCCCAGGCCGGCGAGTTCTGCTTTCCGATCGCCAAGCGCCTGGTCGACCGCTTCGTGCTGGTCGACGAGGCGCAGATCGCCCAGGCGGTGTTGCGCCTGCTCGAGCACGAGAAGCAGGTAGTCGAGGGCGCCGGCGCGGTGCCGCTCGCGGCGCTCATGGCCAGGGATCTCGGCCTTGAGGGCCAAACCGTCGCGCTGGTGCTGTGCGGCGGCAACATCGATGTGACCATGATCGCGCGGGTGATCGACCGCGGCCTGGCCGCCGAGGGCCGGCTCTGCCACATCGAGACCCGGGTCAGCGACCGGCCCGGCAACCTGGCACGGATGCTCGCGGTGGTCGCCGAATCCGGGGCGAGCATCAAGGACGTGCGCCACGACCGCAACTTCGGCCCGGCGGACGTCGCCATCGTCGCGATCACCCTGGTGGTCGAGACCCGCGACCACGCCCATATCGCCGAGGTGCGCAAGGCCCTGCGCGCGGCCGGGATCGATCTCGCGGAGTGATCTCGGTGGCGAGGATGTACTGCCATTCACGTTGTCGACGCTATCGTCCCAGCCACGCACGTCCGCGCATGTTCGCGCGCGACGCCCAAGACGAGGAACTTGCAGGATGAGCAGCTTCGCGCCGGCGCGACCGGACCCGAAATACGTCACCGGTGGACCCGCGTCGGAGATGGCCATGCCCGGCATGCATGCGCTGGTCATGCCGACGCTGCTGCGAGAGGCGCCGCCCGCTACCCGGCCGCGCGTGCTCGATGTCGGCGCTGGGCAGGGAGCGTTGGCTCTGCGCCTGCGCGATGCCGGGTACCAGGTATCCGCCTGCGACATGTACCCAGAGATGTTCAAGGCCCCGGGCATCGAATGCCTGCGGGTCGATGCGCATGGCCGGCTGCCCTACGGGGACGCGTCCTTCGACCTGGTGACGGCGTACGAGGTCACCGAGCACCTCGAGAGCCACCTCGGATTCTTCCGTGAAGTCGCGCGCGTACTCGCTCCCGGTGGCAAGTTCATCTTCACCACGCCGAACATCATGTCGCTGAAGTCGCGCATGATGTTCCTCACCACCGGCTACCTGAATCTGCACGGGCCGCTCGATCCGGCCGAGCAGGATCCGGTCGACCAGCACATTTCGGCGTTCTCGCCGGATCGCTACCGTTTCATCCTCGCGCAGAGCGGCTTCACCCTCGACCGCCTCGATTGCGACAAGAAGCAGCGCACCAGCCTGATGCTCGGCTTCCTGGCGCCCTTCATCCGCTGGCGCGCGCGCCGGAGCTACGGGCGCACGCCGGGGGTCGAATTCAACAACTGCCCTGCGGCGTTGTACGGCCGCATCCTGGTCGGCATCGCGACTAGAATTTAATCGGGGCTCTGCCCCAAACCCCGCGCCCTTTGTCGCTCCTCTTTTTGTCCGCCAGGCGGCCAAAACGTTTGCGTGATGGGCTGCGCCCATTATTCACGCAAACCGGAGCTCGGCGGGCGCTTTTTTCATTGGGGGCTGCGCCCCCAAACCCCCACGCCCTTTGTCGCTCCTCTTTTTGTCCGTGCCGGCCAAAAAGTTTGCGTGATGGGCTGCGCCCATTATTCACGCAAACCGGAGCTCGGCGGGCGCTCGCGGCTTGTGCCGCTCGGGGGGAAGGATGAGCCGTCAGGCGTCGAGGAGCCAGCGCGCGGCGGGGGGGAGGCGGTCAGCGGTGCGCACGCGCAGGTGTTCGCGCTGGTTGAGCTGCTGGGAGTGTTCGCGGGCGCAGAAGTAGGCGTGCAGGGTGCGGCGCGGGGTGCCGTCCTGGTTATCGGTGCCGCCGTGCCAGGTGTGCGAATTCATCGCCACTACGGTTCCCGGAGGCGCCTCGAGGACGCGCTGGCGCGGGTGGTCCTTCGAGCAGTCCTCCATCTCGGCGTCGGGTCCATGATCGAGGACATGGCTCCCTGGCACCAGACGGGTCGCGCCATTGGCCGTGGTCAAGCCATCCAGGGCCCAGATGCAGTTGACGACGTGGAAGGGTTCGCCAGCGGAGCGCTTGCCCCAATCGGCGTGCAGGCCCTGGCGGCCGAAGCCGCGCTGCGCGTCGCGACCGCTGAGCGCCGAGAGCTTGAACGGCCTGCCGAGCACGTGCGCCACCACCGCCAGGATGCGGGGGTG
Organism: Planctomycetota bacterium; assembly: GCA_038231435.1. GTDB lineage: Bacteria > Planctomycetota > UBA11346 > UBA11346 > UBA11346 > JACCZE01. Next base: position 15,441 of record JBBRLJ010000042.1, read on the forward strand.
CAGCCAGGCGTGGTCCCACATGCTTCCCTTGTTGACCAGATCCGCGAGGCGACGGCAGCCGACTTCGCGGTGGAACTCTCCTTTGTAGCTCGACACCGAGTACAGGTCAGCGCCTTCATTGACGACCAGCTCTTCGTAGCGGGCGCGGGCGGTGGCCAGCCAGGCCTCGTCAGCGAGGCCGGAGAGCAGGACGAAGCCCTGCTCGTCGAGGGAGCTGCGCTCCCTCCCGGTGAGCATGCCCGCATCGGCATGCAGGTCGGCGGGGATGTCGAGGGCCTGAAGGATGTCGCAGGGGGCGGTGGGCACGGTGGTGTCTCCGTCGCCAACGCTACCGCGTGAGCGCGTTGGCCGCGAGTGGCGGCTCGTCGGCACCGTGAGCGTGGCAAGGATGCTTCGTCGGGTGAGAGGTCATATGTAGCGATTTAACCTGCAAAAATCTGCATTTACTGCTCCTGTTCCCATTACACGACGACCGCCCGGAGAAGCGTGTACACCGTGAGCCGGATCAGGCGGGAACGGATTTTGCGCAATGGCTGGGTCGATAGCATCTTGACCATGGCCACCCGGATCCGGCATCCCCTCGCCTTCCAGCCCGGCGGCTTCGGCTCCGACGTGCTGCCGGACATCGTGTGGGCCGGATTCAACACCTGGACGCGGCGCCAACCCCAGAACCTCGGCCGCCATGCCCACGAGCATGCCTGGGAGATCCATTTCCTGGTGCGCGGCCAGATCGATGAATGGATCAGCGACCGCAGCCACATCGTGCGCAGCAACGATCTGTTCGTCATGGCCCCGGGCCATGAGCACAGCGGCATGGACGTGGTCCTCCATCGCTGCGACATGTGCTGGCTGGCGGTGACACTCACCCCCGAGAGCCTGCGCGGTCTGGACGCAGGCGAGCGCGCCTCGCTCATCGAGACCTTCGCGTCGATCCGACCGGTACCGTTCCAGGCGGAGGAGGGGCTGTTGCCCGCGTTCGCCGGACTGTTGTCCGAAGGACTCGGCCGGCGCGAGCAGGCGGCGTCGATCTGCCGCGCGCACGTCCATCGCATCCTCTTCGGCGTGGCGCGTTCGTGGGCGGCATTCACCCGTGATCGACCAAGCGCCGGTGCGTACACCAAGCCGATCGCCAACGCGGTCGACCTGCTGCGCGAACGCCTCGCAGCTCCTGTTCGCGTCGACGCGCTCGCGCGCGCCGTGGGCATGAGTCGCAGCGTGTTCTCGGAGCGGTTCGTCGCGGAGACCGGCATGAGTCCAGCCGAATTCCTGGCCCAGGCGAGGATCGATCGCGCCAAGGCGATGCTCCCGCGATCGAACAACACCGAGATCGCCTTCGCGCTCGGCTTCGCGAGCGTCCAGCATTTCGGCACCGTCTTCAAACGTCACACCGGCCTTACCCCCGGCGCCTGGCGCCGCCGCCCGCCACCCGCCGGCGAATCGCCGAATTAAGATTGCATTGCAACCCAGCCCAAACCCTCCCTGCTCCCCGCCTTCCGGGGGGCAGCGCGGAGCGCGATGTTGGGGGGCCGTAGCCCCCCAACTGAGAGTCAGCGGCGATCCCACCATGTGAGCATCGCCCCACCCAGGCACAGGCACGGCACCACCACCACCAGCAGACCGAGCAGCAGGAACAGCGTGCGGTCGGATGCGACCACCTGATAGGCGGTGAACTCTGCCTGGGGAATCGAGGTCGGCGCCGCGCGCCGCGCCAGCCAGCCGACCAGGTCGCGCAACAGGGTAGGATTGGCGAAACCGACCTGGGCCAGAGTGCCGTTGCAGGCCGCCGCGCGACTGCCCCAGGCGACCAGACGCGCACCGACACCGGCACGCACGCTATGATCGGAAGGCGGATACTCGAGCGCCCACGCGACCACGCGCGCGTCCGCCTGGTCGAGCCCACGCGGCGCGTCGAGCCCAGGCTTGAACGGCTGGATCCAGGCATCGCCCTTCATGGTCTGGAACAGCTTGGCGGCGTCGATCGGAGCCTCGCCGGTCGACGCGAAACGCTTGGCGACGGCTTCGTCCGTGCTCGCGAGCCAAGCCGCGGTGAACGCTTCGACCCGGGTGGTACGCGGGCTGAGCACCAGGGTGCCCGCATGCGCGACCGCAACGGTGGCGGGATGATCGAGGATCATCGGCTCGTCCGTGCTCGCGTCCGCGAAATGGCCGAGCAGCAGCTGCGCGTTGGCGAAACCTACGGCCTGGCCAGCGAAGTAGTGCCGCATGCTGTGCACCACCACCCCGGGTGCGGTCGCGGCCTCGGGATCGAGCAACAGGTCCCAATGGCCTGGCCCGAGCTCCGCGGGAAATCCGGCTCCGATCATCAGCCCGCGTTGGCGGAGGAAGACGCAGAGGTCTCTCGGCGCGCGGTCGTCCGCCAGCACCAGCACGCTGCCGCCGTCACGCAGGTGCTCGCCGAGCATCGCCAGGTCGGCGGGCCCGAACGGCGCGGTCGGCCCAGCGACGATCAATGTGGCGTCCGGTGGCACGGCGTGCCCGGTCGAGGCATCGACCACCGCCACGTCGTACCCGGCGAGTTCGAGAGCGTGGGCGAGGAGGTCGCAGCCGTCGTCGCTGCCGCCGCCCGGACGCAGCTCGCCGTGCCCCTGGGTGAGCACCGCGCGCGGATGATGCGGATCGGCCAGCGAGACCAGCGCGCCGCCGACTTCGCGCTGCAGCACCAGGCGGGTGTAATCGCTCAAGGGGATTTTGAAGCTGCGTTCGCCGCGGCACACGTAGACCGCCACATCGGCGTCGTGGTAACGCTCGGCGAACTGGTCGAGAGCCGGCTTCTGCAGCGTGGGATCGATGTGGCGCCATGAGACGCGCGTTCCGGCGGCGGCCATCAGTGCGAGATCGGTGCCGACGATGTCGAAGCGGTCGGCTTCCTCGGCCGGCCAGATGCCGACGATCTCGACCGGCTCTGCCTGTGCGCGCAAGAGCGTGGTCAATTCGGGGCTCAGGCTGAAGCGGTGGTCGGCGCTCAGGTCGAGCACCGCGCGCGAGCGATCCGCCGCGGCGACGGCGAGCCCCACCAGCAGCAGCCAGACAAGCGTGCGGCCGCCCAGGCCGCCGGCGGCCTTCCACCACCCGCGGCGCGAATGGTTGCGGGGCAGACTGCCAGGGATGCTTCCGCCAGACGGTTGGGGTGGCGGCATTCCGGAATCGGACGCTGCGGGTGGAAGGGGGTCAGCCATGGATCCTGCGAGCGCACAATACGCCGTGCGACATGACGAGGGTGGCGAGCGCCGCGCCGACGAAGTAGGCGACGTCGCCGAGACGGATCTCGCCGCGGAAGAATGGCTCTGCCCGCCGCGACAGGCCGAGCGCGCGGCTCGCCACGCCCAGCGGTCCGTCGTTGCCGAGATAGCCGAGGATGATCAGCACCGCGATCACGCCGAAGGTGATGACATAGGCGGCGACCGGGCTGTCGACGAGCAGGCTGATCCATACGCCCAGTCCGGCGAACAACGCGCACGCGAGCAGCAGGCCCGCGTACCCGGCGGCGAGTTGAGCCATCGGCACCGCGCTGACGAACATCAGGGTCAGCGGCTGGATCGCCGTCGCCGCCACCAGGGTCGCGAGCACCGTGAACGCGGCGAGGAACTTGCCGATGACCAGCTGGTGCTCACGCAGGGGGGCGGTGAGCAACAGCTGCATGGTGCCTTGGACGCGCTCGAGCGAGAAGCTGTTCATGGTGATGGCTGGAGCGAGCAGGGTCAGGAAGAAAATGCCGCTGTTCATCGCGGTCACGAACAGCGGCGTGTCCGAGCCCGCGGTGCCGTACCAGCGGTGCAGATCGAGCCAGAACACGGTATCGATGAGCGCGGTCCAGCAGGCGAGCACCAGCCACGCCAGCGGCGTGTTGAACGCGGCGACCAGGTCGCGGCGGCAGATCGCCCAGATCACATCCATGCGCGACGGTAGGGCGCCGGGGCCGACTGGAAAGCGCCTGGAAAGCGCGACGGGGCGCGCTGAGCCGACGTCGTCAGTGAGCGCTCTTCGAGCTGGAGCCGCTCGAGCCGGCGGACGGCTTCTTGGCGGCGCTGGCGGGCTTCTGCGCTGACGCCACCGGCTGCGGTTGGCTGGCATCCGTCGGCCACAGCCCATCCGCGACCACCGACTTGAGCAGTTCGACGGTGTCCCCGTCGCTGTCGTGGAAATCACCGAAGAAGGTCAGCCCGGTCTTGGCCTCGATATCGGCGACCGACACCATGCGGGTGGCCAGGTCGACCGGCACGCCCTTCTTCTGGGTGACCGGCTGGGCCGGCACGATGAACGCCTGCGTCCTGGTGCGGCCGTCCTGCACCGTGACCTGGATCTTCCAGAAGGCGCTGGGCGCGGCGGTTCCCGAGGGCAACCGCTTGTCGCCCTCGAAGAGCGGACCAGTCATCACCCACAATTCGTTGTAGGCCTGCGCATAGGCCGGCTCGAGGTTGACGAGGGTGTCCCAGGCGTTGTCCGCTTCGGCCGGCGCCGGAGCGATGTCCGACGACAGTCTGGTCTCGGCTCCGGCGTCGTCGCCGTAATCGCTGGCGATCGCACCACTGGGCACGAGATGGCGGCGGGTAACGCCGGACTTGCGATCGTAATCGTCGGGCTTGGGCGCTGCCTTGGTCTTGCTCGCGGCGTCGTCGGCCGACGGGGCCTGCGCGATGCGCGCATCCTCGGACGATCCGGCCTTGTCCGAACGCGTGTCCTTGGCCTTGGTGTCGGTGGCGAACAGGCGATAGGCGGCCCACGCCGGGCAGCGGCGTCCGTGGTCGTAGCCCACCACGTAGCCGAGATTGAACAACGGCGTGAGCTGCGGCTGGAGCGGATCCGAGAGCGGCAAGCCGTAGTAGGCGAAGCGCAAGGGATCACCCAACCCACGACCGGTGTCCGGGCGACCGCCAACGCCGGTCGCGATCGAGTATCCGGAGTCGTCGGTCTCGGTCGTGACGTGTTTCTTGAAGGTGGTCGATGGCTCGCGTTCGTCGCAGCCAGAGAACGTGCACGCCACCGCCAAAGCCAGGGTGGCCAATCCCGCGCCCGCGATGGAGCGGACGGCGACGTGAGCGGACGAGGAATCGGTCGTGGTGGTCATGCGCGCCTCTGAGGTGTCTCTGGCGAGCCCGCATGCGCGGGTGTCCAGCAGGAGATGCGCACGACGGTAGGGGAGGGCCGACGGTTGCCTAGGGTCCGAGGCGCCGCTCGCGGACGGCGTGTACCACGCCGACACGCTCTACGCTAGAGAGCGCAGGGAATGTCAGGACGGACGCGTGCGGCGGCGTGGTTTGGCGATCGGCGCGGGCGCGGATGGAGAGCCCTGCTTGAGCGTCATGGCCTCGACCCAGCGCCCGATCAGATCCTGCTCGAGGTTCACCGGCATGCCCGGCCGCAGATCGCCGAGCGTAGTGTGGGTGAGGGTGTGGGGGATGACCGCGATCGAGCAGCGTCCGCCCGCGCAGGCCCAGGTGGTCAGGCTGATCCCGTCGACGGCGAGCGAGCCCTTCTCGACCACCGTCACCGAGCCGTCCTCGGGCATGGCGAGGGTAAATCGTTCGCTGCCACCCTCGGGGCGGCGTTCGAGCAGGCGGCCGATGCCATCGACGTGGCCGCTCACCAGATGGCCGCCGAGCCGCTGCCCGAGGGCGAGGGCGCGCTCGAGGTTCACCCGTCGTCCCGTCTTCCAGCCGCCGATGGTGGTCTTGCGGCGGGTCTCCTCGCTGACGTCGAAGGCCGCGCTGCGCCCCGAAAGACCAGCGACGGTGAGGCAGGCGCCGGAGACGGCGATGCTGTCGCCCACGCGCGTGCCCTCGGCGAGCGCGCCCAGGTCGATGGTCAGCCTGGTCGAGCCCGCCGCGTGCGTGATCGCGCCGACGCGCGCGACCTGCTCGATGATGCCGGTGAACATGGCGGCATTGTGGGCGATGGCGGTCTGGGGGCAATGCGGCCCGCCGCGTCCGTCAGGATGAGCGGTCGCCACGGATCCGCTCCGCCTTGTCGCGATCCGCCGACGGGCTGTGGCCCACCAGACGCCGGAACTGCTTGTTGAAGTGCTGGGGATCCGGCATCCCGACCGAGGCCGCCACCACATTCACCGGCAGGTCGGTGATCTGGAGCAGGTGCCGCGCCCGTTCGATGCGTCGCGCCAGCAGGAAGCGCGGGATGGTCATGGCGAAGCGCTGATGGAACCGCCGCGCCAGATGGTTCTGCGACATGCCCACGGCGCGCGCCAGGTCCGGGACGGCGAGCGGCTCGGCGAAGCGCTCGGCGATGATCGCGGCCAGGCGCTCGAGCGCGGCATCACCACGATCAAGACCATCTCCCCGCGTTCCGCCACCCGCATCGGTCGAGAGGCGCAGCCAGAGCAGCAGCTCCTGGAGCGCCGCCGACGCCGCCGCGGCCGCGACCTCGCCGGTGCCGCCGGTGGCCGAGCCCTGTGCGCCCAGGCGGGCGATCCCGGCCATGCGATCGATGACGAAATCGCGACGCGGCCCGAGCCGGATATGGCACGGGAGGACGAACGACTCGCGGCCGCTCGACTGGGCCTGGAAATGGATGCACCAGTGGTGCCCAGGCACCGGCAGGTGGTAGCGCGAGGCGACGCCAGCGGGCGTGATGGTGAGATCCCCGGGCGCGAAGGAGAAGGCGTGGTCGTCGAGCCGCATCTCGCCGCCGTACTCGTAGAGATGGATCGCGTTCGACGGACCCAGGTAGCGCGCCCCGAAGTCGCGGTCGGAATGCGGGAAACGCCCCGCAGCCCCCGGCACCGGAAGCACCCGCAAGGGCCAGCGCAGCGACGGCATCACTGGGGCTGGCATGTGCGGCATCGGTGAATTTTTACCATGACCGGTGAAAGCTTACAATGGCGAAGGCGGCGAGTCGGGTAGGATGGTGGATACCGAACGAGGATATATGAGCGACAAAACCGCCATGGAAGCCGCCCCCAGCGTCGTCAACGGTCTCACCGTAGATCAGCAGCGCTTCTACGACGATAACGGCTACATCATCCTACGGGGAGTTTTCACCAAGGGTGAATGCGCGGGCTGGCGCCAGGAGCTGCACGATCTCGCCAAGCGTCTGGAACCCCACCACGACACCGACGCCACCTGGGGCAGCGTGCGCACTGGCCAGACGCGCATCCTCCACTGCCATGACGTGCAGTTCCAATCGGCGGCGATGGCCCGCCTGATCACCGATCCTCGCCTGACCGCGCCACTCCAGTCGATCATCGGCCCCAACGTCCAACTCCACCACACCAAGATGTTCATCAAGCCGCCCGAGAAAGGCAGCCCGTTTCCGCTGCACCAGGATTTCCCGTACTTCCCGCACGAATCCAACTCTATGGTCGCGGCAATCGTCCACTTCGACGACGCCCCGCTCGCCAAGGGCTGCGTGCGCGTGGTGCCGGGATCCCACAAGGGTGGTCCGCGCGCCCACGCGAGCAGTTCCGACCATCACCTGCCGATCGCCGATTACCCGATCGACTCGGCAGTTCCGTGCGAGGCGCTGGCCGGGGACGTGCTGATCTTCAACTACTTGACCATCCACGGCTCGGGCGTGAACGTCTCGCAGGAGGCGCGCACCACCCTGCTCGTCCAGGCCCGCGACCCGATGGACATTCCCGTCATCCGCACCCACGAGAGCCGGGGTCAGGGCATGATGCTCGCCGGCATCGATCCCTCCTGCTGTACCCGTCCGTTGTCGCTCGAGACCGTGCCGGTGGGCGCGCCCGGCTGATCGACGGCTTTCGGATCGCAATCGTGCCGCTCGCGATATCAGCCAGAGAGCGGCGGTCAGCCACGGACCACCTGAGGTCACGTCAGAGATCGCCCTCGGCCTTCATGGATCGGCGACGGTACCGGCCGGGCGGCTCGCCGCGGATAGCGGTGAAGACGCGGTTGAAATAGGGCACGTCGGCGAATCCGAGGCGCTCCGCGATCGCCGCCAGAGGCAGCTGGGTGCTGCGTAGCAGAGTCGCGGCGTGATCGATCGCGACGCGTCGGCGATATTGGTTCGGCGGAATCCCATAGCGGCGCTTGAATGCACGGCCGAGATGCTTCGGCGACAAGCCGACGCGGGCGGAAAGCCCATCGAGGTCGAGGGGTTGATCGTGCCGCGCTTGGATGAGGAGGCGAGCGCGCTCGAGCGCATCGTGATCCTGATCCCCATCCGCAACGAGACGCCGGAAGAGGGTGAATAGGATCTGGTCGAGCAGGCCCACCGCGAACCCTTCCGCCGAGGGATGCTCAGCGAGACCGACGCCGACCAAGTCGGCGAACAGCGCATCGAGCTCATTGGCGAAGTTCGGCGAGATCGGTCCATGCATCGGCAGCGCGCACGATTGACCATAGCGCTCGGACAGCAGGGCCGACCACGATTGTCGCAGGGGACCTCCCATGCGCGACGTACCGGAGAATGTCGCCTCGCTGTAGACGGTGTCGTCGCCTGGAGCCCGCTGAAAGGTGTGCGGGCGCCCGGGCGACACCAGGACCAGGCACGGCGCGCGCACCGCCACCGGTCCCTCGGTGAGGAGGAAGCTGCCCGAACCGGCGACCACCACCACCAGATGGTAGACATCATGGGCATGGCAGGCACGGCTGCCGTCGTCGCTCGGCGCGACGGAATGCCTGCTCGACGCGTGTTCGAGGCGGAGGGTCGTCCACGGGCACCGTGATACTCCCGCTGAATGGACGTACATGCGGCCGGGTTTCAGGGTCATCGTGCATATTTTGTCCAATTTTATGGATTGGCAACCAGTGCATGTGAGCTGTTGTCGAACGCGGAGGCGCCTCGACGGGCCATTTCTCATATATCACAGCATATTACGACGCTTTATCATACACTTCAGCGAGGGTCCATCCAGGCTGGCCGAGACCTAATTCAGGGGTCAAGGCGTATTTAATCCAATTCGTGCGCGATGCGATCCAAGGCTGTCGCCCGCCCGCGTACCACCCTGGGATGTTTGGAGAATACCCATGGTCCACTCCGCCCGCCCGATGGACCCCTGTCCCATTCCCAAGCGTACCGGGGGCATGTGCCACGCATGGTGGTTCGCCGTGGCCCTGCTCGCATGTGCGACAGCGAGCGAGGCCGCGTCCATCCCCACCATCCCATTCACCTTGACCACGCCTGCGACCACCAGCGGAGGCATCTTCAGCAAGAACGGCAAGCTGGTGAAAAACGTGTGGTGCAACGAGCAGATGTCCGCTGGCTCGTACGTGAAGCACTGGGATGGCACCGATGACGACTTCCACCTCGTGCCGGATGGCGACTACGATCTCGACATCGTGCGTAGCAATGCGGACTACCAGTGGGAGGGCGTGATCGGCAATACATCCGCCGAATCCAGCGGGCCGACCGTGCACCGTTCATTCCTGCCGATGACCTGCATGGCCTTCGCCGGTAACAAGGGCTACTACACCACGGCCTACAATGAGGGGAGCACCAGCGCCTACAGCTTCCTGATCAGCGATCCGCAGCGGAAGGTCGGTGTGTATCCCTATCGTGGCGGCGGACAGAATACCGAGTTCGTCTGCACCGACGGAGAGACGGTGTATTGGGGTGGAGACAACGGCGGCGGAACGTACTACGTCGTGGCCACCACGGTGGTCGATCGCGTCGCGAATCCGACGTGGGAGAACCACAATGAGGTCATCTTCGCCAATGGGGTGAGCACCATCCAGGGCTACCACAGCGCCATCGCCCTGTCGTCGGCCTCGATCGGGGGACTCGCCGCCAACCACGAATTCATCTTCGTTTCGCGTTACTCGTTGGGCCAGATCCACGTCTACGACAAGACCGGGCTCCTGGTCCAGACCGTCGCCTATCCCCAGGTGGCCCGCCTGGCCGCCGACAACTCCGGGCACCTCTACGTCACGGTCGGCACCACCGTCCGCAAGCACACCATCAACGCCAATGGAACCCTGGCTCCTGCCAGCCTCCAGATCGCCGGCTTCTCGAATGCGCAGGCTGTCGCGGTATCCCCCGACGGCGGAACCGTCCTGGTCGCCGACGGAGAACCTTCGCACGTGGTGAAAGCTTATGGCGCCACCACAGGCAACCATCTGTGGGACCTCGGCACGCCCGGCGGCTACAGCACCAGCCCCAGAGTGACCAACACCAAGTTCGACCTGACGTCCTCCTACGTGGCCTTCCAGGCCGACGGCTCGTTCTGGGTCGGCGACAAGACCAACTACCGAGCGATCCATTTCGCTGCTGATCATTCGTACATCGATTATCTCATGTGGATCCCGAGCTCGTACCTGTCATTCGTCGATACCAACAATCCAAGCCGCGTGTTCTCCAACCACCTCGAATTCGCCACCGATTACAGCAAACCGCTGCGTCCCGACAACGGCTCGTGGTATCTAGTGCGAAATTACGCCAAGTTCATCCCGGCTGGCAATGCGTTGCAGCATGCCATGACCCTGAGCAATGGCCGGACGTACGGCCTGATGACCAACTTCGCCGCCGGGCGCGCCTGGAAAGTCGTCGAGTTGCTGAACGACGCACCTCCACGCGATTGCAACAACATCATCACCTTCGGCATCGACAGCAGCCAGCTCTACCCAGACGGATCGATGCGTGACATCTACTCGTTCGAAGGCGTTCCGCTGCAGTGGCGCACCAGTCCCCTGATCGGCTTCGACGGCGCGGGGAATCCGCAGTGGGGCCCGCATGTGGTGCTCGCATCGACTCCGCCGATAACCGCCGACGACCCGCGCATCTCGGGTATCGGTGGCACCTTGCGCGCCGGAGAGCGGACCAGTTCGGACGTGATGGTGGTGTTCAATGCCGCGGTCCCCGACAGCAATGGTACCGACAAGTGGCATCTCGGCGGGGTGCGGGTGGGCGAGACCGATTGGCTGTTCAAGACCGCGCGCAACACCTACAAGAATTACAACGGCTTCTATCCGACCGACGGATCCTTCGACATCGGCAATCAGGTCAACGCCTACGGCGGCAGTGTCGCCCTGGTCAGCGGACGGAACATCTACTGGGGCTACCACGGAGAATTCTGGAAAAGCGGCCAGGTCAATAAATGGCAGCATGTGCTCGACAACGGCATGACCATCGGGCAGTTCGGAGCCTACGGCGGGTCCGATGCGCCCGCGGGCATGGCGGGTAACTCGTTTTCCGCCGTCGTCGCCCGCGTGAATGGCAACGATTACCTGTTCCACAACGACGAGAGCTACCACGCCGGCGTGCACCGGTGGAAGATCAGCAATCTGGGTTCCATCGTAGAGACCAAGTCGAACATCGTCCTCACGACGACGAGCCCTGGACTGTCGCGCGAACGCTTCTCTGGCAGCGGCCTGGACAATTTCGGCCTCGCCGGCCGCGATGTGTCCGCAAGTGTCTCGGCGATCCCGGTGACGGGTTCCGCGCGCTGGACCGGTTACATCCGTCCCCAGTTTTCCGAGAGCTACAACCTCCATGTGCAGGCGAGCGGAGGGATCAAGCTGTGGGTCGACGGTACGCGCATCATCAACATCTGGCCGGGCGGGCCTGGTGGCGAGGTGACCGGGACCGTGCGGCTCGATGCGGGTCTGGGCTATGCGGTGCGCCTGGAGTCGAATGGTGGTCCGGTGACGCTGTCATGGAGCAGCCCCAGTCAGGCGAAACAGGTGATACCGACCTCGCGGCTCTTCACCGGCTTCGATCCGCCAGCGCCTGGTCCCGCTGTCGACCTGATGGCGATGCTGCCCTTCGATACGTCGTTGGAAGCGGACCTCTATGGCTGGAAGCGGGATCCCGCCATCGACAGCGCCGACCACAACAGCTGGGTGGTGAAGAACAGTAACGAGCATCTCCAGACCGAGTCTCCGGACATCCGGCTGCGCTTTGCCATCAGCGAGAACGACGGCCCGCAGATCCACACCGTGACCCGTAGCCTCGGCACCAACAGCGGGCTCACCTCGTGGGCCATCGAGGGTTCACTGCACTTCCAGAACGCATTCCCCAACGAGGGGAACGGCGGCACGTTCGTCGAGGTGCTCGATGCCAACGACCGCATCCTTGCGCGCTTCTGGCACCAGATCACCTTTGGCGGCACCAATCCGCGGACGGTGTACGGCAACAACCAGATCATCTATTTCGCCGATGGACTCCCCTCGTTGTCCATCCTCTGGAATCCGAACCCGCTCAAGATCGAGGCGAATGCAGACGGTGTGACGTTCTCCTACGCCGGGCTGCCTCCGGTAACCACCCCGCTCTACGACAGCGCTGGCGACTGGCGCGCGCCGAAGTCCCTGCGGCTCTATTGCCAGGGCAGCAAGTACGAACGCGAGATCCACCTGATCTCAATGAATTTCTCAAAAACGACCACCAACGCTCCGCCCGTGGTCGATGCCGGTCCGCAGCGTTCCATCACCCTGCCCACTTCCAGCGTGACTCTGGTCGGTTCGGCGGTGGATAGCGATGGCACCGTCTCCAGCTACCTGTGGTCGCAGGTATCCGGCGGACCGGCATCGATCGCATCCCCAGCGAGCGCGTCAACGTCGGTCACCGGTCTGGCGATCGGCATCCATGTCTTCAGGCTGGCAGCAACGGACAATCGCGGCGCCAGCGGCAGCGCGACCGTGCAGGTGACGGTCAGCGCGGCGAATGCGGCGCCGGTGGTATCGGTGGGCCCCGCGAAATCGGTCACATTGCCGATCGCGAGCGTGATCCTGAGCGGATCCGCGACCGATAGCGACGGCACGATCGTCACCTACCGATGGACGCAGGTTTCGGGCCCAGCGGCGACCATCGCTACTCCCACGTCGACAACCACCGCGGTCACCGGACTCACGCCGGGAGTGCACCTGTTCCGCCTCACCGCAACCGATGACCATGGCGCGACCGGTGCATCGGACGTGACGGTGACGGTGAATGCCCAAGGTGCTCCGCTCGTCAGCTCAGATGACTCGGGTGCGACATCGGATGCAGGGGGGACCCGGAGCTGCGGCATCGGATCGGGTGTGGTCGCGCTCGTGCTGGGTGCATGGGCGATGTGTTTCCGTTTCATCGGCGTCGGCATCGGCCGCTCCGACCGGAGCCGACGGCGTACGCGATCCGCTCCCGGGGGCCCACGGCCATGACGATGGCGGGCCGGCAGGTATCCTCCTTGAGGGACGACGCATCGCGGGCACGCTGGGGGCGTGGGTGAATCCGAGGACTGGCGCCGCGCCCTGATCGCCGAGCACGGAGCCGAGGCCGAGCGCGTGCTCGATCGTCTTGACGCCATCGCCCCGGGCCTTCCCGATGCCCAGCGCGCTTGGGCCGACCTGCGTCAGTTCATCACCGCATGCGGCGCGGAGGGAGCCTTACGCCGCTTCCGCGACGACATCGCCGCCGTCGAGCTGCTCGCCCGCCTCGGCGGGGCCAGCCGCTACGGCGTCGAGCTGGCGATCCGCCGTCCGCAGCTGTTCTGGAGCGTCGCTGGCGAGCGGCTCTACCGCCAGGTGTGGGGTCGCCGCACGCTTTCCGAACAGCTTGCGCGTGAGATGGCGGCCGTCCCGGCTGGCGAGCGCGTCGAGGCCATGGGTTGGTTCAAGCACCGCCATTCCATGCGGGTCATCCTTGGTGACGTGATGGGCGAAATGACGTTCGAGGCGGTGGTGCGCGAGCTGTCCGACCTGGTCGATGTCATCGCCCAGGCCGCGCTCGGGCTGGCCATCGCCAAGCTGGCGCCGCGCGCGCCGACAGGGATCGATGCCACCGCCATCGAGTTCGTGGCCATCGCCATGGGCAAACTCGGCGCGCGCGAGCTGAACTACAGCTCGGACATCGATCTGGTGTTTGCCTACGACGCGCCCGCCTCGGAGGAGGCGTCCGACCAGCACGAGTGGTTCCAGCGTCTCGGCGCTGAACTCATCCGCCTGCTCGATGAGCCAGGGGCGACCGGACGGATGTTTCGCGTCGACATGCGCCTGCGGCCAGAGGGGGAGCGTGGCGAGTTGGCGCTGAGTTTCCGCGAGATGGTGGACTACTACTACAGCGTCGGCCGCCCCTGGGAGCGCCAGGCGATGATCAAGGCGCGCCCATTGGCCGGCAGCCTGGCGCTGGGCGAACGGCTGATCGCCGAGTTGGCCCCGTGGGTGTATCCGCAGGATCCGGCGTGGGAGGATCTTGATGACGCGCGCACCATGCGCCGGCGCATCGAGGAGCGCGCGCAGGCCGCCAACGTCAAGACCGGCGCAGGCGGCATCCGCGACATCGAGTTTCTGGTCCAGTACTTTCAGCTCGTCCATGGTGGGCGGATGCCCGAGCTCCGCCTCGGCGCCACGCTCCCGACCCTGAGCCTGCTCTCAGACCGCGGCATCCTTCCCAAGCACGACGCGGGCGAACTTGATCGCCACTACCGCTGGCTGCGCATGGTCGAACACCGCCTGCAGATGTGGGAGGACCGTCAGGAGCACGAGCTGCCAAAGAACGCCGACGAACGCGTGCACCTGGCGCGGCGCTGCGGTTTCTCGGGCGTGCAGGCGCTCGCGCTCTTCGACGAGCACCACCTGCGCGCGCGCGCGCGGGTGCGCGAGCTGGTCTCCCGACATTTCCTCGCCGTAACCGCCGATTCGGAAGCCCTGCTCGCGCTGCTGGTGCAGGGCGAAGCGGACTCACGGCTGGCCGGAAAATTGCTCGGAACGTACGGTTTCAAGGATGTGGCCAAGGCCTGTGCGAACGTGCGCGCCCTGGCGGTCGAACCGTTCTTCGTGCTCAGCCGCAGCCGCACCGAGCGCAAGCTGGTCGAGATCCTGCCGCTGCTCCTGCACCAGATCTCGGGCGCGCCCGATCCCGATCAGTGCCTGGCGAACTTCGTGCGCATGGTCTCGGCGGTCGGCGGCCGCGCGACCTTCTACGAACTGCTCGGCGACCGCCTGCCGGTGCTGCGCCTGTTCGTCGATCTGGCGGGCTGGTCGAACTTCCTGGTCTCGCTGTTCCAGGATTTCCCCGGCCTGCCGGACGACGTCATCGATTCCTTGAACCAGAACCGGCGCAAGGCGCACGCGCTCTTCTCGGAGGCGCGCGCGCTCGCCCAGGGCATCAAGGATCCGGCAGAACCGCTGGCCTGGCTGCTCGCGCGAGAGACCGCGGTGACCGCGATCCGCGATCTCGAGGGCCTCGATCCGCGTTTGGTCAGCCAGCACTTGTCGGCCCTCGCTGAAGCGATCCTCGAGACCGTGCTCACGCGCATCGTCCAGGACCGCGCGCGGCAGTACGGCATCCCCCAGGAGAATGGCCGGCCGACCCGCTTCGCCGTCCTCGGACTCGGCAAGCTCGGCGCGCGCGAGCTGTCGTACGCATCGGACATGGACATCGTCTTCGTGTGCGATCCGGGCGGCCTGTGCCCACGCTCGCGATCGGCGGGCGACCAACTGCAGGGCGACGACTTCTGGACCAAGGTGGCGCAGGACCTGATGCGGGCGATGACCGATGGCCGCCTGTACGAGCTCGACCCGCGGCTGCGTCCGTACGGCGATCAGGGCGAGTTGGTGTCCACTACCGCCTCGCTGCGCGTCTATTGGTCGCAGCCGCGCGACCTGTGGGAGCGACTGGCGATGCTGCGCGTCTCGCACCTCGCCGGCGATCCCCGCCTGGGCGAGGAGGCTGTCGGCATGATCCTGGAGGCAGCGCTGCTGCAGCCGCTACCAGTGGACGCCGCCGCTCAGGCACGCGACATGCGCCGCCGTCTCGAAGAGAGCGTCGCTGGTCGCGACCATCTCAAGCGCGGCTGGGGCGGGTACGTCGATCACGAGTTCATCGCCCAGTACTGCAGCCTGGGTCTCGAAGCGTCGAGCCTGCCGCGGCCGCCAGGAACCGATGCCATCCTCAAACGTCTCGGCGAGCTGGGCCGCATCCCCGAGGAGGCGGCGGTCGAGCTCGCCATGGGCGTGCGCAGGCTACGCTTCATCGAATCGCGCATGCGCCTCGCCGCAGGCAAGGCGGTGAGCAGCATCCCCACCGAGCGCGGACCGCGCACCGAGCTGGCCAAGCGGTGCGATTTCCCGAGCATGGAGGCGATGGACGCTGAACTGCACCACCTGCGCGAGAACGCGCGGCGGTGGTTCGATCGTTTGGTGGTGTGAACGCGGCAGCATCGGGCGATCCAGGAAGGCTGCAGACCGCCTAGGTAGCTCGCCCCGGCTAGGCGGTGGCGAGAGGGCTGGATCCCTCTATAAGTCCCGCCTTCCGGCCCATTCTTCCGTCCACGCAGCAGGAGCCCGCCATGCCCATCGCTTTCCGCCCGAGCCATCTCGCCGTCCTCGTCCTGTGCGCGCTCGCGATGCCATTCGCCGCATCCGCCGCATCTCTCGGCGCGTCCGAGGAGCCCGGTTTCCGCATCGGATTGATCTGCGCCGGCTCCACCTCCGATGGGGGCTGGAATCAGCTCGCCAAGGACGCACTCGAATCGGTCAAGAAGGAGATGGGCGCGAAGGTCTCGACGGTGCAGAAAGTCAGCTCGGACAAGGCGGGCGACGAGATGCGCGCCTTCATCGCCGATGGCTACGATATCGTCTTCGCCCACGGCTACGAGTTCCTCAATCCCGCAGCCGAGGTCGCCAAGGCCGG
The DNA here is from genome assembly GCA_038231435.1 of Planctomycetota bacterium. Lineage (GTDB taxonomy): Bacteria > Planctomycetota > UBA11346 > UBA11346 > UBA11346 > JACCZE01. The sequence goes on from JBBRLJ010000042.1 coordinate 31,983, forward strand.
CGGCAAGACCAAGCTGGCGGTGAGTGGCGCCGACGCCGCCAAGCCTGGCATCGTCACCGTCGACTTCGATCTGTCGCAGGCGTCATATCAGATCGGCATGCTCGCAGCGCGCCTGAGCGCGAGCGGCAAGCTCGGCTTCATCGGCGGCTCGCGCATCCCCTCGGTCGAAGCCTGCTACCGCGGGTTCCAGGCCGGCGCGCTGAGCGTGCGCAAGGACGCCTCGGTGGTGTTCACCATCACCAGCTGGGATCAGCCCGAGAAGTCGAAGGCCCAGGCCGAGGCCCTGCTCGGCGACGGCGTCGACGCGATCTACCACGATGTCGACGCCGCCAGCCGTGGCATCTTCGAGGCGATCAAGGAACACAACGCCAAGCAACCGGACGCGCCAGCCTGGGTCTTCGGATCATGCGCGGACCAGAACGGCAATCCGGTCTGTCCGGAAGCAACCCCTGCGAGCGCGGTGATCCGGCTCGACGCCACCTTCCTGCGCATCGCCAAGGCGGTGAAGGCCGGAACCTTCGCTCCGGGCTTGGTGCGCGAGGACATCGCCGCCGGCACCTGCGTCATCGTGTTCAATCCGAAGCTCATCGGCAAGCCGATCACCCCGGCGATGCAGGCCGAGATCGAGGCAGCGGGCACGAAGCTGGCGTCTGGCGCGCTCAAAGTCCCGGAGAAGTGAGCGGAACCACAGGCCTGGCGATGACTCGGTCCGAGCCTCGGCTGGTGCATCTCGTGATGTTTCGTGTGATGTATCGCATGGAGCCATGCGCCGCATGATCCGCCTCGAAGGCATAGGCAAGTCGTTCGCCAGCGCGCGTGCGCTCGATGACGTCACCGTCGAGTTCGCGGCATCATCGGTCCATGGCCTGCTGGGCGAGAACGGCGCTGGCAAGAGCACGCTGATGAACGTGCTGTTCGGACTGCTCCGCGCGGACACGGGCTCGATCGTCATCGATGGCAAACCCGCGCGCATCGCCTCTCCGGCGGATGCGCGCGCCCATGGCATCGGCATGGTCCACCAGCATTTCACCCTGGTGCCGACCCTGAGCGTGGTCGACAACCTCGCGCTCGCCGCGCAGGCGGGACTCGGGCAGGTACCGCGCCCGGCGTGGCGGGCGCGCCTGCGCGCGCTGGCTGAACCGCTCGGCTGGCGCATCGACCCCGATGTCCGCTGCGGCGAGCTGGCGGTGGGCGAGCAGCAGCGTGTCGAGATCGTCAAGGCCTTGGCGGTCGGCGGCCGCGCGCTGATCCTCGACGAGCCGACCGCGGTGCTGACGCCGAGCGAAGCGCTCGAATTGTTTTCGGCATTGCGCGGCCTCACCGCGCGCGGCACCGCAGTGGTGTTCATCAGCCACAAACTCGCCGAGGTCGAGGCGATCTGCGACCGCGTCACCATCCTGCGCCGGGGTCGAGTGGTGCATGCTGGTCCGCTTGCGGGTCTGACTCGCGAACGCATGACCGAGCTGATGGTGGGCGCGCCTGTGGAGACCGTGCGCAAACCGCCCACGCGTCTTGCCGGAGAGATGGTGGTCGAAGCGAGAGCGCTGACGGTCGCCGGGCGGGGTGTCGAGGCAGCGGTCGGTGACGCTACATTCATGGTCCGCGCTGGTGAAATCGTCGGCGTCGCCGGAGTCGAGGGCAATGGCCAGCGTGAGCTGGTGCGCGCGTTGCTGGGTCTCGAACGCCCGCGCACCGGAGAACTGATGGTCGCTGGAGCCGCGCTGCACCGAGGCGAGGTACCGGACCGTGCGCGGCTGGGCATCATACCCGACGATCGTCGCCACGAGGCCCTGGTACTGCCGCTATCGGTGACCCGCAACCTGCTGCTGGGAGAGCATCGGCGCAAACCGTTCGCGATCGCCGGCTGGTTGCGCTTCTCGCGCTGGCGCGCGCGCGCGGCCGAGCTGGCCGGGGCGTACGACGTACGCGCCGCCTCGCTCGGACAACCAGTCTCATCCCTCTCCGGTGGCAATCAGCAGAAAGTTGTGGTTGCGCGCGAACTGCACGGTGGGCCGCGCCTGGTGGTCGCGGTGAACCCGACGCGGGGACTGGACATCGGCGCGACCGCCTTCGTCATGTCGAGGCTCGTCCAGGCGCGCGAGCTCGGAGCCGCGGTGCTGCTGGTCCATAGCGATCTCGACGAACTGCTGGGCATAGCGGATCGGGTGCTGGTGATGTGCGCAGGACGACTGGTGGATAGCGGCTGGCCGGTCGCGGGTCGCGACGCCGTCGCCCGCTTGATGATGTCGGTGGATGCGTCCACGCATGCCGCGACAGGGGAGCCAGCCCATGGCTGACCCCGGATCCGTGCTGCCGGTGACGGTTCCCGCGCCTTCCGCCGAGCAGCGGGGACCAGCGCGTTGGCGGGATCCCGCGGTGGCGCTGCTCGCGGTCGCGGTCGCAGTCGTGCTGCTGCTGATCGGCCTGGCGATCGCCGGATACGCTCCGACCGATGTCGCGAGCACCTGGCTCTCTGGCGCGCTCGGTTCCGGAGTCCGCCGTGCATTGAGCCTGCAGGAGGCGGGACCGCTGCTGATGACCGGCCTCGCGGTCGCGATCGCCTTCCGCGCCGGTGCGCTGAACATCGGCGGCGAGGGACAGTTCCTGCTCGGATCGGTGGCGATGATCGCCTGCGGCACGGCGTTCAGGATCCCTGGCCCCGCGTGGTTCGCGACCATCGTGGCCCTGACCGCCGGCGCATTGGCGGGCGCGGCCTGGGCAGGCCTTGCCTGGGCGCTCGAACGGTGGCGTGGTGTGCCGTTGGTGCTGTCCACCATCCTGCTCAATTTCATCGCCGTCTACGCCGTGAGCCTGCTGGTGCACGGCGTGCTCCAGGATCCGCTCACGGTCGCGCCACAGACCGCGGAGATTCCCGAGGGGATGCGCCTGCCGGTGCTTGCCACCGGGTCCAAGCTCCACCTGGGTGTGGCCTTTGCCGCGGCCTTGGCGGTGGCGCTCTGGCTGGTGTTCGAGCGCACGGTGTTCGGCTTCGAGCTCGGCGTGGTGGGGATGAACCCCAGCGCGGCGCGCCTCGCCGGCATGCCGGTCGCGCGGCGACGGTTCGAGGCGATGCTGCTCAGCGGCGGCGTAGCTGGTCTTGGAGGTGCGTTCCAGCAGGCGGGCGTCACCTACTACATGAGCGACAGTTCGGCGAGCTACGGCTATGCCGGCGTGGCGGTCGCGCTGCTAGGCCGCCTGCATCCGCTGGGTGTCGCAGCTGCTGCGGTGTTCTTCGGCATGCTCGATACCGGCTCACGGAATCTGGAACGCGTGATGGATGTCCCGCACGATCTCGGCGATGTCGCCAAGGGGCTGGCGGTGCTGGCCGTGCTGGTGGCGGCCGCCGTGTTCTTCCGCCAAGCGCGCGTGGAGGCGTCATGAGCGCGGGACTGGCGGGAAATATCGCCCATCAGGCGGTGATCGCGGCGGTACCGTTGGTGCTCGCCGGGGTCGGTGAACTGGTGGCCGAACGCGCCGGAGTCATCGATGTCGGCATCGAGGGCCTGATGCTCACCGGATGCATCACCGCCTATGCCGTCGCGGCCATGACCGGCAGCGGTGTCGCCGGACTCGCCGCTGCCGCCGGCACCTCGGCAGCGCTCGCGGGAATCTTCGCCGTCGCCACCATCAAGGCCCGAGTCGACCAGATCGTCGCCGGCATGGCCATCAACCTGATCGCCTTCGGCGCCAGCGGCACCGTCTGGCAGGTTCTGCAGACGCGCCACGACGGGCTGTACGCCCAGCTGCCGGACTCAGCCGGTTTCCAGCCGCTGCTGTTCGGCCAGTACGGCCTGGCCTACGCGACCGCCGCTCTGGCGGCTCTGGCCTGGTGGATGCTGCGTGGCACCCGCGCCGGCCTGATCGTGCGCGCCCTCGGCGACGCTCCTGAAGCCTGCGCGGCGTCGGGCATCGGTGTGGTGCAATGGCGCATCGCGTGCGTGATCGCCGCCGGGGCGTGCGCTGGCGCCGCTGGCGCGTATCTGAGCATCATGCGTGTGCACGCCTTCGAGCCGGGCATGACCGGAGGCAGCGGTTTCCTGGTGCTGGCGCTGGTGATCTTCGGGCGTTGGTCGGTTCCCGGCCTGATCGGCGGCTGCCTGTTCTTCGGCATGCTGGTGAGCGTGCAGCAGCACCTGCAGAGCGCCGGTCAGAACAGTCGCTTCCCCTACCAGCTCTTCCAGGCCCTGCCCTACGTGACCGCGCTGCTGGCGCTGGCGTTGCTGTCGCGCTCGGCTCCTGGCCCGGCGCGCCTCGGCGAACCGTGGCCGCAACGACGGTAGCGGAGCCCGCGCCTCGGAGCTCTGGGGGGTGCGCCCGAGCCGACCCGCCGTACCGTCGCGCCATGTCCTTCCTTACGCACCGCCTGGCCTCGTCGATCACGCGCGCGCGGGCGTTCCTGCTGGCAACTCTCGTCGCTTTCCAGTGCGGCTGCGCGCGCGATCACGAAACCATGGCCGCGCCCGGGGCATCGATCACCGTCGCCCACGGAATCCGCGCGCTGGTCGTCGCGCCGCTTGAAGATGTCCCCGTCGAGACCACGAGCGCACCGGCTGGAGCGCGGCTGGTGGTCAGCGACGGCGACGGGCGGGTCTACATCGATGCGCCCGCCGCCGGCACGATATCGTTGCGCGCGCGCGGATCGCTCGGCCGGCACCAGCTGCGCCTGCTCGATCGCGACGGCCGCGAATTGGCGCGCGCTGCCTTCGAGCTGGACGCGCATACGCGCGTGCGCACCGCTGGTGGCGCGCTGGATGATTTCATCGCGCGCACCCAGTCCGAGATCGCGGCCACCGCGCACAACGTCTTCATGGATGGGAAATCGGTGCGCTGCTACGTCGGCTGGCTGCGCGACGACACCCACGTGCTCGAGGCGACACGCTTCTTCGAGCCGGATCTCGAGAGCCTGCCGGAGGCGTTCATCGACCACCAGCGCGACGACGGCATGGTCTACGACCTCTTCTCTGAGGGACGGCAGCTCGATCCGCACGATGGGCGTTGGTTGCCGTTCAATGGCCGCCTGGCGACCTGGGGGCCGGCGTACGCAGGCTTCTCTGCCGATCGGCGCCAGCGCTTCGAGCGGGTGCCCGTAGAGGCCGACGTGGAATACCTGCTGGTCGAGGACGTCTTCAACGTCTGGCAGGCGACGGGGGACGACGCGTGGATGCGGCGCGCGTTGCCGGCATGCGAGAAGGCCCTCGACTACGTCATGGGATCGCCCCTGCGCTGGTCCTCCGCCCACGGGCTGGTCAAGCGCGGGTTCACCATCGACACCTGGGATTTCCAGAACCAGGCGGTGGCCCTGGCACATCCTCGAGGCAACCGCAATCCAGGCGGATCGTGGGACATCATGTGGATCGATCAGGATACGCCGATGTGCATCATGCACGGCGACAACACCGGGATGTTCCAAGCCTGCCGTCAGATGGCGACGATGTGCTCGCGACTCGGACAGGATGTGTCCGCCACGCAGTGGGCGGCCAAGGCCGAGGCCCTGATGGCGAATCTCGACCGCTGGTGCTGGAACGGCTCGTTCTATACGCACCAGGTGCACCTCGATCCCATCCCGGGCGATTTCGGCGCCGACGAGTCACGGGTGCTGTCGCTGTCGAACGCCTATGCGCTCAACCGCGGCATCGCGCAGGCGAAGGCCGTGAGCATCATCCGCGAGTACCAGGCCCGGCGCGAGGAGACCAAGGATGAGTCGTTCGCTGAATGGTTCACCATCCATCCGAGTTTCAGCGGCGGCCCCGGAACGGGCTTCGCCTACGCCCGCGGTGACTACATGAATGGCGGTGTCACCACCATCGTCGCCGGCGAGCTGGCCCGCGGCGCGTTCACCCACGGGTTCGAGAGCTACGGAGTCGACATCCTGCGCCGCGTCGCCGCGCTGCAGGAGCGCGACGGCAGGATCCACGCGGTCTACCATCCCTCGAAGCGTCAGCCCGACTGGAAACCGGAAACCTGCGTGGCCGTGGATCTGCGCGCGAGCGCCAACCGTGGCTTCGTCGGCGAGGCCCCGGACGGCTGGACCGGCGAGGGGGTCAACGACCTGCGCGAATTCCCGGTCGGCGATCAGGAGTTCCTCGGCCACTCCTTCTCGGTCATCGATCCAGCGGGCAATGGCGGACACGCGGCGCTCATGCTGCGCGGTGGCCGCCTGACCGATCTCCCGGAAGCGGTGACCGTCCCGGTTGGCCGCTCGGCGCGCTCCATCTACGTGCTGCAGGCCTGCACCGCCTCCACGCGTGGAAAGGCGGTGGCGACCTACGAGCTGACCTACGCCGACGGCACCAGTTCGAGCCGTCAGCTGTGGGACGACGCGCACATCTCGAACTGGTGGGGGATGACCGATCATGGCGAGACCAGGGTCGCCTGGCGCGGAACCAATCCCACCAGCGCGGTGGTGGGCATCGGCTGTTTCGGCTGGAACAACCCACAGCCCGACAAGGAGGTCGCTTCCATCACCTTCAGGTCGATGGGCAATGGCGTGCCGATCATCCTCGGTGTGTCGGTTTCGGATCAGTCGGTGCAGTGGCCGTGGGGGTGGATCTCGGGTGGCATTCCCGACAACTGGGCCGCGGCGGCGGTCTACGCGGCCGCCATCGAAGGTCTCGCCGGCATCAGCGACGGCGCAGCCGCGTTCGAGATCGCCGAGATCGCCCCGCGCTGGTCGGCGCTCGGTGAGGACCACGCCGAGGTGATCGCACGCTACGGCGCCTCGCGCGGATATGTGGCCTATCGCTGGAGCCTCGATGCCGCGGCCCAGCGACTCGTGGTGGGATTCTGCGGCGCGGGACGGCGTTACCGCTTCCACCTGCTGCTACCGCCGGGCGCGCGCGGCACCGGCGCGCAGCTCGATGGCAAGGCGATCGCGTGGCGGGACTCCGTGGTCGAAACCAGCACCTATGTCGATTGCGAGGCCAGCGATGCCGCGGGCGGAGAACTCGTGGTGACGTATTCCACACCATGACCGCCGAGACATCCTCCTGATTCAGGATTCGAGGATGACCATGGCCACGGCCATGCCGTCGCTGTGGCTCAGGCTCACGTGCCGGCGAGTGGCGCCGAGCAGCTGGGCGCGAGCCAGCGCCGCGCCGACCAATTCGAGTCGCGGACCTTCACCCTCGGACGACACCACCGCGATGTCCGTGAAGCCGACGCCCAACGCCCAGCCGGTGCCCAGCGCCTTCATGCACGCCTCCTTGGCGGCCCAGCGCGCGGCCAGTCGTTCGCTCGGATCGCGGAACCCCAGGCAATAGGCCTGCTCGCCGGCGGTGTAGACGCGATCAAGGAAGCGCTGCCCCTGGCGTTGGTGGACGGCGCGGATGCGTTCGATGCCGACCAGGTCGAGGCCGATGCCGACGATCACTTCCGTGGCCCCGCTGCCTTCTTGGTCTTCCCGTCGTCGATGATGATCGGCGCCAATGGGTGCCAGACGGAGCTCAGCCACCATGGCGCCGGCGGGCAATCGCTGTCAGGCCCCGCGTCTCCGCGCACCACCAACGGCAGACCCGCGGTGCGGCCGAGCGGAGGATCGAGGCGCGCGACCAGCACTTTGTCGGCTCCAGACGTGACCGAAGCCTGCTTCGCCAGGCGCCAGCCGCCAGCTCCGGGAACCAGGTGGACGGCGATGCCGTCGGCTCCGGCTGGGCCGAACATCAAAACCTGGCCGCTGGCGTCGATGGGCTGACCCGCATCGCCGAAGCGCACCGCCAATTCGCCATCGGTCTTGGCGAACACGATCAGCGACTCTTGGGTCCGGCCGATCGCATAGGAGCTCTTGCCACAAGCCTGCCAGTGCAGGCCTGGTAGCGCGGCGGTGGCGAGGGCAGCGAGATCGGCGCCGTCGGGGATGGCCACGGTCGCGAGCGCCGGCGGCGCGGCCGGCGGAACCGCCGAGAGGACGCGCAATCCTTCCGGTCCGGCATCGAGCAGGCCATCGGCCAAGGGGAACGCGCGATGGTCGGCCGCCAACGGGACGACCCGCGAGACGGCGCCATCGAGGCCGAGACACAGTGCCCATGTCGCATCGCCGTCGTGCAATACCACGCATAGTCCCCGTTCGGTGGGGATGAATTCCTGGGTCTCGGCGCGCGGCGGCAGGGACTGCTCCCACAGCGTGGTGCTGGTGGTCAACGACACCGCGGCGATCAGCTCGCCATATCCGTCCGGAGCGTTGCCGCGGTCCTTGCCGCGCGCCGACAGGTAGAGACGGTCGCCGACGATCCCGAGCGGCGCCACGCCGGTCCAGCTGCCGAAGGAGCGGCGCAGCTTGCCGCTGAGGCGGTCGAGCACCGCGAACTGGTTCTCTTCGGTGATCACGAACAGGCTGTCGCCGCGCGCGCCGAGGACCGAGGACACGGCCTGCGTGGAACGCCAGCGCAGTCGGCCCGAGCCGATATCCCAGCACGAGATGGTCAGATCGCCCTGGCGCGTGAAGCAGTCGAAGCCGTCGATGACCGGCGTCGATTCGCCATCCACCGGGATGCGGGCGATGACCGCCCCGGTGCCGAGCTCCAGGAGATCGCCATGGCCGTGGATCGGATCGGACAACCACAGCATCCCCGCGCCCAGCACACGCGCGCGCGCCAGCGCCTCCGCCTGTCCAGGGAGCCGCCAGAGCTCGCGCCCGGCGGGAAGATCGCCCGAGGCGTGGGCCGCGATAGCGACCAGATCCTGCGCGTCGACCAGCACGATGGTGTCGTCGCCGCCGAGGATCGGACGCGGAGATTCGCTCTCGCGGTTGGTCGCCGGGATGGCGCGGCGGGTGAAGAGCTCGGCGCCGGTCTCGATGTCGAGCGCCACCAGCCACATCCCTTCGGGGATGACGCCATTGGGCAGCGTGGGCCACACCAGCACGGTGCGCTCGTTGGCGGCGACCGGCTCGACCATCTCGCCACCGATCACGCCCGTGAGGCTGAGCCGATCGCCATCGCGCACCACGGTGGCGGTGTAGGGGCCGCGCGCGGCCAGGCCGATGACCTGATCGACCAGATCCTTGAAGACGCGGATCTCCTTGCCGTTGAACTCGACGAGGATGTCGCCGCTGTGCAGCCCGGCGGCCTCGGCGCTGGTGCCGGGCATGACGGTGATATGGATGCCGCTCTCGCGATTCTGCTGATCCCATTGCACGCCCAGGAGCGGACGCACCGGCTTGCGCCACCATGCCTCGCCGCCGTCGGCGAGGCGGGTGGCAACCAGGAATCCGTCCGAGTAGCCGAACGCCAGGCCGTGCGCAACCACGGTGGTGCGGGCGCGATGCGATGGGGACGACCAGGGGCTGGACGCGGCCGGTAAGGCGATGCGTTCCTGGATCCTGCCGTCCAGTCCGGGAGCCGCCTTGTCGAGCCGGCTGATGCCGCCGCGCGCCAGGGCATGCAGGTGGACCTCGAGGCGGTCGCGCACCAGCACTGGGCGACCCGGCAATCGCAACACGGCTTGATAGCCGGCGATCGCCGCCGCGCGATCACCCGAGGATTCGGCCTGGCGCGCGCGCCAATATTCGGCCTCGCCCGCCAGGGCCGGATCGAAATGCCCGAGCGCCTGCAGTTTGGCCAGTGCTTGGGGAAAGGTCTTCGCATCTCCGACCGCCAGGTCGAGTCGCTCGCGCACGATGCGGGCGGCCTTCTCGGCGTATTCGGGCGGGGCCCCGCACTCGAGCGCCTCGAGGTAGCGGGCGAAGGACAGGTCGGTGTCGCCGCGAGCCTGAAGCAGCGCGGCGAGCCTGACACGCGGGCGATAGTCCTGTGGATTTTCGGTGGCCGCAGCGGTGAGGCGATCGAGCGTGGAGGCGGAACCGCCGTAGGCGGCGATGAAGTTCGATCCGCCGAACACCAGCAGCTGGTCAGCGACGGTGAGTCCGCAACGCGGCTCGAACGGGCGCTGGGCGATGATATTGCCGGTGGCGAGGTCGAGCAGCAGCAGGTTCTCGTTGCCAGAGACCAGCGCACGCTTGTCGCCGATGCACGCCTGCACGTCGGTCAGCTTGCCCTTGAGCGAGTGGCTCCAGCGCGGCTTGCGCTTCTCGAGATCGAGGCAGGTGATGGTCTTCGCGGCGAACAGCGCCACGCCGCCGGCGACATCGAGCACGTCTCCGCCGGCCCCGTCGCCGCGGTAAGTCTCGGGGTCCTTGGAGGATTCGCCGATGATCAGGGTCAGGCCCGCGTTGTCTGCGGGTGTGGCGACCGCGGTGCGGCCGTCGCTGGCGATGGCGCCCTGGCGCGAACTCTTCGCCAGTCCGAGCATGTTCGGATTCACCTCATCGGTGGTGCTCGGGTAGTTCCACACCCGGCGCACCTCTCCGTCGGCGCTGACGCGGGCGAGTACGCCGCAATTGGACACCACCAGCAGGGATCCTTCGTGCACGCAGATCAGTGGCGGCGGGGAGGCTTCGCCCGCGTACATCGCGCGCCGCGCGCCCGGGACCCGGGCCACCAGCGCGTCCCAGGCGAGCTTGCCGGTGCGGGCGTTGATGGCCTGCACGCGCAGGTCCGCGTTGTCCTCTTCCAGCTGGGTCATGGCGTACACGACCAGGTCGTCCATGGCGACCGGCGCCGAGACGCCGATCACGGTGGGCGGTTGGGGTCCGGAATGCGGCGAGAGCGCCTGCCAACGGCGCTCGCCGAGACGGTCGAGCGCGAGCACCACGACCTGCTGCTCGTTCAGGATCCCGACCGCCGCGAAGCCATCGGCGAGCACCGCCGGGCGGCATTGCCTAGGCGTCAGCGCGCGGTTGCCGAGCACATGCATCTGGCCCTGCATGCGTCCGACCAGCTGGTCGAAGACGAAGAAGCGCACACCGTCGCTGGCGGCGGTCGACTCGCCATTGGCGCGACTGAGGGCGAGCGTCTGCGCGACCAGCGTCGGCGCGTCCTGGCGCAGCACGCGTGGCGCGGGCGCATGCCGTTCCTCGACGTCGAAGCGCCAGACCTCGCTCAGTCCATCGAGCGACCCGGGCAGATCGGGAAGCTCGCCTCCAGACATCATCGCCAGGGCGGCGTCGAGGCGCTTGGCTCGCCCGTCCTTCGCCCGCTCATCGCCCCCGCGGCGGGAGTAGTCCACGAACTCGCCGAGGCGTCCGGCATCCCAGGCGCTATCGGCGAGACGCCTCCATGCAGAGTACGAGGCCGTGGTACCGGGGTACCCGCGGGCGATTTCGAGCAGCTCCTTCTGGCCGCCACTCGAGGGCACCAGTGCGAGCTTGCGCGCCGCGACGCCTTCGAACGCCTCGTAGAACGCCTCGTCGAGTCCGAGCTCGGTCAGGCGGCCGAGGACGACGGTGGCGATCGGAGCGCTGCCATCCTTGCAGGCGACCAGGCTGTTGCCGTGCTCGGCGATCAGGGCCTGGGCGCGCTCGAATAGCGGGCCGGTCTCGGCGCGTTTGCTGCCGAGATCCTCGAGCAGCTCCTGGGCCTCCTTGCGCACGTCCCAGGGGGTGGCCACCACGGGTTCGGCCGACCACAACGGCAAGGCGGCGAGCAACGACAGCAGGAGCGGGAGGCGCACGCCGGATTTATAGGTCCACCGGGGGCTGGGCCAAGGGGTGTGTAGTGGATGGTGCGTGGTATTCGGTGGAGAGGAGCCGCTGGACGCGGCGCTCTAGACACCGCACACCCTACCGATCCAACGTCCCGGTCGGCAGGCCGACGGCCATGGCCTGTGGACGCTCGCAGGTGGTGGTGAGGGTCACCTGCTTGCCGGTGTCCGAGGCCTCGTGGATCGCCTGCATGATATCGAGCGCATGCATGGCGATCTCGTCGTTCGCGCGATGCTTGCGACCCGACTCGATGGCGGTGGCCATGTCGGCGACGCCCAGGCCGCGCTCATTGTCGGGATAGGGATGCGACAGGGCGATATCGCCCCAATCGGGACCGCCCGGCTTGTACAGCTTCACCGGTCCGCCGAAGGAATTCGGGTCGGGCACCACCAGCGTCCCCTCGGAGCCGTAGATCTCGATGCACGGCGCCTTGTGGCCCTTGACGTCGAAGCTGGTGGTGAGGGTGCCGATCGGGCCCGACGCGAATTCGAGGATGCCGACGACATGCGTGGGAACCTCGACCTTCACCTTGGTGCCGCTCTTCGGCTTGCTGGTGATGGTGCGCTCGGGGAACGACATGCGCGTGGCGCCGCTGACCTTCCTCACCGGCCCGAGCAGGGTGATCAGGGAGTGCAGGTAGTAAGGCCCCATGTCGAACATCGGGCCGCCGCCCTTCTGGTAGTAGAATTCCGGCGATGGATGCCAGGTCTCGTGGCCGCCGCACATCATGTTCGCCATGAAGGCGATCGGCTTGCCGATCCCGCCGTCGTCGATGAGCTTGCGGCAGGTCTGGGTGCCGCCGCCGAGCACGGTGTCGGGTGCGCAGCCGACGCGCAGCTTCTTCGCCTTCGCCTCGTCGACGACCTTCTTGCCCTCGGAACGCACCAGCGCGAATGGCTTCTCGCTGTAGACGTGCTTGCCAGCGGCGATGCAGCGCAGATCGACCTCGCCATGGGCGGCGGGTATCGTCAGGTTGACGACGATCTTCACCTCGGGGTCCTTCAGCAGGTCATCGACGGAGCATGCCTTGGCGATGCCGTGCTCAGTGGCCTTGGCCTTGGCGCGGTCGAGATCGAGGTCGGCGCACGCCGCGACCTCGATCACCGGGTAGCGCTTGCAGGCGTTGAAGTAGGCATTGCTGATGTTGCCGCAGCCGATGATGCCGATTTTCATGGTGTTTGGTGTGTCGTATTGGTGTTTAGTGGATAGCAGAGATCAGAGATACGGTCAAAGAGCCTTGCCTAGTCGAGGTGCAGGTGCATGGCATGTGTTCAGTGTTCTGCCGTCCACTAGACACCACCCACGGCGGCGCGCGTCAGCGCGCCGCCCAGAGCATGCCGCGCTCCTGGATGGTGCGCGCCTCGAGGATGTCGAAGTCCTTGTCGTCGTGGCCGAGCGAGCTGTAGAAGACCTTTGCCTTGCCCCAGCGCTTCTTCCACACCACCGGCATCACCACGCCGGCGGTGTAGGGCTGGTGCTCGCCGCTGAAGGTGGTGTTCGCCAGCACCAGGTTCGACGGGTCGACGAGCATGTAGTACTGCTCGGTCTGCTTCATGCGGAAGTCCTTGATGCCCGCCACCACCGGATCGTCCCAGGTCGTGATGTGCACGTCGTAGTCGATGCGGTTGCCGGGATGTCCGACGAACTGTCCTCCCACCATCCATTGATAGCCGAGGTCCTGGCGGAAGGCGTCGCCCATGCCGCCATGCCAGCCCGAGAAGCCGACACCATTGTCGAGCGCGGCCCACAGGCCCTTGGATTGCGGCTCGGTCATCTGACCCATCGTCCAGCATTGGACGATCAGGCTCAGGCTGCCCATCAGCGCGGAGTCCTGATAGGCGTCGAGGCTGTCGCGGATGACGACCTCGAATCCGCTCTTCTGCAGGAAGGGGACGAAGCGGTCGGTGGTCTTCTTGGGCTCGTGCCCATCCCAGCCGCCCCACACCATCAAAGCCTTCTTCGCGTTCGCCATGCGTCCTCCCGTTTCAGTGGAAGGGAAACGCTATTTGGAAGCGCTTCCAACGCAAGCTGTTGAATCGGGGGGGGCGCCCCCCCAAACCCACCCCCCGATGGTGGCCAAAAATTTTCCCCCGCCGCCTAAAATGTGTCGCCACACGGGGGGGGGGGTTTGGGGGCCCCCCCCCCGACTATCAGCGCCACTTGATCTCGAGGATGCCGGGAGCTCCGACCAGATCGGCGACGATGCGTTGGGTCAGCTCGAACA
>JBBRLJ010000043.1:0-43523 GCA_038231435.1 Planctomycetota bacterium
ACGGCCTCCAGCTTGAACTCCTTGGTGTATTGCCTCCGGGTCTGCCTTCCTGCCTTCTCCTTAAAGCTGCTCATGCCTTCTTCTCCCCTGCGACATCGTCTGTCGCTTATCTGGGAGTCCACCAAAGCGGGGGAAGATCACGGTGGACGCGCTGATCGCGGCCGCACCGTCCTCCCCGCTAAGGTTAGTTACCGCCTGTCGCTGAGTGTTGCGTCCCGACAGCGAGGGATCATGCCGAATGGGCAGGAGTCCCATGCAGGAGTCCCGCCTTACGCAGGCGGTTGATCTCGCGCTCGAGGACGTGCCGACGGAGCAGGTCATTGGTCATCGCGCTGAGGAAGGCGTTCACGCTGACGCCTTCATGCGCGGCAGCGTCGGCTAGCGCCTTCCAAATCACCTCGGGCATCTTCACCGTCCGTGGCGTCAGTCGGAGATGCGGCGCTCCGGCCCGAGGACGGCCACGTGTCCCCGCGCGTTGCACGGGCAGCTTTTCCCAGGGGATGTCCGGTGCGTAGCGGGTCTCCGCCCAGCGGACGAGCTTGGCGTACGTGGCGCGATCTGGAAGCTTGGCGGCGTTTTTCACGGGGAACTCCTACCGCAGTCCGCGGCGGCTGATGGGGAAGCCGGTGATCGGGAAGACCACGATGGGGTAGACCACGGTGCCCTCCAAGATCGCGTAGATGAGGCGGTACCGCTTGCCCCGCAATCGCCCCTCTGCGACCCAACGGTCCGGGTGGTCCCGGTCGCGATCGTGGTCCGAAGCGGTTCGGAAGAGGCGTTCGTAGTCATCGGAGGTGAGCCCGTGCTCCGCGATGTGGTCGACGTTCATGCCAGGGCGAGGGTCCCAGGCGAAGACGAGATCCGGGTTCGGACACACCGGTGCGATTCTAGCGGGCGGCTCATAAAGGGGAACACCATTTGTCCATAGATGACTCGGATCAGGGCGGCATCACGGCCCGGGGGCGCATGCCGTGATGGCGCATCTCGGCGGCGGATGCGAACAGCTGTGCCGGCAACGCTGCCTGCGCGGTCAGGCTGGGCGCGTGTAGGCGCCGGTGGCCTGGACGCGTTCGGGCCACACCAGCATCGGCGTCGCCAAGATCCGCGCCGCGATCCCGGCAGCCACCATCCACCACGCCACCGGCGGCACGCCGGGATGGCTCGCGCAGTACGCGTCGAGCGCGCTGACCGCGGCGGGCAGCGCGGTAGAGACCAGCAGCGCCGCCAGGCTGGCGAGACCCATGAACACCGCCGCGAAGCGCGGGTCTCCGCGCGGCACGATCTCTTGCAGGCGCGCGATCCAGGCGATCGACCAGATGCCCTTGGCGACCCCGAACAGCACCAGCACCGCCGGCAGCATCCACCCGATGCCGGCATGCTGCAGGCGCAGCAGGCACAGCTCGGCGGCGATGGTGATGACGTGCGCGAACACCAGCGTCCTGCGCGCGTGCACGCGCGGGAGCGCCCATCCGGTGGCGACGATCCCGACCAGCATCGCCGGGTACATCGCGAAGGCCTGCCACCACGCCATGGTCTCGGCGGCGACCCCCGCCTGCAGGTAGAGCTTCGGGATGTAGGCCGATGAGAGATTGACGCCGACGCTGGTCACCACCATCCAGCCGACGTGACGCAGCAGCGCCGCGTTGGCGGTCAGTTGCGGCAGCATGGGGCGGTACTCGACGACGCGGTCGGCCGGCGGCATGCCCGGCGCCAACGCGAGGGGCCATACGCCGATGATGCCCACCAGGGTCGCGGCGCCGAGCATCAGCATCAGATAGGGCAGATCCGCCGGCTCGTGGCCGAGGCCGGCCGGGCTGTGGCTGAGGAAGCGGTGCGTGTACCAATAGACCCCGAGCAGGACCAGGGCCACCACCACGTAGCTCGACAGCTGCCGCCACGCGTAGAAGACGCCGCGCAACTCACGCGGCACCAGCGCCTGCGTCCAGACGATGAACGAGGCGACGCTGACCGAGGCGATGAGCTGGGTGAGGAACACCGACACGAAGACGCCGGCGATGATCGCATTGGCGCCGAACCCGGCCCACCAGCCGAAGATGGGCCACAGCAGCGTGCCCGACCAGGCGCAGCGGCCGAGCAGGCAGTCGATCACGCAGGCGCGCTTCGGGTCGCTCGGGCGGCGCAGCAGCACCACCACGGTCTGGCCCACGCCACCGAGGGATACCATCATCGGCAGCCAGGCGAGGGTGGTGTCGGTGGCGCCGAGCAGGGTGAGGTAGGCGACGAAGTAGTAGAACTCCATCGACATGGCGCCGGTGATCTGCGTCCAGATGAACGCCGGCGTCACTTCGAAGACCAGCCAACCGATGCCGGGACGCCCCTCGACGAGGTCCTTGCCGCCCAGGGCCGCCACCGGCCGATCGATCGCCTGCATGCCGCAACGATGCAGGGCGCGCGCGCGCCGCAAGCCCACCGACGGCCCGTGACTCGGAAGAGATCTTACGAGCGGTGGTCGCGCTCGATCTCGATGGCGCGCGCGTGACGGTCGGCGCGATAGCTGGCGATGGCGAACTCGAGCGGCCGGCGTTGGGCGTCCGCGACCACCCGGCGGCGTTCCAGCACCGCGGCGCCGCGCTTGATGCCCAGGCGCCGGCTGGTGGCGGCATCGGCGAGGGTGGCTCGCACCTCCTCGTGGATGCGGGCGGGGATGATGCCGAGATCGTTCTCGAGCAGGACCCACAGCGGGCGCGTGAAATCCTCGGTCCCGCTCAGCTCGATGCGCGGATGGAGCCAAGACACCACCAGTGACACCGGTCCATGCTCGTCGCCGAGCAGCCGCTCGACCCGCGTCATCTGGTCGCCCGGCGCCACCTGGAGCATGCGCGCGGCCACGGCATCCGCGGGAATCCGACCGATCGCCAGGTCGAGGGTCTTCGATCCCGGGGTGCGTGGCTCGATCTCGTCCAGGAAACCGTCCCAAGGAGCCCGGTGGGGCACCGCCCGGACCAGGACGACGTGGGTGCCGACGCCACGGCGGCGTTCCAGAAGCCCCTCTGAAGCCAGCCGACCGATGGCGGCCCGCACCGTGTTGCGGCTGATGCCGAGGCGCTTGGCGAGTCCGATCTCGTCCGGCAGCTTGGCGCCGGCGCGGTGTTCCGGCCTCTCGATCAGCTGCCGCAGCAGTGCTTCCACCTGTACGTGCAGTGGGATGTGACTCGCGGGGTCGACTTTGAAAGGCATGTCCCAATGTACCAATGTAGGTACATTGGAACAAGTGACCCCTGAGGCCCGTGAGTGGGAGTGATACCGACTAGCACCATCAGGCACGCTTGCATCGTCTGAAAAAATGACGTATGACCTCACTCCCATGGTTGCGACCGTTGCGTTCTGGTGCGTGGATTGCGGGTACCGGCAGGATGTGCCGGACCGGCTGCTCGGGCGCAAAGTCAGATGCCCCAAGTGCGAAACGCGGCAGATCGTGCGCGCTCGCGGCGCCAACGCCCGCGTCGACGGCACCGATTCGGATTCGGTCTCCGGCTCGGTCTCGTCGTCGTCGCTGCCTCCCAAAGCCGCACGGCCCGATCCGGGTCCGTCGCTGCCGCGCTCTCCAGCTTCGAACGCTCTCGAACGGCGCCGCGTCACCGAGACCTTTGCCGGCGAGGATACGCTGTCATCCAGCCTGCCCGGAGACACGCCTCCCACGGTGGTGCGTCCGACCACGCGCACGGTGCGCGCGTCTACGCGAGCCGACACCGAGACGGAATCCCCGGACGAGCTCAGCTTCGCCGATGTGACCTTCAAGAAATCGCAGGACCTGCCCGAAGACGAGCAGTCGCTCAACACCGACAGCATGAACTCGCTGGCGGGCACCTCGCTGGCGACGATCAAGCCGTCGACCGATGTCTACACCCGCGTCATGGCGCTCGGCACCGGCTACCGCCTCGGCAAGGTCATCGGCCGCGGCGGCATGGGCGCGGTGCACGCCTCCGAGCAGCTCTCGCTCGGCCGCATGGTGGCGATCAAGACCATCCGCGCCGATGCCGACGACGTGGCCGCCGCCGGTCGCTTCCGCGCAGAGGCCATGGTCATGGCCCTGCTCGAGCATCCGAACATCATTCCCGTGCACGATCTCGTCGACGTGCAGGGCGAACTGCGCTTGGTGATGAAGAAGATCCAGGGCGTGACCTGGCGCGACCTCATCTACCCGTCCAGCGAGCAGCACGTGAAGCGCTCGTTGGCGGCCAAGCTCGACGACCACCTCGACATCCTGCTGAAGACCTGCGACGCCATCGCCTTCGCGCATGATCGCGGCATCGTCCATCTCGACCTCAAACCCGCGAACATCATGGTGGGATCGTTCGGCGAGGTGCTGGTCCTCGATTGGGGCTGCGCACTGGCCACCGGACCAGTCGGTAGCGATGCGATCCCGACGGTAGCGGATTTCCACGGTCTGTCCGGCACCCCGGCGTACATGGCGCCCGAGATGGCCACCCAGTCCGGTGATCTCGGCACCACCACCGACGTGTACCTCCTTGGCGCCATCCTCTACGAGCTGGTGGCCGGCCAGCCGCCGCATCGCGCCGATAGCGTGCACGCCAGTCTCGCCGCCGCCGCCCTGAACGAAGTCGCCCCGCCGCGCGCGCGCGGCGGTCGCCCCGCCCCGCCCGAACTGGTGGCGCTGGCGCTCGCCGCGATGTCGACGGACACCTCGAAGCGCCCGCCCACGGTGGCCGCGTTCGCCGCCCAGGTGCGCGACTACCGGCGGCATGTCGAGGCCATCCGCCTCGCTGACACCGCCAAGCAGCATCTCGCGGCTGCGGCGACCGATCGCGAGCGCGCCGACGACGAATTCCGCAAGGCCCAGGCGGCCTGTGAGCAGGCCGTCTCGCAGTGGCCGGAATGGACGGCTGCGAAGGAGCTGCTGGCGCAGACCCTGCTCGCCTACTCCCAGCACTCCCTGTCGACCGGAGCGCACAAGCTCGCGCAGACGCACGCGCTCTCGGCGCTCGACCATTTCCGCAAGCTCGGCACCAACGCCCCCGACGCGCAGCTGAAGGCGGCGAAGGACGTGATCGACCTCGCCACCGCCGATGAGCGCGCCCAGCGCGCGCGACAGAAGCACATCCGCGTACTGGTCGTGGGCCTGGTGCTGGTGCTGGTCCTCGGCGTCATCGGGCTGACCGTGGGCCTGGCGACGATGTCCTCGCAGCGCTCGCGCATCGTCGAAGAGAGCCGCAGCGCGGCCCAGGCGTTGGCGTCGCTGCGCGGCGAGCAGGAACAGCGCAAGAACGAGCAGCGCGCTTTCGCGCCGGTACTGATCGGCAAGGCCCGCCACGACGTCGATGGTCGCAAGCCCAGCGACGCCCTGCAGGCCCTGTCGATCGCCCACGAGTTCGATCCCGAGAACGACGACGTGCCGCTCCTGCAGGCCGAGATCCACGCGGCGCAGAAGCACTGGCAGGAATGCGTCACCGCGCTCACCCCCTTGCGCGGGCGCATCGACGACGCCAACCAGCTCGCCACCATTGCCGAGGGCATGATCGCGCGCTGGACCCCCGAGCTCGAGTCGCACCTCGCCTCATTCCTGGTCGGTCATGGGCTGATCGCCCTGGTCGACGCCAAGAAGCTGCCGAAGGACGACCTCGAGGCCTTCTACCGTAGCGCTTTCGATGCGTTCTGGAACGGATCAGGCAAGAGCATCCGCATCGCCAACGGCACCATCGCATTCGAGCCGGCAGAGGATGCCGCCGCCGCCCATCAGATCCGCGACCTCTCGCCGCTGCACGGATTGCCGTGCCGCGAACTGCGCCTGAACGACACCCGCGTCGCCGACCTGTCCTCGCTCAAGGGCATGCCCTTGACCAGACTCGCGCTCGCGCGCATGCCAGTGAGCGACCTCGATGCCCTCGGCGGCATGGGCCTCGAGGACCTCGACATCTCGGACACCAGCGTCGCCGACCTGCGCCCGCTGGTGGGCCAGCCGCTCAAGCGCCTGGTCGCCGCCGGAACCCCGGTGGCAGATCTGCGCCCGCTCGCCGGACTGCCGCTCGAGGAGCTCGATCTGTCGCGCACCCGGGCCGCCGACCTCAAGCCGCTCTCGCGCCTGCCCTTGCGCGCGCTGTCGCTGGCCGCCACCCAGGTGGTCGAGCTCGAGCCGCTCGCGGCGATCCCGCTGCGCACGCTATCGTTGCGCGACACCCGCATCCGCGACCTCAGCGAGCTCGCGCACATCCCGCTGACCACGCTCGACCTCGCCGGAACGCCAGTGCGCTCGCTGAACACCATCTCGGGGCTTGCGCTCGTCGAGCTCGACCTCGGCGGTTGCCGCGAGATCACCTCGATCGCCGATCTCGCGGGCATGCCGCTCAAGCGCCTGAACCTGGTCGGCACCATGGTCACCGATCTGCGTCCGCTCGCCGCCATGCCCCTCGAGCGCCTCGACTTCACCCCGTCGGCGATCACCGCTGGGATCGACGAACTGCGCGCCATTCCGACGCTCAAGCAGATCGGGCGCGAGGATGCGCAGGCCTTCTGGCAGCGCTATGACCGCAAGTGAAGCGTCGCGAGTAGCCGCGCCCAGGCGGCTGCCTCCGGCCTCGGCCGCGGTCCAGGCGATGGTGGTCGCCGCGCGCCGGCGCTCGCTGCTCGATGACGAAGGCCTGCACCGGGTCGGATTGCGCGCCGTCCGCCGCGGCGTGCGTACGCTGGCCGAATTGCGCACCTGGCTGCGCGACGCCGGCGACTGCACGCCGCGCCTGGCCGCGCGCCTGGCCGATCTGCTGCCGAGCCCGGAGGCCGAATCCGCCGGGCCGTTCCGCCTGCTCGCGCACCTCGCGGATGGCGGCATGGGGCGCGTCCACCTTGCCGAGGACGCCGTTGGCAGGCTGGTGGTGGTCAAGACGCTCAAGCCCGAGTACGGCAGCAGCGAGCGTTACGCGCACCGCTTCACGCGCGAGGCCGAGATCACCGCGCGCCTGGATCACGCCAATCTGGTGCGCAGCCTCGGCCATGGCCGCACCGCCCGCGGCGCGCTGTGGCTGGCGCTCGAATTCGTCCCGGGAGGGGACCTCGGCAGCCTGATCGAGAGCGGCGCGGTGCTCGGCGAGGCCGAGGCCCTGCTGATCACCTGCCAGGTCGCGCGTGCGCTCGAGCACGCGCATCGCATGGCGCTGATCCATCGTGATCTCAAGCCGAGCAACATCTTCCTCGCCGCCGATGGCACGGCGAAGCTCGCCGACTTCGGCCTCGCGCGTTCGACGGTCGAAGAGTACTCGGTGCAGACGGTGGCCGGCGCCGCCATGGGCAGCCCGAACTTCATGTCGCCCGAGCAGATCGAAGGCCGGCGGGACGTGGACATCCGCTGCGATCTCTATGCGCTCGGCTGCGTGCTCTATTTCGCGCTGACCGGATCGCCTCCGTACGTGGCCGACGAACCCGCCGAGATCATGCGCATGCACCTGCGCGAACCTCCTCGTGACGTGCGCACCGTGCGCCCGGAAATCAGCGACCGCACCGCCAAGACCATCCTCAAGCTCATGCAGAAAGACCGCTCGCGGCGCTACCAGGAGCCGCGCCGTCTCGTCGAGAGCCTCGAGAAGACCCTGCGCGCCCTCGGCGCCGAGCCTGGCGACGCGCTGGCGGAGCAGACCATCAACCGCTCGATGCGCCGCCAGCCGGCGCCCATGGTCGCCGAGCCCACTCCGGCGCAGGCGCTCGCTGCCACCCCGACGACGGCACCGCGACCCGCGCCGGAAAACGCGCGCGGAAGCGTGCCGGAAAGCGAGCCCGCTTCGTCGCCGGAGATGACCCGCGCCGACGACGCCGAGATGACTTTGGCGGTCTCAGGCGAGGGCCTGGATACGCTGCGCGATGACGGCCCGGCGCCCCAGCAGGCCGACCTCTCGCGCGCCATCGGCGCGCGTTGGCTGCACGTCGTAGGTGGGGGAAGCTATCCGCTGACGCTCATGCTGATGGCCCAGGCGCAGGCAGTGATGGGCAAGTTGCGCGAGTCGCCGATCGACATCCCGCTGCGCGTCTATCCGATCGACGTCTTCGGCGACGAATGCCGCCGGGTCAGCCGCAGCCAATGCCGGGTGTGGGCCGATCCCGCCGCCGGCAAGGCGTACATCGAGGACAGCGGCAGCGCCAATGGCACGGTGCTCGACGGCCGCGTACTCAATCCCACGTCGCCGTGGGCGCTCGAGGACGGACGCGAGCATCGCCTCGAGGTCCCGCGGGCCATCCGCCTGTCGTTGAAGGCGCTGCCACAACGCACGCGCCGGGAGACCTCCAGCGTCGGCCAGACCGCCGACGTCGGCATCGATTCCCTGCAGGTGCACGACGCGCTGGTGCTGCGGCGGCTCGACAACCGGCCCTCGCTCGCCTATGCGCTGGTACTACGCCGGATCACCATCGGCTCCGTCGACGCCGATATCGCGTGCAGCAACTGGAGCGGGCCCGACCTCGAACTCGCGCTGCTCGGCGGCCGCTGGGTGTGGCGCAACCTCGGCCTGCGCAGCTGGTATCCGGTCGTCGCCGGCGAGGAGCTCGGCGCATCCGGGCTGCGCTGCTCGGCCGGCGACTACGACGCCTTCCGCTGAGGCTGCATGCAGCCGAGTCGGCGGGGCTGGTCAGGGCCACGCCGCCAGCGCCGTGGCGCAATCGTCCAGCGATGGCACCAGCGCCAGACGGAACCAGCCATCGGCGCCAGCGCCAAAGAATCCGCCAGGACTGATGACGATGCCTGCTTCCAGGCAGCGCGTGGCGTACGTGTCCGCGCTGGCGCCGCCGGGAACTTTCGCCCACAGGTACAGGCCGGCATGCGACGGCAGGATCTCGATGCCCTTGGCCGCGAGGCCCGTCGCCAGCACACGGTACTTGGCCGCGAACACCTGGCGCCGCGCCGCGGCGTGCGTGTCGTCGCTCCACGCCATGGCGGCCGCGTTCTCGATGAAGGTGGGACTGCCCACGCCCATGTGCGCCCGCCAGCCGCGGTACGCGCCGATCAGCGCCGCGTCGCCGGCGATGAAGCCGCTGCGGTACCCGGTCATGCCGCTGCGTTTCGAGCAGCTGTGGAAGGCGAGCACGCCCTGAGTCGTGGCCTCGAGCAGCGACGGCGGCGGCTCGGCGCCGTCGAACCACAGATCCTGATAGCACTCGTCGGAGGCGAGCAGGATGCCGTTGGCATTGGCCGCGGCGGCCTGGGCCGCGAAATAACCGCGGTCGACGCATGCTCCGGTGGGGTTGTGCGGATAGTTGATCCAGGCGATGGCGGTGCGCTCGAGCACGTCGCGGGGCAGACGTTCGAGCTCGAGGCGGTAGCCACGCGCGCGTTCGAGCACCACCGCGTGCTCGCGTCCACCGGCGAAGAGCGCGCCCGACTGATAGACGGGGTATCCAGGAGTGCCGTGGACGACAGTGTCGCGCCCTGAGGAGGGATCGAGGAAGGCGAGCGGCAGGTGGAAGATCGCCTCCTTCGAACCGGCCGACGGCAGCACCTGGGTGGCGGGATCGATGCGCACGCCGAAGCGCCTGCCCAGGTATTCCGCTGCCGCCTGGCGCAGCGTCGGCGTTCCGGCTACCGAGGGGTACTGGCTGACCGCCGGGACGGCCTGGCGCAATGCTTCGGGGATGAAGGACGGCGTCGGCTCGATCGGATCGCCGGTTCCGAAGTCGAACACCGTCTTGCCGGCCTTGGCCAAGGCGGCCTTGCGCGCCTGGAGCTCTGCCATCGGGTACGGCTTCAATGCGCGCAGCAGGGGGTTCATGCGAGGCAACGCTAGGGCTGCCCCGCGCTGGCCAAGCGAGGAACCGGCTCGCGGTTCAGCCCTGGCGCGCGAAGCGTCCGATCTCATCCACCGCCGTCACGCCGGCGTCTAGACATGCGCGATATCCGCCGGGCACCAGGTCGCCGCAGGCGTCGACATAGCCCGAGGATCCCACGGCCACCCGCCGCTGATGGCCGAGCAGCACCAGCGCCCCTTCACGCAGGCGCGGACGGAAGCGCTCGTCGAGCCCCCAACGGGTGGTCATCGGTTCCATCGCCGGGGTGTTGTGCTCGGTGCCGTCGAACACCGGCCAGCCACGGCGCGTCGCCTCGGCCACCACCGCGGTCATGCGCGGCTCGGTGTTGCGCGCCGGGATGAGCTCGAGCGCGCGGAAGCCCCAGCCATCGAGACGGTCGCACCATGAGGCGATGTCGCGTTCGCCGTCGGTGATCGGATCGCCGAGTACGGGATAGGTCGGAATCGAACCGAGCGATAGGTAGAGCGAGCGCAGGCCGGCGACGGTCGGGAAGGCAGCTGGATCCTCGGCGACATAGCACGGCTTGCCGGCCTTGAGCAGGTGCGAACGCACGTGGTTCTGCAGCTCGGCATCGACCTGCGAGGGCGGCGCCTTGCCAACCACCCGTTCGTACGCCGATGCCCACGCCGCGCTGCCGACGGGCCGGCCGACAGGAGCGGCGAGCGCGCGCACGATCGCGCGCGCCACGTGACGCTCGGTGGTGTTCCCGGCTGGCGTCTGGCCCGAGACGTCGTCCCAGGTCGGACCGGGCTCGCCGAGAATCGCGCGGAAGCGAGCGTCAGCGCTCGCGGTCAGCTCGCGGTTGCGCCGCTCCTGGAAACCGCGCAGACGCGCGAGTTCCGCCGCGGCCAGCGCATCGTCGGGCCGGGCGATGCCCTTGCCGGTGAGGTAGATCTTCCCCGGATTGGCTGGATCGTTCACCAGCAGGCCCTCGGCCGCCAGGCGCGGATCGATGGCGACGCATTCGACGCCGAACACCGCGGCGATGCCGGCCGCCGCGCAGGCGCGGGCGAACTCGCCGCAGCCGGCGGTGGTGAAGAAGTCGTTGATGCCGAAGACCTCGATGCCGGCCTGCGCGGCATGCCAGACCGCCTCGCTCGGCGAGCGGAACACCCCGAACGAGTGGTTGGTGTGGACGTGGACGTTGGTCGGCCTGGGGGAAGCGCGTGCTTCAGGTCGTGACGCCGGTCGTGACGCCGTAAGGGAGGCGGCCAGCTCGCGCAATGCCTGTAGCCGGATCTCGACATCGCCAGCCGCGAGGCGCTCGGTCGCAGGGACAGTGGACATCAGGAGGCCGCGCCGCTCATCATCGTGGGGCGGGCATCGGACGGCCTAGGCCGTCTCCTTCGCGCCACCGGGCGGCTCGTAGATCGTGGCCTTGCCGGCGACGACGTCCGCGGTGACGGTGAACTGCTTCTGGAACTTCACGCGCTGGGGCAGGTCGAACATCATGTCGAGCATGACTTCCTCGAGGATGGCCCTGAGCGCGCGCGCTCCGGTCTTGCGTTCCTGCGCCTTGCGCGCGATGCCGCGGAGCGCTTCGTCGGTGAACGACAGCTCGGCGCCCTCCATCGAGAACAGCGCCTGGTACTGCTTGACCAGCGAGTTCTTCGGCTGGGTGAGGATCGAGCACAGCGCGTCCTCGGAGAGCGGCTGCAGCGCGACGGTGACCGGCAGGCGGCCGATGAATTCGGGGATCATGCCGAAGTTGACCAGGTCCTCGGGCAGGACCTGCGACAGCAGGCGCTCGTCCTCGCTGACGTCCGAGCCCTGGGGCGAGGCGTCGTCCATCTTGAAGCCGACGGTGCGATCGCCGAGCCGGCGCGAGACGATTTCGGGCAGGCCCGAGAACGCGCCGCCGCAGATGAAGAGGATGTTCTCGGTGTTGACCTGAATGTACTTCTGCTCGGGGTGCTTGCGCCCGCCGCCCGGAGGCACGTTCGCTACCGTGCCCTCGACCAGCTTGAGCAGCGCCTGCTGCACACCCTCGCCCGAGACGTCGCGCGTGATCGAGACGTTGCCGCTCGAGCGCGCGATCTTGTCGACCTCGTCGATGTAGATGATGCCCATCTCGGTACGCGGGATGTCGAAGTCGGCGTTCTGCAGCAACCGCAGGATGAGGTTCTCGACATCCTCGCCGACGTAGCCCGCCTCGGTGAGGGTGGTGGCGTCGCCGATCGCGAACGGGACGTTCAGGAGCTTCGCCAGGCAGCGCGCGATCGCGGTCTTGCCGCAGCCGGTGGGGCCGAGCACCAGGATGTTGGATTTCTCGAGCTCGACCGCGCTGCCCTGCTGGTTGTGGCGCAGGCGCTTGTAGTGGTTGTAGACGGCCACCGCGACGGTGCGCTTCGCCTGCTCCTGACCGATGATGTACTGATCCAGGTGCGCCTTGATCTCGGAGGGCGTGAAGATCTTGCCCAGGCGCGGAGCCTCGGTGCCGCCCTTGCGCTTGCCCTGGTCGCGCAGCAGCGTCGAGCAGACCTCGACGCACTCGTTGCAGATGAAGATGTCAGGCGGGCCGGCGATCAGGCGATCGACCTGGTTGGTATTGCGGCCGCAGAAGCTGCAGTTGTCCGACGGACCCTCGCCTTCGCCCTTCTTGTTCTTGATGACCATTGCTGACTTCTTCCCTAATGACGATCGGGATGATGGTTCGGGTCGGCGAGGGGGGCGTTCAGGGCGTGATCACGGGCTTGGAGACGACCTTGTCGATCAGGCCGTAGGAGCAGGCCTCTTCGGCACTCATGTAGTGGTCGCGCTCGCAATCGCGGACGACCTTCTCGTAGGGCTGGCCGGTCTTGGCGGCGAGGATGCGATTGAGCTCGTTCTTGAGCCGCAGCAGCTCCTTCGCCTGGATCTCGATATCGGTCGCCTGGCCCTGGGTGCCACCCATGGGCTGGTGGATCATGATGCGCGCGTGGGGGAGCGCGAAGCGCTTGCCCTTGGTACCGGCGGCGAGCAGGAAGGCCGACATGCTGGCGGCCTGGCCGACGCAGACGGTGACCACGTCGCAGGTCAGGTACTGCATGGTATCGTAGATGGCGAAGCCGGCGCTGACCACGCCGCCCGGGCTGTTGATGTACAAGGTGATGTCGGCGTCGCGCTTCTGGCTCTGCAGGAACAGCAGCTGGGCGACCACGACGTTGCAGACGAAATCATCGATGGGCTCGCCCAGGAAGATGATGCGGTCCTTGAGCAGTCGGCTATAGATGTCGTAGCTGCGCTCGCCGCGCGAATCCTTCTCGATGACATAGGGAATGGGCATGGGTTCCTCGGAGGAAGCGGGTACTCCCGCCCAGCGTACAGCGGGCGGAAATTTTCACAAATCGTTCTAGCACACCATGCGCAAGACGCCCGGGGCTCTTCAGCGGCGCTCGGACGCGCCATGGGTCACACGGCGCGGGATGCGTCACGAACGCGGCTGTAAACAGGACTGATCCCGGTAGAACCGACGACGTTCACCCATGGCCGCGTGGCTTCGGGCCCACAAGCCCGCCCCCACGACGCCTTGTCCACCCCCAGCCCGCCGTCGAGGCCTCCTATGTTCCTGCGCGCGCTCGCCGCCTTCATCCTCACCGTGTCGTTCGCCTTCGCCGAGGACACCCTCGACGACATGGTCAAGAAGACCGATATGAGCAGCGCCGACGCGGTGTTCTCGCTCGGCCAGTGGTGCAACGAGCACAGCCTGCCCACCAAGGCTCGCCAGTACTACAATCAGGCGATCAAGCTCGACAAGAACCACGAGGGCGCGCGCGCAGCGCTCGGCCAGGTACGGGTCGGCGAGCGCTGGGTCGCGCAGAGCCAGCTGACTCCGCCCGCCGGCGGGAAGAAGCCCGAGGGTGCCGCGGCTGGCGGCGTCGGCGCAGCCGGCGGCTCGTCGCACGCCGGACCGAGCGCGGCACAGATCACCTGGGAGCTGAAGGTGCCGCGGGACCCGCAGCCCGACAACGTCTTCATCACCCAATACATCGAGAAGCTGCCCAGCCTGAAGAACGAGTCCACCGAGATGGACAGCGCGGTCATGACCATGGTGCGCGACGACAATGTGGCGACAGCCATCCCGCGCCTGTGCGCCGCCTTGGCGCGCCCCGAGTTCAACGACGTCTATGGCGCCGCCAGCGTCGCGGCCCAACTGATCAAGGATGGCAAGATCGAGACCGCGCGCCCGCTCCTGCCTTTCCTGGCCAAGGCCAGCGAGCACGTCAGCGATCCGCAGGATCTGGACATGTGCGCCTTCGCGCTCGGCGCGTTCAAAGACCGCCGCGCGGTGCCACGCCTGATCGAACTGCTCGACAACAAGGACGCGCACGACACCGCCGAGGTCGCCCTCGGGTCGATCACCGCATTGCCGCTGCCGATCCCGAAAGGCAAGGCCCAGGAATGGTGGGATCGCAATCACGACGCGGACCCGAAAGCTGTGTACCTTGAGCAGCTCAAGAGCAGCGACCCCAACGCGCAGGCAGACGCCGCGTCCGCGCTCCTGACGCTGCGCGAGAAAGCGATGTTCCCGACCGTCATCAAGCTGCTGCGCTCGGACGATCGCCAGGTCAACGGCAAGGCGTTGAGGATCGTCGTCAAGATGACCGGGCTCGACTTCCAATATCTCGAGGCGAAGACCAAGGAGGACAAGGAGAAGCGGGTGCAGATGATCGAGAAGTGGTGGAAGGACAACGGCCCGCACTTCCAGTTCCCCGAGACCGCCAAGGATCCCGAGCCGGTCGCCCAGGCGAACGCGCCCGCTGTGGACGAGGCGTTGGCGTGGATCGACGACCTGTCCTCGATCGCCGGCAACAAGGCGCAGCAGGCCGAGGCCAACCTCCAGTCCAAGGGCCTGGGCGCGGTGCCGGCGCTGATCGGCGGGCTCGAGAGCAGCGCGCCGGTGGTGCGCCGCAAATGCAACGACCTGCTCAAGACCATCACCAAACAGGATTTCCAGTTCGATCCGCGTGCCGAAGACGCCGACCGCGCCAAGGCCGTGGGTGCCTGGCGCACCTGGGCCAAGGACAAGAACGTGATGACGGATTCGGGCGAGGTCCCCGAGCCGGCGGACGCGCCCAAGAAGTAGCGCGCGGAATGCGCTCCCGCTCGTTCCGGCTCGGCCGTGGCGCGGGATTGACCACGCTGGCGCTCGTCCAGGCTGCGCTCATGGCGACCGCTGGAGATACCGACGGCAGGAGCGCTCGGCCCGACATCCGGGCCAATGTCGCCGCGGTCCGCGCCGACATGGCCGAGTCCTGCCGCCGCGCTCGGCGTGATCCCGCCTCGGTGCGCCTGATCGCCGTCACCAAGAGCCAAGGGCCAGAGGTGCTTGCCGCCCTCGCGGCCGAGGGTGTCCACGATTTCGGCGAGAACCGCGTCGATCATCTCGAGCAGATGCTCGCTGCCGCGCCCGCGGACTCGGCCTTCCATGCCATCGGACGGATCCAGGGCCGTCAGCTGCGCGAGGTGGTCGCCGGGTGCGCCTGCCTGCATAGCCTGTGCGACGCCTCCCATCTGGCCAAGCTCTCGCAGCTGTGCGTCGACGCCCGGCGCACGCTGCCGGTCTTCGTCCAGGTGAACACCAGCGGCGAGGCCGCTAAAGCCGGTCTCGAGCCCACTGCGCTGGAAGCGTTCCTCGATGGCGCACGCGGCAAACCGGGCGTCGAGATCGTCGGGCTCATGACCATGGCGCCGGAGCTCTCATCCTCGGCGGCATCGTCGACGGCCTCGTCCGCACCATCCCCATCTGCCGTGCGCGCATGCTTCGCGCGGCTGCGCGAGCTCGCGGCCGTCCATCGCCTGCCACGCCTGAGCATGGGCATGTCGCAGGATTTCGGCATCGCGATCGAGGAGGGGGCGACCGACATCCGCGTCGGCACCCGGCTGTTCGCATGAGCGGTGGACCGGAGCCGCACGGACAGATCGACGAAGTCGTCGCGCACGAGCTCGCCCTGGCGGAGCTGCGGCGCCAGCTGGTGTACGTGCGCTGGCCAGTGGAACTCGCTCTCAACCGCAATCGCCGCATCCTCATCAGCCTGCGCGGCTCGCGCTGGCGCGGCATGCGCCTGAGCATCCATCGCGAACTGCTCCGCCACCCGGCCGCGCTCGCCGATCTGCCGCGCTGGGTCGCGGCGGGGGGGCGGACGCGCAGCCCGGCGATCTCCGCTGCGCTCGATGCCGCCGGGCGCACGCTGCGCGCGCGCGAGCGCGTCGCCCATCCCCCACTGGTGCTCGAAGCGCTCGGCGGGCCGCTGGCGCTCGATACGGCGTTCGCGCGCATCCACGCGGAGTGGTTCCCGCACCTCGCCAAGCCCGCCGTGAGCTGGGGCCGGGCCGCTCGCCAGGCGCGCCGGCACGTGCGCTTCGCCATGTATCGCCGTTCGCCAACGCCGCAGGTCGTCGTCAACCGCAGGCTCGACCAGGCCTGGGTGGCGCGCGAGTTCGTCGACTTCGTCCTCTACCACGAGCTCTGCCATCATGCCCAGGCGTGCGCCCCGCTGCGCGGCGAGACCGCCCACAGCGCACGGTTCCGCGCCTGGGAGCGCCGCTATCCGCGTTTCGACGAGATCCTGCGCTGGGAGCGCGAGAATCTCGACCGCTTCCTCGACCGCGCGAGTCCGGCGTGACCACCACCATCGCCTGCACGCTGGCGTGGAGCGCTGGTGCGATCGCCGTCCCAGCGGATGCGCCGGACATGCCGGGGGTCAAGGCCCTGCGTCTGGACATGGGCGACGCCCGCGGCCCGCTGCGCGTCAGCGCCTCCGACTGGCGCAGGCGCTACCTGACCATTGATCTCCGCCACCTCGGAGCGCACTGCGGCAGGCTGTTCGTGCGCTTCTTCGCGCATGGCGAAGCGGAACGGCGGATCGAGATCCTGCTCGGCCTGATTCCCGGGGTGCGCGCGCGCATCTCGCTCGATCTCGAGCTGCTCGCCGGCCAACGTATCTTCCTGCGCCGGCATCCGGGCGCCCTCAAGGGGGTGTGTTTCGGGCGCCGCGTCGATCCCGATGATGTCAGCCATGCGACCATCGAGCTCGAGGATACCGGAGGGGGGCAGCGACTGTGGCTGGCCGCGCCGATACTGGGCGACGATGATCTCTGCCAGGTCGAAGTCGCCGAGCCGCTGGTCGACGAACTCGGTCAATGGCGGACCAAGGCCTGGCCAGGGAAGACCGGCGGCGCGCGGGAGCTTGCGCATGATCTCGCGGCCTCCGCCGCCGAGGATGGCGTCTGGCCCTCGACCTGGAGCCGCTTCGGCGGCAGCCTGGCGCATCGATTCGCGGCGAGCGGCTACTTCCGTACCCATCACGATGGGCGGCGCTGGTGGCTGGTCGATCCGGACGGCTGCGGATTCTGGAGCGCGGGCCTCGACTGCGTACGGCCCGGCGCCGACTCAGCGATGGTTCCAGGCACTGAGGGCATGTTCACCTGGCTGCCTCGCGACGATGCGGATTTCACGGACTGCTGGCATGGGCAGGGGGCGCGCGGGCCGAGTGCGGATTTCAGCGCCGCGAACCTGCGCCGGGTGTTCGGGGACGGATGGAAGAACACCTGGAGATCGCTCACCGCCAAGCGGCTGCGTGCGTGGCGCTTCAATACCGTCGCCAACTGGTCCGACACCGAGATCGCGCGCGAGCAGGGGGTCCCCTACGTGACCCAGATGTCCGGCTATCCATCGACACCGATGACGCTGTTCCGCGATCTGCCCGACGTCTTCGATCCGGCGTTCGCCATAAACGCCGCCTCCTGGGCGGAATCCCTGCGACCGCTGCGCGACGACCCGCTGCTGATCGGTTATTTCCTCGCCAACGAACCTGAATGGGGCTTCGGGAAATTCAACCTGGCCGCGGAAATGCTGGAGGGGGCTCCCGGCTCGCACACGCGGCGCGCGCTCGCCGGCTTCGTCCGCCGCCGCTACGCGGACGATGTCGCCGCCTGGTCGCGCGCCTGGAAGCGCCCGTTCGACTCCTTCGACGATCTGGTCGACGGCATCCATCGGCGCCTGGCGGACAGCTCCCCTGCTGCGGACGCCGATCTCTGGGAATTCTCGAAGGACATCGTGCGCATGCACGCGCGCATCCCGAGCGAGGCAGCGCGCGCCGTGGATCCGCACCACCTGAACCTCGGCCTGCGCTACGCCTGGATCGCCTCGGACCTCTTCTACGAAGCCGGTGCCTTCTTCGACGTGTTCTCGGTCAACTGCTACGCCGCCATCCCAGACGAGGCCGCGGTGGCCGAGATCGCCAAACGCTGCCGGCTGCCGACGATGATCGGCGAATTCCACTTCGGCGCCCTCGACCGCGGCCTTCCGGCAACCGGCCTGCGCGGCGTCGCCGACCAGGTCCAACGCGGCGTCGCCTATCGACGCTTCGTCGAACGCTGCGCCGCCAATCCCGATCTCATCGGCGCGCACTATTTCACCTTGGCCGACCAGTCCCTGACCGGGCGCTTCGATGGCGAGAACTACCAGATCGGTTTCGTCGACGTCTGCCATCGCCCATACGCCGAACTGGTGGCAGCGGCCACGTCCACGCACGAGCGGCTCTACGCCATCGCCGATGGCAGCGTCTCGCCCTTCGACACGCCTGCCGTCGAGGCTCCGCGAGTAGCGTTCTAGCCACAAAGTCCGTCGTCATGGCCTGACGTCGGCCTTGGATCGTCGAGTTCTGCACATTTCACGAAACCGCCTGATTC
The DNA here is from genome assembly GCA_038231435.1 of Planctomycetota bacterium. Classification (GTDB taxonomy): domain Bacteria; phylum Planctomycetota; class UBA11346; order UBA11346; family UBA11346; genus JACCZE01. The sequence continues at coordinate 18,436 of JBBRLJ010000043.1, forward strand.
TAACGTGGTTTCACCATGATTAAATTTACATAATATATATTATCGGACATCTTGGAAATGGCGACGGCTGCATGGTACCAGTCTCCGCCGGATCGGAAAACTGTCCACGATAAGCGCTTACGAAGCATGTTCTGGACATGGCGAAGCGGGATCGTGCGCCGGACCCAGCGCGAGAGCCGCGACACCTGGAACACATTCAGCGTGACCGACTGGCAGTCACCGTGGGGCAGGTTCCCGGGGTTTCGGATACCCCAGATCCGCCCGTCGAGACGACGCTCCGCATCCAACTTTCCGAGGTACTTGGCGCAGTACGCGGACGCGACTCGCCATGACCGCACGAGCTCGACGCGCGTTCCTGCTCGCAGGTGCTTGTCATCGCCTGAACCAACAACATCGAACCAGGATTTGGACACCCAGGCCTTCACCGCCACGCTGCACGGGACATTCCAGACCAGCAGGTGGAAATGCGGAGCGCCGCGCTTTTGGTATTCGAGCTTCCAGATGGCGGCAGCATGCGGGAAGAACCTGAAGAATCGCCGAAACCAGTTATCGAGGTGCTTTTTCCAACCCCGCCAGTCTGGATCCCATGCAGCAGGATAGGTCAAGGTGATCATCACCGGGCGCGCGTCACGATCGAGCTTCGCGAATCGCCGTAAAAGACGCCGACGCGAAGCCTTCGAGAAGCCGCACACCCGGCCGCGTATGGCAGGGGGCTCATCCCCCTCTGATGTCGTGACTCCTTGCCCCCCTGCATCACGTCGACACGAACGGCTTGACCGTGAGCGCCCCCTGCCGGCCGGGAAGTCCAACGCCCGCGGCGTCGGCTCGACCACGCGACTACACTCGAGCAGACCGGGCCATGCCCTCACCTCGTACAGATCCTTCGATGACCCCCTGTACCCGCAGACATCGATCCCACGCGCTAGCGAACGCGGCGCGGCGCGCGCCGAGATATGCGCCGTAGATAAACCCTGGGGGGCTGCGCCCCCCGAGACGGCAGCAGTCGCCAGCGCGTAGGGCGAGAACGTCTCGTACACGCGGCTCACACGGCACCGCCTCGCGAGGCGTCGACAACCGACCGATGATCCCCCCGGCCCGGGCCGGGGTGCTCATCGGGCTGGCTGTCCTCCGCTTCGCTGGCGACGCCGTCCGCGCGCGCCTTGGGCGCGGGGGACCAACTTGCGGGGGCCCACTGCCCCGCTGCGCCTGGTCCCCCCGCCGAGGCGGCGGCACCCCCTCCGACGCTCTTGGTCGCTCCGGGAGTATCGTTCTGCCCGTGCGGCGTGGTCTTGGGCGGCCGCCCGCTCCTGGGAGCGGTTGCAGCCTGCCCTTCGACCACTTCCACGTTCGCCCAATGCACACGGGGACAGATCGGCATACCAGGTCGGGCACGGCCATTGCCGTCGGTCATTCGCCCACAAAGACGACACTCCCATTTGAGGGAGGTGCGTCCCAATCGATTTCGATAGGACCCGATGACCACCCAGCGGTGCCTTGATCGCCACGTCATTGACGACGACGCTAAGATTGATCTTCACATCCTGGCTGCCACGTTTCGTGGCATGCCCATCAAGCGGCCTCTACCCCCTACCGCAAAGCGCCTGCGCCAAGCGATGGGCATTGCCAAATTATCTGCAAAAAGCCTGGGCAAAAAGACCGGCCTAAGCCGCAATGCGATCCAATCCTACGCCGACGGAACGCGAACCGGACTGACCCATATCAAAGCGATGGCTGCGGCACTCGGTGTTTCTGAAGATTGGCTTCTCACCGGAAATACCCCACCTCCATGGGCAGTAAATGGGGCGACTGAGAGGGTGGAGCAAGTTTTCTCACACATCCCCGAAAGCGTACCGCTTGAAGATTCTATAGCCTCCGGGACTACGCTGGCAAAAGACATGTATGTCAAAAGCGGCTTATTTCCTCGCTACTCAGTTGAGATGGATTTCTTTGAGATATGCCAGCTGCGCGTCTTACTGAATGCAATTGGAAAAATTAATCCGGATGGACTCGAAGGTCTTTTTGAGAAAGAAGTCTTGGCCCGCCTAAACAAAAAACTTGAGACGATGATGTGGGGCGTGACGGGTGGAGAAAACCACCTAAAGCAAATGACAGATGCGATTGCTGGTATGAAAATTGCCGGAAAATATATGGATATGGCGAACGAATTGTTTGCACGCCTAAGGACTAATGAAGCAAACAAAACGCCCGACATCGATTATGATAGAATTTTCAACGACACGGTTGCGAAGTACGGTTTTGAAATCGGCATGTCAATGCTTCCGGCCATTATTGAAAAAGCGCATTCCGAATCACTCTCGAAGGGGCCTTCGGCTCCTTCAGGCCCCTTCCCGCTGTAGCGGGCCCCTTCCTCTTAAGTCGCTTCGGCGCTCGCGCAGCCATGTGAAAGAGCTCGGCGAAACGTCCGGCGCAGTGACAAGTTAGGCATCGCTGATAAGTTATTATTTATTTCGAGGATCTATTGCTTCTTTAATTATTGATTTGAGCTCTTCCTGGTGCTTCTCAACGTTTTTTACCATATGTGTAGATATGGCTTCGTTTATGTCATTAATCTTAGAAAAGTATCTACGGCCTGATTCTGTCTTCGCAAATGAAACGATGTCAGCTAACTCTTCCTTTGAAAAGGTATCTTTCATTTCCGCCTTATACGCTTCATCAAATGACTCTACTGTAAACCATTTATTATAATATTGTTCCAACTGTCCCTTTACCTTTATAAGAACTGGGTAACATTCAACTTCGGATCGCACAATAATTTTTTTTGTTGCCTCTACTTGTTTTTGAACGCCAGTTAGATCACTTAATTCTTGGATTAGCTCCTCTGAAGTTCGAATGACTTCAGCTGACCACGCGGAACAGGATAGAATACTTTTCAGAATAATTAGAGTCAGGCAATACTTCATAAGGTATTTATCTTTCCTGTAATGCGTGGGTCAATGTTACGGAATACTTTAATCGGTGTGGTTAGGGGCGTAGGTCATTGCCAGCTTCACAATGCGCAAATCCGCGGCGCAGGCACAATAGAATTGCAGCGATCTGATGGGCTCCTGATACATAGATAGTGTCAGTTTTTTTTAAGGAATGCGTACTTTTTCAGAAAGAGATAAGCAGATAAAATTCCTAATGGTAGTCCGAATAAAAAACGCACAGTCATACTATAATTGGTATCGTTCTTAGCCATGTAAAAAAGTATGTTCCCAAATTTTGACGCGGGTGGCCAAAGATAGAAGGTAGCACAGTAAATTCCCATCAATATTCCACACAGCAAGCTAAAGCTACCATATATAATGATACCCAACAGCTTTGAGTCAGGTTCTATTAGAATCGGTATCCGTTCTCCTATGAAGGAATGCCCACAGGAACAGCGAGTCGCGTTCAAATAGGTCGACTGGCCGCAGTCTGGACAAAACCGTTTTTCGTAAGTCATGAGGTAATCAGACGCCTAACACCCGAGGTCACCGGCGGCTGTCTGGGGGCACTTCTCGATGTCGCGGCGCAGGCACAATGGGAGCGTAGCGACCGCCGAGCACGACATTGAGAAGTGCCCCCAGACAGACGTCCGGTGCAGTGAGTAGTTAGGCATCACGGGGATTATAAGGATTGCATTTCAGTAACTATATTTAATTCACTATAGTGAAGATAGACTAACTTGCCTCTATTTAAATAGATTACATGATCTTTATCTGCGGTGTATGGGTTACCCATGATGGATACGACTTCCTTCCTTGTCATTCCCGCGTGTAATTCAGGGAATGGATCATAAGGTATTCTACCTTTGAAATATGCGACTTCAGGCTGGATAGAATGGAGGACGACATCAAAATAGACAACGCGAGCATACCCACTTGTCGTTTTTGTTATCACTGGATATAATTCTAAGTTCTCAATTCGTTTTGCATTCGTAGAGGAAATAATATCTGCGCTGGCCACTTGCTTAGGTGTAACCTTGCTACTGTGTGGCATTACATCCGGGTCTCTTAGTAAAGTCGGGATTGATTCTTCGTCTATGCTAACATAGCTGGCATCAAGTATAAGTTCTTCAGAATTGACAATGGTATAGGATTCAGCAGATATATTTTCATTTCTAATGTCGTTGCCGCAAGACGTGAGTGCAGAAAGTGCGAATATCATGACAGGACATGTTGAATATTTATTATACAATTTATAATTCCATTTTCAAAGTAAACGATGCTCGTGACGCCTAACAACCAAGATCAGCGGCGCCGAGCCAATAACCGTTCGCCAAGCACAGAAACCGCCCGACGGGGCGTCCGTTGCATCGCCAGTTAGGCCTGTGAGCAGAATAATTGTTACACTTCATTTTGAAATCAGGCTTGTCAAGAGATGAGTAAAATGATATCAAGATGGCTTCCATGCCTTCTTCATTTTATCTTATTAATTTTTAATGATTCCAATTCTTTTATAAAATCTGTCAGCTCACTGGAGGATACCACTCGATTTGAATGAACTGTAAATTTAGATTTATCTTTAGTGTGAATTGTTATGGATGCATCGAATTTACTTCGGCTATATCCTATTATTTGATTAATTGGAATTTCAACATGCGTCGGTGAATAAAACACCAAATTGTCATTTTTAAGAGTTACATATGGGCGCCCAAGTTTAATAAACCAAATGAACAAACCAATACATGGAATGGCAAGAGCACAAAGTGCAGATATATTGAAACCGCTTTTGGCTGCTGCACCAAAAGCCATTACAATAGCAATGCCTGCCGGAACTACCATTTGGGTATTTCCAGAGTCGTAAATCAAAAGTTCTTCGTCTTTGGGGATTTTCACGATTGTCGATCTATTAAATTCAGGCCTAACACCAATTAGGCGTCAAAAGTGACGTAATATACCACGTCAGGCCAATGCCTGACGTGGTAAGGTCCTGAGTCCCAAAGGCTAGAAAACATTGAGCCCCAACGCGCATGTCACTGGTCATATTGGCCTAATTCGAATGAACAACTTCCAAGTAAAGCAATCACAATACATATTGTCACCGTTCATCGGGCAGAAAATTCCACCCGCGTCCTTTGGGACAGACATTTAATCCCCCTGCCCTCATTCCGTTGGTGTCCGTCATCGCTCCACAGCGCTTGCATTGGAACTGGATGGTTGGCCTGCGGAGTCGGTTCAGATAGTGTCCGATGTGTACCCATCGATGCCTCAGATACCAACTTGAAGAAGATCCGTGCGAATGGATCTTCCTAAGGTAGACTTGAAGTTGATCATAAAGTGCTTTGTCTACTGGCCTTAGGATATATATTATCGGACATTATATTCTAGATCAAGACATCATCTGCTTTGGAACCGAATGACGTGATTCCGAACATCCACCGCAGCCTGGCGATGACGTCGATCAATGGCCCTCGATCACTCCAGCCGCGGCTTCGCGCATCGCCGTGAATGCACGTGGCGTAATTGATCCGTACGACGACGTGCCCGCGTCATCCTGGTTCTTCTGCATGTGGTGGCCGTCGAGATCCAGGTAGCGGGACATCCAGGTGCGCAGGTCCGCGCGCGAGAGACTGAGCTTGTCCTGCATCATCGTCAGGTATTCGACGTCCTGTTCGGCGCGCAGATATGCGTCCAGGCGTATGGAGGGGAAGATCTCGGTCCGGCTGTCTGTCGCGCCAACCGCCTTGCCATCCTGTTTCGATTCGGGGTGGGCGAAGACGAATAGCCCCAGCTGGTCCCCCTTCTTCATAGCCTCGCCGCTCTGGTCGATGGTTTGCCAGGGCACGACTCCGCTCGCGCCGCGCGAGAAGGCGTCGAGGACCCAGGCCTGAGTCTGGCGGTTACTCTCCTCGACGGCGTTGGTGGTGCCATAGACCCACAGCCGTTCGCCGGTCACGGCCGAGCGGTCGAGCACCAGGCGCTGGTACTGCTGGTATGCGCCAAAGGCCACCACCCACAGACCGGCGGCGCCGTCGAGGGCGCCGCGGTCGAACTCGGGGCGCGAGATGTCGATGCGGTAGTCGAGGCGGATCGGGCAGTGGTCGCCTTTCGCCTGGCGAACCAGATCGCCGAAGAATCCCAGCGCGCGGTAGTCCCACCACGACGCGGGCTCGTCGAGCGTCCAGGGATTGAATGCCGGATCGCCTGGCTTGGTCTTGTTGTTGCAGAACACCTGGAATCCGGTCTCGGTCCATTTCTGGGCCTTCGCGGTGCGGATGAAGTCCTGCAGGATTGCCACGAAGGTCGTGGCGTATTCGGGGTGCGCAGCGAATCCGGCCCGCGCGTCGAGGTCTCCGTTCCAATACGGACGCATGTTCAGCGGCCAGCTCTCATGGAAGGTGAGGTAGAACCCGGGCGCCGGCACCGGCCCGCGATGCCCGTCCGCGAACAGCGAGCCCGACAGGTACGGACCGAAGGCGGCGATGAAGTCGTCCCAGTAGGCATGGGTGTCACCGGGGGCGATGCGGTTGTAGCGGGCCTCGTCCATGCGCTCGCCCGACGGCAGGCGCATGTCGAGCGAGCATTTGCGTGCGCCAGCGGCGGCGGTGCGGTGCGAGTAATGCAGGATGTTGGCGTGCACGCGGCGATCGTAGGCGAGCCACTGCAGGCGGTCGAACTCGTCCACCGAATCGGGGAGCCCATAGCCGTTCATCTCGCAGGCGAAAGTCGCGCGCTTCGGCAGGGCGAAGGAGCGCACATGCAAGCGGATCGGCAGCGAGCGACCGTCGGACACGGTGAATGATCCGACCACGTCCCGCGCCGATCCGGCGAACGGCACGTACACCTCGACCGCCAGCGGAAGGTCCTCGGTCGCCGACAATTCGATCTCGTGGTGTTCCGGGCAGGGGATCATCGGATCGGGGACGCGGCCAACGGGAGTATCGACCAGCAGGACGCGATGCACGTCGACGCGGCAGCCGGGGACGGTCGCGGTCACGGCCACGCGCCCCCTGCCGCGCGCCAGCACCTGGAATCCAACCACTTCGCCACGCGCGGCCGAGAGCGTGATGGCCGTGCCGTCGAAGACTTCGTTATGGGCGCGGAAATCGTCCGGCAGCGCGCCGATAGCCTTGCCCCCTACGTCGTACTTGTCGAGCAGTGGGATCACCGCCAGGCCTTCCGGTGGGTCTTCAGGCGTGCTGCGGCCTGGAGCTTTCGCTACGTCCTTCGGCGGTATTGGCGGCATTGGCAGAGATGGCGGCCGTGGCGCTGTCACGGTGACGGTGGCCGCTGACGATGCGCGTCCAGCGCGGTCGATCACCGTCACCGAGATCGGTTCGCCCTTGGGGATCACCACGTCGCGCACCCAGATGGTCTGCAGCTCTCCAGGGATCAATCGAGGGATGTCCCAACGCGGCAAGGCCGCCGCTCCCACCATGACGCGATAGGCGAATCCGTGCGTGGGCGCGCGCACGCGCACGGCGAACACCCCGGGCTCCACCGGACGCATGGAGAGCTCGCTCGCGGGCTCGGCGCGCTCGCCAGCATCGACAGGGGCGCATCGCACCAGCAGGTAGGGCTCGCTTCCGGACTGCTCGCGCGAACAGATCGTGGGATTGCGTGAATAGTCCACCGTGGCCTCGTGCACGCATAGGCCGAAGGCGCATCCGGTGGCGAGCGCGTTCACCAGATCGGGGTCGATGCGCCACGAGTAGACGCCGTCCGCGAGCGCCGCCGACGCGGCGCTCAACGCCGAACCGGCATTGCCGCCGCACACCGCCGGGAAACGCATGCCCAGCACGCCCCAGCCATCGACGCCGGCGATGCCAGCGGTGAGCGCGTTCGACGCGTACTCGTCCCACGGGGCCTGGATGGTCGAGACCACGACCGGGCCGAGGTCGATGTCTGCGCGATGGCACACCAGAGTCGCCTCGATGGCGACGCGGCCATGCAATGGCGCCATATCGAATGCCAGCGCCACCAGGTGCTGGTTGCCCTTCACGCGGATGTGCGCGGCCTTGCCGGCGTTCTCGCGCTCCTCGCCCTGATAGAGCACGATCGAGTTGTCGGCCACGCAGGGAAGCCGCACCACCTCCGGTGCGCTGGCTCCGTGCGCGCTATCTGCGCCGAGGGCGACGAGCGCGACCAGCGGCAGCCACGACGGCCATCCGGAGCCTGCGGAGGCGATGCGCTCGCGGAGCCTAAGCGCCGGGGCGATGCTCACTCGCTCGCCGGTCCTTTCCAGACGCTGCCGCCGAACGTCGTCACGTAGATGACGTCGTCGTCCTTGGGGTCGACGGTGACGCGTTGGACATTGCTGAATGGCAGCCCGGTCATCGCCGTCCAGGTCGCGCCATCGTCCTTGCTCAGCCACAGGCCAGAGCCCGGCGCGCCCTCGCAGAGGGTCATATAGATCCAGCCCGCGCGATGCGGATGGAGGTACGCGCCGAAGTGCTCGCTCCCCTGCCGGGCGAGCTTCGTCCACGTGGCACCGCCATCCTTGGTGCGGTAGAGGCCCGCGGTCTGCGCGCCGCTGGTGTCGCACGCGCCAAGATAGATCACCTTGCTGTCCTTGGGATCGACGGTGACGTCCTTGGGCCACAGCGAGACGTTCGAGCCCTTCACCAGATCCCAATGTCCGCCTTGATCCATGGAACGGTACAGGCCAGGGCCGTCGGCGAGGAACTTCTTGTCCTTGCGCATCGCGGTCACCAGCACGAAGAGCGTGCCGTCGGCATGCAGCTGGAGTCTGACCACGCGCAGATCCGCATCCGAGCCCACGCCGGTGCTACGAAGCACCCAATGCTTCCCGTCGTCCTCGGAGCGGTACACGCCGTGTCCGAAGACGCTCGCGAACAACGTACGCTTGCCCTTGGGGCTCTTCGGGTCGAGCACCAGCGAGGTCACGGGCGCCTTGGGCAGGCCATCGCTCGCGGTCGTCCAGGTGGCGGCATGGTCGCCGCTCACGCAGACTCCACCCTCGCCCTTGTCACCGTGGTTGCCCCAGATGATGTTGCCGTTGGGGATGTCGTGGATGTTCGAGAACGCGCCCCAGACCTTGCCGGGGATCTCGGGGTCGAAGGCCAGTTCGTAGCAGGTGTTCTGCCAGGGCGCGCGGCCCTCGAGCCCCCACCAGCGCCAGGTCTCGCCGGCATCGAGCGAGCGCGCGAAGCCGATGTCGGTGTAGCAGATGTAGCGCAGCTTCGCATCGAACGGGTCGACGTAATGGTTCCAGGTGGTGGTCACCACCAAGCCATTGCACAGCCAATCGAGCGGCGCGCCCTTCGCCTGGCCAGGCGCGGGACGGGTGTGGCCGCACGACCACGTCTTGCCGCCATCCCTGGTGATGTGGCAGCGCCCGCCATCGACCTGCATGACGTGGTCCGGATCGCGCGCATCGATGGCCACGCCGCAGGGCACGTCCTGGTAGAACTGCTTCACCGTAGTGGTGGTGTAGTCGGGCTCCACGTTCGCTCCTGGCCAGCGCGGATCGGGGAAGAATGTCGGCTTCCAGCTCTTGCCCGCGTCGTCTGATCGGAACGCCGCGGTCTGGTGCGGCGGGGCGATACCAGTATTGGCATTGAAGGCGTAGACGGTGGCGGGCTTGGCGTCGGTCGTGACCACCTGGTGGTATTGCGCGACCTCGCCCATCGCCCACTGGTCGGCGGCCTTGATGTCGAGATTGAGTCCGGCGCCCATCGCCGATTGCCAGGAGTCGCCACCGTCGGCCGAACGGAAGATCCCGCCAGTCAGCTTGCCCCCCTCCACCTTGCTGGGGATGGTGCAGTAGAGCACCGTGTCAGTGGCTTTCGCCGGAGTTCCACCCGTGAACGAGCGCAGCTCGCGCCACGGGAGGCCGGCTGATTTCTCGAGCCAGGTATCGCCGCCGTCATCCGAACGCCAGACGCCTTCGGTGGTCGCCGCGAACCAGGGCCGGTGATGTTTGGCCTGGTCGTCGCCAGACGATGATGCCGACGGCACCGCGGGCGGCAGATGGAAGCCGACGCATGGCCCGTGCGGACCCTTGCACGCCGTCCAGGTCGCGCAGCCATCGATTGAGCGCCAGACGTCGGTGGTGGTGCCGGCGAGCATGCACTCCGGTTTGCCCGTCTGGATGCCGATCTCGCCGCGCAGTTCGCCGACGATGTTTCCGCTCGGCTTCCAGGTCCTCCCGCCATCGTGCGTGACCATGAGCGCACCGTTCCAGCCGCCGGCGGCGAAGATGGTCTGGGGATCCTTCGGGTGGAACGCCGGACGGCATTGGGTGTTCCCGCGCAGCTGCGCGTGGTCGATCATGCGCCAGGTCAGGCCGCCATCGGCGGTCAGGTACGCGCCGCTCATGTCGCAGTTGATCATCATCGTATTGCCGTCGATGGGGCTGATCGCCGGAGCGAACATCGCGCCCCCGCCAGAAAGCCCGAGCGGCTTCCACGCGGCGCCCGCGCGTTGGGCTCCACTGGCCGACTCCGCTGCTGCTTTCTCTGCAGCATCCGCGGAGATGAGCATCGCGGACGCCATCAGCGGCAGCAGCATCAACATCACGGTGCCGAAGATGCTGCCGGCCGACCTGGAGAAGGGCTCGTTCATGCGCCGGATCCTGGCGCGCTGCGGCCGCGGGGAATCTAATTCGTCGTCATGGGTCGGTCGGATGCGCCATCCGACGCTGGCCCCGAGCCGACCGCTTGCCCAGCGCTCTCGCCGTGCCGCCCGCCCACCGCGATCGCTGGCGCTCTCCAGGCTGGAGACGACCGCCGATGGCGGGCGATGGCGCGATGCGACAAGAGGCTGGTCCAGCCGCCTCCGATCAGGATGGACAGGTTCGCGAGGATGCGCGGCACGGCGAGTCCTCCTGGGCAGGCGAGGTAGCGCGGTTCCCACGCCGGAGCGAACTTCTCCTTATATTCGCGCAAGCCGCGGAAGTTGTAGAATTGCTCGCCATGATGGAACAGCATAGCGCCGACCCGGTTCCAGATCGGGGCGTGCGGACGGTTCTCGAGTCCCGACAGCGGCGCCATTCCCAGGCTGAACCGGCGGTAGCCCTGGGCCCGTCCCCAGCTCATCAGTTCGACGAGCAGGAAATCCATCGCTCCCCTCGGCGCATCGCTGGTGAATCGCATGAGATCGAACGATAGTTCGTGTCCGGTGCCACCAGCCCAGACATTCGCGAATGCGACCACCCGGCCCCCGCGCCGGACCAGGGCGATCGGCGTGCGGCGCAGATAGTCCTCGGCGAACCAGCCGAGCGAGAATCTCTTCTCGGCTGAGACCTTGTCGCGCAGCCAATCCTCCGAGACGCGGCGCAGCTCCGGCAGCAGCTCGTCTACGGCCGAGGTTGGCGCGAGCGCGAACTCGCAACCCTCCTTGACCGCGCGTTGATACGACCGGCGCAGATCCTTGCGGCAGGCGGCGATGGAGAACGCCGACAGATCCACGATCGCCTCCTCGCCGAGCTTGTGCAGGCTGAGGCCGAGATCGAGATACAGCGGCAGGCTCTCGCGGGTGATCTGGTAGAAGACCGGCCAACCGCCGTGGTCGGCGCAGCGCGTGCAGAATCGCCAGGCGAGATCCTCGCGCTCACGTACCCCTCCGATCGGGTCGCCCATCGAGATCCAGCTACGCCCCTCGATGGCGAACATGACGAACGCCGTTCCCTGATCATCGAACATCAACGCCTTGTCGCCCAGGAGCGCCAGGTTACCCAGCGTGTCGGGAATCGTCCCGAGCAGCGCGCGGGCGCGCTCGATCTCGGCGTCGCACGCGGCGTCTTGTCGCGGCATCTCGGGCCGCAGCAGCCGCCACAGCGAGAAGAGCAGCAGCAGCACCGAGATTCCCACCGCGGCACGCAGCGAACGCGGCGCGTCGCCAGAAAAAGCCACCTGCCACCACTTCTCGCCCGAGAGATCCACATGCTCGTAGCAGAACGAGGTCAGCCAGAAGGACGAGAGCAGCACGGTGACGATCGCCACGATCCAGCGCGTGGTGAAGCGCGGGCTGGTCAGCGCCGCCGCGCGACGGAACAGCGACCGGAAGGGCAGCATCGCGGCCGCGAGCGCGAGCAGGAGCAGAGCCTCCTCGTAGTCGAAACCCTTGAGCAGCGACAGCAGCGCGCTTCCGACGAGGATGGCCCAGGTCGCCGCGTACGCAGCGCGCAAGCGCAGCTGCAACCCCCGCGCGAGCAGCAGGAGCAGCATCCCAGCGATCGAGGCGAGGAAGTGGGACGCCTCTACCACCGCCAGGGGCACTAGGCGCGACAGCTTCAGCAGGCGTTCGTCTATCGCTGGCGTGGCTCCCGAGAAGATCAGCACCGTCCCGCCCACGAAGACCAGCACCGCGAACACGTGCGGCACCAATGGCCGCAGCAGGCGTCCGATCGCCGCGGCGGCGCGCCCGACCTTGCCACGATGGCGCAGCACCTCAAGTCCGCACAAGGTGCTCGCGGCGGCGCCGAATGGCAGCAGGTAGTACATCACCCGGTACGCTATCAGGGCGCCTGCCAAGGCGGGCTTGGGCACCTGGTCGCCGAGCAGCATGAGCAGGGTCGCCTCGAGCACGCCGAGCCCTCCTGGCACCTGGCTGACCGCTCCCGCCACCTGCGCGAGCATGAAATATCCGATGAATTTCGGGAAGCCGATGGACAGACCGCTCGGCAGCAGCGCATACACCACCCCGGAAACGAGCAGCCAATCCGCGCAGCCGACTCCCAGGAGCACCAGGGCCCATCCCGCCGGAGGCCGTGGAAACGACCTGCGCCCGACGCGGACCGGCCGCCGCCGCGCGAGCAACGCCAGCATGCCTGCCGCGACCAGCCCCAACGCGACCACGCCGAACGCTCCGGCTCCGAACGGCAGTCTCCACCACTCCGGCAGCGCCGGCGGCGAGATCACGAAGGCGCAGCCGCCGATGACGAGGAAACCCGACCAAAATGCTACGATGCCGCTGACGGTGACCGCGGCGATGTCCACCGACGCCAGGCCCCAGGCCGAATACAGGCGGTAGCGCACCGATCCGCCGGACAACGCCGCATAACCGATGTTGTGGCTGAATGCGAAGGCGATGAATGCGGTGACGGCGGTCTTGCCATAGGCCAAGCTCCGGCCGACGATGCGCAGCGCGACTGCGTCGTAGGCGGTGAGCATCAGGTAGTCAGCCACCACCAATGCGCCTGCCAGCGCCAACATCCGCGCCGGTATCGCGCGCAGGTCCGCGACCAGCTCGTGGTAATGGTATTGCGCCAGCACGTGCTTGAGCACGACCAGCGCGAGCGCGAAGACCAGTACCCCGATGAACGGCAGCAGGCGTGACCAGCGCATCACGCTGCTTCCTTGGGCGCGGGCTCGGGCGACGCGGCGGAACCCATCATCCGCCTTGCCATGAACCCCAGCGCGATGGCGATGACATGATCGAGGTCACCGCTGAGCGCGCCGATATCGCGGAGGTGGCAATGCCAGGCGACGTTGCCGCCCGTCATCGCGACGATGCCGAACAGCAGTAGCCAGCGCCAGGCGCGGGGCAATTCACCGAGCAGCATGCCGAAGCAGCCATAACAGCCGGCCGATGGACCGAGATCGTAGGATCGATCGAGCGACACCGCCCAATCGGCGCCGGCGAGCACGAACGGCAGGATCACCAGTGATCCGATGAGCAAGGTGGCGATGTGCGTGAATGCGAAGGCGACCGCGACGCGCCTGGCGCCATGGCGCACCTCATAGGTTCCGCACGACGCGGCGATCAGGAACTGCACTTTCCAAAAGTTGATTCCGCCGGTGATGAAGAACGCCGACGTCAGGATCCGGTGCCAGGCTCCGGTGCGCAGGTCGACCGGCGCGAATCCGAAGCGTTGAAGGATCCACGGATCCACACGTTCCCAGACTGCGCCAGTAGCGATGCCGGTGCTCAGCAGGGCGACGGCCAAGGCAATGGTGAACAGCGGGCGGTACATCACAGCGACCTGGCGTATCGTAATCACGATGCGCTTGGCCATCTACCGCGGCGATGGTTCCCCTCTACATACAGTACCGTAGTCCGTGCACATTCCGTGATCCGTGCGGATCAGATGCGCTCTCGCAGTCCCCGTCGAGGACTAAAGTTTGCGTGGATCTCAGCCATTGCGGCGGTTGTGCAGCAACGCCTCGAGTTCGGCGTTCTTCTTGCGCAGATGCTGGATCGCGCGTTGGAGGAATTTCGGAGCGAGTTCGACCGAGCACAGCTCGTAGAACTTCTCGAGATCCCCTTCCTTGAGACCGAGAGCCTTGGCCCACTCGTCGACGCGCTGGATCGGCAGGGATTTCTTGTGGTTGAGCACATTGGAAACGAATGAATTTCCCGAGTAGCCCAGTCTCGCGGACAGCTCGCGGATGGTGATCTTGCGGGTAGCCATCTGCTTGCGAATAAATGTGGCCAGGCGTTCCATTGCTTCAGGTCCCATAGCCAGAGAGCCCACAGGTGATACGCCAAACGGGTTGCGACGCACCGGGAGCGCCCTGACGAGCCGCGAAGGGGAGCCGATGAGCCTCGGATGAGTGCCTGGATCTCAGTGGAACCTCATATCTCAACCCAGTTTAAGGTTCCCCTACGTAGGATAGAACAACTACCGGTGAGCCTCGGGCACCGTTGTTGAACCTTATGATGTAAGTGGGTACATGCCTTGTGCTTATTGAACGAAGTTCAATCACGAGTTGGCAAGGAGGAGCGCTCTCCGTCGGGATAAAGTTAACTTCCAGGATAAATCCTTGGGACGACATGGGCTGCCGCTGCGTCAGGGATTCGGCTTCACGTGCCCTTGCGATAATTCTCCAAGAACTAAGGGCATTTATGAGGCGAATTCGATCGCTCACTGTCCCAGCGGCGCGGACGTCATCCCTGGCGATGCATGGGGAAACTTGCGAAGCCGCTTGCGCTTCCAGACTCCTCCCTGCCGAGAGGGATGATGGCCACGTTGTGGCGCAGCGAGCCATTGCCGAGCGACATCCGCCGAGGGATGAGGATTTCGCTCCTCGAAGCCGCGGTCGTTGGCGCGATGTTCGCAGCGACCGAGACCTGGCTGGTGCCCCTGCTCGTGCAGCGCCTCGGCGCGGCCGCGCATGTGATCGGGCTGCTGACCATCATACCGCAGCTCGGGGTGATCACCCTGGGAGCGGTCGCGCATCCGGTGATCCTCTTCCTGGGCGGCAACCGCCGCACCGTGCTGCTCGCCAGCGCCTTCCAAGTGCTGCTGCTGGTCGGATTGATCGTGCCGGTGTGCTACCCGGAACGTCCCTGGGCGACCGACATGGCGTTGTGGCTGTCGATCTCGATGGGGCTCTCGGGCGCGATCGGCGGGCCGGCGTGGACGGCGTGGATGGGCGATCTGATCCCGCGTTCGATGCTCGGCCGCTACCTGGGCTGGCGTTGGCGAATCTTCCTGCCCGCGAAGCTGGTGATCGGTTTCCTCTTCGCGATCGCGATCAAGGAATGGCCCGCGGATCACGAGCCGTGGGGCCTGGTGCTGGTGTTCGCGTCCGCCGCGCTGGCACGAGCCATCAGTACCTGGCTGGTGTCGCGCCAGCCGATGCCGCCTACGCGGCGGATCGTGCGCGGATCGGAGTCGGACAAGCGTTCATCGACGGATGTGACGCTGCTCCACTTCCTGCGCACCCTGTCGCGCACCGACATCGGGCGGTGGACCATGGTCTGGTCGGCGCTGCTGATCGGGGTGCTCATGGCTGGGCCGTTCTTTTCGGTCTATATGCTCAAGCCGATCGACGAGGGCGGTCTCGGGCTCGATCCGCGCACCTATTGGTGGATGATCAACGTCTCCACCATCTCGCGCTTCGCCGTGGTCGCGCTGGTGGGGAGGCTGGTCGATCTCTGCGGTGCCGCCGCGGTGCTGCGCGTCGCGGTGGTGGGCATCACCGTCATTCCCGCCGCCTGGATCTGCACCACCGATCTGCGCTGGCTGATCCTGACCGAGGTCGCCAGCGGCTGCGCATGGACGGCGGCCGAATGCAGCGTCGGCGTGCTGCTGTTCTCGTGCAACCGCGACCCCCTCCAGCGCGTACGGCTGATCGGTTTCCACCAGGTGGTAGCGGGATGCGCGATGGTGCTGGGCAGCACCATCGGCACCGAACTGCTGCGACTCGACGCGTTGCCGCATTTCGAGGGCAGCCCGTTCCGCGCGCTGTTCCTGCTGAGCATGGCGATGCGCGTGCCGTCGGTGGTCCTCGCCTTGACTCTGCTGCCGCGCCTGCGCGACCTCGATCCTGCGGAAACCGCGGGCTTGTGGCGGATGATCCCGGGCGCCGGGGTGACTATGACCATCGGCCGCGGGCTCCTCGGAGCCTTCAGACGCCCCGAGGGCTGACCGGCTTCCGGGCGATGATGACGCTGCTGGTCGCACGAGCCAGCCGAGCGGGCTTTCCCGATCCCGCCTGAGCGCTACCGTCACAGCCACGACCATGACCAGCAGCGACCGATCCCAGCGCGACGAGCCATCCCCAGCCAGCGCATTGCGCCACCTGCGCGCTGATGTGAAGGCCATGAAGGGCTACACGCCTGGCGAACAGGTGCGCGACTGCGTCAAGCTCAACACCAATGAATGCCCGTGGGGCCCTTCGCCCGCGGTGATGTCCACGATGGCCTCGCTCGCGACCGCGAGCGGCGAGGAGTCATTGCGCCTCTATCCCGATCCGGTCAGCCTGCGGCTGCGCGAGGCAGCCGCGTCGCTCTATCATGTCGGGCCCGATCAGGTGCTCGCCGGCAACGGTTCCGACGACTGCCTGACCATCATCTACCGCGCGTTCCTCCGTCCAGGCGAGCGCATCGCCTGCCCATGGCCCACCTATGGGCTGTACGACACCCTCGCCACCCTGCAGGGCGCCGAGATCGTCCACGTGGACTACCTGGTGCCTTCTGCTGGAAACCCTCCCACAAGCCAGGCCGGCGCCCAGGGCGGATGGAAGCTGCCCTCGTCGCTCGCGAAGCAGGCGGCCAAGCTGGTGGTGGTCGCGAATCCCAACAATCCGTCGGCGACGCTCGTCCCGGTCGCGCAGCTGCGGCAGCTGGCGTACGAACTCGACGGCATCCTGGTGGTGGACGAGGCCTATGTCGATTTCGCCGCCACATCCGCTGGCGGCGAGGGCGCCAGCATCCTGCCGTATCTCGACGAGCACCCGAACCTGATCGTGCTGCGGACCTTCTCGAAGAGCTACAGCCTCGCCGGGGCGCGCCTCGGCCTGCTGTTCGCGCATCCCGATCTGGTGGCGCAGCTGGTCAAGGTGAAGGACAGCTACAATGTCAACGTCCTCACCCAGGCGCTGGGCACGGCAGCCTTGAACGATCGCGATCACCACCGCGAGCTGGTGCGGCGCACGCTCGCCGAGCGCGATCGCCTCGAGCGCGAGCTGCGTGCGTTCGGTTGGACCTGGCCCGCCTCCGCGGCCAACTTCCTGCTCTGCGAGGTCGGGCCACGCGCGAAGGACATCTACCTCGCGCTCAAGGCCAAAGGGGTGCTGGTGCGCTGGTGGGATACCCCGGCCCTGTCATCCAAGCTGCGCATCACCGTGGGTCGTCCGGAATGGACCGATCGCCTGCTAGCCGAGCTGCGGCCGCTGATCGCGTCGGGAAGATCGCCGTGACCACGCATACCGCGTCGAACGCGCACCGCTCCCGCGCGCTCACCATCCTCGGCTCGACCGGTTCGATCGGCATCAGCACGCTGGCGGTGGCCAAGGATCTGGGCATCCCCGTCCACGCGGTGACCGCCAACAGCAAGGTCGACGAGCTCGCGCGCCAGGCGATCGCCTGCGGTGCGCGCGTGGCGGTGGTCGGCGATCCTGCCGGCTATCAACGCCTCAAGGCCGCGCTGTCGGGCAGCGGCGTGCGCGCCGAGGCCGGCGCCGAAGCGCTGTGCGCGGTGGCGGCAGCACCGGAAGCAGGCGCGGTCATGACCGCGATCGTCGGCGCCGCCGGGCTGCCCGCGACGCTGGCGGCGATCCGCGCGGGCAAACGCGTATGCGTCGCCAACAAGGAGCCACTGGTGATGGCGGGCGGGCTGATCATGTCCGAGGCGGACCGCTGCGGCGCCACCATCCTGCCCGTCGACAGCGAGCACTCGGCTATCTTCCAATGCCTCGAGGGGCACGGGCCCGACGAGGTCGAGCGACTGGTGCTGACGGCATCCGGCGGTCCGTTCCGCACCGTGCGCGACCTGTCGGCGGTCACCCGCGAGCAGGCCCTCAACCATCCCACCTGGACGATGGGCCCGAAGATCACCATCGATTCAGCGACGCTGATGAACAAGAGCCTCGAGATCATCGAGGCGCACTGGCTCTTCCGCGTCCCCGCCGAGCGCATCGCCCTGCTCATCCATCCCCAGAGCGTGGTGCACAGCATGGTCGCCTACCGCGACGGCTCGGTGATGGCCCAGCTCGGGCGGCCGGACATGCGGGTGCCGATCCAGTACGCGCTCACCTGGCCCCGGCACGAGCCCGGCGCGGTGGCCGCCCCCGACCTCGCGGCGCTGGGCGCTCTCACCTTCGAACAGCCGGATGCGGCGCGCTTCCCGTCGATCGCCATGGGGTATGGCGCCGCCCGCGCCGGCGGCCTTGCGCCAACGGTCATGAACGCCGCTAACGAGATGGCGGTCGCGGCTTTCCTCGCTGGCAAGTCGACCTTCATCGACATCTTCCGTACCGTCGAGCGCGCGCTGTCGACGGTGACCCAGGTCGCGATGCCCAGCTTGGACGACATCCTCGCGGCCGACGCGGATGTGCGTTCGCGGCTCGCGGTGCCCTGATCATGCCCGCGCGCATCCTGGTGGTGACCAAGACCCCGCTCGCCGAACGCCTCGGCGCCGAGGATCTCGAGCGTCTGCGCAGTAGCGGAGTACTGGAATCGCGCCGCCTCCAGGCCGCGGCATCGCATCACCACGACGCGCTGGTCGCGGTGCGCCGCGCGTTCGCCGGAGAGACGCTCATCGAGCGCGCGGTCGAGCAGGTGGTGCGCGCGGATGCGGCCGGCGTCGACCTGGTGGTCACCGTCGGCGGCGACGGCACGGTGTTCACCGCCAACGCGCTCGACGTGCCGGTCCCCTACCTGACCGTGAATTCGGATCCCGAGAGTTCGATCGGCCATTTCGCTCGTGCCCGCGCCGATACCGTCGGCGCGTTGGTGGCGCGCTGGCGCACCGGCGGCGCGAAGCTCGAGGAGGTTCCGCGCCTCTCGGTGCGGGTGGGCACGAACACCTGGCAGGTGCTCAACGACTGCCTGTTTTCGAGCCATAATCCCGCCGCGATGACGCGCTATCTGCTCGAATGTGATGGCCGGCGCGAGCACCAGCGCTCGAGCGGAGTCTGGGTCGCGACCGCCGCCGGCTCGACCGCCGCCATCCATAGCGCTGGGGCCGAACCGGTTCCGCCCCACCTCCCGGCATTGCTGTTCCGTGTGCGCGAGCCTTTCCAGCCGAGCCGCGACCAGGAGGTCGCATCCATCCTGGCCGACTCCCAACTGCCGCCGCGCGGCTTGCGCCTGACTCCGGCGGTTCCTGGAATCTCGCTCTATATCGACGGGCCGAACATCACCGTTCCGCTGCCGGCGGGCATCACCGCGGAGTTCTCCGCCTCGCCGGTGCCTTTGCGCCTGGTGGTGTGACCGGTCTGGAGCAACACGCGCGGCTCCAGACTGTTCAGGCTGTCGCGGGAGCCGCAACCGCGGTGGACGAGCGACCCAGCGCCATCACACGCGGGATCAGCACCGCCTGCAGGAGCAGAGCCGCCAGCGCGCAGCTGGCGCAGTAGACGCCGAGCGCGGCGAGCTGCGCGGCCGCCGCGTCCGCGCCGGGCGCGAGCCTCACGGACAACGCGTCGATGAGCAGGCCAGCGAGCAGCGGGCTGATGGTGTTGCCGATACCCAGGCACGCTTCGTGGAAGCTGGCGGCGCGCGCTGCGCCGTCTGGCAGCCGCATGCTGTAGTAGATGCTGCCGGTATAGGCGGCTCCATAACCGATGCCCATCACCGCGGCGCAGGCAGCGATCCAGATGGCGGGGGCGCTCGGCGTGAAACCGATCACCACCACGCCTGCCGAACCCACCAGCATCCCCAGCTGCAGCAGCCACGGCCGCCACGGCCGGAAGGTCCAGCCGCCCCAGGAACCCAACAGCACGAACATGGAAATGTAGCCGGCGGCATAGCAGCCGAGGGCCACGCAGGTCAGCGTGTGGGCGGAGCCGCCCACGCGCGCGGTGAGCGAGCGCTCGAGGAGCGCGATGAATGCCATGCCCATCATGCTCGCCACCAGCACCACCACGCGGCACATCGGGATCAGGATGCCGAGCGCCGGATGGGATCCTCGATCTCCCTGCTGTGCAGGCATCGTGGCGGGCATGCCCAGTCTGGGCCGTAGCACCGCGAGCACGATCAGGCAGGCGACGACGCCCACCGCGTATCCGTACGCCGGCGGGATGCCCGCGATCATGAATGCGAAGATGAAGGCGGAGAAATTGCCGCTCGACCAGCCCAGATTGTAGCGGCTGACCTTGGTATGCAGGGGCATGGGCGCGCTTCCCGCGCGCTCTCCTTCCGCATCGGAGAACAGTCCCGCGCACCCAGGAAAGAAAAAGGCCGAGCCCACGAACGTGGCGATGACCGCGACCGCAGCCGACGACGACGACGGCCGAGCGCAAGCGAACGAGAGAGCGACCAGGGCGATCGACATGCCAAGGAAACTGGTCTTGGCCCGTCCCCAGCGGTCGGCCATGATGCCGGCGACCGCCACTGGGCCCGCGTAGCCCAGGCAGGCCATGGTCATCACCAGGCCGATCCGGGCGGCCGTCCAATGATCGGCGTTCCACATCTGGGTGCCCAGGCTCACCGACAGATAGAGGCAGAAGCCGACCAGGGCGTTCAGCGATTGCAGGACCAGGATCGATGGCGGCTTCACAACGATGTCGTGGCCAACGAGAAGCCCCTCCAGCCGGGAATCAACCACTGCCTGCCGGGCGGGAGGGGTGCAGCCGTATTATGGCAATGGTCGGAACCCGCTCGGACCTGGCCGAGCGGGTGAGACACCGTGTGAAAACCCAACCCCGCCATTGGCTTGGATCGGTCTTGTGCCGGGTGGACGGGTGCTTCAAGTAGAGACTTCATGATCCAGGGCCTGATCAGCGACATCCATGGCAACCTCTCGGCCCTCAAAGCCGTGATCGCCGATATGGAAAGCAAGGGCGCCGAGCGCGTGATCTGCCTGGGGGATGTGGTCGGCTACGGCCCCTATCCCGGCGAATGCCTCGATCTGGTCCGCCGCTGCGGCGCGGTGCTGATGGGCAATCACGAGGAAGCCCTGCTCTTCGGCGCCGAGAACTTCAATCCGCGCGCCAAGCGCGCCATCGATTGGACCCGCGACCATCTGAAGACCGCCGGCGACGAAGAGACGCGCAAGCATCGCTGGGACATCCTGCAGAATCTCCAGCTGCACGCCCAGGAAGGCGACTTCCTCTTCACCCACGCCAGCCCGCGCCAGCCTACCCGTGAATACGTGATGCCGAAGGACTGCAAGAACGGTCCGAAGATGACCGAGATCTTCGCGCTCATCCCGCATGTGTGCTTCGTCGGGCATACGCATATCCCCGGGGTATTCCTCGAAGATCAGACGTTCATCCCCCCCAACATGCTGTGGGGCCAGACCTATTTCATCGAGCGCGGCGAGAAGGCGCTCATCAACATCGGTTCCGTCGGCCAACCGCGCGACGGCGACCAGCGCGCCTCGTACGTGCTGCTCGATGACGACGCCAGCGCGCCGCGCGCGATCTTCCGGCGCGTCGAGTACGACGTCGAGCACACCGCGAAGGCGATCGAGGCGAATCCGTACCTCGACAACTACCTGGCCGAACGCCTCCGCCAAGGCCGCTGAGCGGCCGCGTCTCGCGACGGTTCCGGAATATGTGGTGGTGAAAGAGGTGGTGAAATCGCCGGAGCGGACGCGTCGCGGTGTGTCATTGAGGGCGTGAAAGCCGCCTTCGGACGCGGGAAAATGCGCCAGCTTCGCTATTCCGGCGCCCGCACGTGCAGTTGCGCCGTCCCGTCCGCCACCGTAAGGTCTGCGTGCTCATGGATGATCGCTCGAAACCTCCGCGGAGCGGGCACAAACCCGCCGCCGGCCTCGGCGTGCGCGGTGCGAGCCCGCTGTCCCAGACGGTACGCGATCGGCTCCTCGCCGACCCGGTATGGGCGTTCTTCGCGCAGAACGGCAAGTGGATCTGCCCCTTCTGCCTGAGCGCGGTGGTCAAGCGCCAGGGCCGCACGCGCGAGGATTCGATCGCCCTGCACCTCGAGGGCTGCCGGTCGTACAGCGCCGGCCGCGGCCAGGCGCAGAACCAGACCGTCGTCTCGGAGCGCATGCACTTCGAGAACATGACCTTCCAGGCGGAGAACAATCCGTCGTGGCGGGTCTACGACCACGAGGGCGTGTGGTTCTGTCCCTCGTGCCTCGATCGCATTCTCGCCGTCAGGTTGCAGGGTGGACAGCTGAACAATTTCGTCTTCCAGGCGATGGCCGGGCATCTGCGCGTGTGCGCGTCGTACCGCCAGGGCGTGGTCTATTCCGCGGAAGACATCCAGCGTGCCCGCGATCTCGCCGCCCGCGCTCCGGGACTCGCGCAGGTGGTGGCCACGCAGCTGCAGTTCTCGGTGTGGCGCTACACCGATCGCGCGGGCCAGTGGGTCTGCCCGTGCTGCCTCGCGCACATCCCCGAGATCGTCATCACCAATCCCGCGGATTGGCAGTTTGCGGCCGATCCGATCAGCAAGCATCTGCTGCTGCGCTGCCCGGCGTTCACTCCGGAACGCCTCGAGACCCAGGCCGAGGCCGTGGTGCAGCAGGCCGCCGGCGCCACCACGCCCACGCCGCCGGGCATGCCGGCCACCAATACCCCCACCCACGCGACCAAGGTCAACCAGCCGAGCCTGCCGCAACGCCAAGGCTCGCGCATGCCCCCGGTCGCGCGGCCCGCCTCGGGATCCCAGCCGGTGGTGCCGCCGGCCACCGACCAGGTCCGCCAGAATCCCCTGCGCACCCAACGCTCGGTCTCTTCGGTGAACTTGCCGCCGGTGGTGGCGCAACAGGCGCCGCCGATCTCGCCGGCTCCTGTGCGGCCCGCCGAAGCCCCCGCGGCCCTGTTCGGCGATCTCGGCAAGGCCGACCCCCTCGCCGGCACTTCGCTCGACAAGGTGTCGTCGGATCGCATCAAGAATTCGCGCGACATCCAGATCGGGGAGTGGGGGGATGACGACGCGGTCAAGGAGCCCACGCCGCACAGCCGCACCGATGTGATCCACGCTCGCAACCTGCAGAAGAACATGTTCGCGCAGTCGCCCGAGTTGCCGGGCTTCAAGTTCGCCACCCGCTACGAGGCGTGCTCGGACATCACCGGCGACTTCTACGAGTTCATCACCCTCGCCGATGGCCGCATCGGCTTCGCCCTCGGCGACGTCAGCGGCCACGGCGTGCAGGCCGGCCTGATCATGTCGATGGCCAAGAAGACCCTCGAGATCTACGCCTCGCTCGGCGCAGGCCCGGCGGAAACCCTCGCCAAGGTCAACGACGCGCTGACCCGCGATCTCGGCGGCAAGATGTTCATCTCGATGATCTACGGCATCCTCTCGCCCGAGCACCAGAGCATCACCTGGGCGCGCGCGGGCGGCACGCCAGCGCTGCGCTACAACGCCGGCAAGAACGACATCATCGAGGTGAAACCGAAGGGCATGGTGCTGGGCATGAAGGCCGGGCAGATCTTCCGCCAGAGCCTGCAGGAAGAGACCACCCAGCTCGATCCAGGCGACATCTTCCTGCTCTACACCGACGGCATCAGCGAGACCATGAATGCCGACCAGGAGGAGTACGGCACCGAACGCCTCAACGAGGTGCTCAAGCGCCACGCCGCCGAAGGCCCCGAATCCCTGCTCGCCCATGTCATGGAACGGATCAAGGAATTCCGCGGCGCCCTCCCGGTGAGCGACGATCTGACCATGCTCGCATTGTCGGTCGAATGAGGAATCCCACGACTCGTTCGGCGTTCTCGAGCGACCTCCGTTGCGGAGGTCGTTGATGCGACTTCAGATGGCCGCCCTGACCAACAAGGGCAGGGTACGCGAGAACAACGAGGATTCGGTGTATTTCGATGTCCGCGATCGCGTGGCGATCGTCTGCGACGGGATGGGCGGGCATGCTGGCGGTCACATCGCCAGCGAGCTTGCGGTGCAGGTGATCTCCAATGGCCTGCGCCAGCTGAAACAGGGCGACTGGGGCGACGAGGACAAGGTCGTCGAAGCCATGAAGCTGTCGGTGTTCGGCGCCAACGACCACATCCTCAGCCGCGCCCGCCTCGATCCGTCGCTCTTTGACATGGGCACCACCGTGGTGGCGTGCGCCTTCATGGATGACCGGGTCATCACCGCCAATGTCGGGGACAGCCGGATCTACCGCATCGCCGGCGCCGGCATCGAACAGGTCTCCACCGATCACAGCCTGGTCGCCGAGCGCGTACGTGCCGGGCTCCTCGACCCGAACAGCGAGGAGGCCGCGCTGCTCGCGAACATCGTCACCCGCGCGCTCGGTATGGACCAGATCACCGTCGACATCACCATCGAGGACCTGCGCCCAGGTGACGTCTACCTGCTGTGCAGCGACGGGCTATGCGACATGGTCGCCGACCAGGAGATGCTGCAGCTGGTGGGTTCGGCCGCGAACCTCGAGCTCGCCTGCCTGGCGCTGGTGGATCTCGCGAACGAACGCGGCGGAGTCGACAACATCACGGTGGCGCTCATCAAGGCTTGATCTTCTGGGGGCTCCGCCCCCAGGCCCCCACGACCTTTGTCGCCCTTCTTTTTCGCCGCCGGGCGGCGAAAAAGTTTGCGTGATGGGCTGCGCCCATTATTCACGCAAACCAGGGCTCGGCGTTCGGCGGCTAGGCCGCGGTTAGAATGGAGCTGCGCCCCGGTCATGATCGACGGGGGACCCATCGCTCTGCGATGGGGCGGGCGCCGAGGGGCGGTCGGCGGATAGAATGGCCGTAGGCCATCCGCCGACGATTTCGCAGCGTAGCGGAGAAATCTAGCCCCGACAACGCCCGTGGGGTAGGCCGATGGCCGTAGGGGCGAAGCCCCTGACTAAACAGCGGGCGCCGAGGGGCGGTC
>JBBRLJ010000044.1:0-41891 GCA_038231435.1 Planctomycetota bacterium
CGTCCGCCGAGCTCCGGTTTGGGTGAATAATGGGCGCAGCCCATCACCCAAACTTTTTCACCCGCAGGGGAAAAAGAGGAGCGACAAAGGACGTGGGGGTTTGGGCATAGCCCCGATTACCTGGTCGTCGCGCCGAGCGCGGCGCGACGTACTCCCGAGCGGCCTAGGCCGCGAGCGTCCGCCGAGCTCCGGTTTGGGTGAATAATGGGCGCAGCCCATCACCCAAACTTTTTCACCCGCAGGGGAAAAAGAGGAGCGACAAAGGACGTGGGGGCTTGGGGGCGTAGCCCCCGATTAAATAGTCGTCGCGCCGAGCGCCGCCGAATTCACCGAGCGCGCGTACTTCGCGAGCACGCCGCGCTCGACCTTCGGCTTGGGCGGCTTCCATGCCGCTTTGCGTTTGGCCAGCTCGGCATCGTCCAGTGCGACCGACAACGTCTTCGCATCGGCGTCGATGGTGACCATGTCGCCTTCGTGGATCAGCGCGATCGGTCCGCCCTTGGCGGCTTCAGGCGCGACGTGGCCGACGACCAGGCCGTGGGTTCCGCCCGAGAAACGCCCATCGGTGATCAGACCGATGGAATCGCCGAGGCCCTGACCGACCAGGGCGGCGGTGACCGCGAGCATCTCGGGCATGCCGGGCGCGCCTGCGGGGCCTTCGTGGCGGATGACCACCACATCGCCGGCCTTGATGGCGCGCTTGTCGATCGCGGCGAAGCATGCGTCCTCGCTGTCGAAGACGCGCGCCGGGCCGGTGATCGAGCGTTTCTTGAGCCCGGCGATCTTCGCCACCGCTCCCTCGGGCGCGAGGTTGCCGCGCAGGATGACGATGTGCCCGGTCGGGAACAACGGCTTCTCGATCGGCTTCACCACCACCTGGGCGCGCTTGTAGATCGAGCGCACCTTCGCGAGATTCTCGGCCAGCGTCTGGCCGGTGACGGTCGGGCAGGAGCCGTCGATCAGCTTGGCCTCGATCATCGCCTTGAGCACCGCCGGCGTGCCGCCGACCTTGTGCAGCTCGTGCATCGCGAAGCGCCCGCCCGGTTTCAGATCGGCGATCCACGGCGACTTCGCTCCGACGCGATCGAAGTCCGCCAGCGTCCATTCGACCTGGGCCTCGCGGGCGATCGCCATCAGGTGCAGCACGGCGTTGGTCGATCCGCCCAGCGCGAGCACGAAGGTGTAGGCGTTCTCGATCGAGGCGCGCGTGATCAGTTGGCTGGGCTTGATGCCCGCGCGCACCGCGCGCACCACCGCGCGGCCGGCGAGGTACGCCTCGCGTTCCTTCGCCGCCGACACCGCGGGAAAGCTCGCGTCGTACGGCAGCGACAGGCCCATGGCCTCGATCGCCGACGACATGGTGTTGGCGGTGTACATGTCGCCGCACGAGCCCTGACCAGGGCAGGCCTCGCGCTCGACCTTGGCGACACCTTCGTCGTCGAGCTTGCCAGCCTGGTGCTTGCCGACCGCCTCGAAGATCGAGACGATGTCGACCTCTTCGCCATCCTCGGTCATGCCCGGCAGGATCGAGCCGCCGTAGACGAACACCGAGGGGATGTCGAGCCGCGCCATCGCCATCACGCAGCCGGGCATGTTCTTGTCGCAGCCGCCGAAGGCGATCAGGCCGTCGTGGTGCATGCCGCCGGACACCACCTCGAGGGAGTCGGCGATCACTTCGCGCGAGACCAGCGAATAGCGCATGCCCGAGTGGCCCATCATGATGCCGTCCGACGCGGTGGGAGCGCCGTAGATCTGCGGCACTCCGCCTTCAGCGCGGATACCTTCGATGGCCTTGCGCGCGAGCCGGTCGAGGTGGCTGTTGCACGGCGTGATGTCCGAATGCAGCGACGCGACGCCGATCAGCGGTCGGGCGAAGTCATCGTCATGGAATCCCACCGCGCGCAGCATGGCGCGATTGGGCGCGCGATTGATGCCGCCGGTGGTCTCGCGGCTGCGGGGATTGTCGGTCTTGGCCATGACGCCTCCTGGGTGAGGGCGCAGGATCGCCGGCCAGGCCGCGAGATCAATGGCGTGGCCCACCGCTTCCCCCGCCCGCCGAGCTCTGGTTTGCGTGAACAATGGGCGTAGCCCATCACGCAATCATGTCGGTCCCCTGGGGGCCGACATGAGGAGCGACACTGATTCCCGGGGGCCCGGGGGCAGAGCCCCCGTATTATCAGCGCGAGCGGATGTCCGGAGCCGACAAGCGTTCCATGACCGAAACCACCATCTGCCAAGGAGGCTCCACCAGCAGTTGGGTATGGAAGGGATCGAGACCGCACACGCCGCGCGCGGCGATGAACGCACGGTAGCGCTCGGCGAGCCGCTGCATGCCCATGCGCTCGCCGCTGGCGAGACGGCAGCACCAGGCGGCGGCAGCGCAGGCGCCGCGCGCGGTCGCGGCGTCGAACTCCCAGCCGCTGCGCCTGAGATCCAGGATCTCGCCGGCGATGACCGGGCGCTCGGGCTCGCGAGCGTCGATCGGCAGGAAATGCCGCGGACCCAGCAGGCGATCGGGTTGGTCGCGGATGAAGCGCGGCGTGGGCGGAAGGGCTTCGGACGCGGGGCGCCGGCGTCCGAGCAGTCGTCGCGTTGCGACGGTGGCGTCACGCGGCTCGAAGGCCTCCATCACCAGCACGCGGTTGGCGTGCTCGAGCGAGCGCAATGACGATCCGGCGACCAGCACGGTGCTGACGCCCGCGCGTGCGAGCGCGGGCAGCACTTCGAGCAGCGTGGTGGTGCCATCGAGCGCACGGCCGAGCAGCCGGCGCATGCCCGCGTCGATCGACAGGAAGTTGCTGGCCGCGGTATCCTCGTCGACCAGTAGCAGGGTGCCGCCAGCTGCGCGGGCCTGTAGCACGCTCGCGGCCATGCTCGTCGCTCCCGAGGCGCGCGCGGTGGTGAAGGCGCGCGCGCGCGCGCGGGGCAGGCGCGCGAAGAACAGCGAGAGGTCCTGGGCTTTGATGCGGCGCTCTTCCTCGGCCTGCACCAGGCAGGCGGAGGCGTCAGCCACCACCCGCTCGCGGCCGTCGCCCGGAGGATGGTTGCGGCGACCGGCGGCTATGGCGGCGAGCAGCGTGCTCTTGCCGTGGTAGGGGGCGCCGCCGATCGCGGTGATGCCGTGGCGGATGCCGAGGCCGCGATGCCGGCCGAGCGGACCGAGATCGATGGTGACGCGCAGCGCCGGCGGCGAGCGCAGCGGGCGGCAGCCGCTGGCGGGGCCGCCGGCTGCACCGCGCGCGAGCCGCGAGCCATCGCCGAGGAAGGCGACCAGGCCTTGGCCAGGCAGCGCGGCGCGCAGGCGCTCTTGGATGGCGACGGCGCGGCGGTGGGCGTCCAGTCCCGGGCGCCGCCGGCGGACCGCCAGCGCACGGGCGAAGGACTCGAGCGCGCGCACGAAGCGTGCGAAGCGCGGGGAGTCGCAGCACATGCCCGCGAGCGGCAGGCGCAGCAACAGGCGTAGGCACAGGCGCTTGCCGCCGTGCTCGAGATAGCAGGCGTTGGTCGCCGCCACCGCAGCGCCCGGTTGGTGCGTCGATGCGGTTATGGCTGGGCGTGCGAGGAGCGTGCTCCACGCCTGGCGCAACACCCAATCGCAGGTCGCCGCCCCGCCGGCGGGGGTGCGATCGGGGGTGCCGAGTCCCGAGGCGTCCACGACCACATGGGCGTTCACGCGGTCATCGGGCTCGGCCCCTGCCTCGAGCTCCTCGACCACCAGGACTCCCGAGGCGAGACGCCAGCTGCCCAGAACCTCGCGCCACGCTCGTGGGCCCCAGCCATCGATGCGGCGCAAGGTTGCGGCCAATTCGCGCCTAGACCTCGGGGGAGGGTCGGCGGCGAGCGGGAAGAGCGGCGGAATTCCAGGAAATCCATCCCCCGAGAGCTGCGCGTCCATGCGCGCACGGTAACGCTCGTTTCGGCCCCACCAGGGCTTGCGCCGGCCAACCCAGTCCGATCTGTCGGGCGCACGAAGGGTTGCACCTACGCGTACCATCCCATACGCACCTGGCGGCGGAGCGCTTGCGCTGGGTGGCTCGCAGGCGTACGTTTGCCGACCGAGGCACTCGTTCCCATGTCAGTCGATTTCTACTTGGTATCGGCGGCCCGACGGGCCCATCGGCTGCGTCCCGATCGGGCGTACGTTTTCGGTCGCGAGGAGGGCGTCGACATCGTCTTGCAGGATGCCCTCGCGTCACGACGCCACGCCGAGCTCGGCTGGACCGCAGACGGCTACTGGGAGGTCAAGGATCTCGGCAGTCGCAACGGCGTATTCGTCAATGGGAACCGCATCCCCGGTCCCACGCGCATCGATGATGGCGGACAGCTGCAAATCGGCGGCCAGGTCTATCGTCTGCACATGCTGCCTCCGGGTGGCGATCCCGCTTCGCTGAGCAATCAGGCTCCGCAGATCTCCAACCTCGAGACCATGGGCCCCGGCTTCAATCTCCAGGACATCGCCAACCAAGGCGCGACTTTTACCGGCGAGGTCACCGGCGGCGGCGTCATGGACCTGTTGCAGTTCTTCCAGGCCACCAACAAGAGCGGTCGCCTCGATCTGGTCGGCGGATCGAATCTCGCATCGGTGTGGATCCACAACGGCAATCCGATCCACGCGACTTTCGACGCCATCCTGGGCATGGATGCCCTCATCAATCTCGCGCACAATCCTCCGCCGCGGTTCGCCTTCCACGCCGATGCCCCGCCGACCGCCGAGCGGACGCTCAAGGGTTCGATGCAAGGCATCCTCATGGAAGTCGCGCGTGTCATGGACGAACAAAAACGCTGAAGGGCTTTCAGTTGGGGGGCTACGGCCCCCCAACATCGCGCTACGCGCTGCCCCCCGGGAAGAAACGGGAAGTGATGGGTGGAAGCATGGCGCTTCGCGCTGCTCGTAGTCGAACTTAGAAAATGAATAACCCCGCGTGAGCGGGGTTATTCTGCGCAGCCTGGGTTTCTCCTCTACCCATCCAGGTTTCCTGGGGGCAGCGCGGAGCGCGATGATGGGGGGCCGTAGCCCCCCAACTGACAGTTCAGATGCCCGGGAGCGGGAGGGGCTTCTGGCTGGTGTGGCCGTGGGTGGGGCCCTTGAAGACCTTGAGGCGCTTGAGCTGATGGCGGCCCTGGATGGTCTTGGGCAACATGCGCTTCACCGCGAGTTGGAGGATCAACTCGGGCTTCTGCGCATGCAGGGTGCCGAGGCTGAGCTCGGTGATGCCGCCCATATAGCCGCTGTGGAAGCGGTACTTCTTGCGTTCGATCTTCTTGCCAGTGAACACCAGCTGCTCGACGTCGGTGACTACGACGTAGTCGCCCGAATCGGTGGACGGGGTCCAGTCGGGACGGGTCTTGCCCATCAGCGCGAGCGCCACCTGGGTTGCGACATGGCCGAGGACCTTGCCCTTGGCGCTGGTGGAGAACCAGGAGCGGTTGACGGCTTCCTGCTTGGCGAACGTGGTCTGCATCATGGGAATCTCGTGCGTTGGAACGGGTGCTTGGAAATGAGGGCGATCAGGGAGCGATGATCAGCAGGCCGGCTTCGATCTCTTTGACGATGAGGTCGATGCGATCGTAGTTCTTCTCGGCGGGCGGCTGGACCATCGGGGGCTGACCGTTGTTCAGCTCCTTCATCCGGCGGTTGATGATGGTGACGAAATTGTAATACCCGCCGACCTTGGTGATCGCTTCAGCGTATTGCGTGTTGGCCAAGGTCATGGGGGTCCTATCGCGATGGGGTCGAGACTTATAGGCTATTCCGGTGCGTGGTCAAAGCTCTTGTCAGGCAGGGGCTCCGCCCCTACGGCCCTGGCGGGCCTACCCCACGGGCTTTGTCGGGGCTCGATGTCTCCGGCTACGCCTGCGACATCGTCGGCGGATGGGGTGCGCCCATCATATCCGCCGACCGCCCCTCGGCGCCCGCCCCATCGCGGGGGCGATGGGGCCCCCGACTCTCTGTCGTTTACCGTGTTCAGGGGCTCCGCCCCTACGGCCCTGGCGGGCCTACCCCACGGCTTTGTCAGGGCTCGATGTCTCCGGCTACGCCTGCGACATCGTCGGCGGATGGGCTACACCCATCGTATCCGCCGCCCGGCCCTCGGCGCCCGCCCCATCGGCGGGGCGAAGGGGCCCCCTGGTGCCCTGAATTCGCCCCTCAGGGCCGGCGGCAAGAGCGCGGTGGCACGGGGCACCCTGGGCCGCTTTCCCGTGCCGGGGGCGGGGATAGGCTTCCAGACCCCTGCGAGCCCTCCGTGACCCAGCCAGCAACCCAGCCTGCCAACAACACCCTGGCCTACCTGGATGGCGCCTGGAAGCCGTTGACCGAATGCGTGGTGCCCATCAATACGCACGCACTCCAGTACGGCACCGGGTGCTTCGAGGGCATCCGCGGCTATTGGAGCGGCTCCGCCATCAACCTGCTGTTCCTGCGCGAGCACTTCCAGCGACTCGCCGGCAATGCCGCCATGCTGATGATGAAGGCGCCCACCGTCGATGAGATGTGCGAGATCGCCACGCGCTGCGCGCGTCAGAACGCGATGCGCCAGAACATCTACCTCAGGCCGGTGGTCTACAAGAAGGGCCTGACCATGGGACCGGTCCTGCTCGGCGTGCCCGACGGCTTCCTGTGCTACCTGCAGCCGCTCGGCGATTACCTCGACACGTCGAAGGGCCTGAGCCTCTGCGTGTCCTCGTGGCGGCGGCTGTCCGACAACAGCATACCGACGCGCACCAAGGCGACCGGCGGATATCTCAACAGCGCGCTCGCCAAGACCGAGGCGGTGATGAACGGCTTCGACGAGGCGGTGTTCCTGAACGATCGCGGCCAGGTGTGCGAGGGCTCGGCCGAGAACATCTTCATCGTCCGCGATGGAAAGCTGATCACACCTGACGTCACCGCCGACATCCTTGAAGGCATCACCCGCCGCTCGATCATGGCCCTGGCCAAGGATCTCGGTGTGGAGGTGGTCGAGCGCGCAGTGGCGCGCACCGAACTCTATATCGCTGACGAGGTCTTCCTGGTCGGCACCGGCTGCCAGGTCGCGTTCGTGCGTTCGATCGACAAGCGCGCCATCGGCGGCGGAGTGCGCGGGCCGATCACCACGCGCATCCAGGAGCGCTTCGAGGCGGCGGTGTACGGTCGCGAGCCCAAGTACGCGGGATGGCTCACGGCTATCTGAGGTCAGGCTGCTTCCGACGCGAGCCATCAGGCTGCTTGCGAGTTCGTGCGCTCAGCGCTCGGCCCTCTACGGCCGCGAAGGCAGCACGCAGTGGTAGCGTCAGAATTGCTCGATCGTACCCGTGAGCGGGTATTGCATATCGATCGCGACGCGACGAACATATCCTGCCAGAGATCCGCCCGCCGCCAACGCCAACGCAACCATCGGAGCCCCATGCACATCGCGCCGCGCCTGTGTCTGTCCGTCGTCTGCCTCTCGCTGCTCGCCTCGGTGCTTGCCGCTGCGGATTTCGTGTGGTGGGAGGGCGAAGCGGCGAGCGAGACCAACTTCACCAACACCGCCTTCGCGGTGACGCAGTACGGCGACAAGGCCAAGGGGCTCAGCGGTGGCGACTGGCTCAACACCCAGGTCAAGCAGGGCGAGAAGGCTTTCGCGGTGTGGCAGGTCCAGGTGCCGCAGGACGCGACCTACAATTTCCTGGTGCGCAAGTTCTGGAAGCACGGCCCTTTCACCTGGACCTGGGATGGCAAGCAGGGCGGCACTTGCGGGCCAGACTGCGGCCTGCTCGACGGTTACGACCTGGCGAAGTTCATCGGCGCCAACTGGGTCAGCCTGGGCACGGCAACGCTGACCAAGGGCGCGCACACGCTGCGCGTCGACATCGACACCTCGGGCAAGGACGGCGCCGCCGCCTGCTTCGACTGTTTCGTGCTCTCGGTCCCGCCGTTCTCACCGCGCGGCAAGCTCAAGCCGGGTGAGCGCTACGGTACCCACGACGAGGGCTGGTGGGCCTTCGAACCGCAGACCGACGCCTTTGTGCAGGAGAAAGGCCAACAGGCGCTGCTCGACCTGCGCTCGCTCAACGAAGTCGAGGCTGGCATCAGCGGCACGCTGCGCGCCGAGGGCGACCACTTCGTGCTCGGCAATGGCAAGCCGGTGCGCTTCTGGTCGGTGAACACCAACGTGCCCGAGCTCGGCCACGCCGAGCTCGACTATTTCGCCGCGCGCCTGGCCAAGGTCGGCGTCAACCTCGTGCGCATCCATGGCGGGGTATTCGATCGCGAAGGCGCCGACCCGATGGCAGTCAACATGAAGCGAGTCGACAACGTCGCCTACCTGGTTCACGCGCTGAAGAAGCAGGGCATCTATACCTTGCGCTCAGTCTTCTACCCGCTGTGGATGGAGATCAAATCGAGCGACGGCATCCCCGGCTATGAAGCGCTCACGAACAAGCATCCCTTCGGCCTGCTCTACTTCGACCCGCGCATGCAAGAGCTGTACAAGTCCTGGATCTCACAAGAGCTCGCCTACAAGAGCCCGTATTCCGGCAAGACCCTCGCCGAAGAGAGCGCGCTGGGCATCTTCGAGATCATCAACGAGGACAGCCTGTTCTTCTGGACGTTCAAGAAGGAGCAGGTTGGCGCGACGCAGTGGCGCGATCTCGAGCATCGTTACGGCGCCTGGCTCGCGAAGGCGTACGGCAGCCTCGACAAGGCCTTCGCGGCCTGGCCGACGGCGACGGACGGCGACGACCTGCTCGCCGAGGGCCGTGCCGGCCTGCTCATCCCGTGGGATCTCACCGGTGGGGGCATCAAGGACGGCGACCACCGCAAGCGCGCGACCGACCAGGCCTGCTTCTACGCCCAGCTGCAGCACGACTTCTATGCCGGGATGCGCGACTATTTGCGCAGCCTGGGCGTGAAGTGTCCGATCAGCGCCAGCAATTGGACCACCGCCGACAACGCGCTCTTGGGTGGGCTCGAGCGCTGGAGCTACACCGCGACGGATGTGATCGACAAGCACGGCTACTTCGGCGGCAAGCACGAGGGTCCGCGCGCCGGCTACATGGTGAATCCGGGCGACACCTACGAGGACAAGTCCGCCCTGCTCGATCCGGCCAGCGTGCCGATCGCCTACATGCAGATCCACGGCCGGCCGCAGATCCACAGCGAGCTGGGCTGGAACAAGCCGAACCGCTTCATCGCGGACTTCAGCTTCCTGACCAGCGCCTACGCCTCGCTGCAGGGCATCGATAGCTTCATCCTCTTCGCCACCGGTAGCGGCAGTTGGGAATCTGGCGGCGCCGGCAAGTGGACGCTGATGATGCCGGGTGAACTCGGGCAGTTCCCTGCCGAGGCGCTGCAGTTCCGCCGTGGCGACCTCACGCAAGGCGAGACCGTGGTGCGGCAGGTGGTCTCGACCAACGACCTCTTCGCGCTCAAGGGCATCGGCCAGGCCGAGGGCGTCAATGCCGACTTCAGCGCCTCCGACGCGGCGAAGGCCTTCGACCCGACCCAGCGCAACGCGCTGGATCCGCTGTCCTACTTTGTCGGCCGCGTCGAGCGCGTGATCACCGGCCTGCCCACGAACGCCAATGCTGCTGCGCCCGCGAAGAAGGAGGCCAAGAACGACGAGGCCCCGCTGGCCGTGGATCTCAAGACGTTCATCAACCGCGACGCCAAGACTATCGCCAGCTCGACCGGCCAGATCCATTGGGACTACGGCAAGGGTCTGGCGACGGTGAATTCGCCCAAGAGCCAGGGCGCGACCGGCTTCCTCAAGCAGGCCGGCGTCATCGCGCTCGCTGATGTCACCATCGCCTCGGAGAACGAATACGGCACCGTGCACGTCATCGCTCTCGACGACGCGCCGCTGGCCACCGCCAAGACCATCCTCGTCCAGGCCTTCAGCGAGGAGAAGATGTACGGCTTCCGCTCCAGCAATGGCAAGATCGAGGACATCGGCCAGGCGCCGATCACGGTGCGCGACATTGGCGGCACCGTGACCCTGCGCATCAAGGGCAAACCGTCCGCCACCATCCTCGACGAGCACGGCTACGCGCGTGGCGATGCCAAGATCGAGGGCTCAGCCGGCGCTTGGGTGCTGACGCTGCCCAAGGATGCGCTCTACACCGTGGTCAAGCGCTGACGCGTCAGGCGGTCGCGCGTGCGGCCACCTGCGGGTCGAGCTGGCGCATCACTGCGAGCAGGTAGTGATGGCGCGAGATCTCGCGCGGCGCCGCGGTGCGCGCGGGATCCTCGGCAAAGCG
Organism: Planctomycetota bacterium; assembly: GCA_038231435.1. Classification (GTDB taxonomy): domain Bacteria; phylum Planctomycetota; class UBA11346; order UBA11346; family UBA11346; genus JACCZE01. Next base: position 10,222 of record JBBRLJ010000044.1, read on the forward strand.
TGTGCGCAGCCAGTCGGCTTCCAGCTCGCTTAGCAGCTGGTGGTGGTTCGCGACCACGCTCGCGTCCGCACGCCAGCCCGGATCGACTCCGAGCCGGCAGAAGTGAATCGCAAGTCGTGCCGAGAGCAGCATCGCCTCGAGGAGCTCGCCATGGCTCTCGACCGCAGCCCCGACGACCGCAGGCAGCAGTTCGGCGCCGAGCGTGAGCGTCTGGCGCGTCATCTCCATGGCGAGGCGGTGGCGATCGGGAGGCTCGTGCGGTTTCCCGTGGAGGACGACCCACATGAGATCGTTGTGGCAGACCAGACGCGGCAGGTCGCGGCACAGGCGTATCGCCTGCGCGTTACCGTTTCCGAAGAGCATGCGTGCGATCGCGGCGCCGTCGTCGGCGGCCTCGAGGGTACCGTGCTCGTGGATGAGCGCGGCAGCGGCGATGCCGTGCAGCTGTGCGTCGCGTACATGGCGGTATGGGCACCACAGCGTGTCGATGGTGCCGACGCAGCCCTCGGCGCGCGCGTGCGCCTCCATGCGACTGACGTTCAGCAGGTTCGGGCGGTGCACATGGCCGCGTGTCGACCAGCAGGCGACGGCGGGCGCCGACCACACCGCCTTGAAGCCGGCGGCGCGCAGGCGACGCATCCCCTCGACGCTGGCGTCGTCGTCGGGGCCGTAATGCCACGAGACGACCTCGGCGCGGCGGTCGATCCGCTCGAGCACGGTGGCGCTGTGCTCGAGATGGTCGCCCCACAGCATCGGCGTGCGCCCTTTGCTGATGACCATGCCGATCAGCGCGTTGACGTGGTCGCTCCACACTAGCGCGGGATCGCGTCCGCGCAGGCGCTCAGCGAGCGGCGCGAGCTCGACCTCGTCGCAGCCGATGTGCACCACCGGATCATCGAAGACCTGGCAGGTGGCGTCGATCAGCGCCGACATCGCCTCGAGGCTCTTGGGATCGGTGGGGTCGACGGCGTTGAATGAGAGATCCTTCTGGCCGACCCAGCACGAACCCCACCGAGGATGCGGTGCCAGCCAGCGGGTGTGTCCAAAGCATTCGATCTCGGGAATGACGCGGATGCCGCGCGCCTTCGCGCGCGCGAGCAGGGCGGCGACGGTCGGCAGCGACAACGCACGCGGTGAAGCGAGGTCTTCGAATCCGGGCAGTGCCACCGCCAGGCTCTCATCGTCGCAGAAATGCAGGACTAGCCCGTCGTAGCCCCACTCGGCGAGACGGTCGACCAGGTCGAGGTACCATTCGTGCCGCTCGGTGAGACGACTGCAGTCGATGAGGAGCCAACGCATGTGTCAGGTGCTCGCTGGGGAAGGTGTGATCGGTGCCGACTTGAAGATCACAGGGCGTAGCAGGGCGGGATGGCGAAATGCAGCGGCAGCAGATAGCGGACCACGCTGTCGTCGGGAAGCGCCCACGTTGCCACGGGCACCAGCCCGAAGACCAGTTCCGCCAATTCAGCGCCCGTGAGGGGCAGATCCCCGGGACCGCTCGCGTCGTCGATCAACCAGCGGCCAGCAGCGCAAGCGATGCGCACGCAGCCTGCGGCGCCACCATCGAGAACGCACGGACGCAGGCGCGCGTCATGAGGTGGCGGGTGCGCCGCGGCCCACGCCGCCAGCAGCGGACGCAGGCGGCCGACGCGCAGCATGCAGGTCGGACGCGTGGTGACTCCGGCGGCGAGCGCACGCACCGCCGCCAGCGCGGGTAGGTCATCGGGATCGGCCAGCATGGTGACGCCACTGTCCTTGGGATCGCGCGCGTGGTGCATCGCGACCTGATGACCGATCAGGCGCATGATCGCATCGACACTACCGTGGGCGGCCCACACTGTGCGCGCGCTCGGGTCGAGCAGGATCAGCGCGTTGCCATCAGTCCAGCCGCATGCGCGCTTGCCTGCGAGCATGGTCTGGCGCTCGTCGGCAGCCTGGACCAGGGCGAAGGGACGGGCTGCGAGTGCCGTGGCGATCAGGGCGTCGTCGCTTGCGAGATCGAGGGCGCGGATCTCAGGCCCCGGGCCGGGCGGTGGCGCGTAGCGATCCCAGGTCAGTCCCTCGAAAACCTGGCCGCCCGGGGCGAATCCGACCCGCCCGTAGCGTTGGCGGTCACCGTAGAGCCAGAACATATCGACGTCGGGAGCCTCGAGCGCAGCGGCGAGCAAGGTGGTCATCAGCCCACGCCCGCGCGCCTCGGGCGCGGTCCCCACCTGGCCGACGCCGGCGGCGCGCAGTGGCGCGCCATGCAGGTTCACCGCGAAGCGATAGCAGCCGACGCAGCCGAGGATCGCCCCGTTCTCGACCGTCAGCAGGTGCTGGCCGATGGCCTCGTCGGTGAAGAGGTGCGGATACTGGTTCAGGAAGCGATCGGCATCGGCCTCCTTCGCGAATGCCCGATCGAGCATGGCGCCCAGGGCGGCACGGTCGGCCGGGGTCGCGGCGCGGATCACGGGGCCTCCGAATACGTCAGGCTGCGCACGCCGCGCTTGGATAACCAGGATGAGAAGCCCGGATCCAGCCACAGCCGCAGATCATCGAAGCGCTGAGCGGCGATCGCTCCGGCATGCTCGCGGTTGTCGGGGTGTCGTACCGGTAGCGTCTCGTCATCGGCGAAGGCGGGATGATTGACCACCAGGATGGTGCCGCCGTCGGCTTTGGCGATCCCGGCTTCGATCTCGGCGAGCGTGCTCAGCGAGCCACCGAGCTCCTCGGCATGGTGCTGGTGGTGGAAGCGGAGTCCCTGCTCTTGGCAGATCTCGCGCATGAGGTCGCCCAGGCGATGGGTCGAGCGCGCCGGCTCGTGCGCCCAGCCGAAGGCCATGTGCTCGTCAAGGTAGGCGAGTTCGAGCCCGGCCTCACGCGCCAGGCGGATCTGAGCCAGGATCTCGTCGCGGACCTGCGAGAAATCAGGGCCGCGTTGGTGCAGCGCCATGGTTGATTCCAGGAAGGTGCCGTCGGCGCGCACCAGGCTGGGAACGCGCGCCGCGCCCAGCACCGGCCCCCAGCGCGAGTCCCGCCATTCGCTGGTGATGGTCGCGTGCAGCCCGAAGCAGATCTTGGGATTGGCCTTGGCAAGCGCGACAGCCTCGCGCCAGTGCGGGGTCGGCACCATCACCGAGACATTTCGCAGCACCCCGCCCCCCAATCCGGCGGCGATGGCGCGATTGGCGGAGCGGAAGCTGCCGAAGTCGTCGGCACGGGCGATGATGGCGGTGGCAGTCATCGATTCTCCATGGCTTGATGAGAATAGATGACCACCGGCCACCACCCATAGCAAGGCGCCAGGAGCGGTAGACCGATCAAATCCTATCGTACAGGGACGCGCGGAGAGGAATTACCTCAGACCCATGGGACTGACCCATGGGACTGACCCATGGGACTGTCCACGGCAGGGGCACTTTGGCGGGTGATTCTCCAGAGGACGGCGCGGCTCGTTCGGCCAGAACCTCATCGCTGGCCATCGTGACCACCCGCTCAACAGGGCACTGGGCTATGCCGGTGGCAGCGACCGCCCGGAACGCACCCACGTGCGCGGCGAGACTCCGTAGCGGCGCCGGAAGCTGCGCGAGAGATCGGCGGCCCCGGTGAAGCCACTACGTGTCGCGGCCTCGCCGATGCCGGCCCCGCTCGCGATCAGTTCGCTGGCGATCAGCAGACGGTCGCGCAGCAGGGCCTGCTTCGGCGTCTCACCATGATGCATGAGGAACAACTTGTGCGCGTGGCTGGGGCTGAGGCCGCTGGCTCGCACCAGATCAGACGAGGAGATCGGACGCCGGCGGTTGGCGCGCAGAAACGCGAGCATGCGCTCGACCCCCGGATGCATCGGTGTCGGCGGCGCAGCCGCCTGTTGCTCGAACTGGCCGAGCAGTTCGGCTGCAAGCCGGCAGCGCTTGTCGGATGAACGCGTGGCGATGATCGCATGCACCAGCGACTGGCTGGGCTCGAGCGGGAGCACACCTCGCCACGTACGCTGCGGCGCTTTGAGCATGAGATCCGAGGAACGCGGTAGGAATCCCTGTTCGTAGGAGGCCGATCCCGCGCGCAGCACGGCATGACGATGCCGTACACCGGCGACCAGGACGACGATCTCTCCAGGACGCAGGTCGATCATCTCCTGTCGATCCAATTCAACCCGGACCACCCCTGAAAGTCCCCCGATCACCGTCGGGATCGGGTGCGATTCGGTGATCTCGTCGGCATCGTGGGCATAGGTGTTCGCCAGCTTCACGGGAATCACCCGCACCGAGGTGATCGCGCGTGCGCAGTCGCGTAGCTGGGACCACAGCCGGGACAGCATCGGATCGAATGCCGACTGCTCAGGCACGGTCCCTCCGCGCAATCGTTGCCATAGCGAGATATCAACGCGCCGCGTTGAGGTCGGCGTTCATGAGGTCGAGCGCGCTGCGAGCGGCTTCCTTCCATGAGCCCGCCGTGCCCTGCCAGGCCGCAAGGATGGCGCGGCTCGAATTCACCAGGACGCCGCCGCCTGCGGGCCTCGCGCCGGCGAGCGCGTCGTGTGCGGTACCGCCTTGCGCGCCGTAACCTGGAACCAGGAACAGGGTGTCCGGCATCACGGCGCGCAGCTGCCTAGCCTGATCGGGCCAGGTGGCGCCCACCACCGCTCCGACGTCGCTGAGTCCGCAGGCGCCTAGCCGGCCCGCGCCCCATCGTGCCACCAATCCTGCCATGCGCTCCATGACGGAGGCTCCATCGCAGGCGAGATCCTGGAGCTCGCCGCTCGACGGATTCGAGGTCTTGACCAGCACGAACACGCCGGTGGTCGAGCCAGTTTTCTGCAGGAACGGCGCCACGCCATCGGAGCCCAGGTAGGCGTTGATGGTCAGCCAATCGGCGCACATGCCCGGCAACGCGGTGCCTTTCAGCCCCGGCGCAGAACGCAAGTAGGCTTGGGCGTAGTGCTCGGCGGTCGAGCCGATGTCGTTGCGCTTGCCGTCGACGATCACCGGGATGCCGCGGTCGCGCGCGTAGGCGACGGTCTGCTCGAGGCAGCGCATGCCGGCGGCGCCGTAGGCCTCGTAGCAGGCCAGTTGGGGCTTCACCGCTGCGCAATGGCCGTCGATCGCGTCGATGATCCCGCGATTGAAGTGCAGGAAGGCGGCGGCGACCGCTTCGGCGGTATCGCCGTGCCGCGCACACGCATCCTCGATCAGGCTCGGAGGGATCAGGGTTGGACGCGGGTCGAGCCCGATGCAGGCGATGGAATCGTGGCGGTCGATGGCCGTCTGGATGACGTCGGCGGCGTGCATGCCTCGACGTTCAGCCAGAGCCTCGGCAAGTCCATGGATTTCGCGCTTCGATCGGCGAGATGCCGCCGTCACGGTCGACATCGGCTATCTCGCTGATGCCTCGAGCGCGGTGCGGCAGGCGTAGACCACGTGCGCGGCAGCGAGCGTCGACGCGGTGGCGCGATCGGCGCCGTCGGTCGATGCCAGCTGGCAGACGAAGCCGAGCCGCGCCGCGACCGGGCGATCGACCCAGCGGCACGGACCGGACTCGGCCGCCTGCAGGCGTTCGCGGACCGATGACAGATCAGGCCAAGCGACCGCTTGGCGGTTCACCACGCGCGCCCAGGAATAGCGCGGCGCGTCGAGTTGGTAGACGGTGCCGTCAGCGGTCTCCATCGCCAGCAATTGGAAGAGGTGCTCGGGGATGACGCAGCTGATCGCCCATGGCGGCAGATCGTCGGGCTGGTGCACGGCGAGGAAACTGTCCGGCTGATGTCCGAGGCGCCGCTTCCAGGTGATCACCCCGACCTGCCCGTAGGTGTCGACCTGGAATCCGTCGCGCTCGCCGAGATGGGCGATGGTGCGCTCGACCAGGGCGACCTGCGCATCGCGCTCCGCGTCGGGCTGCTGCGATTCGCTGATGAGCGTCGGTAGGTCGGCGACGGAGCGCTCGGTAGTCCGCGTCTCCCAGCCGTCGCCGCGCGCCTGCTCGTCGCGGATCAGCTGGTGGAGGCGCAGCATCAGCCTGAACGGCTCAGGCCCTGGCCAGGCCGAGAAATCCCCGGCCTCTGCCGCGCCGATGAGCAGGCGTTCGTTGCCCGCGGCGAGCTCGGGCCGGCAGGCGATCGCGGTGGCGAGCAGGCCGTCGACGTCGATGTGGTTGTTGCACACCACATCGTAGGGGGCGAGCCAGCGTCCAGGATCGCGCGCCGCCTTGATCGCCATCTCGGTACTGGTGTCCGCGGAGATCTCGGTCGGCGCCGGAGGCGCGTCGACCCAGTGGCTGTACACCGCGGTTGCACCTTCCGCGGATCCATCGACCACCAGCGCCCTGGGGGGCGCGCGCTTCCCCGCGGCGAGGTGGAGCGGCCTCCGGCCCATCGCCGTCAGTGCTCCTGTCGCGCCTTGGTCGCCCATTCGTCGTCGCCCTTGGCGAGCATCCCCAGCACCTTCTTGGCTTCGGGCAGGCGGTTCTCGGCGATGAAGCAGCGCGAGATCAGGTACATCGCCTCGCGCGCCTCGGGAGCGCCGGCGCGGATGCGCGAGAGCGCCGCGAGCGCGGGGCCGTGGCTCTTGAGCGCGATCAGCGCGCGGCCCTGGCGCAGGCGCGCGGCGTCGTTGATCGATTCCGACGGCAGTGCGGCGACGGTGTCGATGATGCGCTGCTGCTCGCCCTTGTCCTGGAGCAATTGCAGCTCCTCGGCGATGGCCACGCGCGCCTGGCCGCTGTTGTGCAGGCGATGATAGGTGGCGAGCGCGGCGTCGCTGTCGCCGGCCTTGGCCTGTTCGCGGGCTTTCTCGAGCACCACTTCCGCGCCAGGATTCGGGATGAAGTGCGTATCCTCGACGACCGGCGCGGCTTCCGGCTCTTCATCGGGCGCGGCTTGGGGACGCCGGTCGGGCTTGAAGCCGTGCGGGGCGTCGCTCGGATCGCTCGCGTGCTGGTAGTCCGCTTCGACGTTGCCGTCGGCCACCAGTGCGCCGTCGGCGGGATTCGACAGCGTCGGATCGGCGTTGGGTGCGATGATGTCGGGTTTGTTCGGATCGGCCGAGGCCGTCGCCGGTTCGACCGCGTCCTGGAGCGGCCGATCACCGTGTGTGGTAGCGCCGCTCGCCGGCTTGGCCGCCGAGTCGCCGCCACCAACGGGTTTGGCCACCGGCTCGATCTCGGCGATCGAGGGTAGGCTGCTGACCGCCTTCTTCACTTCGACGTTGGGATCCGGCGGAGCCGGCAGGGTGACGGTCTTCACCTCCGAGGTGGCGATGTTCTTCGCCTGATCCTTGGCCACCACGCGCACCAGCACCGCGCGGGTATCGCGGGTCACCGGCACGGTGATCTTGGCCGAGCCCTGGGACTGGCCGGGGAATGACAGCGGCCAGCTGGCGCCGTTGTCGCCGCTCGCCTCGATCGCAACCGGATCGGTTCCGAAATTCGCATCGCTGGCGGACCAGGTCACCTGCACGACCGCGCGATCCGGCGCGGCCTTGTCGAGCGTGGCGGCCAGCGAGCCGATCACCGGCTTGAAGGTGTCGACGGTCAGGTAGAGCGCTTTCTCGGGGATGATTCCGGGCTGCGGATCCTTCTCGGTGGTGCCGTTGCGCCAGACGGCGCGCGTGACGATGATGTACGAGCCATCGGTCGGCGGCCGGAATTCGAAGCGCGGAGGAACCTTGGCGTCCGTGGCGACCGGCATCTCCTGCGCCAGGCTCCAGCTCTTGCCTTCGTCCGAGCTGACGAAGAAGCGGGCCTTCGCCACCACCGAGAGATCCGGCGCGTTGAGCGAGATCGGCTGCGGCACGTTGGTGTAGTTCATCCGCTCGGCGGCGGCGCCCAGCGGGGCGAGAGCGATGAGCGTCAGCAAGGATCTGGAGGCGGTGCGCATCATACGTATTCCGACGGATATCGTCGGCCTCGCGAGTGTGTGGTCGGGGCAGGGCCCACGCAAAGAGCGATCGCCCGTCCGGTCGGTTCGCCGGCATCTGGCTGGGCTCAAGCGCCGGACTATACGGGCGAGGGGGGAGATGCCAATCGCGCACCGTGGCCGCGAGGCACCACCGTGGCCAACAGCGTCTCGAGCACCGCCAAGCTGGCCGGATCGGGCGCGGTGGCCGATTCCAACGCCCACATGCGGGGCGGCTGGCCGGCGGTCATGAGCGCCTCGAGCTTGACCCGATCCTTCGGGGTCATGACCACCTGCGCTCCGAGACGCGCCGACTCGACGCGGATCAGCTCGGCGTCGGCGCGCGTGTAGCGGTGATGATCGGGAAACCGCAACGAGGCCACCGCCGACAGCCCATCCCTGAGCGCGGTGAGCTCGAAGGCCCTGGGATTGCCGATCCCGCTCACCAGCAGGATGGGGCCCGACAGATCGGCCGGGGCGCGCCGTTCGAGGGTGTGCAGCTCGCTCAGCGAGCCGGGACCCTGGTCGGCGCGCAGCACCGGCGGTCCGATGCGCGAGAGTTCTGCGATCAGGCGATCGCGTTCACTGCTGGGTACCAGATCGGCGCGCGTCAACCACAGCAGGCCTGCGCGCCGCAAAGCGCTCCGGCCCTCGCGCAGACGCCCGAGCGGCAGCACCGCGCCGCCGCCCCACGGATCGGTGGCATCGATCAGGACGATGTCGAGGTCTCGATGCAGCTGGCGGTGCTGGAAGCCGTCGTCGAGCAGCAGGCAGTCGGCCGCGCTCCCCACCGGCTGCGGAGAGATCGCGCGCCGCCCGCCGCGCAGGCGATCCGGATCGCACACCACCGGCACGCCTTCCATCAGCTGGGCTTCGTCGTTCCTTTCGCCATCACCGCGGTATCCGCGGCTGAGCACCGCGGGCCGCGCGCCGCGCGCGAGCAGGAGTCGCGCCACCAGCAGGGTCGCCGGGGTCTTCCCGGTTCCTCCGGCCGTGAGATTGCCGATCGACACCACGGGCACCGGAAGGTGCCGAGCCCGTCGGGCTCCGCAATCGAACAAGGCGTTGCGCAACCCGACCGCTGGCCGGTACCCCAGCCAGGCCGGCGCGAGCAGCCATCGCCAGGCGCTGCCCGGCAGTTCCTCGATCGATCTGCCGCGCAGCCTGACGATGCGCATCGGTTCGCCGCTCATGGGCCGCGGGTGGGAGCGGTGTCCGGGCGGCCGCTGCCCGCCGCGGCCTGGGTCATAGCTTGACCGTCTCGAGCCGCGCCGGCGTGCCCCCGCGTCGCAGATGGAGGGTCTTGGCGGCTGGATCGATGATGGTCAGGACGGTGGTGTCGGGCGACACGCCGGTGTCGGCGATGAAGCGCGTGTGCCGTGACTGGTCGCGTTCGCCGAGCCCGAACCAACCGGCGATCATCGCGGGCGAGCAGCACGTCGCATCGATGGCGTGGCTGGCGATCGATTCGAGGCGGATCTTCGAGGTGTTCTCGACCTCGGGCGCGGCCCAGCGCACGATCTCTTCATGCAGTGGGTGGTTGGTGTGCACCCGGGGCGCGCTCTGGAACGGGTCGAGGAGCCGCACCTGGTGCTGGCCGCTCATCTCCATGCTGATGCGTTCGCCGCCGGTCGAGAGCAGATGCAGCGCCGCGCCGCCATGGCGCGGCCCTACCTGGACGCGGGTCAGCGCGTCCTCGAGCGTGGGCGCAGTGAGCACCGATCCGAGCAGGTGTGCGGTGAATTGGCCGTTCAGCCCGTCGGTGATGCGCAGTTCGTTGCTGCCCACCGCTAGGCCCGCTTCCGACAGGCCAGCGACCGGACTGAGTCCGGCGATGGTCAGCGACAAGCTGGCGGGTCCGTGGGCCGGGATGCGTCGCACCAGGGTGACGTAGGGCAGCAGCGACGGATCGAGATGCCAGGCGTGCACCATGCGGGCGAGCCCGGTGTCGGTATGCGGAGCGCCCAGGCTGATGTAGGTACTGGGGCTCGGAACCACTTTGCAGTGGTAGGTGCTCAGGAGATCTCCGTAGCCATGGATGAGCAGCAGGTCCTCCTCGGGGAGTTCGGCGGCTCGCGCCATCGATTCGATTTCCATCCACAGCGACGGCTCGAGGTGGGCGGCGGCGGTGACGCTCGAGCGCAGGCTCTCGCGCAGCGAATTGGGGGTCATCGGGGTCCCCGAGGCCTGGGCCGCCGATGCCAATTGTTCCATGAGATACTGGGCGAGCAGTTGCAGCTTTGGCTTCAAACGATGGCCGAGATGCTCGCCCATCGTCCGCGGCGTTCCGATGACCGAGACCAAGGGTATGCCGCCGACGACTTCCAGATTCGACACCCGGGTCTCTTACCGGATCCCGGTCCCAAGTCCATCCAAGCGGCGTGCGAGTTCTGGGGTAGACTTACCTCGTGGAGCAGCGAAAGGCCGCGCGAGCACTTCCGGGGCTGCCCGGATCGCTCTTCCGTGACCGAAACAGTCGAGATTACGCTTGCAAACCGACCTTGAAATTCGACTCTCTGCCCGCCTTCTCGGAGGCGGTCCAAACGCTGAGGTGCCGCAGCCGGCTCGTTGCCGAAATCGCGGCTTTTCTTGCAGATCTTGCCATACAATCCCGCGCCGCTGAACCGATACCATAGCTCATCCCCGTCCTTCCCCATTCCCAATCAGGCCATCAGGAGTCGATATGCCCAAGACCAAAGAGCGCGAGGTGGAGAAAGCCTCGACCAAGACGTCCTCCAGGACCTCATCCAAGGCCGTCGCCAAGAGTTCGAGCCGCGCCACCGCGGTGGCGACTCAGGCCAAGCCCGCGGCGTCGTCCAAGCTCGCGGCCAAGCCGGCGGTGGTCGCCAAGCCCGCGGCCGCGAAGTCCTCGGCCTCGAGCAAATCGGCGGTGGCCACCAAGCCCGCCACGGCCACGTCTTCGAAGCTCGCCGCCACCAAGAGTTCGGGCAAAAGTTCGGCCAAGCTCACGCCGGTCTCGAGCAAGCTCGCACCGGTCTCGAGCAAGCTCGCCGCCGCGAAGGTCGACAGTCGCGCCGAGAAGCTGGAGAAGGTCGCCCAGCTCAAGTGTCCGTTCTCCAAGGATGAGCTCGGCAAGTGGCGCCAGCAGCTGCTCTCGCGCCGCAGCGAGATCTCGAGCGACATCGCCGGACTCGAGAAGGACGCGATGGAAGCCGAGGACGGCCACACCACTCCCAACCACATCGCTGAGCGCGGCTCGGATGCCGATCTCCAGGACGTGAGCCTGGGCATCGCCGGCGAGGAGAAGGACATCATCTGGCAGATCGATCGCGCCCTGCGCAAGATCGACAAGAGCAGCCCTATCCCCTTCGGCTTGTGCGAATACACCAAAGAGGCCATCTCCCGCAATCGCCTCCAACTCATCCCGTGGACTCCGCTCTCGATCGAGGGCGCGACGTACATGGAGTCGAACAACCTCGAGGTCGAGGACCTGCTCGCCGACGAATAGCTTTTTTCAAAGGGGCTCCGCCCCTACGGCCCTGCGGGCCTACCCCACGGGCTTTGTCGGGGCTCGTTTTCGCCGGGAGCCGTCGAAAACGTGGGCGGATCGGCTACGCCGATTGTATCCGCCCACCGCCCCTCGGCGCCCGCCCCATCGCGGAGCGATGGGGCCCCCGCACCTTAGTCGTCGCTGATGGTTTCGCCGGGGATCGCTGAGGCGGCGAGGCGGAAGCCGACGTGGTCGGACAGGTATTTCGTCCGTGCGTGATCGCGATGGGCGGCGCGGCAGTCATCCGGTGAGTCCCGGAACGAGCCGCCACGGATGACCGGCGCGCCGCCAGCGGGCGGATGCGGATCGACGGCTACGGGCTTCTCGTAATCGGCATAGCTGTCCTGGCACCATTCCGCGACGTTCCCCTGGCAGTCGAAGAGCCCCCAGGCGTTTGGCAGCAGGCGTTTCATGGCGTGCGTGGTCTTGAGCGCATTGCGTGAACACCAGCCCATGCGTTCGAGAGGGTGGGCGCTCGGGCCGAGGTCTCCAGCCCGAGCGGCGTATTCCCATTCCGCTTCGCTGGGCAGGCGTGCCTTCAGGCCCGGCACCAGGGCATTGAGCCGGCGCACGAAGGCCTGGGCCATGTCCCATGACACCTGTTCGACCGGCAGGTCGACGTCCTGGGACGCGCTGGGATCATCGCCGACGACGGTCGTGTAGAACGCCTGCGAGCACTCGCAGTCGGCGATCCAGAAGCCCTCGGTCAACGTCACCTGGTGGATGTCCTCGTCGCGGCCGCGGTGCTGCTCGTCATCCGGGCTGCCCATGAGGAAGCGGCCAGGAGGGCAGTAGCGGAAGCGCTGGGTCGCGCCGAGCACCAGCAGGTCCGCGTAGCGCCCGAACTGGTCCTGATGGATGGCCTGGGGCCGGGCTACCGGCAGGGGGCGCGCGATGATGATGGCATCGGGATCGTCCGATACGGCGTCCAGATGCGGCTTCACGGTCGGCGCCGGATCGGGCTTGGTCTTGGTAGTGGGTGCCGCATGAGCGACCGCAGGATGCGCCGTCGGTTTCGTGGGCGGATTCGACCGTGTCGCGGTCGATCCCACGGTGTCATCCACGGACGGAGTCGGGATCTGCAGCTGGCGTGGCAGCGGGGTCTGGGCGGGGGCCGGGCTCAGCGCCGCTGGTACATCGGCTTCGCGATCCCGCGGCTTCGGCAGCTCATCGGTCGCTCTCCACGCTTCGGTCGTGGTGAGCGCCGGCGCCGGCGGCGCGGCCGTCGCGGGGGTGATGACAGGAGACGCAGTGACGGGCTGGTCCGTGCCCCCGTCGTCTGGCGGCACCAGCAGCGCTTGCAGTTCCTCGGTCCCGGGCTCGGCGGATGACGAGGGTGGAAAGGCGTCGATGCGGCTCTCGGGATCCACACGGGGGGTCCCCGTGGCGTCGGCGCGTTGATGCGACGTGACCATGGCCGGTGCCGATCCCGGACGTGCGTGCGGTCGTGCCACCAACGCCACCAGGGTGATGACGATCACCGCGGCTACGGCGGCAAGCGCTGAAAGCGCCCACCGCAAGGCGCGCGGCGGCTTCGCATGCATGGTGATGCGCCCGCTGATGGCCAGGCGCTCGAGCTCCTGGACCAGATCTGCTGCGGTCTGGACCCGATCGTCGGGTTTCTTCTCGAGGCATCTGAGCACCAGGGCATGCAGGTCGGGATGCAGCGAGGGATTGATGTCACGCGGCGGGCGTGGCGCCTGGTGCACATGCTGGTAGATGATCGAGGTGGTGTCGGCGGCGCTGAACGGCAGCCGACCGGTGAGCAGTTCGTAGGCGACCACGCCCAAGGCGTAGAGATCGGTGCGTTGATCGCAGCGTTCTCCCAGGCCCTGCTCGGGGCTGAAATAGCTCGCCGTACCGACGATGATGCCGGTGCCAGTGAGTCCCGCGTCGGTTCCCGAAGCTGCGCGATCCTCGCTGACCAGTTTGACGAGTCCGAAATCGGTGAGCTTGAGCACGCCATCGCCGGTGATGAGCATGTTCGCTGGCTTGATGTCGCGGTGCACGATGCCGAGCCTGCCGGCGGCGGCGAGACCGCGCGCGGCCTGTAGCACCAGGTCGAAGGCCGCTCCGTTGCTGGGTCGGAAGCCGTCCTTGAGCTTGCGCGCGAGATCGATGCCCTCGACCAGTTCCATGACGAAGAAGTGGTGGCCGTCGTGCACGCCTGCCGAATAGATCTGCACCACGTGCTGGGAATTGATCTGCGCCACCGCGCGCGCCTCGCGCAGGAAGCGTTTGCGGAAATTTTCGTTATCCGACAGGTGCCGTCCGAGCACCTTGACCGCGACAGGACGGTCCAGGCTGGTCTGTCGACCGCGGTAGACAGCACCCATGCCACCCCAACCGAGCAGCTCCCCGAGTTCGAAATCACCCCACACCTGGTTGCCGAATTTACCGGTCTTCAGCGCTTCTTCCAACGGATGGACCAGCGGATGCCCCTGCGCCTGCAGGGGCCCGTGCGCGGCGTGATCCGGCGGAGTGCCGGCGGCGGTGTCCTGCATCTGCAGCGGGCTCTGCCGCGGCCCAGAATCCGAGGGGATCAGCGTGGTATCGGGTGCGGACTTGGAACCAGGGGGCTTCCCGGTCGGTGCGTCGGCTGGCGCGCGCTCTGGTTCGACCGGAAGGTTCATGGATCGCGGCATTGTGCCGCGGTTTTTCCGCTTTCCAGGATGGATTCAGCGCGAGTGCGCGGTATCACCGGAATTACCAGCGACATGAGCGCGGTGATGTGCGCTCAGCGCGAGCGCGAGCAGTGGTACCAGCCAGCTCGCCGCGGCCAACGCCGCGATGATGCCCGGACCGATGCGCCGTTCGACGAACAGCACCACTCCCAGCGCCGACAGTGCGAGTCCGGCGACGATGCCGATCGCCACCAGCGCGATGATCACCCGTCGGCCTGTTCGTTCGGCCGTGCGTGGGGGCGCCTGTTCAGGCGTGGGCTCAACCGTGGGACTGGGCATCGTTCATCCCGAGGTCGGCCAATGAGCCCGGCGCCAGGGCGAGTAGGGCTTCGATCCCGGCCTTGCCGCACAGCAGGGCCTCATGCAGCCGTTCACGCGCAACCCTGCCTTGGCGGATATCGGATAGCAGCGCCGCGCCATGGCGGAAGTTCGCCCATGCTTGAGCGAGACGCGTACGTTGCTCGTCGGTAACCGACGGAAAGAGGTCGGTCTCTGCTTTTTCGATCAGGTTCTGCAGCCCGGGGGCTGGGCAGGTCGCATCCATGGCGTGCTCCATTCCCTGAGGACTGCGCGCTGCGCGTGCCAATTACAGCGATACCGTCCCCAGGCCTGGGCAGGCGCTTTCCTGAGACCGCGAGGCCGGCACACCGTGCCGATTGCAGGAATATCTTGGGAATTCCAGGCTGCGTGCACGCCGCAGGGCAGCGTTTCTCAGTCCCGGCGGATGACCAGGTAGAGCCTGCCGCCGTCGCTCCAGATGCGCAGCAGGATGTCATCCTTCGCCTGGTCGATCGCGGCGGCGGCTTCGTCGGCACTCTCGACGGGCTTGTGTTCGACTCCGATGATCACCTGCCCCGGTTTCATCCCTGCCTCATCGGCCTTGGAGCCGGGTTTGACCTCGGTTATCACGGCTCCCTTCACGTCCGCCGGAATGTGGAAGGTACGGCGGAGGTTGGCGTCCGCGTCCTCGAGCCGGATGCCAAGCGGAGAGGCGCCCTGGTCGCTCTTGGGTGCGTGGCGCTTACCGCCGCGGCGCGGACCGGCGTCGTCAGCGGCGCTCTCGGCGAGATCCTGGAGGGTGGCGTCGACCTTACGTTCCTTGCCATCGCGGATGGTGGTGAGGCTGACCTTCGTGCCTGGCAGCATCTGCGCGATCATCAAACGCAGGTGTCGGGAGTCCTCGACCTTGGCATCGTTCGCGGCGATGATGACGTCGCCTTCGCGCAGTCCGGCCTTCGCAGCGGGCCCGCCTTCCTGGACATCGCTGATCAAGGCGCCCTGCTCGCTCGGTAGCTCGAACTTCTTCGCGATGGCGGGCGTGATCTCCTCGATCACCACGCCAAGGTAGCCGCGCACGACCTTGCCCTTGTCGATGATGCTGTCCATGATGCCGCGCGCGAGGCTGACGGGCACGGCGAAGCCGATGCCGAGATTGGAACCGGTCGGGCTGATGATGGCGGTGTTGATGCCGACCAGCTTGCCGGTCGAGTCCACCAGCGGTCCGCCGGAGTTGCCAGGATTGATCGACGCGTCGGTCTGGAGGAAATCCTCGTAGTCCGCGAGCCCGACGCCTCGCCCGACGGCGCTGATGATTCCCATGGTGACGGTCTGTCCGACGCCGAAGGGATTGCCGATGGCGAACACCAGGTTTCCGACCTCGACCTTTGAGCTGTCGCCAAACTCGATCGCCACAAGGGCGCGACTGCCGCCCTCGATCTTGAGTACCGCGAGATCAGTCTTGGGATCGGTTCCTATGACTTTCGCCAGGTATTGGGTGTGGGTGTCGGCGAATGCGACCTTCACCTCGTCGGCTTCCTCTACCACGTGGTTGTTGGTCAGGATGTAGCCGTCGGCGCGGACCACCACGCCAGACCCCAGTCCGCGCTGCTTCTGCTCGCGCCCCGGATCACCGCCGAAGAAGTGCCGCAGGATCGGGTCCTGCTCGCTTCCAGGCGGCAGCGCCGCTTCCGGCCTCACCGTGCGGCTCGAGAACACCGTGACCACGCTCGGTGCCACCTTCCGCACCATCGGCGCGAAGCTGATGGCCTCGGAGCCGGCCGGCGGAATGACCGCAATGGAAGGCTTCGCCGTCGCTGGGGGCGCCACGGCGTTTCCGGCACCTCCGCTACTGGAGGCATCGGAGGCAATGCCGTGCGCGGCGAGCATGAGGGACAGAGAGCAAGCGAAGATGGTGTCGCGCATGGCGCCTCCAGGGTAGACGACTTCTTAGGCCAGTCGGTCGGGAATCTAAGCGTTACGAGGCGAAGCCTCATCGCCTAGGACGCACGATACGGAAAGTCATTACGCGTCCGTGGCCGCGGTGACGATCAGGATGCCCACGTCGCCTCACTGCCGGCGGTTGCATGGCCCGTGTGCTAAATCCGTGCAAAGACAGGAGATTATGGTACACTGACATACGTCTTGCCATGTGCGCTGGCGAGTGAAGGAGATCGCAACCGGACCCCATGCCCTCACCGCTCCACATCCTAGCGGTCGATGACCACGCCGAGGTGACGGCATTCCTCAAGGAGTTCCTCGAGCAGGGGGGGCACCGTGTCGATTGCGCCGGCAACGGCATCGAGGCGTTGAACGCCATCAACGCCATGCGGCGCAACAACGATCGCTATCAGCTCGTGCTCACCGACGTGCACATGCCGTTGCTCGACGGCTTGAGCCTCATCAAGGAGCTCCGTCGAGCGAAGGAGTATGTCGACGTCGCCATCATTACCGGCAACTTCGCGATGATGCCGCATCTTGAGGCAGACGCGCAGAAGCTCGGCTGTTTGATGGTCCTGCACAAGCCGCTGGCCACCGATCAACTGATCCAGTTGGTGGAGTTCGTCGGCATGCGCGCAGCCCGCGCGCCGACTCCGAATCCCACGCCGAGCGGCATGACCTCGCGGGTGGCCAACCCCGACACCCCGTTCGGCGCCGCTAACGCCGCCAACCAGGCCGCGTCGCAGCGCCGCGTCGCGGGAGGGCCACCGAGCACCGACGAATATCTGCCGACGCCATCGTCACGGGGGCAGGTCGCGCCGCCGGCCGCGGCCGACCTCAATGCGCGGCGCACCGGCCAATTCTATCCGGCGGCTCCACCCGCGCAGCCGCAGGCCGGCCAGCCACCCTTCCCGCAACGCCGTGCCGACGATCCGCGGTATTCGTCGCGTGAGTCGCCGCCGCAGGCGATGCCCGCTGCCGTGCCACCCGCGGAGCAGTGGGATCCGCGTCAAGGACAGGGGCTGCCGCCTGTGCCCGCGCCCGTCGCCCAACCGACCTATTCCCAGCAGCCGATGGCGCGCGATCCACGCTACACCACCGGCGTGCGCGATCCGCGCCTCGCGCCTGGATTCGCGGCGCCGCTCCAGCCAGCCGATCCGCGCTTCGCGCCTCAGGCACCTGGTTACCAGGCGCCGCCCTATCAACTTCCCCAGCAGGCCGCGGATCCTCGCTATCCGGCACCTGCTCCGGCCTACCAACCGCAACAACCCCAGGCGTATCAGCCCCAAGCCTATCAGCAGCCGCCGGCCTATCCCCAACCGCCCGTTTATCAGCAGCCTCCCGCGTATCAGGCGCCGCCGGTGTACCAGCAGCCGCAGCCAGATCCGCGCCGTACGTCGCGGGTGGCTCTGCCGCCAGCTCAGCAACTTCCCGCGCAAGCACCCTACGATCAGCGGCTCGCTCCACCTCCACCGGGGTTCCAGACCCGGCCCATCGATCCGCGCCGTACCTCAGCCATCGCGCTGCCTCCGGTCCCGCCGGCCACGGGCATGGCCGCACCCCCGCGCGCGCGGCCACTCGATGCGCCGCCGGCGATGCGCACGCCGCTGCCGAGCGGAAACACCAACGCCGATCCGTACGCCCCGCAGACCGATCCCCAATTCCGCAACGCGCCGATGAACGATCCTGCGAACCAATCCAACCGCGTCCGCCGCTCCGTCGTCGGCACAACCTCGACGCCCCTGCCGATCCAGCCCGAGACCAACGGCGGCAACGGCGTGCGCATGGTTGCCTGCGCCTATTGCCGCGGCTCCTTCCGCGCCGGCATCAAGCCGACGCCCTACAACCTGGTCTGCGTCCACTGCGGCCAGCTCAACCGCATCGATCCCTAAAAAAAGGAAGCGTCCGCAACCGCTCGCTTCCTCGCTGCCAATGGGGCAGGCCGAAGGCCACCCCCATTCCAGCCCAACCTTCCCCTCGCCTCCTTGGGGGGCAGGCCGGAGGCCGATGTTGGGGGGCCGCAGTCCCCCAACCGAGAGTTCGCCCCAACTAAAAGCGCGATTCCTTCACGTACACCGTATCGCCCGGCTGCAGCTTCGGATCCTCGACGCTGGTGTCGCCGGTCAGGATCTTCTCGACGTTCACTTCCTTGAAGCGTTGGCCGGCGCGGATCAGCTGCACCTCGGCCTTCTTCGCGTAGCGATCGAAGCCGCCGGCAAGGCTCACAGCCTTAGAAACGGTCAGGGGCTCTTGGCTCGGCAGGTTCACCGCGCCAGGCTTGGTCACCTGGCCGAGGATGAAGACGCGATCAAGGCGGGGAACGATGATGATGTCGCCGGGCTGCAGGACGATGTCGTTCTTGAGATCCTCAGGTTTGTCCCCAGGCGGAACCGGAAACGACAGCCGGCCATTGTCGCGGATGACCAGCGACCCGGCGCGGTTGGCGTCCTCGGTGAAACTGCCCGCTTCGCCGATGGCTTGCATCGCCGTGGTCGGGCTGAGTGGATCCAGATTCACGGGTCCAGGATGGATGATGCTGCCCATCACCGTGGCGACGCGCTTGCCGAATTCCCTGACCGTGATTGTCACCACCGCCTGACGCAGGTACCCATCCATGAGCCGGCGAGCGAGTTCACCGCTGAATTCCTCGGCCGAGCGACCGACGAGCTCCTTCACCTGGCCGATCAGCGGATAGGTGATGGTCCCGGTGTCGGGAACGCGGATGTCGGTCTCGAGATCCGGGTTGTCGAATACCTGGATGTGCAGGAGGTCGCCGGGGTACAGCTTGTAGCCTGGCAGCTGGGTGGCGGGCACGACCGTCGGCTCGACCGCGGTCGCTGCCGCAGTCGCATTGCCCGGCATCGCAAGGAGGAGAGCCGTGGCGAGAACGATGAGGAGCTGGAAAGTGCGCATGGTCGGTGCCATTCGTTGGAGGTCGAGGAGGCGAGGCGAGAAGGGCCGAGTCCGCCGGCGGGATCAGAGGCTGCAATGCAGGATGGACCGGGCCGCCTTCGACCGCAAGCGTCGCGCGGCATTTCCAAACGACAAACCCCCAGGCTGGGCCTGGGGGCGGTCGGAGAGGGCCCGAAGGCTATCAGCGATGGTCGCGGCTCACCGGCGTGTTCGTCGGGGTCGCATCGATAGAGAGGATGAAGCCGCTTCCGCCGCCGGCTGGCGGCGTGAAGGAGAACACGTCATTCCTGCTGGTATTGCGCGAGTCGATGACCGACTTCTCCCCCTGGTCGATCTGAGTGATCACCGGAGTAGCCGCGTTGTTGAGCGTCGTCGCGACCGTCTCGCCGACCTTGCCGCCGCTCGCGTCGAAGTGTGTCGTCACCACATCATTACCGGTCACGGCGACGGTGGTCTTGGCACCGGTGACGTTGTCGACGGTGGTCGAGGTGGTGACGCCATTGACCGTTGTGACCGTGGTGGTCGAGATCGCATTGCCATCGGCGCCGCGGAGGGTCATGGTGTTGCCGTTGGTCATGAGCTTCTGCCCGGCGGTGACCGTCATCGGGACGCCAGGGAAGGCCGGCGACTTGATGGTGATCGAGCCCACGGTGACGGTGACCACGGCGTTGCCATGGGCGTCCGAGTGGATCGTGTACAGGGTTCCGGTCGTACGCACTACGCCAGTCGGCGTGTTCACCACCAGATGGCGGCCGATCTGGGTGAGGACTCCGGAGTCAATGGTGGCATCGTAATCGGTGCCGGATTTACCGGGCTCGTTCGGGCCGAGAGCGATCACCGGGTCGGATTCGTTACTGACGATGGTCAGCTGAGCGCCGGAGGTGAGCTTGACGGACGCTCCGTCGAAGAGGTCGAGCGTGAGCGGGCTCTTGCTGTCGGCCTTGATGACCGAGATCACATCGCCGACGGCGAGCGAGGTGCCGGCGACGGCCGGTACCTGCTTGCCGAGATGGGTGACCGTGGCCTTGGTGGCGGCGGACACGACCTTGCCTGCGGATTCGACGGTGCTCGCATCATCGGCAGCGGGCGTTGTGGTTGAGGTGGCGACGGCGGCCGGCTGGGTCGCGGCAGGCTTGATGGCAGGAGCGACAACGGGCTCGGTGGGCTTGACCGCGACCGCCTCGCCGCTCTGCGCCGGGACATCGGCGGCAGCGGTGGTGGTGGTCATGGTGGTGGTCTGATCGCCCTGGGTCACGGTGACCGCGAGTTCGGTGCCGGTGGTGGCGAAGGCGACGATGTCCGAGCCGTCGGCGGCGGTGCCGACCAGCGAGACGATGGTCGCACCGGTCTTGTCAGCGTTGACGTCGATGTTGCAGCTCTCGAGCGGGCAACCGGCCTTGGCATCGACCGAAGGCTGGGCCTTGATCGAGTAGCCCTCGGCGAGCGGGGTCACCTGGACCTTGATGTCGATGGCCTTGCCGTTCACCACCACCGAGACGGTCGCGGGGAACTGTCCGGTCTTGGCTTTGGCGGCCTGCACCGCGAGAGTCACGCGCTTGGCGAACTCAGCCGCCTGCTTGCCCGTCTGGTTGGCGTCCGCCGCGCTGGCGAGGCCGGAAGTCATGAGGGTGAGGGCAAGGACGAGGGCGAGCGGACGCATGCGGTACTCCATGTCGATAAGTGTTCCGGGCAGTAGATCGGATGCTGTGCACGAGCAAGGAGGAAATATTGTAAATTCCGTCATTCAAGGCACAAACGACGCGACCGGTGCGTCAGCGGGAGGCGCAACGAATGCACCGGTTCAGCATCGAAAAAGTCGTCTGCAACATCGCGTGCGATGCCCAACAAGGTCTTGTCGCGAGGCTATCCCTGGTGATAGTGCTGCGCCTCCGTGGCGAGCCCTGGCACCACTTGTGGTGCGATGCAGGCATGCGCTGCATGGCAGGCACATCAGAGGTTGCGACGAGGCGAGCCCGGACGGACACCCTAGCGTGGATTGGCGGCCGGCTCGAAGCAGCCCAGGCCGGTGAAAGGAATCGACATGGTACACATCCCAGGCCCTGGCGCGGCGGGCATCCAACCACCGGTGGCGGCACCACTGACCTTGGGCGATCTGCTCGCCATCATCTGGCGCCGTCGCGTGTGGGCGGTCACCGCCGCGATCGTCGTTGCCGCGGCTGTGGTGCTCGGATCGTTCCGCATGACGCCGCTGTTCGAGGCCAAGGCAAGCCTGGCAGTGGATCGCGGTCAACAGGCTGTCGATTTCCAGCGCGATCCGGACGCGGCCCGCGTCGAATACAGCCTACTCAACACCCAGCGCGATCTGCTGCTCTCGAACACCGTGCTCAAGCAGGCCCTCGATACCTGCGATCTGATGAACGGGCCGGCGTACGCCCGCGCGCCAGACGCTGTCACGGTGCTGCGCAAGCGCCTCAAGATCACCACCAGCCGCGACAGCTGGGTGATCGAGGCGGCGCTGCGCGATGAATCGGCCGCTCGCGCCACCTCAGGGCTCGAGGCGGTGGTCGCGTCCTTCCTCGGCAAGCAGAGCGAGCGCAGCACCGATCGCTCCAAGAGCGCCCTCGGATTCCTCTCCCAGCAGGTCGCCGAGGAGCGCCGCCGCGTGGACGAGGCGCGCGCCCGGGCGCAGGATTTCCGCACCGTGCATAACGTCCTCGGTTCCGATCCCGACCACAACCAATACTCGGATCGTCTCGCCGCGCTGAATCTTCAGCGCGTCGAGCTCGACCGCCAGCTCGGCGCGAAGCGTTCGGTCATGCACCAGCTGGTCGAGGCCGACGAGGCCGCGGGCAATCCCGACGCCAGTCTGCAGATACTGCTCAAAGTCGAGGCGATCGGCAGCCATCCGGTGGTGGTCGAGCAGCAGAAGCAGCTCTTCGACCTGCTCGACCGCCAGATCGGCTTGAGTCAGAAGTACGGCGCCCGCCACCCGCGCATGATCGAGGTCAGTGAGGAGATCTCCACCAAGCGCGAGCATCTGCTCGAATCGGTGACCATGGCGAAAGCCACCATCGAAGCCGACTACCAGCAGCTGCAGGCGCAGGCCGCCGATCTCAGCGAGCGCATCGCCAAGCAGGAGATCGAGCTCAATGTCTACCGCAAGAATCTCATCAGCCTCGAGGCGCTCGAGCAGGAGACCCATTCGCGCGAGAAGCTCTTCGAGCAGCTGCTGACCCGCCTCGGCGAGGAGGAGGTCTCGAGCCGCCTCGACACCAACCGCGTGATGGTGGTCGATCCGGCCAAGGCCTCGCTCGAGCCGGTGAATATCAAGAAGACGCTGTTCGTCGCCGCCGCGCTGTTCCTCGGCGCGGCGGCCGGCGCATTGATCGCGCTGCTGGTCGAGAATCTCGATCGCCGGGTGCGCGGACCGCTCGGCGTGCAGAGCCTCACCGGCCTGCCGCTGCTCGGCCAGCTGCCCCACGTCGCGAACCTGCTGCCGCTCGGCCGGGGCGGCAATCCAGAGGAGCCGAACAATCTCGCCGAGGCCTACCGCGCGATCCGCGCCTCGCTGCGCCTCGCGCGCCGCCCAGGCGAGCGCAATCAGGTGATCTGCATCACCTCGTCCAGTCCCGGCGAAGGCAAGAGCACGGTGTCGACTCGCTTGGCAATCACCCTGGCCTCCACTGGTGCAAAGGTGCTGCTGATCGACGGCGACATGCGCAAGCCGACCCTGCATCACCATGTCGGCGAGCCTTCCGACCGCGGCCTGAGCTTCATCCTGGCAGGCGAATCCGGCATCGAGCCGATCGCCACCGCGTTCCCCAATCTCGATTTCCTCGGCGTGGGCGTGCGCCCGCCGAATCCCGCGGAATTGCTTCACAGCGCTGCTCTCGCCGTGACCATCGAGCGCGCCAGGCCCCGCTACGATCATATCATCATCGATACCCCGCCCCTCGGCCTGGTGTCCGATGCCTTCGCAGTCGCCGAGCATTCGGACCTGGTGCTGCTGGTGGTGCGCGACCGCCACACCTCGAAGAGCCTGCTGCGCCAGGTCATGCTGCGCCTCTCGCCGCTCGGCGGCAAGGTCGTCGGCACCGTGCTCAATGGCGAACGCCGCGAGAGCGACGGGTACTATTATTACGACTACGCCTACAAGTACGGATACGTGTATGGGGCGGAGAAAGGCGGCACGGACCGCATCGCCAAGCCTGCATGACCGTCGATCGTCCGGCGCGCGACGTGGTTGACGCCACGCGCGGGCCGCGCCCATCGGTCCCCGGGGCGTGACCGCTCTCGCGAATTGGCTGCTGGGCGCGTGCGCGCTCGCGATCCTGGCATGCTATGGCGGTGCGTGCGACTTTGCCCGTCCTGCGATGGAGTGCGCGGTGGCGGTCGCCTTGGTTCTCGCCGCGGTCGGCATGGGCCGGCGCTTCCGCCAACCGCGGGTCGGCTGGGTGTGGCTGGTGCTCGCACCGGCCACTCTGGCGGCGCTCGCGCAGGCGCTGCAGCTCGGCTGGGTGCATCCCTGGACCGTGCCGGACGTGGCCGCGCTCGGCGTCGTGTCCACTGCCTGGTCGATCGACCAGGATGCTTCCTGGCGGGTGATGGCCTGGTCGGTCGCCTTGGCTGGTTTCGCACTCGTCCTGCATTGCCATTTCCGTGGCGAGCGGGCCCGGGCGCTCGGCGTGACGCTGGTCGTCGTCGCGATCGCGCACGCCGCCACGGCGGTGTTGCTGGCGTTGATTGGTGTAGACTGGCCGGTCGCGAGCGGCGCTTTCATCGCCCGCGGCGCGTTCGTGTACCCGAACCACGCCGCGGCGTTCTCGGCCTGCTGCCTGCCGCTCGCCATCCTGGTTGCGCGCGAGCGCGGTGGGCACTGGTGGTGGATCGGCGTTGGTGTGCTGGCGCTCGCAGTGGTGCTCAGCGCCAGTCGCGGTGGGATCCTGGTCGCCTCGGCCATCAACCTGCCGCTGGCGTGGCGCGTGCTTCCGCGCAAGCGCCGCGTGCTGTGGTTCGCGGCCCTGCTGGTGGGAATCGGCTCGTACCTAGCGGTGATCGGGCTGCGCGAGGTTGGCGACAAGTTCGGTAAGCTGTTCGGTCCTGAAGGCGTGACGCTCAACGGACGCATCACCATCTGGAAGAATTCGCTGCCGCTGATCGCCGATGCCTCGCCGTTCGGTTGCGGCGCCGGGACCGCCGAGCAGGCGTATTGGCGCACCGGCGACGCCAGTTTCGCGGGGCATCCGGTCAACCACATCCACAGCGATCCGCTCGAATGGCTGCTCGAGTTCGGGTGGGCCGGAGCAGCCTGCATCGCCGCTGGGTTGATGGCATTCGCGTGGCGGCTGCGGCCGCCCCAGCACCCCATCGCCGGCGCGGCCCCGGGCGCCACGGGTGCCAGAGCCCCGGCGGATGCCCTGCTGTTCTGGGGAGGCACGCTCGGACTCCTGCAACTGCTCCTGCATTGCTGCGGTGAATTCATCTGGAACCGCGAGGCCATCGCGCTCGCGGCGATCGTGCTCGCGATCCTCGCCAGCGAGGGCCGGGCCGATCATCGTGCGATCGAGCCGCGTACGTCGACGCGCCTGCGCGGCGCGTTCCTCCTCCTGGCGTGCGCGCTCGCCGCCGTCATCCCGCGCGCCTGGCGTGACGATGGCGAAGACAAACTCGCCCACGATGCGGGCGAGTTCATCGAACAACGGCATCGCGCAGGAACTTCGGTGTCCGGGGTGGTCATCGACGAACTGTTCTCGGCCCGCCCTTCGACGACGCGCCTCGCGGTCGTGCAGGCGCGCGCGGCGTTGGACCTGCCGGGCACCGCGTCGGAACGTGCCGTGCGGCTGGAGCAGGGCCGGCAGGCGTTGTCCGTCGCCGCATCGGTCTCGCCTGGCGATGCAGGCGCCTGGGTCGAGCGCGCGCGCATGGCCGCGTTCGCGGCGCGCGGCGACGAGCATGCCGACCGGGCTTTGTCAGTCGCGATCGCGCGGGTGATGGTCTGGGCTCCGGCGTGGCCATACGCCCAGGTGAAGGTGCTCGATTGCCTGCGCCGCGGGGGCATGGGCATGCTGCCGCCGGACGAGCTGCGCGCGCTGGTCCGCAGGCTGCTGGCCATCGATCAGCCCCAGCCGGGATGGTTCTTCATCTGCGCCCAACAGGTCCTCGGCCGAGTCGAACTGGAGGAAGCATTGGCGAAAGCCGGCGACCGTCTCGCGAGTTCCGGCTTGTGGTGGCTTGCGCAGCACGCCTCATCTGAGCGCTGGCTCGCGCGCTATATCGAGCTGGCTCCACCGACTCTGGTGCTCGACCCAAGCCGAGCGCTCCTGGCGCCGCTGCTTGGAGCTGAGCTGGGCCCCACCCAGGGAGTACCCCAGAGGGTGGCCGGGGTGATCGTGGAAATCCGTGCTGGCGGCGACATGGAATCGCGCCGAGCACAATCCGACGAGCTCCAGGCCGCCGGGCTGCCATTGCCCCCCGAATTGTCGGCAGCGCTCGTGCGCGATGGTGCCCCCTGGAACCTGTGGGCAACGTCGTTCGATCCGCTCGACGCGGCTGCGCGGGAACGCGTGCGGCAGGGCCTGTCCGCGGATCTCTATCGTCCGTGGGCGCGGAGCTGGTTCGACCGCCTCGCCCTGGTCGACGAGGCGCTCGCGGGCCGGACCCTGGGCGTGACCATGGATTCGGATCCCGCGTTGACCGAACGCCTAGTGACCACGGACATGGCGCGCACCGCGGGCGAACGTACGCGTCTGGGCGAGCTGCTCCGGGCCCGAGCGAGACCTGAATGGCGGCGCATCGGTCCGGGCTGCAGCTGGACCTGGCTGTGGTTGGATGAGGGCCCCTCGCGGCTGATAGCGCGCACGCCCGTCTGGAGGGGACTGGTGGTGGACGGCACATGGCGCGGCTGGCTGCGCGGCGAGATCTCCAGCGCGGGCATCGCGTCGGGCCTGCATCGCGTCGCGCTGCTCGATGTTCCCTGAGACGTCGGAAGGACCTCCTCCTGGTGAGGTCTTGGGTCTATCGCGTCCACCCATCGATGGTGTCGCGTCAACCGCGCCTACTCTTGAGCCGTGCTCGATTGCCACACCCATGTGCTGCCCGGCCTGGACGACGGCGCCGTCGACGTCGACGCGGGCGTGGCCCTGTGCCGTCGCCTTGGCGAACTCGGGATTACGACCATTGTCGCGACGCCGCATTGGTGTAGTCCCAGGTTCTCGGTCGTAGACGACGGCATCGCGCACGCCTGGCGCGAACTCGTCGCGCGCGTAGCCACCGAGTGTCCGCGCGTGCGACTGGTGCTGGGCGCCGAGCACCACTGCTCCGGGCTGCAGGATCCCGCGAGCTTCGTCGCCAGCCTCCATCCCTTCGATGGCGGTCGCTGCGTGCTGATCGAGCTGCCCGATGACCATCTGCCCACCACCGCCTGGAGCACCATCTTCGCCGTCACCCGCGCCGGCTTCAGGCCGATCATCGCCCATCCAGAGCGCTGCAAGGGCCTCGCCCCGGCCTCCGACGATCTCCGCGGCTTCATCGAGAGCGGTGGCCTGCTGCAGCTGACCCTGGGCCACCTGGTCGGGGCGCACGGTTTCGCCATGAGCTGGAAAAGCCGTCGGCTGCTCAAGCGCTACCCGGCATCATGCATCATCGCCAGCGACAGCCACGACCTCGGCGTCCGACGTCCGCTCTGGAACCAGCTCCCGGACAAGTGGCGCAAGCACGTCCCCGCCGATCTCGCCGCGCTCGAAAACTGGGGACGATAGCGCGATCGGCTGTCTCTCCGACCTGCGCTCGTGCGGAGGCAGCGAGCGTTCGTTCGCGCACGAGAAAAAACCAACCCACCTCCGCGCAGCGGTATGAGCATGCGGGCGGCGCAGCCGCCGCGGGCTATCAGTGAGCGAACGAAGCTGCAGGCGGAGTGAATAGAGCAGGGGGAGGCTGAAAGCCTCCCCCTGTCTTATTTGCCCCCGCCGCGTCGCCGCCGCGTGGTTCCACTGCTGCTTCCGCTGTTAGTAGACGAAGCCGAGTTCGAGGGAGACGATGTCGCGGGTGAAATCGTTCTGGGTCTTGGACTTGCTGTTGGTGTAGGTGTTCTTCAGGCGCAGGCCGATGCCGCGGTGCAGGATGTATTCCGCGCCGACGGTGATTTCCTCGGTGGTGCGGACCTCGTCGTCGGTCTGGCCGGTGGCGTGGCCGCTGGCGACCAGCTGGTACGCGCCGGCGCTGCCGAACAGCGCGGCTTTCTCGAGCAGGCGATAGCGCCCATCGAGCGCCGCGCCGTACAGCCAGGCGGCGTTCGAGGTCACGCTCTCCTCGAGGCTCGAGAAGGCGTGGGCGCCCAGGAAGCTGCCTTCCTCGAAGTTCCAGCGATAGATCAGGTTGCCGATCGGGGCGATGACCGTCTTGTCGTCGTAGGTCTTGTCCTTGCGGAAGTCGTCGGAATAGGAGCGGTAGGTGGCGCCTGCCTCGGCGATCAGGCCCGAGCGGGTGCCGATCTTGGCTTTGACGCCGAGCAGGCCGCCGTATCCGGTGCTGTCATTGAAGCCGGGGGCGCCGCTGGCGAGGGTGTTGTTGTCGTAGTCGCGCTTGTCGATGAAGCCGCGGACGTAGAGCTCGGACTGGTCGCCGACTTCCTTGCCGACGCGCAGATTGGCGCCGTAGACGTTGTAGTCGCGGTCGTCCTTGCCGAAGGTCGCCGAATCCTCGAGGTAGTTGCGGCGGCTGAAGCTCAGGCCAGCGCCGATCGAGCCCGAGAATCCGGTGCGCGTACCGTTGAAGGCCGCATCAAAGTCGTCGTGCTTGATCTGCTCGCCCGTGTTGATGAAGGGATCGTTGGTGCGCGCGGCAGAGGCGACCGCCGACGCATCCCACAGCTGGGCATCATGCCGGTACGCGAACGTGCCGCGTCCGCCCTGGAGATTGCGGCCGCTCTGGGAGGCGTAGGCCTCGCCCATGTATTCGGCGCTGACTGTGAGCTTGTCGTGCTCGGCCATCTGCCAGCCGACGTCGACACCAGCGGTGACGCTGTAGAAGAAATCGTCCTGCTCGTTGGTCTGCGTGGCGTAGACGTTGGTATTGTACGAGACGCCGACCAGGGCCTTCGGGTGAACGGTCACCGCTCCGTCGGGCGAGGACATGTGCCCCATCGGCTCGATCGCGAAGCCTCCGACCGAGACCTTCTCGGCTTCGCCCTCGGCGGCGAACGCGGAGACGGACATCGCGGCGATGCCGAGAAGAGTGAGCGAGCGGGGCAAATGGTTCACGCGGCCTCCGGATTCGGTACGACGTGCAGCGGGCACGCAGCGCGAGGTACCAAAGTAACTGTACGAGGCGGTACCTTGTTGTCCGAACCTTCCCTGTCAATGAGGCAGGTCTCTTACTGTCAGTGTTTTGCATGGTACGAAGGGCGCGGGATGTCGGACCACCCTTTTCCGAACAAACGCATCGTTTCAGGTGTTGCCCGGAGCCGGGGCCAGAGGGGGGCCACAGGTTGCCAGGTCGGGGTTGCTGGTAAGGTCCAACGCTCACCGGCGATATAGAGGCGGGAACCATGACTTCGGACATGAACGCGGGCACTCACGACCTCCTCATCGAAGAGGAGATGAAGGAGAGCTACCTCACCTACGCGATGAGCGTGCTGGTCGATCGCGCCTTGCCGGATCTCCGCGACGGGCTCAAGCCGGTCCACCGCCGCATCATGCAGACCCTGCGCGATCTCAATCTCCTGCCCACGCGCAAGCATCTGAAATGCGCCAAGATCGTCGGCGACTGCCTCGGCAACTACCATCCGCACGGCGACACCTCGGTATACGACGCCATGGTACGCATGGCCCAGGATTTCTCGCTGCGCTACCAACTGGTCGACGGCCAGGGGAACTTCGGATCCATCGAGGGTGATTCCGCGGCGGCCTACCGGTACACCGAAGCGCGCATGACCCAGTTCGCCGCCGAGATGCTGGAGGACATCCAGTTCGACACCGTCACCCATCGCAAGACCTACGACGGCCGGCTCGACGAGCCGACGGTGCTGCCGGCGAAATTGCCCAACCTGCTCGTAAACGGCAGCTCGGGCATCGCCGTGGGCATGGCCACCAACATCCCTCCGCACAACCTGGTCGAGGTCTGCGAAGCCATCATCCACGTCATCGACAATCCGGCCTGCACGGTCTCCGATCTCATGAAGTTCGTGAAGGCGCCCGATTTCCCGACCGGCGGCTTCATCTGCGGCACCGCCGGCGTTCGCGAGGCGTACGAGACCGGCCGCGGCCGGGTCGTCATGCGCGCCAAGATCGAGAAAGAGATGATCGACGGGCGCGAGGCGCTGGTGGTCGTCGAGGTGCCATACGGCATCAAGCTCTCGACCATTACCGATTCGATCACCCAGGCGCACGACGACGAACGTCTCAAGGGTCTGGCGCATCTCGCCAATCTCTCGGCTGGCAACGGCGTCCGCTTGGTGATGCAGCTCAAGAAGGGAGAGGACCCCGACGTCGTCCTCAACCAGCTCTGGGAGCACACCAATCTCCAGTACAACTTCGCGATCAACATGATCGCGCTCGATGGCGGGCGACCGCGCACCGTCAGCCTCAAGCGCATGTGCCAGGCCTACGTCGAGCACCGCAAGGATGTCATCATCCGGCGCACGCGCTTCCTGCTCGCGCGCGACGAAGCGCGGCTGCACATCGTCGAGGGCCTGATCAAGGCGATCGACATCATCGACCAGATCATCGCCCTGATCCGTGCCGCCGACAGCGGCGAGCTCGCCAAGGCCGGGCTGATCGAACGCTTCGGCTTCAGCGACCGCCAGGCCCAGGCCATCCTCGACATGCAGCTGCGCAGGCTGGTCGGCCTGGAGCGCGACAAGCTGGTCGCCGAGAGCAACGCGCTCAACGTCTCGATCACCGATTACAAGGACATCCTCGCGCGCGACGAGCGCCAATTCGCCATCATCAAGGCCGACCTGATCGAGCTGCGCGACAAGTACGGCGATGAGCGCCGCACCCAGATCGTCGCCGCGGCGGGCGACTTCAACATGGAGGACCTGATCGAGGACGAACCGTGCGTGGTGACACTGACCAACAGTGGTTACATCAAGCGGCTTCCGGTGGGCACTTTCCGCGTCCAGCGCCGCGGCGGTAAAGGGGTCTCAGGCGGAGCCCTCAAGGACGATGCGGATTTCATCTCCCAGATGTTCGCCGCCACCAACCACCAGAACCTCCTGGTCTTCACCGACCGCGGCAAGTGCTATTGGATGAAGGTCTATGAGATCCCCGAGGCGGCGCGCACCGCGCGCGGAAAACATCTCGCGAACGTGC
The DNA here is from genome assembly GCA_038231435.1 of Planctomycetota bacterium. Lineage (GTDB taxonomy): Bacteria > Planctomycetota > UBA11346 > UBA11346 > UBA11346 > JACCZE01. The sequence goes on from JBBRLJ010000044.1 coordinate 40,687, forward strand.
TCAGCCTCGAGGCCGATGAGAAGATCACCGAGATCATCCCGGTGCGCGAGTTCCGTGACGACCAGTATCTGCTGATGGCGACCGCGCAGGGCCAGATCAAGAAGACCGCGTTGTCCGCTTACGGCAATCCGCGCGCAGGCGGCATCAAGGCGATCAAGCTCGCCGACGGCGATGGCCTCGTGGACGTGGTCATCACCCACGGTTCCGACGAGATTCTGATCGCTTCGGACGACGGCCAGGCGTGTCGCTTCAACGAGTCCGATTGCCGGCCCATGGGCCGCGACACCTCGGGCGTCACCGGCATCGATCTCGCGCCCGGGGCGAAAGTCGTCAGCCTGCTGCGCTTCCAACGCGCGGCCGAGGGTGAAGTCCCCGCCGAGATCCTCACCATCTGCGTGAACGGCTACGGCAAGCGCACGCCCTTCGAGGAATACCGCCTCACCCGCCGCGGCGGAAAGGGCGTGATCAACATCGAGACCTCTGAGCGCAACGGTCCGGTGCTCACCTCGCTCGCGGTCAGCCCTGGCGATGAACTGATGCTGATGACCAGCAAGGGCCAGGCGGTGCGCATCGGCGTCGATGACATCCGCACCACCGGTCGCGCCGCCCAAGGCGTGAAGGTCGTCGGCCTCGACGACGGCGACAGCCTCACCAGCGTCGCGAAGTGCCCCAAGGAAGACGACGTCGCCACTCCTTGATGCAGGGGCTCTGCCCCTACGGCCCTGTCGGGCCTACCCCACGGGCTTTGTCGGGGCTCGATTTCTTCGCTGCGCTGCGAAATCGTGGGCGGATCGGCTGCGCCGATTGTATCCGCCCACCGCCCCTCGGCGCCCGCCCCATCGCAGTGCGATGGGGCCCCCGGAATTGGAGTCCCAATCACGCCGGAGCAAAGAGACCGGCCGCCGAGCTCGGGTTCGGGTGAACAATAACGCAGGCCCACGCAAACGGTTTCGCCGCCGCGGCGAAATCGAGGAGCGACAAAGGGTCGCAGGGGGTTTGGGCACAGCCCCCAACTATCCAACCCGAGCGGCCTAAGCCGCGAGCGCCCGCCGAGCTCCGGTTTGGGTGAATAATGGGCGTAGCCCATCACCCAAAATTTTTGGCCGTTCCGGCCAAAAAGAGGAGCGACAAAGGGTCGTGGGGGTTTGGGGGCGAAGCCCCCGACTATCGGCCCGAGCGGCCAAAGCCGCGAGCGCCCGCCGAGC
>JBBRLJ010000045.1:0-40210 GCA_038231435.1 Planctomycetota bacterium
GAAGCCCTGGCCAGCCTCGTCCAAGCGGCCAAACGAAAGGCGCGTGGATACCGGAACCACGAGACGTTCATCCTCATGGCGTATCTCATCGCGGGAAAACTGGATCTGAGAAGTACCCACACAAAGTGACGCAGAGCCAGAAATAATGTCCGTCGATAAATAATGGCCGTCGATGTCGGCCGACGCTCGGCTGTCTGCGCACAACGACGCAGCTCAGGCGGCAGCTGGCGAGTCAGAACTAAGCGGGTGCCGCACCGCACTGGAAGTACACGACGGAGCGGCCGTGGGGCGGCACCCGAGGTACATCATCTTACGCTGCTTCTTACTCTGTTGATGATGTTGATGATGTTGATGATAACGCGTCGCGAGCGCCCACTAGAACACCATCTTCGCCAAGCCCACCACTGCCAAGGCCACGACGGCGACCACCGTGACCATGACCCAACCGATGGTTCCGGAGCGGGTCTGCAACCTGGAAGACAACGCGGAATAGAGCGTGGGTAGCATGGTGATCTCCAAATGGCAAGTATTCCCGCTTCGGCCGCGGATCCTCATGAAAGCACGCGGAATGCTGGCCGACGTGGAAGGTCGCGAACTCACCTCCTGGCGTCGTTCGCCATCCGTTCCAGCTCCTGGCGGAACTCGCTCGCGCCGGTCTTCTTCGCCAGCTCGTCGAGCTGATCCCCCAGCTGATGCTTCGCTGCAGGCGAGAGGCCCGAGCGATTCTCGCGCATGAGCTGGGCAACGCCGCGCTTGGCCTTGAGGAGAGCGCGAGCATCCGAGAACCAGCCAGCGAGCGAGGTCCTCGCGTAGGGCTTGGCATGCTCGGCGATGAGCTTGTCGATGCTGGAGTGGTCGGCGGTCTTGGTATCGTGCTCCGCGAGCGCGTCGCGCACCGCGCCCTGGTGCCGCATCATCTCGGCATGCACGTCAGTGGTCAGCTCACTGATGCGCAGACGTCGGGGAGCATCGAGGCCGAGCGCGGCGGTGCCGATGTCGAGCTTGATCAGCGCATCGAGACGCGCGGGGGATGCCGCATCGGAGATCTTGTCGACCTGTGCGAGCAGCTGGTCAGCCTTGGCCAGATCCTCCTTGGCGGGTTGGAACTGGTACTTCAGCGTCGGCCCGCCCATCGCGGAATAATAGAAGATCTCGTTACGCCAGTCCCAGCCGTAGGTGGTGAACTGGCTCGAATCGCTGAAGGCCGTCGGCGACGGCAGCGGCGCCGCGAGCCTCCAGGTGGCGCACGCATCGCTGGTCTCCATCAGACCTGCGCGCGTCACGACCAGCAGATGGCTGTCGTCGCGGCCGAAATACGGCCCGTCGCTCGCGTCGACCGACGTACCAAGGAGCGACCACGTCGCTCCCTGATCGTCACTGACCATGACGCCGCGCGCGGTGGTCCAATAACCCTTGGATTTCCCGTTCACGGTGAAGACGCGCATCGCTCGACCCTTCGGGGAGAGCTCTGACACCGTGCTCCAGGTCGCGCCGCCGTCGCTCGACCGCACCGTGCCGGGGCGATCGTCCTTGCCAGCCACGAAGGTCTTGGCGTCGAACACGCCGACGCAACGGAAGCCGGTGGACAGGTCGTGCCAATCGCCGCCGCCGTTGGTCGAGATGCAGGCCTTGCCGCCGCTTTCGTGATGTACGGCGATCATGGTCTTGCCATCGCTCCAATCGGTGGCGCCGAAATCGAGGTGGCTGGCCGAGGATGCCGCATGGCTCTTGCCGCGATCGCCCACCAGCGCGCTGCCGCCGTAGATCATGTAGCACATCAGGCGCGACGACGTGGGATCCGGATCCAGCGAGAAGCCGTATTCGCAGCGTCCGCCCACCGCTCCGCCATCGACGCGCTGGAAGGCCGCGCCGCGATCCTCGCTCCGCCACAAGCCCTGGTCGCAGATCACCAGATAGACGTCGCCGGTGATGCGGTCGACACTGACACCGGCCGTCTGTCCCGGATACCCGGGCTGCAGACCTTTCGCCGCGAGCTGGGCGATGACCGGATCCGAGATCGTCGTCCAGGTGCCGAGCGGGTCTGCCGCCCGGAGCGGACCCGCGCACACGCAGAAGACCAGGGCCAGGGCCAGCAGGCGGATCGAGGGTGCCATCCCTGGTGGGTTCCGCGAGCCGGCGTCGGTAAGCGCGATGTGCCCCGCTACGATTCGCGGGTGTATGACGCGGTGTACGGACCTGCGCTGTCGGCTACTCGCGAGCCATGCCCACGATCGTCAGCGCGGATCACCAGCGCGGATAGATCACCACCGGATGCTCGTTCGCGGGAGCGCGCATCGCCTCATCCGAATCGGGTGCCTGGAGAACGGATTCCTCCTGGAACGCGTACGAAACCGGTTTTCTCGCCACCGTGGTCACGGCCGCGACCGCCACGATCACGCCGATGACTGCGGCGAAGACGGCGAGCAGCGATTCGCCACGGAACGGGATTCCGAGCGTCGGGGCTGATGCCCGATGGTCTTGGAAGTCGGCGAAGTCGGCGGGGTTGGACATGGCTCCCATGATCCACATGGGGAACCACCCAAGCAAGCCGGCCATGGAAAAACATACAAGTGTCGGGCGGGCGGGCCGCGAACCGGCCCCTGGCACTCCCAGCGCGATGCGCATGTCCGTCTCCTTTCACGACAGATCGTTACAGATCGACTCCCATCGCGCGGCGAGGTGCAGATCTCAATATCGGGCGATGTTCATCGCCGTACCGACATCTTCTGCCACGGGCCGAACTGGAAGCGCAGGAACATCACCGCCGCGATCGCCCAGCTGTAGATGGCGAACACCACATAGCATGCGGTGAGCGGCCGCGCTCCCCAGCCTTCGAGCAGCGCTGGGTCCGCCACTCCCAGCATGAGCCACACCGGCAGGCTCAGGCCGATCACCGCCGTCGCGACCATTGCGACGAGCGTCCAGCGCGTGTCTCCGGCGCCGACGATGACCATGCGGAACACCCAGTGCAGGCCATCGCCCACGGCGGCGACGGCCAGGCAGATCATCACCGGCACGCCTTGATCGATGATGTTCCGCCAGCGCGCGGCGGTGCCGGCGCTCGCGACCGCGTCGTGGTCGACATAGATATCCATCAGCTGGCGTGGCATCAGCGCGAACACCAATGCCGCGGCGGTGAGCACCGGCGCGGCGATGGCGAAGGCGATCCACGCTATCCGGCGCGCGAGATCGGGGCGGCCCGCGCCCAGGCACTGCCCCACCGCGATCGATATCCCCTGGCCGAGACCGATGAATGGCACCAGTACCAATAGGTAGAGCGCGAAGGCGATGTTCGAGGCACTGAGCTCCTCGGTGGACAGGCGCGTGACCATGGCGCTGAAGATCAGGAAGGCACCCATCTCGAGGATCTCGGAACCGCCCCGCGGCAGCGCATAGCGCGCGAACCGGCGCATACGCGCCCACGAACGGTTGCGGTTGCGCCACACGCCGAAACGGCGGCGCAGGTCGAGCGAGAAGAACAGCGCGCTCCACACACCGAGGAAGCACAGCGAGGTGGCGAGCGTGGCGATGCCGGCCCCGGTGATGCCGAGGCGGGCGGGAACGCCGAGGCCGCCGAAGATCAGCCAATGATTGAGCGCCACCGAGACCACGCAGCACAGCGCACTGACCACGAACACCGTGCGGGTGCGGCCCAGGCCGGCATAGAAACCGGACATGGCCGACATCAGCACGATCGGCCCGGTCTCGGCGAGATACCATCCAGTCAACTCGGCCATGCCCGAGGCCACCGACGGATCCTGGAGATGGAAGGGGATCACCAGCAGGTGACGGAACGGTATCAGGGCGAGCGTCGCCGCAGTCGCCACCGCGCCCAGCCACAGCGCCGGCCAGCACATGGCTCCGGCCTCGTCGTCCTCCCCCGCCCCGTGGTGCTGCGCGGCGAAGGTCCCGACGTAGCCGGCCGAGACCACGAAGCAGCCCTGCACTGTCCAAGCCAGCATGCCGGCCGGGTAGCTGGCGGCGAGCGCCTCGGGGCTGTACCAGCCCAGGAACAGACGGTTCAGGAAATGCAGGACGAAGCCCACGCCCATCCCCGCGGCCATCGGCAGCGCGAGCGCGAGCAGCCCGCGCACGGTCGCGAGCCGTTCGACGGACGGGAGTTCGGAACGCGAGAGGGACGGACCGGCAGCCTGTCCTGGATCAGAAGTCGGCGGCGACGGCATGGCCCCGCACCTCACGGCGAGGCTTGCTCGAGGCAAGGGCCGGCCGCGGCGACCGACCATCCCTCGGGCCTCGGTCATTCGGGCCTCAGCTGGAGACCGCGGATTCCGCCAGCTGGGTCTTCACCTCCAAGCGCTCGTACGCGAGGCTGGCCTTCTCGACCAGCCCGAAATAGACGCTCGCGTCTCCGGGCTGCTCGTGAGCGATGGTCTTCGCGCGCTCGACGCTCGGCAGATCAGCGAACTCGCTGATGTCGGTCCACATGCCCTGACCGTCGGGTCCGAGCAAGGTGCGGCGCAGCAATCCGGGCATGCGGCGGAACAGCTCGTTGGCGCGTTCGGAGGCGGCGAGCACCTCGTCCTCGCCGACCCCTTGGCGCATCTTCATGCGGATGATTTCCACGATATGGCTCATAGGACACCTCCTTCATTTTCCTTTTGGGACTCTTGGCACTTACGGCACTTACGGCACTTACGGCAAAGAAGAGAGGTGCATCATACCACGCTCCGGAGCAGCGCGGAACACGTCATGTGCAAACCTCCGTTCAATCTCCGCTGCTCAACCTCCGCTAGAGATGGCGGCAGCCAGCGAGCCCGCTACGACGACATCATCAGGAGTCCCCATGCGAGCCCGCGCCATCGTCTGTACCGCCCGGGATCAGGTCGAGGTCCGCGACGTCGCCATCCCGGCACCGGGGCCACGCGAGGTACTGGTCGAATCGTTGTTCACCTGCATCAGTCCCGGCACCGAGCTGCGCTGCGTCCGCGGCAAGCAGGCGGACACCGCGTTTCCCTTCATCCCAGGCTACGCTGTGGTCGGACGCATCGCGCAGGTGGGGCCCGAGGTCGATCTGCGCATTGGCACCGTCGTGTTCACCCATGGCACCACCCGCGTCGAAGGCGCCGTTCCGATGTGGGGCGGCCACTGTTCACACGTGCTGGTTCCCAGCCACGAGGCACTGCCGCTGCCCCCTGGCGTCGATCCGCTCGAGGCGACACTGGTGAAGCTCGGCGCGATCGCCTACCACGGCATGCGCCTCTCGCATCCGCGCCCTGGCGAGCACGTCGCCGTCGTCGGTCTCGGGCCGATCGGCCAGCTGGCCGCGCTCATGCACCAGCTCGCGGGCGCCCGCGTGATCGGCTGCGATCGCATGCCCGAGCGGCTCGAGGTTGCGCGCCGGCTCGGCATCGACGTGGTCGATGGCTCAGCAGGCCTGCCGAGCGCGTTCGCGGCAGTCTTTCCCCATGGCGCAGATATCGTCGTCGATGCCAGCGGCGCGCCCAAGGTGCTCGAGGAAGCAGTGACCTTGGCGCGCGCGCTGCCATGGGGCGATGACCACGTGGTCGGCGCGCGCTACCTGGTGCAGGGAAGCTACGAGACTGCCTTCTCGATCCCCTACCAGCCGGCCTTCATGCGCGAGCTCACCTTCCTGATCCCGCGCGACACCGTGCCCCGCGATCGCAGAGAGGTGCTCGCCTTGCTGGCGGCGAAGAAGCTGTCGCTGCGCACGATGATCTCGGACGTGCGCCCGCCCGAGGAAGCCGCCCGCACCTACGCCGATCTGGGCGGCAAGGACCCCCGTCTGGTGACCGTCGCCTTCCAGTGGGCGACCTAGGCTGTCGGTGGACGCTGTTGTTGGCTGACGGAGAGGCAGGCGTCCTGGATCCCGTGGCGGTTTCACGCACCTGGCTTCCCCGGCTCGCGAGCGTAGAAACTCCGTCATGAAACTATCGTTCACCACGCTCGGCTGTCCGGACTGGACTCTCGAGCAGATCGCGGCCAACGCCAAGGCGCACGGCTACGACGGCGTCGAGCTGCGCACCCAGACCGACGGCAACCACTGCTCGCCCGACGCAACGCCGGAGCAGGCCAAGCGCATCGCCAGGATCTTCGCCGCCCAGGGCGTGGCGATCATGAGCATCATGGGCTACTGCACGTTCGCCCACCGCGACCCCGCCGAAGTCGACCGGAATCAGGCACTGATGCGCAAGCTCTTCGCCCTCGCCGAAGCGACGGGTGCGCCGCACGTGCGCTCCTTCGCCGGCCGCCTGCCCGAAGGCGCGACGCACGCGCAGATGCTCGAGACCGTCGCAGGTGCCTTCAAGCCGCTCGCCGCAGAGGCGGCGAAGCGCGGCGTATCGATCGCGCTCGAAACCCACGACGACTGGTGCGGCAGCGATCTGCTGCTCGAGCTCACACGGCTGGTGGATTCGAAGCGCGGCTTCGGCTTGGTCTTCGACATCTGCAACTGCATCGTCGCCGGCCACGACTGGCGCAAGACCTACCGTCGGCTGAAAGCGCACATCCGCTACTGCCACGTGAAGGACGCGTGGCGTTCGGCCGACGGCGTCTGGCACTATGCGCCGATGGGCGCCGGGGATCTGCCGTGGCGAGAGGTGGTCAAGACCCTGAAGAAGGATCGCTATCGCGGCTTCCTCAGCTTCGAATGGGAGAAGAAGTGGCACCCCGAGCTTGAGCCGCCCGAGCGCGTCTTCCCGCAATACACGCACAAGATGCGCGGGATGTGGGCCGAAAAGACGTGAGGCCCGCCGGGGCCGGTCGATCCTCCTGATCGCCAGGTCTGGACTCCCTGCGCGTGGACGCCCCTTGCGGTATACTCGCCGGTGGAGACACGCATGCCCACGGCCATATCCGCAACGGCGACCAGCCCTGCGAACGCCACCGTCCTAACGCCCGGGGAGCTGGCTCGCTTCGAGGCCGATGGCTTCACGGTGCGGCCGGACCTGCTCGATGCTGGCGAGTGCGCGCGCTTCCGCGCGGCGGCGCTCGCCTACGCCGACGCACGCATGCAAGCCAAGCAGGGCGAAGTCTTCCGCCAACTCTGCCAGGTGTGGCGCGGCGACGAGACGCTGCGCGGGCTCACCTTCCATCCTCGCATCCTCGCCGCCGTGTCTCAGCTGGCGACGCGGCCGATGCGGCTCTACCACGACCAGATCCTGATCAAGGATCCGCGGAACGGCCAGGCCTCGGAGTTCCACCAGGATCGTCCGTACTGGCCGCTGTCGCCCGCGCCGACGGTATCGATCTGGGTCGCGCTCGGCGACGTGCCGGTCGAGAGCGGCTGCATGAGCTTCATCCCGGGTACGCACCGACGCACCGGTTTGCAGCTCCAGGTCATCCAGCAGGCGCGCAGCCTGTTCGAGCAGGCGCCCGAGCTCGAATGGGCCGAGCGCCGCGTGGTGCCGCTGCGCTCCGGCGGCGTCACCTTCCACCAGGGATGGACGGCGCACCGCGCCGGTCCGAACGAAACCGATCAGCCGCGCGTCGCCTTCAGCGCCATCTACGTCGAGGACGGCGTGAAGCTTGTCAGCGGCAGCGACTGGCCGTATCCCGGCGCGAAAGCCGGCGACACGCTCGGCGAGGGATGTCCGCTGATCTGATCCGAGCCAGCCACCGATCTCCTGGCGTCGCCGCCGCTCACGCGCCCAGCACCGTGCTCATGAAGAACTCGCGCAGGCCGGGGCGCAGGCCGGGGGTCACATCAATGGTCGTGCCCGGCTCGACCGGCATCGTCAGGCCGGTGGTTGCCCCGCCCCTGGTCTCGACGCGCACCGCCATGGGCTTGGTATCGTACCAGCCGCGGTCGAAGGCCCAGACGATCGGGAAGAGGTCGTAGAGCACGGGGCCTGGCTTCCAACTCTGCGCCGGATGCCACGCGGCGATGGCCTGGGCCATCGCCGCGCCGAGCGCCGTGTCCATGCGGCCCAGGCGCGCGCAGTCGTCCATGTCTAGAGCGCATTGGCGCGTGACGCTCCAGGTACCCATCGCGATCGGCACGCCCGAGGTGAGCACGATGTCTGCGGCGATGGGATCCGAGGCGATGTTGTGCTCGGCGCGGCTCAGCGCGACCTCGCCGCCCATCAGGGCGATGGCCTTGATCTTGGGCGCGAGGTCCGCCTTGCGCCGCAGCGCGCAGGCGATGTTGGTCAAGGGCGCGATGCACGCGAGCACCACCTCGCCGGGATGCCGCTCGATGGTGTCGATGATCAGCTGCACCGCGTCGCCGTGCGGCGGCTCGTCGTCTGGATGCGGCGGCTCGGCGAAGCACGCGTGGTTCATCACCACGGCGAGGTCCGCTGGCTTGGCGAGTTCGCCGGGAGCGAACGCCCGCAGTGGCAAGTCCATGCCAGCTGCAACCGGCACATCGGTGCGTCCGAGATGGCGCAACAGCCGGCGCACCAGACGCGCGCGCCCGAGGGCGGGAGCCATGACGGTGGTGATGGCGCGCACATCCAGTTCAGGCCGCAGCAGGGCGAACCACAGCGCGAGCAGATCGTCGATGTCCTGGCCCGGGTCGGTATCGATGAGGATCTTCTGCATACGCCCAGCGTCGGCGCGAGCGCGTGAAAGCACGCGACGGCTGGAGCCAATGCGGTGATCGACCAACCGGCATATGCCATCTGCGCGACGGCGCGAGCCGGCGACAGCAAGGGATCAAGTCGCGAGCCGCTCCGAAACCGGCTGCCTCGGCGACAGCACGCTGGTGCCGACAGCCGGTGTCGGATCCTTGCTCAGCACCCCGCGCCCCGAACCCGCGAGCTTCGCGACCGCGGTGACGATATCGATGTAGCGCTCCCACTGGCTCGGCTTGACCACGTAGAGGCACGCGCCCAGCGCATAGCACTCGTCGATCTCCTCGCTCCGGTGGGACGAGCTGAACACCACCACCGGAATGGCTTTCCACAGGGGGTCGCGCTGCAGCTTGCGCAGGATATCGCGACCGCTGACCACCGGCAGATTGAGATCCAGCAGGATCAGCCCGGGCGAGGGCGCGTTCCAGTACGTGCCGCGCTTCTCGAGGAACTCGAACGCCTCGCGCCATTCACCCACCGCGCGCAGGTTCAGGCTGAAGCGGCACTGCTGCAGCGCCGCCTCGAACAGCTGGACGTCGCCGAGATTGTCTTCCACATACAAGACCGTCGGTTGCGCGGGCATGGTCGTCCTTTCGCTGTGGGCCTGATGTGGCTTCCGATATGTTTTTCCGAAGCCGGCGGTTTCGGAACTATCATCGGCCACGGTCGGCGAGACACCGCCGAGAGTACGCGCTGGGATGGGGAATTCCACGATCGCGCGGCGACCTTCGACGCGCGATTGGCGCGAGCTCTCGCTGCGAATCGGCGAATGAGTCAAGGCGTGCAATCGCCACGCATCTCGGCGAGCTTGACGGCGGCGACGCGCTGCGTGGCGAGCTGGGGATTTTCGCGAACTTCCTCGAACTATTTGGACGTATTCGACTTGCCGTTCTTCTTGTCCGAGGCATTCCCGGAGACCGCTTCAGCGGTCTTTTCGGACCCCTTGGCGAGGGGCTGCTGCGCCGATTTCTCGGAGACGGATTTCTTCACCGGCATCCGCTCGACCGGCCTCCCGGCCTCGGGCTCGGGCTCGGCCACGCAACCGGTCGTGATCGCCTCCTTCAGCGTATCGGCCAGGTGAAGGTACTCGTCCCACACCTTCGGCTTCACGTGGTAGGCGATCACACCCATGCGCAGGCACAGGTTGCGATCCTCGCTGCGCTCGGACGAGGTCAGGATCAGAACCGGGATGTCGCGCAACTCCGGCGAGGTCTTGATGATGTTGAGCGCCTTGACGCCGTTGATGATCGGGAGATTGATGTCGAGGATCACCAGATCGACGGTCGGGGCATCGACGTATGCGCCCTGCTTGGCCAAGAACGAGAAAGCCAGCACCGCATTCACCACCACGTGCAGATAGATCTCGACCTGGCGTTCGGCGAGCGCGCTCTTCACCAGTAGGATGTCGTCCACGTTGTCTTCGACGTAGAGGATGTGCTTGAGGCGTGCCACCCCTCAAGCGTGCATGCCGGTGCCGATGCTGAATGCCACATCAGCGAAGTTTAGACAGGTACCTGGACGAAAAACGCCAAAACCAGCGGTTTTATGGCCAAGGCTCACCCGCGGCGGAGCTTCGCGTCACCAGCCCTCGGAAGGACGGATGGATGGGGAATGTGGAAGGACTGCAATTGGGCCGGCCGGAGCGTCTGCGCGACGGGCATCAGCGGGCGCGGCGCGGGCCGTCGCGGTCGGTGGACGGCCATGGCGGCGACGCCAGGCGCGCGTCAGGTCGGCGCGCGAGCTGAAGCCGCAGCGCGCGGCGGCATCGGCGACCCCGGCCCCCTCGGCCAGCAACTGCGCCGCCAGGTCGAGTCGCTGCGTCAGCAGTACCTGCTTGGGCGTGGCGCCGAAGAAGGCGGTGAACAGCTGGTACGCGCGGCTGTGACCGATGCCGTCTGGCCCTCCGGCCGCCGCCCGCACCACGTCCGCGGCGGTGATGGGGGTGTGCAGGCGCTTCCACAACGCCGAGGCCATGCGGCTGACCGCCGGATGCATCCAGCGGATCGGGCTTGCGCGCTCGTTGAATATCTGCGTGCATATCTCGGACACCAGGCGCGCGCGCTCGTCGGGGCTCGACGCCGCCAGCAAGCGGTTCATCAGCCCCCGGAACGGCTCGGCGCTGACCATGCCCCACGACACCTCCTGGGCGTCGGCAAGGATGAGATCACAGCGCCCAGCGATGAACCCCAGCCCGAACGACGCCGAGCCCGGCCGCAGGCGCACGTGCTCGTGCCAGCAGCCAGGTGAGATCACCAGCGCGTCGCCGGGATGCAGATCCATCGCCTGCGCGCCTTGGACGCGGGCCACGCCCTCGAGGCACAGCGACAGCGTCGGCACGGCGTGCTGATGGCCGCGGATGCGCTGCTGATCGCCACCATCGGCGGCGCGCCAGAGCGCGACGCCACGCACCTGGCTCGCGGCCTGGTGGAGCTTGAGCCAGAGGCGCATGCGCGACGGATCGCCGATGAAGGATGCCGGCATGGGGCTGGCCTCTCATGCTTGAAATGGCGCATCGAATGACGCCGGGAGAACACTGAGGAGCGGACGGTACCGAGGACCCACAGCGATGTCGGGATGGTAGGAGCAATTATTCCATTGTCAGTGGAAATTGTGACTAGGTGGGCACCCGGCACCGATCGGCTCCACCGCCACCCTGCATACGGTAGCGCCATGAGCTCGATCCCCATCGCCTTGGCCCGCCGCGACCGCGGCCTCGTCACCCGCATCCCCTCGCTCGCCGCCGCCGGGGCTCCTGGACCGTGGCTGGTCGTGGTCCCGCACGACGATGACATGGTCATCGGCATGGGTCTGGCCGTGCAGGCGGCGGTTGCCGAAGGCATCCGCGTCGACGTGGCGATCGTCAGCGACGGCCGCATGGGCTATGCCGAGCCATCGGAGCGGGCCACCATCCAGGCGGTACGCAAGGGCGAGATGGAGCGCAGCTGTGCGCTGCTCGGCATACCGGCGGCGCGGCTGCACTGGTTCGGCTATCCCGACTCAGACCTGCAATCGTGGCAGGGCCGGCGCTTCACCGATGGTGGCGGCACCACCGGCATCGCTGGTGCCATCACCGCGCTGATCCGCACGCTCGCGCCCGCGTGCGTCTTCGGCCCGACGCGCGCCGATCTGCATCCCGACCACGTGACCGTCGCCACCGAGCTGGCGATCTCGTGCTACCACGCCGGCGGCGACATCTGGCTCGAGCTCGGCAAACCGGTACCAGTCCCAGCGCGCTGGGATTTCGCCTGCTACTGCCCCTTCCCCGGCGAGCCGACGCTCGAATTGCGCGCGAACGACGCGGCGTTCGCGAAGAAGCTCGCCGGCATCGCCGCCTTCGCCAGCCAGCGCCAGATCAGCAGCACGGTGGAAGCGCTGCGCACCGGCGGCCCGGCCGAGTACCTGCAGATGGCCGACTGGAAGCCGTTCAGCCCCGCGCAATACGCACCTCTATTCCGCTCCGATGCCGCTGGCGCGCAAGCCCAGACCGCTGCCGATGTCGGAAGGAACTTCGCCGCCGATTGCGCCCGCGTCGGTCCCCTGCTCGCCGCGTGGCCGGAGCAGCCGTGGGAACCGCTCGCCGCAGCGCTCGCTGATCGCGAGCATCCGCTGATGGTGGTGGGCGAGGGGTCGAGTCGGCTGTTCCCGGCGGCGCTCGCCTGCGCCATCGCGCGCCATGGCGCGGCCCGTGACGGAGGCAGCGTGCGCGTCGATCATCTCGGCGGCCGCGAAGCCATGGGCGTCGATCTGTCCGGCTGCCACGTGCTGGCGATGTCCAACAGCGGTCAGACGCGCGAGGTCGTAGAGCTGGTCGAGCGTCTGCGCGCCGGGCCGCGGCCCCACTCGCGTCTGCTCGCCATGGTCGGGCAGCCCGGCGGCCGGCTGACCGAGCTGGTGCCGCGCTGCCGCACCCTGCTGGATGCTCCCGAGACCACCGTCGCCGCCACCGTCAGCGTCTTCGCGCAAGCCCTCGCGCTCGCCCAGGCGGTGGCGCACGCCGCGGGCGTGGCGGTACCGCTGGCGCGCCTGCGCGCGGCCACCGCCGAGGTCTTCGCCCATCGCCCGATGCTGCCGGCGCTGTCGGCACTCACGGCAGGTGAGGCGCGCGTCGCGCGGGTGTGGTGGAGCGGTGACGAGAGCGGCCCCGCGGGCGAGCTCGCGCTCAAGACCATGGAGACTGCAGGCTGCATCGGCGTGCACCTGCCCGGCAGCATGGTGCTGCACGGTATCGAGGAGGTGCTCGACGAGAGCGATCTGGTGGTGCTGCTCGATCCGCCGGAGAGCGATCTGTCTGCGATCCACGAACGCATCGGCGCCACCGGCGCGAGCATCGTGCGCCTCGGACCAGGGGGCGACTGGGATCTGCCCGATCTCGGGCTGTGGTCCGGCTTCCCGCAGCTGGTCGCCTCGTGGCGGCTGCTCGGCATGCTGGCACTGGCTCGCGGTCGCGACCCGGACAAGCCGAAGCGCGCGCGCAAGGTCGGCAACCACTTCGCGAGCGCGGCGGCGAGCGGCAAGGCCCGGCCGGCGTGAGTCCGCTCGCGGCCCGGCCCATCGCGAAGCCCGCCAAGCCTGTGGCCAGCGCGATCCGCCCGCGGATCCACCGCAAGAAGGACCGTCGCGGCGCGGCCCCCGCCACGCTGTCGGCGGCGGTGTGTGGACTGGGCAATCGCATGGCCGGGGTGCTCCAGCATCTGCTGCGCGCCGCACGTGGTCGCATCGTGCCGGTGTCCTGGTGCGATCCGTCGCCGACCGGTCTCGCTTGGTTGCGCGAGCAGGGCCACGAACTCGGCACGCCCTATACGGACGTGGAGCGGATGATCGCGGCCGAGAAGCCCGACCTGCTGCTGGTCGGCTCGCCAAACCACGTCCATCTCGAGCACATCGCCGCGGGCCTGGCCGCCGGATGCACGGTGCTCACCGAAAAGCCGGTGGTGGTCGACGAGGAGCAGACCTGGGAGCTGGCGCGGCTGCTCGCCGAGCACGGCCGCCATCGGCTGCTGGTGAGCGGCTTGGTGCTGCGCTCGGCGCCACTCACGCGCGCGGTGCGGGCGGTGCTCGCGAGCGGTCGTCTGGGGAAACTCGTGAGCTTCGAGGCCAACGAGCACCTGCCCGCCGAGCATGGCGGTTTCCTGATGCGCGACTGGCGGCGCAAGCGCGCCTTCGCCGGATCGTACCTGCTCGAGAAGTGCTGTCACGACTTCGACATCTACCAGTCGTTCGCCGGCGCTCGCGCGGCGCGCGTGGCGAGCTTCGCCGGGCGCGACATCTTCCTCCCCGAACATGCCGAGCTCGAACGCGAACGCGACGGCGCCAAGCCGTACCGTAGTTGGCGATCAGGCTGGAATTCCATCGACCGCGTCTTCGACAGCGACGCCGATGTCTGCGACAACCAGGTTGCGGTAGTGCAGTACGGCAACGGCGTGCGCATGAGCTTCCACAGCAACACCCACAGCGGATTCCACCAGCGCCGCTGGCTGCTTTCAGGCACGCACGCGACGCTCGAATGCGATCTCGCGAGCAATCGCCTGCGCGTCGCCGGCGTGCACGACCGCCAGCCCGAGGATCTCCCCGTCGATATCGGCTCGGAAGGCCACTACGGCGCCGACGCCGGCATGGCCGATGACGTCACGGCCCACCTCTTCGCCGGCAAGCCATTCCCCGTCTCCGTCCAGGAAGCCCTCGAAGCCGGCCTCACCTGCATGGCCATCGACCGCGCCAGCCGCTCCAACCGCATCGTCGACTGCGCCCCGCTCTGGAAAAAATTGGACGGCCTGCTTCCTTCACCCTGACGTCCGCCCGCCATCCCACCCATCCGTTTCTTCCCGAGTGGAGCGCGGACCGCGCCAGATAATCCACAACACACTGACGTCCGCCGTCCAACCCTCCCTGGCCGTTCCTTCCCAGGGGGCAGCGCGGAGCGCGATGTTGGGGGGCCGTAGCCCCCCAACAGAAAGCCCCCCAACTGATAGTCAGTCCAGACGCCGGAATCTCGTCAGCGGCGGATGTCCCTCGGACTCGAATCCGTCGAGCATCACGCCCACCACCTCTCCGGCGGGATTGAACACCGGGCCACCGGCCATGCCGGTGTAGAAGCGTCCGGTTATGTAGCCGTCGGCGCTGGTGAAGAGCGCGAGGTGGCCCTCGATGATCCACGGACACACGTACGGCAGGTAGCGCGCGGGATCGAGCGAGCCGTGGTGCAGACGGAAGGCGGGGTGGTCGACCATGTTCGCGAAGCCGACCGCGCGCAGGCGATCGCGCTTGTGCAGCACCGCGCCCTTGGCCACCGTCAGGCTCGACGACGCGGCGGCGCTTGTGAAACCGGCGACGCCGTCCTCGCATTCCCACTCGGCCACCGTGCCCACCTGGCCATCGCCGGCGCGCAGCAGGCGCGCGTCGCTGGGCGGCAGCTCGTGCGGCCACGCCGCGACCCAATCGCCGCCGCCGAGTGACCAGGCGGTGGCGAGATGGGCGAACTGCCCGTCGGAGCCGGCGCCCACGAGCACGCCGCAGGCATCGGTGATGCTGGCGAAATCGTCCATGGCCGCAGCGCAGCGCATTCCGCCGCCACTGCAAGCTCGGGCCCATCGCTCGGGCCGCCAGCCCGCGCCAGCGCGACGCAACCAATGGGCATGGCGGTTGCATCGTTCCGAGGCCACGACTAGAGTCCGGCTTCAATTCCCCGGAGCTGACCATGCCCGCGACTCCAGATCAGCCTGCCGCTCCAGCCGCCGCCGACGCGGCTGCTCCGCAGGAGTGGAAGCCGGAGCCGCGCCAGTGGACCTGGAAGGACCTCTTCACCGCCCCGATGCTGGCGTTCAAGCCGAAGTGCATGCTGATCTCGGCCCTGACCCTGATCGCGCTCGGACTGTGGGTCCACCTCTTCAACAGTTTCGCCTTCAAGTTCGACTCCTCCGAGAAGGCGTGGCTCTACCTCGCCGTGTTCGTGTGGTTCTCGGTCGGCCTGGTGGTGTTCTCGATCGGCGCGACGCTGGTGTCGGTGTTCATGCGCGCCGACCTGCTCGACGACGAGTTCCTGTCGCTCGGCGAGGCCATCGGCCAGTTCAAGGGGCGGATCGTGCCCGCGCTGCTGGTGCCGCTGTTCCTCTTCGGCTTGCTGGTGGGCGTGAACCTCTTCCTCATCTATGTGCCCGAGCTGCTGTGCAGCATCCCCTTGGTGGGCAGCGCGATCTACGCGCTCATGTACCCGCTCGGCTACTTCCTGGCGCTGTTCGCGGTGCTGCTGCTGATCGCGGTCTCCTTGTCGCTGTTCGTGTTCCCCGGCATCATCGCGATCCGCAAGCACGGCTGGTTCGACAACGTGGTCGACACCATCGAGGCCGTCGGCACCAAGCCGCACGTGCTGGTCGGCAGCCTGATCCTCACCACCATCATGGTGTGGGTCGCCTTCGGCATCGGCAATGCCGGCATGAGCTACCTCAAGGCCCCATCGCGGACCTCGGCGAAGCTCTTGCCCGGCGACGAGCTGGCACGCACCGAGTATCGCGCCGACCAGGTGCGCCTGGCGATGGTCGAGAAGTTCGACCCGCTGCGCCAGCTCGGCCAGGCGTACAACATCCTCTGCGACAGCTCCTACCGCCCGCACGGCATGTCGAGTGCGTCGTCAGACTACGACCGCACGCCGGTGTTCTCGAGCCGTGAGCATTTCGACGCCATGTCCCTGAGCGCCTCGCAGCGCCTCGACGGCTCGTCGGCCACGGCTGATGCCGAGCCCGCTTCCGACAAATACTATACCTGGGGCACCGGCCTGGTGACCGGCGCGTGGCAGGGCGTGATCATGACGGTGCTGCTCGGCTACTGCATGAACATGCTGCTCGCCGGCGGCATGCTCACCTATCTGCTGGTGCGCGAGGACGACTACTGGGACGACGAGGATCTCGAGGACCTCGACAAGCTCGCCAAGGAGCTCGAGGAAGAAGCCAAGCGCGACGAAGCCGCCGCCCCCGCTTCATCCACGCCGGCCGCCGCGCCATCAGCCGCTGCGCCAGCCCCGGCAGCTACCGACAAGCCGGTTCCACCCGCAGCGACCTGAAGCGTCGGATGCGGCGCTCGGCCTGGCTCCAATAGACTCTATCTCTGCAGCGGGCTAGCACGGCCGCAACGCTGGCCGTCAGCCTCCCTGCTCCTCGGCTCCTAGGGAGCAGGCCGGAGGCCGTTCTTGGGGGGCCGTAGCCCCCCAACCGACAGCACCCAGGCATCCGCTAAGGTGAGATGATCGCCGATGTCATAACGCGCGCCGAAGTCGACGCGCAGCTCGAGCGTGCGCACGCCTTGCACGTCCAGATCGATGGGCTGCGGTTTGTCGGTGCCCTTCACGCTATCGCGCGACCACAGCACCTTGCCGTCGCCGACTAGCGCCGCCGAGCAATTTCCTTCCGGCGCCACCAGGTCGGCGATGCCGACCAGCGCGCGCAGCCGCGTGTAACCGCCGCCGAGCTCCCAGGCGAGGATCGCCTTGCTGTGGACGCTGATGCCATGGGCGTAACGCGTGCCGCCGAGCATCAGCGGGCCGCCATCGAGATCGCTGTCCGATCGCCAGTGCCAGACGATGTCGAACGCTCCGCTCTCCTCGACCCGCGCCGGCTTGAGCGAGCCCAGGTAGACGCGGCGCCCGCCCTCGACGCGCAGGCGTGCATTGGCGAGCAGGCTGGTCGGAGCGGCCGCGCCCGCGGCATCGGCGAGCGCGACTCCCGGCGCGGCAGCGAGCGGCAGGTTCGGCGCGGGCAGCAGCACGAGTGGCGGTCGCGCCGGGTCGAGCGATACCGACAGCACCACGCCGCGCGGGGGTCGCGCGGGCACGGCGAGGCGCATGCCCACCACCTCGGCGAGCGGCAGCTCGAGCGGCTGCGGATTCAGCGGACTCTCGAAGCGTAGCTTGCCGCCCGCAATGCCGAGCACGCGGCCCTGCAGGGGGCCGGACGCGAGCACCACCTGATCCGATTTGCCGTCTCCAGCAGGTGGCAGCTCCATCCCCCATCCCAGCACCGCGCCGAGCGGCAGCACCAGCTCGCCGAGCGGACCCGTGGCGAGCAGCGCATCGGCGGGGGAGGACTTGCCGTCGGCCGCGACAGCTTCGCCGAGACGCGCCACCGGCAGCCAGCCGCCGTCCGCCAGCCACACGCCCATGCGCCGGCGCTGCTCCTGGGTCGAGGGTGCAGAGGGCCCGCTGGGCGCCGTGCCGCCTGGCTCGATCCAATCGCAATCGATGAGCGCGATGCGCTTGCCGCCGATCTCGACGGCGTCGGCCGCCAGTCCGAGGGTCGGCCCGGCGAGCGTGGTGCCGTCGAAGGTGCAGACGGTGGCCGCGTCGAGGACGGCGCCGCTCACCGTCATCAATGAGATCAGCGAGGCCGCCAACGAGAGGAGACCGGCGGGGCGAGGACCTCGTGGTGCGTGTTCCGCCAGCATGGCGGCGGAGTGTAGCGAGCTGCCCGAAAACAGCAGCCTGCTATCATCCTACGGACATCGGGCGGGCATCCTGCGGCGTCCTGCGGCATCCTGCGAAGGTGCCGGCGCAGCCGGACCGTCGATGAGCCAGCCGCGCCCCGGCGCTCGACGGCCGCCGGGGCTGCCGCGCCGGGCAGGCGCAGATCGCCGCTCACGCGGGCCGGAGGGGCAGTGATCTGCCCCCTTTGCACTGGAGGCACCGGCCTGCGGGCCTAAGAAAGCAGGCCGTGTTCAGCGCCCTCCATCCGGCCTTGCTCGGCGGCCTGTCGCTCGTCGCGGTGCCGGTGCTCATCCATCTGCTCCTGCGCAAGCGCCCCCGCCCCCGCCCGTGGGCGGCCATGCGCTGGTTGCTCGCGGCGGCGCGCAAGGCGCAGCGCCAATACCGGCTGACCAATCTCCTGCTGCTGCTCTGCCGCTGCCTGATCGTCGCCGCCATCGCGCTCGCGGTGACGCGGCCGACGCTCGCCGGGCTCGGCGGCGGCTCGCGCCTGGTGCTGATCGTCGACCGCACCGCGAGCATGGGCGCGCGCGGTGCGGATCCCGGGCCGCTCGCGGCCGCCAAATCGGCACTCGCCCAGGCCCACCTCGATTACGCGTCGGCGACGCTCATCGCGGTCGATGCCCGCGTCGAGGAGATCGCGCAGGGTTCGCCGCGCACCGTGATCGACGCGTTGTCGTCGCTCGACACCACCGATCTGCCCGGCGGACTCGACGCGGCCTCGCACGCGCCGGCCGCATCGGACATCCTCGCGCTGTGCGGCCACGGCGCTGACGTGGTGCTGGTCTCCGACTTCGCCCAGGACGACGGCGCCGCGCTCAGCGCGCTGCTGGCGCCGGCCTGCCGCACGGTCTCGCGCTGGCGCACCGGATCGGCCGCCGCCAATGCAGCGATCGCCGGCGTCGACGGCATCGGCGAGCAGTCACCGGGCGTGGCGGGGGAGCTGCTCTTGCGCGTCGAGGGACGCGCGTCACAGATCGCGCTCGCCGTCGACGATGGACCGTTCGTTCCCGCCGGCACCAGCCAGGCTGGCGGAGAACGCTCGACGCTGCGCGTATCCGTTCCGCCGCTACCGCAGGGCTCGCACCGCCTGCGCGTGCGCCTGAACGACGAATCGCTCGCCTACGACAACCTGCTCGAGCTGCCGATCGTGATCCGTCCGCGCATCGACGTGCTCACCGTGCAGCAGGAGCCGGATTTCGTCACCGCCGCGCTGCACGCCGAGGATCGCTCGTTCGCGTTCACCGCATCCAGCCCGGCGCAGTTCCCGGCGCAGGCATTGCCGGCGCGCGGCGTGGTCGCGCTGCGCGGCGCGGTCGCGAACGGCGCTCGTCTGCACGACTGGGTCGTGGGCGGTGGGGTGCTGTGGGCCGACGCACGGTTGATCGCCGCGGATCCAGCGCTCAAGGATCTCCTGAAAGGCCTCGAATTTGCCGCGGGCTCGGCGCCTGCTTCCACCGCCATGAACATGAAACCGGGCGGCCCCTACACCAGTGGCGAGGCCGACATCGACGAGGTGCTATCGATCGCCACGGCCAAGCAGGTTCCCGCCGTGTCGCTGCCGCATGACGCCGAGGTGCTGCTGCGCGCCGGCAAGGAACCGGTGGTGGTCGCCTTGCCGGCCGGACGCGGCTGGGTGGTGGCCGAGCTCGCGGACCTGGCGTCGGACCGCGACCTCGAGGCGCGGGGCACCGCGCCGCTGTGGGTGGTGCGCACCGCGCGCCGCCTGGCCGCGCGGCTCGACAGCCCGCGCTTCTGGACAGCCGGCCTGCCGGCACCGGCGGAAGAGAAGCTCACGCGCGCCGGCGAGTCCGCGACCATCGCAGCGGGCGAGGCGCTGATGCTCGCCCCTGGCGCATGGACATCCGAGAAGGGCCCGACGGTGGTGGTGCTGCCGAATCCCGACGAAGGCCGCCTCGATCGCCCGACCGCGGTCGGTGTGACCTCGCGCATCGACGACGCGCTGCCGAAGTCGAGCGGCGCGGATCTCGGACTGCTGCTTGCGATCCTGGCCCTGGTGATCGCCATCGGCGAAGGGCTGTTCGCGGCCTGGGCGGCGAGGACCTATGGCAGTTGAGACCGCTGGGGCAGTTGACGCAGCCGCCGACGTGGCGCCCGCCGCCGGGGATGGCGTGGCCGCGCACGCGGTGTCGCAGACCTTCACCTTCGAGCACCTCGGCGCCCCGTGGCACACCCTGCTGTTCCTGGTCGTGGCCCTCGCCCTGGCGTGGTGGTCGTGGCGGCGGTACGGCCCGGCGCCCGCCGGAGCCCTGGGAATGTTCGCGAAGGCCTGCCGCGCTACGGCGCTGGTGCTCGCCGTGGTGATGATCGCCGGACCGGCTTGGCGGCGCACCAGCACCACCGATCTGCCCTACCGCGCCGTGGTCGCGGTCGATCGTTCGGCCTCGATGGCCCGTCCAGATGGCCCGAAGGGCGCGCCGCGCATCACCGCCGCCGGCGCGCTCGCCTCCGAGCTGCAACGCATCGCGAAGGATAATCCATTGCTGGCGATCGAGTACCGATCGATCGGCGGGGTCTCCGGCTCGTTCGCTCCGGCCGAGGCGATCGGCGGCTCGCTGAGCACCACCGGCGCGACCAGCCCGCTCGCCGACGAGCTCGACCGGCTGGTCGCCGAGAGCCACCCCGATCTGCTGCTGCTGGTCTCCGACGGCCGCGTCACCCAAGGCAGCACGCTCGCCGCTGCAGCCACGCGCTGGCGCGTGCGCGATCTCGAGGTGATGGCGCTCGCCACCGGCTCCGAGGCGATCGAGCCCGAACTGTTCCTCGACGAGATCCTGGTGAATCGCGAGGCGGCGCTGGGCGAGATCGAGCCGGTGGTGGTGCGCCTGAGCGGCCGCGCGCTGCCGCCCGGACCGGTGACGGTGACCATGACCTGTGAGGGCGAGCCGCCGGTGACAGCGACCATCGATCCGAGCGCCGGAGGAGATGCGGCACAGGGTACTCAGCAGCCCTCGGCGCAGCTCTCGGCCCAACTCTCGGCTCAGTTGAAGAGCTTCGAAGTCCGCCTCGAGGAGACCTTCCGGCACGAGGGCACCGCGAAGCTACGCATCATCGCCAGCACCGGCGCGGGCTCGCGCGCGCTCGCCACCGCGCCGCAGGAGATCTCCATCCAGGTGCGCGAACGCAAGCTCGCGGTGCTGATGCTCGCGCACCGGCCGTTCTACGAGCTGCGCTACCTGCGCGAGGCGCTCAAGCGCGACAAGACCATGACCGTGCACGCCTATCTGGCCGAAGGCAAATGGCGACGTTGGGGCACTGATGGGCCGGACACGCTGCCGCTGGCGCCCGCGGAATTGGCCGCGTACGACGTGGTGATCATCGGTGACCTGGGCCGCGACGCGTTGCGTGACGCCGACCTCGACCATCTCGAGAAGGCGGTGCGCCACGGCGGCGCCGGGCTGGTGTGGATCGCGGGCGAGACCGGTGCGCTCGCGACCTACGCGTCGTCGCGCATCGCCGACCTGCTACCCGCGACCCTGCCCGAGGCCACGGCGATCGCGCGCGGCTATCTTGAGGCGCATCCGCGCCGTCTGCACCGCACCGACATCGCCGCCAATCTCGGCCTGCTCGATCCCTCGACCGCCGACGGTGGGCTCGATTGGCCGCAGCTGCCTGCTTTGCTCGGGGCCGCGCCGCTGACCAAGGCCTCGGTGAAACCGGGCGCCGAGGTGCTCGCCGAGGACCAGGACGGCAACCCGCTGGTGGTGACCAAGGCCTACCCGAACGGCCGCGCGCTGCTCTTGGGCATCGACGATACCTGGCGCTGGCGCCGCAACGTCGGCGATCGCTACCTGCACCGCTTCCACAGCCAGCTGCTGCGCTATGCCGCGTCTGGACGGCGCGGTGGCAACCGTTCGTGGCGCCTGTTCGCGGCTCCGCGGCGCGCGGTGCCGGGCGAGACGGTGAGCATCAACCTGGTGCCCGTCGGCCAGGCCGACTCCTCGCCGCCCGAATCGGTCGCGGTATCGCTCACCGGTCCCGGGAAGACGCAGCAGCTGGTGCGGCTCGACCGTGATGGCAACGGTTTCAGCGCGCGCGTTGCCGCGCCCGCTCCGGGATCGTGGGCGATGGAGGTCGAAGCCGGCGTCGACAGCCGCCAGGTCGATCCCGGCGAGCTCAAGGTGCTCGCCCCCGAGGACGAACTGCGCGATCCACGTCTCGATCGGCCCGGCCTCGAGGCCTTCGCGAAAGCCACCGGAGGCGCGGTGTACGACGATGCCGCGGCCCTGGTCGCCGCGCTGCCGAAGGATTTGCGCCGCAGCGACAGCGTGACCAGCACGGTCGGGCTGTGGGATTCGTGGTGGATGCTGGCCGCGCTGGTCACGTTGTTCGGGCTCGAATGGGCGGTGCGCAGGGCGAATCGACTGCCCTAGGTTGGGGGGCTACGGCCTTCGGCCGGCACATGCCCCAAAGGGCATGTGAGATCGCTGCGCGATCCCCCCAACATCGCGCTCCGCGCTGCCCCCCAGGAGCCAGGGAGCAGGGTGGGATTGAGCAGGCGTTTCGCGCTGCTGCCGGTCGTACACCCTATGAGAATCGGCCTACCGAATGACTTCGTGCGGAAACGGTTTTGTTCCCCCGCGTTCATTTCGTCGGGTCGGTCACTTTTCCTGGGGTCAGTTCGGGCAGCAGCAGGGGATGTGGCAACGCGGCGAGGGCGAGGGCGACGGTCGGGGCGTCTGGAGCCTGATTGAAGGCGTACGGCATCGAGTCGATGCGCAGATTGCGCGACTTGCCGGCCACGGTCGTGGGATCGTGGATGTACATGCGCTCGGCGCGCGAGACGGTGCCGCGCATCAGCAGGCGGACCTGCTCCGCGGGCTTCGGGCCGCCGATCAGTTCGATGACGTTGTCATCCTTGGTGCGGTGGACGACGGCGCGGTCGGCCACGCCCACGAAGGGATCGCCGCCGCTGCCCGCCGCGACGCCGGCGTGGCGCAAGGTCCCCGAGAGATGCACAGGCCCCTCGAGCGTGGTGAGGCTCCCGCCTTCCCGGCGCGCGTATTCGCCATCAGGGGACTCGAGGTAGATGACGCCGTTGTCGAACGGCCGCCGCACCTGCAACTTCTTGAACACCAGGCGGTCGAAGCGGTCGCCCTCTTGGGTCAGCTGCTCGGCGTGGATGACGGTGGGCGGAGTACCCGCGTCTCCCCACAGCTGGAACACCACCTCGCGGGCCCCCGGCTTCATCAGCTCGGTATGGCCGAGGCAGCCGACCGCGGTCAACGACCCCAGCGCGAGGACGCCGGCCCAGGCGGCGGAGCTATGGCTGGATCGGGCCCATGGACGCATGCGAGCTCCGGACGGTTGCCCAGTCAGGATAACGCCTTAGAGGGGTGGCGCCATTGCCCCGACGAGCCACCGGCGCCCTTGACCGCCCCTGGGTGGTCGCCACACTACCGCCCTTCCAGCGTCCCCCCTTCCGAGCCGATAGGAGCGATCGTGAGCGAGATCCGGAACAAGGTCATCGAAATCATTGCCGACCGGCTCTCGCGCGACAAGGCGACGATCACCGAGGCGAGCAACGTCGTCGCCGACCTGGGAGCGGACAGCCTGGACATCGCCGAGATCATGATGGACCTCGAGGACGCCTTCGGCGTGAAGCTCGAAGAGGACCAGGATCTCAAGACCATCGGCGACATCGTGAAGTACATCGAGGGCAAGGTCGCCAAGTAGGCTCCTCGGGCTGCCTGATGCTCGATTACCGACGCCAGCCCAGATCGATGTTGAACCGGCCGACCGGCCGCTGGCAGTAGCCCACCACAGAGGATCCGCCAGATGGGTCAGCGCAGAGTCGTCGTCACGGGAATGGGAGTCCTGGCCTGCAACGGCCACGACGTGTCCGCGTTTTGGGACGCGCTCAAGGCGGGCCGCCATGGCATCGTCCCGATCACCACCATCGACGTATCGAACCACGAGACCAAGTTCGGCGGCGTGGTCGCCATCGACAACCAGACCCTGACCATCGGCGACAAGAAGAACGCGCGCCGCAAGGATCGCTTCGTGCACCTCGCGCTGAAGGCCGCCGCCGAGGCGATGGCCATGAGCGGACTCGACTACAAGAATTGGAAAGACCCGTTCCGCGTCGCCACCGTCGTCGGCTCGGGCGTGGGCGGCCTGCAGACCATCGAGGAAGAGGTCAAGGTGCTCAGCACCCGCGGCCCCTCGCGGGTGAGCCCTTTCCTGGTCCCGAAGATGATCGTCGACAGCGCCGCAGGCGACATCTCGATCATGTACGGCGCCAAGGGCCCCAACTACTGCATCACCACCGCGTGCGCCACCGGCTCGCATTGCATCGGCGCCGCCTTCAACCACATCCGCGTCGGCCAGTGCGACGTGGCCATCACCGGCGGCAGCGAAGCGCCGATCACCGGCCTGGGCATCGCCGGCTTCAACTCGATCGGCGCGCTGTCGCGCCGCAACGACTCGCCCGGCACCGCCAGCCGGCCGTTCGATCTCGAGCGCGACGGCTTCATCATCGGCGAGGGCGCCGGCATCCTCATCCTCGAGGAGCTCGAGCACGCCAAGGCGCGCGGCGCGGTGATTGTCGGCGAGATCGTCGGCTACGGCTGCACCGGCGACGCCTTCCACGAGACCCAGCCCGATCCCACCGGCGCCGGCGGCATCGCCTGCATGCGCATGGCCCTGGCCGACGCGCAGCTGAATCCCGAGCAGCTCGGGTACATCAACGCGCACGGCACCTCGACCAAGTACAACGACGCCGGCGAGACCAAGGTCATCAAGACGGTGTTCGGCGCGCACGCGGCCAAGCTCCCGGTCTCGAGCACCAAGAGCATGACCGGCCACACCCTGGGCGCGGCCGGCGGCATCGAGGCGATCGCCTCGATCATGGCGCTCAAGGACGGCATCCTGCCGCCGACCATCAACTATCAGACACCCGATCCGGAATGCGATCTCGACTACATCCCGAATCGCGCGCGCGCGGTGAAGGCCGAGTACGCCTTATCGAACAACCTCGGCTTCGGCGGCCACAACGCCTCGGTCATCTTCAGGCGATTCGGCTGATCGCCGCCGCAGCGGCCACCCGAGCAACGTTCACACTCCAAGCCAAAATACCGCACGAAAAGAAGCATCCCATGGATCACAAGCGCATCCGCGAAGAGGTCATCGAGATCCTGGCCAACAAGCTGCACAAGCTGCCGGCTCCGCCGCCCAGCTGGGAGGATCCCGAGGACGATTTCGACTACGAGGCCCAGGCGCTCAAGCCGGACATCACCGACAACCACCTCGACATCGCCGAGGTGTCGATGGATCTCGAGGACGCCTTCGGCATCAACTTCGAGGACTCGCTGCCTGGCGACGCCGGCATGGAGACCATCGGCCTGGTTGTGGATTTCATTGAGAAGCGCGTGAACAGCGCGCATCAGAAGAAGAAATCCGACGACTGAGGGCGCTGGCCGCCGTCCCGCGCGGCGCGAGCCCGACGTGATGCCGATGACCGACGCGCGCGAGGATCTCCCTTCCGACCTGCGCCGGCGCGAGCGCATGGCCCGCGACCAGCTGCGCGAATGCGCGGACGCGCGCGTGGTCGCCGCGATGGCAGGCCTGCCGCGCCACTGGTTCCTCCCGATCGGCATGGCCGGCCACGCCTACGACGATTCTGCGGTCGCGATCGGCTGCGGCCAAACCATCAGCCAGCCACGAGTGGTGGCGATGATGCTCGCGGCGCTGCGCCTGGCTCCTGGCATGCGCGCGCTCGACGTCGGCGCCGGATCCGGCTACGCCACCGTGCTCATCGATCGCCTGGTGTCGCCCGGCGGCTGCGTCGTCGCGATCGAACGCCAAGGCTCCCTGGTCACCGAGACCGCCGCACGGATCGCCGAACTCGCGCCGCGCTCGCGCCTGGTCCTCGGTGATGGGCTCGAGGGGTTCCCGCAAAGCGCGCCCTACGACGCCATCCACGTCGCCTGCGCGTGCGAAACCATGCCGGATGCGCTCGTCGCCCAGCTGTCCATCGGCGGCCGCATGATCCTGCCGCTCGGTCCGCACGCAGGCACACAAGAACTGACGCTGGTCACCAGGACCACCGCAGCGAGCGAGCGCGCGACCATCAGTCCCGTGCTGTTCGTCCCGGGCCTGCCGGGTGTGATCGACGACGTCTCATGATGTGCTCGGACGCAGGTCTGCCCGGGCGCGTCGCTGGCCGCCAGCCCGTGCTGACCGTTTCTTCCTAGGGGGCAGGCCGAAGGCCGATGTCGGGGGGCCGCAGCCCCCCGACCAAGAGCTTCCCGCGCAGCTTCTTGAGCGACGCATCCGGCGTCGTCGCCGTCATCAGCGCCTCGCCGACCAGCACCGCGTCGACGCCGGCTTCCTCAAGGCGCTGGCAGTCCTCGCGCGTCGAGATGCCGCTCTCGCTGACGATCACCCGGCCTCCGCCCTTGAGGCCGGACATCAGCGCGAAGGTGGTGTCCAGGCTGAGCGAGAAATCCTTGAGATTGCGGTTGTTGACGCCGATCAGGTCGGCGCCGGCGGCGAGCGCGCGCGCGGCCTCGTCGATGTCGTGGACCTCGACCAGCACATCCAGGCCGAAATCCTTGGCGAAGCCCTGCAGGTCGCGCAGCTGACCATCGCTCAGGCAGGCGACGATCAGCAGGATCGCGTCGGCGCCGGCCAGCCTGGCCTGGGCGATCTGACGCTCATCGATGATGAAATCCTTGCGGATGATCGGCAGCGTCACCGCCGCGCGCACGCGCACCAGGTCATCCAGGCTGCCGAAGAAGAACTTCTCGTCGGTGAGCACGCTGATGCAGTGCGCTCCGCCAAGGACGTACTGGAAGGCGATCAGCACCGGGTCGTAGTCGGGAGCGAAGATGCCGCGCGACGGGCTGCCCTTCTTGCACTCGGCGATGACGTGCACGGTGTCCTTATCGGGCCGCTGCAACGCCGCGCGGAAACCGCGGCAGGCCGGCAGATCCCGCATGGCGGCGCGATCGAGCGCAGGCAGGCGCGCGACCTCGATGCGCTTGCGGGCGATGATCTCGTCGAGGATCATCGTGGCATCGTGCGGCGGCGCGCACCGGGACAAGTCACGGCGCCGCCAGCTGCCGAGGCGGCTTGGGTAGCTCGCGACCGGCCTGTTCGCTGGTGACTTCGAGCAGCAGTCGCTGCTCCGGCCCCAGGGCGTCGGCGTGGTCGGCGAGCCACGCCATCATGCGCGGCGCGCGCACCCCACCGGGCGGCGCCGACTCGATGCGGCGGGCGAGGCCGTGCGCGATCGAAGCGAGCTCTCCGGCGACCAGCTTCCCCGAGCGGATGGCGGCGATGCGCTCGCGATCGGCCTGCCAGGCCAGCCGCAGGGCCTCGTCATCGAGCACGCGCGCGTCCAGCGCCGGCTCGCCCATCGCCGCAAGGGTCTGGGCCATCCCTGCGCGCAGATCGCCGACCAGCGGATCGGCGGGCGGCTCGTGCTTGGTGCAGCCGCTCGCCAGCGGCAGCAGCACGAGCACCAGGATCGTCGGCAGGAGGACCACGCGCATAGCGACACCTTCGCCCGGGGCGCGCGCGGACAAGCTGCGGGCAATCTGCGACACCGAGCGACCGGCCCGGGGCTTCCCTCGGCCGCACCGGCCGCCACCGTGCGCCCATGCCCCAGGAGCTGCCGCACGACTCTGGCCAGGCGAGATCGACGCCCGCGTCGGGATGGCTGCATCCGTACCTGTGGCTGATGCGCCTGACCTTCCTCAAGCTCATGGCCTACCGCATGCGCTACGTGACCGGCATCGCCACCTACGGCGTGTTCGTCGGCGGCCAGTACGCGATCTGGAAGGCGATCTACGCCAACCGCCACCTCGGCCCGAACGACACGCTGCAGGGTCTGACCCTGGCGGAGATGACCACCTATCTGGCGGTCGGCTACATCGCCCGCGCTGCCTATTTCACCAACACCGACAGCGAGATCGCCGCGCGCTTCCAGAGCGGCGACGTCGCGCTCGACCTGCTCAAGCCGCTGGATTTCCACGGCCAGTGGCTCGCGCAGGCGGCCGGAGAGACCGCCTTCCGCATCCTCTTCTTCGCCGTGCCGATGAGCCTGGTGCTGGTGCCGCTGTTCGGCGTGCTGCCGCCCTCGGGCGACGGCTGGTGGCAATTCCCCGCGCTCTTCCTGGTGGCGTTCATGATCAACGCCGAGCTCAATCTGCTCGCCGGCACGCTCAGCTTCTTCCTCGAGGACATCACCGGGCTGATGAGCCTGAAGCGCAACCTGATCATGCTGCTGTCGGGACTGATGGTGCCGTTGCACTTCCTCTGGTCGTTCCTGGCCCAGGCCACCGCGCTGATGCCGTTCGCGCTGATCTCGTACTACCCGACCATGGCCTACGTGGGCAAGCTCGGTCACGATGGCGTGCCCGGCTTCGGCCAGGCGCTCGGCCTCGGCCTGGTGTGGATGGCCCTCTTGCGTGGCGCGAACCTCGCGCTGTGGCATCGCGCACGGAACCGGCTCGAGGTGCAGGGCGGCTAGCTGTCGGTTGGGGGGCTGCTGTCAGTTGGGGGGCTACGGCCCCCCAACATCGCGCTCCGCGCTGCCCCCCAGGAAGAAACGGATTGGGAGGGTGGGGAGCAGGCGCGGGGCGCGCTGCTCGTGGGCGTACCTGGAATTGCCTCGGGACGGCCCTGCCTAGAGTCGCGGCATGGACCGGTTTGAGATCGCACGCAATCTTCGCCAGTTGATCGAGCTCGATCGGGGGTTCGGGGTCGAGTTCATGCCGCGGTCGGCGCAGGCGGCGGGGGGCGTGGTTGCGCCGGCGCCCGCGCGGGCCGAGACCGTGGCGCGCGCGGTGGTGCCGGCGGTCGGGCGTTCAGCGGCATCGGCGCTGCAGGCACCCACGGTCCAGGCCGCGCCGGTGCGCGTGGCCTCGCCGTCATCGACGGCGGCGATGGCAGCGCCCGTGGCGCGTCTGATCGCGCCGGCTGCTCCGCCGGCGGGCGATTCGATCGCGGTGATCGCGGCCGAGGTCGCGGCGTGCCGGGCCTGCGGTCTGTGCTCGACGCGGATGAACACCGTGCCCGGCGAGGGCGCGCTGCGTCCCGAGCTGCTGTTCATCGGCGAGGGGCCAGGGGCCGACGAGGACACGCAGGGCAGACCGTTCGTCGGCGTGGCCGGCCAGCTTCTCGACCGCATGATCGGCGCTATGGGCCTGGCCCGTGCAGAGGTCTTCATCGCCAATGTCGTGAAGTGTCGACCG
Source organism: Planctomycetota bacterium (assembly GCA_038231435.1). GTDB lineage: Bacteria > Planctomycetota > UBA11346 > UBA11346 > UBA11346 > JACCZE01. The sequence goes on from JBBRLJ010000045.1 coordinate 29,244, forward strand.
CCCGCGAATCGCAACCCACTCCCCGAGGAGATCGCGGCCTGCCTGCCGTTCCTGCACCGCCAGATCGCCGCGCTCGCGCCGAAGGTCATCTGCACGCTCGGCAACGTGCCGCTGCGCGCGCTCTTCGGCGCCGAGCAGCCCGGCATCACCAGCTCGCGCGGCAAGCGCCTGTCATGGCACGGCACGGTCGTCATCCCGACCTTCCACCCGAGCTACCTGCTGCGCAACGAGCAGGCGAAGAAACCGGCGTGGGAGGATCTGCTGACGGTGCTGAAGGAACTGGGCCGCGAGCCGCCGAAACGACGCTGAATGTGGGCGGGGCGTGCCGCGCGACTCGCGCCGCACATCCCTGGATTATGCCGGCTTCGGTTCCTGGATCTCGATGAAGGGATCCTTCGCCAGGTAGCACGAGGAATTCGGATGGCCTCCGCCCCCGCGCGCGGCGGCGATGGTCGAGCAGTCGAATCCCGGCGCCGAGCGCAGGCTGTGCACCCAGTTGCCGGTGCCCTTGCGGTAGTAGAGGATCGCCAGGTCGTAGCCCAGCCCGCCCGCGGACAGCGGCATGCAGATGTGGTCGCCGACCTCGTTCTGGTCCTGGTTGCAGTTCACGGCGAGCGCCCGCACGCCGGGCATGCCGTAGGCGTTGTTCACCGCGACGCCGTTCTTGACGGTCTCGGCGACCCGCAACGCGAGCGCTTCGAGCAGCGGACGGCCGATGCGCGCCATCTCGGCGAGGTCGACCTCGAGGATGCCGTCGAAGCGATCGCCCTTGAAGGTCACCCCCAGGCCCGCGGCGATGGCGCGGCTGTCGGGCAGCTCCCACTTCCACAGGTCCTTGTCGCGGATGTACGGGATCACCGGCGGCGCGGGCTGATCCGGAAACAGGCAGCGCCAGGTCAGCGACGCGCCGCACTCGGAGGTGTCCAGCGTGCCCCAGCCGAGCGCCGCGCGCACCGGCGATTGGCTGGCATGGTGGTCGATCCAGATGACCTCGTCGGCCTGGGCCTTGATGGCGCGCATCTCGGCGACGGGCAGGCCGAAATCGACGATGTAGACCTTGCGCCCGAGCACCTGCGGGGGCTTCATGGTGTACTGCATGGGCAGGAACTCGCAGTCGGGTTCCTTGCGCTTGACCACCGCGGCCGAGCCGCAGCCATCGAGGCAGTTCTTGTGGAAGATGCAGAGTGGGCGGGGCATGGGGGTCTTCCATCCTACCAGCTCTTAGTTGGGGGGCTACGGCCCCCCAACATCGCGCTGCCCCTACCGACCGGGGCCTTACGCCGCGCTGCCCCCCAGGAGGCAGGGAGACGTGAGGGGTGGAAGCCGGCCGGATGACCGGCGGCTCGACGTACGAGAATCTCCGGCCGCTCCGCGCGGCACGGGACGCGCAGACAATGCGAGTCGAGGTTGGGCTTCTAGGTGGCTGGCGGGACCGGGTTTCGTGAGATTAGGCGCTTGTTTCGGAGGCTGAGGCCCCATGATGGTGAACCCTTCCGGCACGCCCGGATGTCGGTCCCTTTCGATTCCTTTTCACTCTCACGCTCGCGCTTCAACGCACCCGGAGTTTCCCATGGCTGCCATCCCCATCGCCAAGATGCGCAATTTCGGCATCGTCGCCCACATCGATTCGGGCAAGACGACGGTGTCGGAGCGCATCCTCTATTACACCGGCAAGAAGCACAAGATCGGCGAGGTGCACGACGGCGCCACGACCACCGACTGGATGAAAGAGGAGCAGGAGCGCGGCATCACCATCACCGCCGCCGCGGTGTGGGTGAATTGGAAGGGCCATTACTGCAACCTGATCGACACCCCCGGACACGTGGACTTCACCGCCGAAGTCGAACGTTCCTGCCGCGTGCTCGACGGCGCGGTGGTGGTGTTCTGCGCCGTGGCCGGCGTCCAGGCCCAGTCCGAGACGGTGTGGCGTCAGGCCAACAAGTACCACGTGCCGCGCCTGGTCTTCGTCAACAAGATGGACCGCGGCGGCGCCAACTTCGACCGCGTGGTCGGACAGGTGAAAGAACGCCTGCACGGAAATCCCGTGCCCATCCAATACCCGATCGGCGCCGGCGACGAGTTCACCGGCATCATCGACCTGGTGATCATGAAGTACTTCACCTTCGAAGGCGAGAAGGGCGAGGACCAGATCGAGCACGAGATCCCGGCCGAGCACAAGGCCGAATCCGAGAAGCGGCGCGCGATCATGATCGACTCCGTCGCCAGCCAGGATCCCGAGCTCGAGGACGCCTACCTCAACACCGGCACGCTCACCAACGAACAGATCGCCAAGGGTCTGAAGTTCGGCGTGCAGAACTACAAGCTCCAGCCCATGCTGTGCGGCGCCGCGCTGCGCAACAAGGGCGTGCAGATGCTCCTCGACGCCGTGATCGACTATCTGCCCGACCCGATCTCGGTTCACAACATGAACCAGTTCGACATGTCGGACACCCTGCACACCACGCCGATCCCGACCACTCCGGATCCGAAGGCGCCGCTGCTCGCGCTGGTCTTCAAGGTCATGAACATGCCCGGCGGCGAACTCTCGTTCGTGCGCGTCTACCAGGGCACGCTCAAGACCGGCGACCAGCTGATCGTCTCGAACACCGGCAAGAAGGAGCGCGCCAGCCGCCTGGTCAAGCTCATCGGCGCCGCCCAGTCGAACATCGACGAGGCTCCCGCTGGCGACATCTGCGCCATTGTCGGCCTCAAGTTCGCGTCCACCGGCGAAACGCTGTGCCATGAAGGCGGCAAGCACGCGATGCTCGAAGGCATCACCTTCGCCAAGCCGGTCATCACCATGGCGATCGAGCCGAAGTCCAACCAGGATAAGGAGAAGCTCGCCTACGCGCTGTCCAAGATGGAACGCGAAGACCCGACCTTCAAGAAGTGGGTCGACCCCGAGACGGCGCAGCTGATCGTCGCCGGCATGGGCGAGCTGCATCTCGAAGTGCTCCAACACCGCATGCTCGACGACTTCAAGGTCGACGCCGTGGTCGGCAAGCCGCGCGTGTCCTACCGCGAGACCATCAGCAAGACCCTCGAGATCCGCGGCAAGCACGTGAAGCAGTCGGGCGGTCGCGGCCAGTACGGCGATTGCACCCTCGAGATCCGTCCGCTCACCGACGAAGAGAAGAAGGCCGGCAACGAGTTCATCTTCGTGAACGTCATCCGCGGCGGATCCGTGCCGAAGGAATACATCAAGCCGATCGAGGAAGGCGTGGTCAACGAATTGGCGCGCGGCTACGTCCTCGGCTACCCGTGCATCAACGTGCACGTGTCGCTGACCGACGGCAGCTATCACGACGTCGACTCGTCCGAGCACGCGTTCGTCGCGGCCGGCGCGCTCGCCATCCGCCTCGCCTATCCCAAGCTCGGCGTGCAGGTGCTCGAGCCGTGGATGCTCGTCGAGGTCGAGACCCCCGACGAGTTCACCGGCTCGATCATGGGTTCGCTGAACTCCAAGCGCGCGATGATCACTGAGACCGCCAAGCGCGGACCCTCGAACATCATCCGTTGCGAGGTGCCGCTCGGCGAGATGTTCGGCTACACCACCGACCTGCGCTCGATGAGCCAGGGCCGCGCGTCGTATTCGATGGAGCCGAGCGAGTACAAGACCGTGCCCAACTCGATGCTCGAGAAGCTCAAGGCCAAGGAAGGCATCAAGACCCAGAAGGGCGAGGGCTAGCATCCTTCACGGGCTCCGCCCCTACGGCCCTGGCGGGCCTACCCCACAGGCTTTGTCATGGCTCGTTTTCGCCGGGGGCCGGCGAAAACGTGGGCGGAACGGCTCCGCCGATCCGCCCACCACCACTCGGCGCCCGCCCCATCGCCAGACGATGGGGCCCCGGGATCTGGCAGTGACTCACAATGATGCGGGGATGCCGAAAGGCATCCCCGCATCATTTGGTGCAGTCGCCTGCGTCCTGGAGCCGATACGCCGTTTGCCGCCGCTCCGAGCATTCGCAACGCCTCTCGCTTGATCTCCTCTGCCGGGAGCAATGATTTCATTAGCGGTATATAATTTCACTAATGAAATCTACTCCCGTGCCGTTCTCCCCTCTGTCGCCTGCGTCCGATCCGGCGCCGGCGCTCACGCGCGGCTTGGCCCTCCTGCGCCACCTGAATCGCGAAGGAGCATGTTCCCTCGATCGGCTCGCGCGCACCAGCGGCTGGCCAAAGGCGTCGGTGCTGCGGCTGATGCGCAGCCTGGAGTCGTCCGGAGCCGCCGCGCGCGATCCGGCCAGCAAACGCTGGCGCACGCTGGTCCGCCTGGTGGCCGGGGACACCCGCGAAGCCGTGCTGCGCCGACGCTGCGGCGAGGCCGCCGCGTGGCTGTGCCAGACCGCAGCGCAGACCGCCGAAATCTATGCATTCGCCGAGCGCGGCCTCGAGATGGTCGATCGCGCCGAGCCCGAGGACGTCGAGGTTTCGGTGCGCGCACGCATCGGCTGTGTGCGATCGTGGCACGGCGTCGACGCGGTGGTCCAGCTCGGCCTGGCGTTCGGCGATCCACGTCCAACCGCCACGCGACCGAGCCGCGCGCGTGGGAACGGACGCCTGACGCTGACCAAGTCCGAGTTGGAGGCGCTGCTGGCCGCGGCGCGCGCGCGACGGATAGCGGCGGATCCATACGCCAACGCCAACGGCGTGCGCCGTTTCGCCGCTCCGCTGATGGATGCCAGTGACCGCCTGATCGGCGTGATCGCCCTTGCCGTGGCCGGCGCCGAGGCGGCGGACCACGCGAACGATGCGCGATTCACACGCCTGGTCGCGGCGGCGGAGAAGCGCATCGGCCCCCTGCCGGATGGCGCGAACGAAGATTCCGGAAGGACCTGACCCGATGCCCAACCGCCAGCCCAACATCGTCTTCGTCTTCTCCGATCAGCAGCGCTGGGACACCGTGGGTTGCTATGGGCAATCGCTGCCGGTGACGCCGCACCTCGACCGCATGGCCAACGATGGCGTGCGTTTCGCGAACGCCTTCACCAACCAGCCGGTATGCGGACCGACGCGCGCCGTGCTGCAGACCGGCCGCTACGCGACCGAGACCGGCTGCTGGCGCAATGGCATCGCCCTGAAGACCAACGAACGCACCTTCGCCCATGCGCTCTCGGACGCTGGTTACGAGGTCGGCTACATCGGCAAGTGGCACCTCGCCTCGTCCAATGGCGATCCCGCCGCGGATTTCACCACCAGCGCCGTGCCCCCCGAGCGCCGCGGCGGCTGGAAGGACCATTGGCTGGCCGCCGACGTGCTCGAGTTTACCTCGCACGGCTATGACGGCCATCTCTTCGACGGCGGCATGCGCCGCGTCGATTTCACCGGCTACCGCGCCGATGCGTTGAGCGGATTCGCCGTCGACCACTTGCGCGCGCTCGGTCGCGATCGTCGCCGGCCATTCTGCCTGTTCGTGTCCTACATCGAGCCGCACCACCAGAACGATCGCGGCCGCTACGAGGGACCCGACGGATCGAAGGAGCGCTGGCGTGATTACACGCCGCCTGGGGATCTCGAGGGCACCGTCGGCGATTGGCGCGAGAGCTACCCCGACTACCTGGGATGCTGCCACGCGGTGGATGCCGGCGTGGGCCGCATGCGCGCCGAGCTCGAGCGCCTCGGCATCGCCGGTGAGACGCTGGTGGTCTACACCAGCGATCACGGCAGCCACTTCCGCACCCGCAACGACGAGTACAAGCGCTCGTGTCACGACGCGAGCATCCGCATCCCGATGATCGCCTGCGGGCCCGGCTTCGCCCGCGGCGCCGTCACCGAGAGCCTGGCGAGCCTCATCGATCTGCCGCCCACCCTGCTGCGCGCCGCGGGCGCGACGATCCCGCCGGGCATGCGCGGCCGACCGCTCCAGGACGCGGGAGCGGGAGCGCCATGGCGTGACGAGGTATTCATCCAGATCAGCGAATCGCAGGTCGGCCGGGCGCTGCGCACGCCCGGGTGGACCTATGCGGTGAACGCCCCGGGCGAGAACGGCTGGCTAGCGGGAACGGCCGACGAGTACGTCGAGGAGTTCCTTTACGATCTTCGCGCCGATCCGCACCAGCGCGCCAACCTCGTCGACGATCCCCGTCACGCCGGAACCCGCGCCGAGTTCGCCCAGCGCCTGGCAGCACGCATGGAAGAGGCCGGCGAACGTCCACCACGCATAATCACCCGCGCCCACGCCGAGCCCTGACGGAGCAGTCATGGAACCCTACGCCGATCGCACCCCCGACGAGCTGATCGTCCGCGACCTGCTCGCGATCGACCGCACCGAACTTGCGAACGAACGCACGCTGCTCGCCTACGCGCGCACCGCCCTCGCGCTGGGCATCACCGGCGCGTCGAGCCTGCATTTCCTCGACGGCCCCCTGGCCGCGGTGACCGGTTACGGCGCGATCACGGTCGCGATCGCCACCTCGATCCTCGGCGCCTACCGCTACGCCCGACTGCAACGCCTCATCTCCCGCATCCGCCACGGGAATACCCGCTGATCACCACGAGCAGCGCGCACAAGCGCCTGCGCCCATAAACCCCTCCTCCCCGCCAACTGGGGGCCGCGCGGAGCGCGATGTTGGGGGGATCGCGCAGCGATCTCACATGCCCGTTGGGGCCTGTGCCGGCCGGAGGCCGCAGTCCCCAACAGAAAGCCCCCTAACCTAGAGCACGAGAGCGAGCAAGTACGCCACCGGCGCCGCCAGCACCAACGCGTCGTAGATGTCCAGGAATCCGCCGAATCCGCCCAGCGACGCGCCGCTGTCCTTGACCGCCGCATCGCGTTTCATGCAGCTCTCGGCCAGATCTCCGGCGACGCCGAAGGGCCCGAGCACCAGCCCCCACACCAGCGGCTGCCACCAGCCGTTGAACGGGCCGGGCGCGTAGTACATGTGCAGCAGCCACGTGAACAGGTACGCGCCGCCGATCGATCCGACGAAGCTGAACGCGAAACCCTCCCAGGTCTTCGCCGGGCTGATGCGCGGCACCATCTTGTGCCTGCCGAAGGCGCGGCCTCCGAAGTAGGCGGTGACATCGCCCAGCTTGCAGCTGGCGAGGAAGAGCATCAACAACATGCCGCCGCGGCCGGCGACCGTGGCCTCGCCGCCGTAGTATTCCGGCCCGCCCTCGATCAGCGCGAGGCGCTGGATGAGGTGGAACACCACGCCCATGTAAACCATGCCGAGGATGGTCGCGCCCACGTTCGAGAAGAAGCGCGTGGTCGCGTGGTAGAACATCTGCGCGAGCAGTACCCAGGCGAGGCCGAGGCCGATGATCAGCATGCTCACCGGCACCTGGGTGGCGTAGAACGGCAGCAGCAGGCGCTCGAGCTGGCTCGGCGCGGTCACGCCGTTGGCGGAATGGAGCTCACCGGCCACGTTGCCGACCACCACCAGCAGCACGCTGACCACCATCATGGGCGCCGATTGCACCTCGGTGGCCTGAACGCGCGCAAGCCGGGCGAACTCGCGGCAGCCCAGCAAGGCGCCTATCACTCCCAGCACCAGGACGCCGACATGGCTCTGCCGATTGACGTCGGTGGCCAGCGCGACGATCACCAGGGCGGCCATCGTGAAGCCAAAAACCAGGCGGCTCTGAAGTTCCGGGCGCATCTCGGCAACTTCTAGCCGCCACACGGGTTGGCGCCACGGCAAAGCCCAGGTCCCGTGACGGGCCCGCCGCCCGGGCGAGGGGTTGCCTTCAAGGCGCTGGGGCTAGCATCCCCGATCCCCCGCAGCCCGGGCGAGGCCGTTGCGCTCGCCGAGCTGCCGCTCTTTCAGCAGGGGCCCCGCCCTGCCCCCCGCTGCGCCGCCACGGCCCAGCGCCCAACGGCCGACGGGCCGCAACTTGGAGCCTCGCATGGCCACCATCCTCCCCGAGGAAGGCCTTACCTACGACGATCTGCTGCTGGTGCCCAACCGCAGCGATGTCGTGCCCAAGGACACCGACGTCGCCACGCAACTGACCAAGCGCATCCGCCTGCACATTCCCATCCTCTCCGCCGCGATGGACACCGTCACCGAGCATCGTCTCGCGATCGCGCTCGCGCAGATGGGCGGCATGGGAATCGTCCACAAGAACATCTCCCCCGACCAGCAGGCGCTCGAGGTCGAGAAGGTCAAGCGCTCCGAGAACGGCGTCATCACCGATCCGAAGACCCTGACCGTCGGCGCCACCGTCGGCGACGCCCAGGAGCTGATGGAGAAGCACCACATCAGCGGCCTGCCGGTGGTCGATGGCAAGCGCGTGGTCGGCATCGTCACCCGGCGCGATCTCAAGTACCACCGCAAGCCATCGACGCCGATCTCGGAAGTGATGTCCAAGAACCTGGTCACCGCGCGGCCCAACGTCACGCTGGCGATCGCCAAGGACACGCTCAACCAGGCCAAGGTCGAGAAGCTCATCCTCACCGACGCCAAGGGCAACCTCGAGGGCCTGATCACCCTGAAGGATCTCGAACGCCAGGAGCTGTACCCGAACGCCTGCAAGGACGCGCGCGGCCGCCTGCGCGTGGGCGCGGCCATCGGCGCGGGCGATCTCGCGCGTGCCGCCCAGCTGGTCGCCGCGGGCGTCGACCTGCTGGTCGTCGACAGTGCGCACGGGCACTCGAAGAACATCATCGACACCGTGAAGGCCATCAAGAAGGCCCACGACATCGACGTGGTAGCCGGCAACATCGCCACCGCCGAGGCCGCGCGCGACCTGATCAAGGCCGGCGCCGACGCGGTGAAGGTCGGCATCGGTCCAGGATCCATCTGCACCACGCGCATCGTCGCCGGCGTGGGCGTGCCCCAGGCGTCGGCGATCATGGCCGCCGCCTCGGTCGCGGCCAAGGCCGGCATCCCGATCATCGCCGATGGCGGCATCAAGTATTCCGGAGACATCGCCAAGGCGCTCGCGGTCGGCGCGAACGTGGTGATGCTCGGCTCTATGCTCGCGGGCTGCGATGAGAGCCCGGGCGAGCAGATCATCTACCAAGGCCGCCAGTTCAAGGCCTACCGCGGCATGGGTTCGATCGGCGCGATGGTGCAGCGCCACGGCTCCGCCGACCGCTACTTCCAGGAGAAGGGCTCGAGCGCCGACAAGCTCGTCGCCGAGGGCATCGAGGGTATGGTCCCGTCGAAGGGCCCGCTGGCCGTGGTCGTCTACCAGATGGTCGGCGGCCTCAAGGCCGCGCTCGGCTACTGCGGTGCCCAGGACATCCCCACCCTGCAGAAGGACGCCGTGCTCTGCCGCATGACCGCTGCCGGTCTGCGCGAGAGCCATCCGCACGACGTCACGATCACCAAGGAAGCGCCGAACTACCGGCCCGAATAAAGGGAGCGCGGGCCCGGAGGGGCCGACGCTCAATGTCAGACATGCACGACAAGATCATCATCCTCGATTTCGGTTCCCAGGTGACGCAGCTGATCGCGCGGCGCGTGCGCGAGGCGAACGTGTACTGCGAGATCCTGCCGTGCTCGGCGCCGATCGCGTCGTTCGTCGATCCCAACGTCAAGGGCATCATCTTCTCCGGCGGCCCAGCGTCGGTGTACGCGCACGGCGCGCCGACCATCGATCCCAAGGTCTATGCGGGCGGTGTGCCGGTGCTCGGCATCTGCTACGGCATGCAGATCACCGCGCACGTGACCGGGGGCACCGTCGTACGTGCCGATCACCGCGAGTTCGGCCGCACCGAGATCGAGGTCGACACCACCAACCCGCTGTTCAAGGGTCTGCCGGCGAAGCAGACGGTGTGGATGTCGCACGGCGACCGCATCGACGCGATTCCCGGAGCGACGGTGATCGGCAAGTCGGCAAACTGCCCGCTCGCGGCGGTGATCGTGCCCAAGCTCGAGTTCCACGGCGTGCAGTTCCATCCCGAGGTTGCGCACACCGACCACGGCGTGGCGATGATCCGCAACTTCCTCTTCGAGATCTGCGGCTGCGCCGGCGATTGGAAGATGGGCTCGTTCATCGACGAGGAGATCGCGCGCATCCGCCAGCAGGTCGGCAAGGAGCGCGTCATCCTCGGCCTCTCCGGCGGCGTCGATTCGAGCGTCGCCGCGGTGCTCCTGCACCGCGCCATCGGCAAGCAGCTCACCTGCATCTTCGTCAACAACGGCGTGCTGCGCAAAGACGAGGCCGCGGGCGTGCGCAAGCTGTTCGCGGATTCCATCGGCATCAACCTCGACTACGTCGACGCCACCGACCGTTTCCTCGACAAGCTCGCCGGACTCACCGATCCCGAGCGCAAGCGCAAGGCCATCGGCCACGAGTTCATCGCGGTCTTCAAGCACGAGGCCGAGCGACTGAAGCGCGCCGGTGGAGACTCCCAGGGTAAAGAAGTCAGATTCCTCGCCCAGGGCACGCTCTACCCCGATGTCATCGAATCGACCTCGGTGCACGGCGGACCTGCGAGCGTCATCAAGAGCCACCACAACGTCGGCGGGCTGCCCGCCGATCTCGGCCTCGGCCTGGTCGAACCATTCCGCTTCCTGTTCAAGGACGAGGTCCGCGCGATCGGCACCGCCCTCGGCCTGCCCGACAGCGTGGTCTGGCGCCAACCCTTCCCAGGCCCAGGCCTGGCCGTGCGCATCCTCGGCGAGGTCACGCGCCAGCGCGTGGCCGTGCTTCAGGAAGCCGACGCCATCGTCCGCGCCGAGATCGCCAAGGCCGGCCTCGAACGCGCGATCTGGCAGGCCTTCGCCGTGCTGCTGCCGGTCAAATCCGTCGGCGTGATGGGCGACGAACGCACCTACGAGGACACCTGCGCGCTGCGCGCCGTGACCTCTTCCGACGGCATGACCGCCGACTGGGCGAAGCTGCCGTACGACGTGCTGGGGACGATCTCTAATCGCATCATCAACGAGGTGCGCGGCATCAATCGGGTGGTCTACGACATCACGTCGAAGCCGCCGGGGACGATTGAGTGGGAGTGAATGACAACAGGGGCTTATAGCTCCTTGTCGTCTTCCTCTCTCGCTCACCCAGTTCGC
>JBBRLJ010000046.1:0-39868 GCA_038231435.1 Planctomycetota bacterium
AAACAGCGGGCGCCGAGGGGCGGTGGGCGGATACAATGGCCGCAGGCCATCCGCCCACGATTTCGTAGCGCAGCGGAGAAATCGAGCCCCGACAAAGCCCGTGGGGTAGGCCCGCCACGGGCCGTAGGGGCGGAGCCCCTGACTAAACAGCGGGCGCCGAGGGGCGGTGGGCGGATACAATGGCCGCAGGCCATCCGCCCACGATTTCGTAGCGCAGCGGAGAAATCGAGCCCCGACAAAGCCCGTGGGGTAGGCCCGCAACGGGCCGTAGGGGCGGAGCCCCTGACTAACTGGGAAAGTCGAGCTTCACTTCCCGCTTCTCGGCGGCGCTCTGGTAGATGCCATCCAGGATCGCCTGGATCGCCACGCCGTCGTCGCCGGTGCACGAGCAGGTCGCCTCGCCGCGCAGGCACTTGGCGAAATGCTGGAAGCGGCTGTCCCAGATCGAGCGGTCGTAGCCGATCGCGGTGGTGGTGATGGCGTTGTCGAACTCGCCGTAGAGCTCGACCTTGTCGCCGTCCCAGCTCGCGCCGCCCTTGTCGCCCATGATCAGCGACTTGGGATTCTCGTCCGGACGGTTGGCGGCCCAGCTGACCTCGACCTGCATGGTCGCGCCGTTCTCGAAGCGCACGAAGCCGCAGGCGAAGTCCTCGGTATCGCATGTGCCGCCGAGCTTGCGCGGACCGGCCCACATGCCTTCGCAGACGTACTTCTCGATGTTGCCGAACTTCGCGTACGCGGCTCCGGACACCGCCACCGGCTTCGGGCGACCCATCAGGAACCAGGTGCGGTCGAGGACGTGGATGCCGATGTCGTAGCACGGCCCACCGCCGGCGAGCGCCTTGGTGGTGAACCAGCCGCCCATGCCGGGGATGCCGCGGCGGCGGATCCACGCCGCCTTGGCGTGGTAGATGTCGCCGAACATGCCCTTGTCGCGCAACCGCGCGATCTCCTGCGCGGGCGCGTCGAAACGCTGGTTGAAGCCCATCATCAGCAGCTTGCCGCTGTCGCGGGCGGCCTTGCGCATCTCGATCGCCGCGGCCAGGCTGGTGGCGGGCGGCTTCTCGCACAGCACGGACAGCCCGGCCTTGAGCGCCTCGATCGCGACCGGGGCGTGCAAGCTGTTGGGCGTGCACACGCTGACGGCGTCGAGCTTCTCGGCAGCGCGCATCTCGGCGAAGGTGGCGAAGGTCTTGAGGTTGAACTTCTCGGCCGCGCGCGTGCGCGCCGGCTCGAACGGATCGGCGAGCGCCACCACCTCGCAGCCGGCACCGCGCATGCCTTCGATGTGCGAGGCCGCGATAGCGCCTCCGCCGACGATGCCGATGCGCTTGAGAGCGGGAGCTGCCATGGAGGACCTCTTAGTGATGGGACAGGTAGTGGGACGTGGTTTGAGAGAGCGGCGGATTGTTGGACGCGAGTCGTCGATGCAACGGATCTCCGCGAAGCCGCGAAGGAGAATGCTAAAAACGCAGGCGCAGGGACTGTTCGCCCTTCTTCTTCAGCTCGACGCGCAGGCCCGTCGCAGGATCGTAGGCGAACTTCTGCTGCTTGCCGTCGACCAGCACGCTCGTGGGCTCGCGCTTGCACCAGGCGACGAAGCTGCCGCCGTCGCGCAGCGTGATCGTGTAGTCCTGACCATCCCACCGCTTCGCGATGATCGCGCCCGCGCTGTTGAACTTGTCGGCGAGGCCGATCGCCGCGATCTCGCCATCGATCGGCACGAAGGTGAAGACCTCGGCGGCGAGCTCGGGCAGCGTCACCGGCAGGCTGGCGTCCGCGCGGATCACGGCGAGCGAGCGCGCGTGGTGCGCGTACACGGCGAATCGATCGCCCTCGAGGCCCGGCACGTCGCTCGGTGAGACGCTGCCGGCGATCGCCTTGCGCTCCTTCTCATCTGCGTGGTAGCGGGCGTTGAAGGCCGCGACCACTCCGGACTCGAGGTTGCGGTTGAATATCTTCAGCAGCACGTCTTCCCTGGTCGGATCATGGAAGAAGCAGTCGAGCGTCGGACGCCCGATGTCCAATGCACGCAGCACGGTGCCGTCGGAGAGCACCAGCTTGCGCAGGAGCGCGGCGTCGTGGCTCCCAGGCTTGTCCGAGACGTACACCGGGCAGCCGCTCACCGCGCGACCCGCGGCGTGGTAAGCGCCCATCGGATGGCCCGACTGGAACATGTCCCAATCAGGATGGGTGAACTCGCCGAACCACGCGCTGACCTGGGCATTGGTGTAGAGGTGCCCGCCGTGGGATGCCGGCAGGTTCGGCCAGAAATCGGTCGAGGTGCGGGTCAAGGTCGACGACGCCGCGCTGTAGAACATCTCGTTCGCGCACGACATGCAGTTGATGAGGTTGCCGTCGAAGTGCACGTTCACCGAGCCTTCGAGCGCCTCGCGATAGGCATGCATGAGCGCGACCCGGCCGCCGAGTGCGAAGCCAAGCCCCTCGGTCGCGGCCTGGTTGTCCACCTTCACCCCGTCGACGCCCTGCGCGCGCAGGTGGCGGTGGTAGTCGTGATAGAAGCGGTGGATCGCCGCGGGCGGCACCAGCCCGACCAGCGGGCCCCACCAATCGACGTTCATGTGCGCGCCGTGGCTCAGGATGCCCTGGCCGTACGAGCGCGGCTGTTCGCGGACCTCGTAACCGGGCAGCGCCGCGCCGTCGACGCCTCCCCAGTAGCCGTGCACCGCGTGCCAGACCAGGAAGGTCTCGATGCCGAACTCGTCCTTGGCCATGCGCACCGTCGGCGCGAGATCGCCGGGGAATTTCGCGTTCGCGGGGAAGCCGGTGAGGCGGCGCTCGCCCGTCGGCATGGTGCGCTCGGTCTGCCAGCCATCGTCGAGGATGAGCAGTCGAGGCACGACACCGATCTTCTCGAAGCTCGCCAGACCCTCGCGCACCTTGGCGTGCGAGACCTCCTGGTAGAAGGCGTCCCAGGTGCACCAGCCAAAGGCATCGCTGAATGCCGGCAGCGGCTTGTCGACGCGCAGGCGCCCGCGGCCGAGCCGTGCAGACACCGCCGGCGCCGAGCGCGCGATCACCTCGTACGGATCGGCGCCCACGGCGATGAAGAGGGAGAGTGCCGACGAACCCGGGGTGAGCGCATCGCCGCTCTCGACCACCAGCGCAAGCTCGTCGCCCTTCGCCTGCAGCGAGGCGCGGAACGGCGAGTCGATGAGCGGCACCAGCAGCGCCACGCGCCCGCCACCGAGCTCGAGCACCAGCACCTGGGTCTCGGCCGGCACCTGCGAGATCGCGGTGCCAGCGGCCGGCTTCATCCAGAACGGCTCGTAGCGATGGCAGCAGGTGAAGCGCTCGAGGCCGGCGGGCTTGCCGAGCGACACCACCCAGCGCGATGTGGAGCCCGATTGGCCCGCGCGCAGGAACACGCCTTCGTCGCCCACGGCCTGCTTTTCGAGCGTCACACCATCCGCAACACCGCTGAAGAGCCTGGTGCCGGAAACGGTGAGGACGCCCTTGACGATCGACGAAGTAGCCATGCGCGCATGCTGACACCAGCGACGAGGTGTCCAGGGCGGACGTCCGGTTCGGACCGGCTCCGTGCTGGACGTCCGTAGTGGCCGCCACGGTTTTTCCATGGCGCGGCGCCGCGTGCGGGTATCGAAGGCGGTCCAAGGGGATCATCATGCCTATACCTACCGTCGGCTCGCCCGCCTCGTGGCCCGAAGGAATCACCAACCAGGACGGCAAGCCCGTGAAGCTGAAAGACTTCGCCGGCAAGAACGTGCTGGTCTACTTCTATCCCATGGACGACACGCCCGGTTGCACGATCGAGGCCTGCAACTTCCGCGATCACCGCGCGAAGTTCCCCAATACCGTCATCTTCGGTGCGAGCGTGGACGACGCGGCGAGCCACAAGGCGTTCATCGCCAAGTTCAACCTCCCCTTCGACCTGCTGGTCGACACCAAGGACCGCGCGCTGGCCAAGGCCTTCGGGGCACTGCCTGACGGCGCCTCCAAGACCAGCCGCAGCAGCGTGCTCATCGGCACCGACGGCAAGATCAAGGCGGTGTGGCCAAAGGTGGACGCGAAGACGCACTACCAGGAGGTCGAGAAGGCGGTTTCCTGAGCCCCTTCCACGAGAACCTTCCCGCGACCGGCCCCCGTCGGCCTATTGCCCGAGCGGGTGACCATAGATAGCGTGTCGCTCCGCTCCGACTCGGCGACGAGTCGGGACGACATGGAAAGGTGGCAGAGCGGCTGAACGCGTCGGTTTCGAAAACCGATAGTGTCGAAAGGCACTCGGGGGTTCGAATCCCCCCCTTTCCGCCAACGGATGTCCGCCAACGGACGAGAAGACCCGCCAACCCTGGCGGGTCTTCTCGTTGGTGGAGTCGTCGCTGATCGAACACAACCCGCCCACCCTCCCCCGGCCGCCGAGGCCTGGTTTGCGTGAACAATGGCGAAGCCATCACGCAAATGATCTGGCCCGCAGGGACAGATCGAAGGCCGACAAAGGCCGTGGGGGCCCGGGGGCACAGCCCCCGACTAACCAGCCAAGCTGTTGCGCAGCACCATCAGGCTCTGAGCGACGGCGCGGTTGGCGCAGGCCACCGAGCAGCGTGCCAGCGCATCGGCGAGGCGTGGCTTGAGATCAGGAGGGCAGTCGGTCAGCGCCTCGAGCAGCGGCCCTTCGAGGCGCGACCAGGCGACGACAATGGCGGCGCTGTCGCCGCGGTCGGCGAGGGCGACCAGAGCCTGTTCGACGGCCATGCAGCGGAAGGCGCCGTGGGTCGACAGTACGCGATCAACGCGCACCGTCGTCCCGCGGCTGCGCATCATCAGCATCAGCATCAGCGCGACTACCGCCGCGACCACGATCATCACCGCGATGCCGACCACCCACACCATGGGACCAGCCTAGCCGTGTCCGTCCGCGCCACCACGGCTGCCGTCGCCTGGCGATGCGGGCATCATCGTGATGACGGTCGCCGAGCGATAGCGGAGGCCGAGGAGGAGAAGGCGGCCTCGCGACGTGACGGCCGCAGCCTGCCCACCTCGCGGGCGAGTTCAGAAATTCCCGCTCGCCGCGACGGCTCGTCGGGCCAAGCGCCGTAGCGGATCCGCGCATAGCCGTCGGCGATGCGCTCGATGCGCTCGGCGTGGCGCGGCAGCAGCGCGCACGCACGGCGCGAGAAATCCCGCGGCCCCTCGCTGGCGGCGCGTTCGACGCCGACGCGTGCCAGGCGCGCGCAGAACGCCGCGTACACCGCCACCGCCGGGTCGCGGGCGCGCCGGCGCCGGCGCATCGTCGCCATCACCGCGAGCAGCAGCAGCAGCACGGATCCGAACAGCAGGCCGATCGCGGCGATCGCGCCCCATCCAGCCAGGCCGAGCCGTCCGAGCAGGGCCAGCAGCGATTCGCTGTCGTACGCCAGCGCCCACTGGTCCCAACGCGATTCGACGTAGTCGTACCAGTGCGAGAAGGTGCGCATGTGGCGCGCGAACCACCCCTGGTCGAGTCGCGAGGCGTTGAACGCGGCCGGATCCCCCTGCTGGTCCTGGGGGATGACGTTGCCCTGGTCGTCGAGCGCGGTCGCGTAGCGCGTGGGATCGACGCGGCGCCAGCCTTCTCCGTCGATCCAGATCTCGCTCCAGGCATGGGCGTTGGATTGGCGCACGGTGAGGAAACCGCCGACCTGGTTGATTTCGCCGCCGTAATAGCCGACGACCACCCGCGACGGGACCTTCGCCAAGCGCATCAGCAGGCTGAAGGCGGCTGCGTAGTGTTCGCAGAATCCACGCTTCCGCTCGAACAAGAAGGTGAACATGGGATTCGGGCCCATGGTTCCCGGCGAGAGCGTGTAGATGAAGTTGTTTGCGCTGAACCAGTCGAGCGCCGCGGCGCAGATCTTGGCGTTGTCGAGAATCTCATCGCCATGCGCATCGCGTTCATGGGTCAAGCCGGCGGCGTGGAAGGTGTCGGCCAACTGACGGACCTGCTCGTGCACCCCGCCGTTCACCTGGAGGTATTCGGGATGGACGAAGCCGTCGCTCTGCTTGTGGTGCGGGAGCCCGCGCAAGTCCTGCGGCACGGCCTGCGGATTGGACCGCCCGCTGTACATGCGCGTGCTGCCGATGACTTCGCCCGACTCGAAGACATAGCCGTCCTTCTGATTGTAGCCGTTATTCTGGTTATCGGCTGCGCTCGGACCGACCTGTCCGAGCGGGCAATCGAGCGAGTAGATCCAGCTCTGGTTCTGCGGCTGCAGCGTGATGGTGTAGGCGACGTCCGCGGGCCCGCTCGCCACCGGCGGCAGCTTCTCCACGCGGTCGGCGCTCTCCCGACGCTCGCCACGCGATTCACGGCCCCACTTCGCGCCGTCGGTGCGCCACAGGATCACGCCCCGCCAGAAGCAGTCGTTTGGAGCCGGCGGCGTGCCCTCGGTGAACTCGACGCGGAAAGCCGGCGCGCTGCTCTTCGCCACCGAGGCCATGCTGCCGGGCTCGAGCAGATCGCTCACACCGGTTATCGCCGACGAGCGGTCGAGACCCGGACTGATCGGCGGGCGCGGCACGAACAGGAAGAGCACGATCGCGAACGGCAGGGCCTGTCCGGTGATCACCGCCGCGGTGCGCAAGCTGCGCCAGAACGTGCGCACCGGCCGCGCATCCGAGAATCCGGACCCGATCGGGCCGACGACATGGAACTGGACCAGCACGCCGAGGATGGCGAGCGTCGACGCCAGTGCGAACAGGCACTGCACCAGCGACTGCGATGCCAGCAGCTGCGCCGATACCAGGAACATCGCGATGAAGCAGGTGCGCAGGAAGTCGCGCGATGAATGCAGCTCGAGCAGCTTGCACCACAGCAGCACGATGAAGGCCGGCCCGGCGCCATCGATGCCGGCGCCGAGATGCCCCGTCGCCCACAGCGGCACCATGAAGGCGATCAGCAGCAGCGTGATCGTGCGCTTGCCGATGCGCGGCGACGCCTGCCCGAGCCACGAACGGCGCAACCGCCACGCGCCGAGCACGGCGAGCGGCAACGGCAGCCACAGGGGTAACGGATCGTAGAACGCGAGCGTGGCCAGGCTCATGCCGCCCACCAAGGCGAGCAGGGTCGAGAAGCGCAGCTCGAAGGCGGGCGCGCTCATGCTGGCGCCTCCAAGGATGTGGACTCGCCAGACGCCACCGGCGGTTCGATGATGACCTCGCCGTCCGCCGCGCGCGGATGCAGGGCCAGTGCGCGCAGGCAGGCGTGGTAGTGCGAGTTGCCCATGGCAGGAGCGATCGCCGAACCAGGAATTCGCAGCCCGTAGCGGAAGCCTGCCCGATGCGCCTCGACGATCCATCGCGCCAACTGGGCCAGGCGCGACTCGACATCGCCGCTCGCGGCTGACCAGTCGCACCACACCAGGCCGCCGCCAGCGCCGACGAATTCCTTCACCAGCAGCGATCGCCCACGCGCGTGCGCCTTCCAATCGATGTGGTGCTGCGAATCGCCGGGCTGGTAGCGACGATGGCCGTTGAAGTCGTCTCCTCCGCGCCGCTGGCCCCCGTCGTCACCACCTTCGCTGCCGGTCTGGACGCGCGCGATGCGTTCGCCGCTCGGGCGGGGATAGACCACCCCATCGGTCGTCACCGGCAGATCGCGCCACGCCTCGATCAACCCGAGCGGGAAGGAGGTAGCGACGCGCATCCGCGCGTACGACCAGGCGCCGCGCGCACGCGGCGGCAGCTCGACCGTGATGCTGGCAGAAGCGAGGCCGCCCACGCGCATGGCGTTCACTACGCGTTCGGCACCAATGGCTGGCACCGGTTCGGCGTCGGGCAGCGTCACCGAGATCCCACAGGCATCGGCGCCTTGGCTGTTCGCGAGCACGATGCCGAAGCGGATGGGCTCGTCGGCGAACACCGGGGCCGCGGGCGACGCCATCGCTGAGATGCCGGCAAGGTTGCGCCGCGCGTGCAGGCCCGACAGCGCCGCCGCCGACACGATCGCGAATACCAGGCCCCACGCCGCGTTGCTCTGGTAGTTGATGGCCGCCACCAGCATCAACATCACCACCACACCCAGGCCCTGGCTGTGGCGGGTGAGGCGCATGTGGATGGCCGACGGCTCTTTTGAGACCATTGGCAGTGAAGGCTCCGAGGACGATGGACCGTCGCCACGCCCCGGCGCCGCGAGCGCGATTCCCGATCCGTTTGCGGATGCGCTTCCCGATGTGATGGCGGACTGCATGGGATCTCCTGCTCGCGCCGGCGGCGCGAGAAGCCGGATCAGGCCACCGGCACCTTCGAGATCACGGTCTGAGCGCGCGCGCGACCGTCGCCGCCGTCGATGCCCGCGAGCCGATGGGCCATCACCGACGGGGCCACCGCCTGCACGTCCTCGGGCAGCACCATGACTCGGCCAGCCATCAGCGCCCACGCCTGGGCGGCGTGCTGCAGCGCCAGGCCCGCGCGCGGGGAGAGGCCGTGTCCGGAACCGTTGCGCGTGGCGCCGAGCAGGTCGAGCAGGTAGTCACGCAGCGCGTCCGACACGTGCACGCGCTCACACGCCTCCTGCAGCTTGGCCAGCTGCGCCGCATCGACCACCGCCGGCAGCCCATCGAGTACATGCCGCCGGTCCGGCGCAGCGAGCATCGCGCGCTCGGCGTCACGATCGGGATAGCCGAGGTCGATGCGCATCAGGAAGCGGTCGAGCTGGGACTCGGGCAGCGGGAAGGTGCCGATCTGGAAGGTCGGGTTCTGGGTCGCGATGACGAAGAACGGCGTCGGCAGCGGATGGGTGCGCCCGTCCACCGAGACCTGGCGTTCCTCCATCGCCTCGAGCAGCGCGCTTTGGGTCTTGGGGGTCGCGCGGTTGACCTCGTCGGCGAGCACCACCTGGGCGAACAACGGCCCGTGGTGGAAGACGAACTCGCCCTTGCCGCCGGCCGCGTCGCGTTCGAACACCGAGGTGCCGAGGATGTCGGCAGGCAGCAGGTCGCTGGTGAACTGGACGCGCTTGAGCGCGAGGCCGAGGGTACGCGCGAGCGCGTTCGCCAGGGTGGTCTTGCCGACTCCGGGAACGTCCTCGATCAGCAGGTGCCCGCGCGCGAGCAGGCAGCACAGCGCCAGGCGCAGGGGCTGGTCCTTGCCCAGGATCACCCGCGACAGCTGGGCGAGCGCCCCGGAGAGCAGGCGCGTGGCGTCGAAGGCGGGGGCCGGCGTCGTCGCAGGACTGGACGCCCCCGCTGCGCTTCCGGCCGGCGATCCACCCATGGATGAGCCCGGGACCGGCGCGCGTGCGGTCGCGTGGTCGCCTGGTCGGCTCTGGTGCAGGCTGTCCGCCATGGGCTCTTTCGTCCGGGAGGTGGTCGTAGCGTGGTCGGTGATGAGCATTCGCGACTCCTGGCCCAGACAAGGGCGGGGGATGGCCGAGTCCCCGGTGCGGGGTGTGCGGTGCCGGGCACACAGGAGTATACGTCGAACGCGGGCTCCGTTCGCGGGTTCGCGCAGTGGAAACAGCGCGATCCTTGCAGGCCGCGGCAATGTATTGCCGGGTTGCGCTGTCAGTTGGGGGCTACTGCCTGCGGCCGGCGGATGCCCCGAAGGGCATCCGAAGTCGCTGCGCGACTCCCCTAACATCGGCCTCCGGCCTGTCCCCTGGAAGCAGAGAGCTGAGGAATGAGCGGGGCCAGACATCGGCTTGTCATGAAACTGGGTGATGATTCCGTGCCGGGAGCGCGTTGCTGTTTCTCTCGGTGCTTCGGCAAGGTCCCTGGCCCCCCGCCCCCTGCCCGATAGCGTGCCCGCCCATGCGCCGGCTGAGGGATTCCTATGTCGACGATCCGCGCGTAGCGGCGGCCGCCGCGGCGCTCGCGGCCGACCGCGAGCTGGTGATCGGCGCCTGCCATGGCGGGATCATCCCGGTCCTGGTGGCGGCGTTGTGCTCGCGCCCGGACGCCGCCGAGCGGCCACGCCTGCTGGTATGCAACGACCCGCAGGCCCTGGCCGAGGATCTCGAAGAGCTCGGCGTGGTGGTCGCGCACCTGCCCGAGCTCGACCGCTTCGAGGAAGGCGAGGACGTAGCCTCGCTCTCGGGCGCCGCCACCATGGACCGCACCGGCCACAACCGCCGCATGGCCGCGCTCGAGGCGTTCTCGGCCGGCGCGCTGCTGGTGGCCAGCCCGCCGGCGGTCGAGCAGCCGGTGCCGGACATCCAGCAGGTGGTGCGCTCGAGCATCATCCTGAAACCCGGACAGGAGCATTCGCTCCATGGTCTGGTCGAGCGGTTGGTGGAAGCCGGCTACAAGGTGACCGGCGCCGTCGAGGCGCGCGGCGAACTAGCGGTGCGCGGCGGCATCATCGACATCTATCCGTGGATCGGCCAGGATCCGCTGCGCATCGAGTTCTTCGGCGACCAGGTGGATTCCATACGGCGTTTCGACGCCTTCAGCCAGGAGTCGATCGCGCGCGCCGATGAAGCGGTGCTGGCGTCGTCCACCGGCGGGCTCGCCACCAAGGGCCTGTGGGAGCAGCTGCCGCGCACGCCGATCGCCGTGCTCGGCGACATCCCGCTGCGCGGCCGCCTGAAGAAGGATCACGGCCGCCGTGAGCTGCGCTTCGCCCGCCAGCTCGAGCAGGGCGCGCTCGACGGCTCGTCGCTGGGCGTCGAGCGCCTGCGCGGCGACCTCAAGCGCGGCCTCGCCGAACTCAAGCGCCTCGCTGTCGAACTCTCTGGCGGAGACGCCGCACGCCGCACGCCGCACGCCGCACCCATTCTGCTCCTGGCGCGAAACGACGAGGCCAAGCGTGAGCTCGAGGCGCACTGTGCCGATCACGATGTCGTCGCCGAGGTGCGCGTCGGGCGGCTCAGCTCGGGATTCCGCGATCTCGAGCGCGGCCTGGTGGTCGCCCACGACTTCGAGCTCGCCGAGCGCGAGCCGGCCAAGCGCCGCGGCGCGCGCATCGCAGGCGGCCAGCCGCTGGCCTCGCTCACCGATCTCAAGCGCAACGACCTGGTGGTGCACCTGCGCCATGGCATCGGCGTGTTCAAGGGCATGGCCACGCTCGAGAAGCGCGGCTTCCTCGAGGACTTCCTGCTGCTCGAATTCGCCGAGGGCACCAAGCTCTATGTCCCCGTCGATGCGATCGACCTGGTGCAGAAATATGTCGGCGCCACCGGACGCACCCCCGAGCTGTCGAAGATCGGCGGCGCGGCGTGGGCGAAGAAGCGCGAGAAGGCCGAGAAGGCGGTGCAGGACATGGCCGGCGAGCTGCTGCGCAACGCCGCGCGCCGCGTCGCCGCCGGAGGTCTGGTGTTCAAGGCCGATTCGCCCGAGATCCGCCGCTTCGAGAGCTCGTTCCCCTACGAGGAGACCGAGGACCAGCTCGCCGCGGTGCGCGAGGTGAAGGCCGACATGGAGCAGCCGATCGCCATGGATCGCCTGCTCTGCGGCGATGTCGGCTTCGGCAAGACCGAGGTGGCGATGCGCGCGGCCTTCAAGGCCGTCGCCTCGGGCTTCCAGGTGGCGATCCTGGTGCCGACCACGCTGCTGGCAGAGCAGCACCTCGAGTCCTTCACCGAACGCTTCGCCGGATTCCCCGCGAAGGTGGCGGGACTGAACCGCTTCCACGAACCCAAGGCGCGGCGCGAAGTGCTCGAGCGCGCCGCCAAGGGCGAAGTCGACGTGGTGATCGGCACCCATGCCATCCTCACCGAGAAGCTATCGTTCAAGAACCTCGGCCTGCTGGTGATCGACGAGGAGCACCGCTTCGGCGTGAAGCAGAAGGAGAAGCTCAAGGCGGTGCGCTCCGGCTGCGACGTGCTCACGCTCTCGGCGACGCCGATCCCGCGCACGCTGCACTTCTCATTGCTGGGCCTGAGGGACATCAGCGTGCTCGCCGAGGCTCCGGCCGAGCGCCTGGCTGTCGAGACGCGGGTCGCGCCGTGGGACGACCAGCTGGTGCGCCACGCGCTGGAACGGGAACTTGAACGAAAAGGCCAGGCCTTCGTGGTGCACAACCGCGCCCAGGATCTCGATTCGCTCGCGCACAAGCTGTCGCGCCTCGTGCCGGCGATCAAGCTCGACACCATCCACGGACAGATGGACGAGGACCGCATCGCGCGCGTCATGGAGGCGTTCCGGCACAAGCAGCTCGATTGCCTGGTCACCACTTCCATCATCGAGTCGGGCATCGACATCCCGAACGCCAACACCTTGTTCGTCAACAACGCGCACTGCTTCGGCCTGGCTGAATTGCATCAGATCCGCGGGCGCATCGGCCGCTTCACGCGCCAGGCGTTCGCCTACTTCCTGACCCCGCCGAACCGCGAACTGGGCGAAGAGGCGCGCGAACGGCTGAACGCGATCCAGGAATACGCCGAGCTCGGCGCCGGTTTCAAGCTGGCGATGCGCGACCTCGAGCTGCGCGGCGCCGGCAATCTGCTCGGCCCGGAGCAGAGCGGCCAGATCGACGCCATCGGCTACGAGCTCTACACCAAGCTGCTCGGCGAGGCGGTGCGGCGCCAGGAAGCGGGCCTGCCGACGGCCGCCCCCACGCTCGCGGGCGGCGCGGCGAAGACCGTGCTCAAGGCGACGGATTCCGGCTCGGTCGCCGGCGACAAACTCGCCGCGGCCATGGGTCATAGCGACACCGGCGAGACCCTGCTCGGGCTGATGGTCGACGCCTACATCCCCGACACCTGGCTCGAGACGCCGGCGCTGAAGTTCGAGGTGCACAAGCAGCTCGACACCTGCCGGCGCATCAGCGATCTCGCCAGCCTCGCCCACGGCGTGCGCGACCGCTACGGCGCGCTGGTGCCGCCGGTGGCCAGGCTGTTCCAGATCCGCGCCATCCGCATCCGCGCGCGTGAGCTCGGGGTCAAACGCATCGACGTCCAGGATCGCCACCTGCGCCTGCACCTCAGCGGCGCGCTGCCGAAGGAGCTGGCCTCGGTGAAGCTTCCCGAACTCGTCCATCTGCAGCTCGATGCCGGCGTGCTGGTGATGTTCCTGCGCGCCAAGCTCGACCAGGACGGAGCCCTGGGCGTGCTCTGCCGATTGCTCAGCCTCGATCTCGGCTTCCTCGGCAAGGGCTTCTAGCAGAGCCAGCGCGAGCGACTGCGAGCCGCATCGCTGGAGATGCAGGAGTCGCTGGAGCCGCTGGAGTCGATTGAAGAAGGACCGAATAGACCCCTGCGGCGCTGTCCAGGGCTTCGCCGTCGAACAACCCTGCCTCACTCCCGCTGAGCCCCCTGCGGGTAGCGCTTGCTCCGACCCGTCCGCCCGGGCTATGCTTGGGTATGGGTCTCCCTCACCCCGGCCGTTCCCGGATGGCGCTGCGCTGCGCCTGGCTGCTCGCGATCGTCGCGTCAGCAGGCGCACTCGAGGCGCCGCCCGGCATCGTCGCGATGCCGGCGCCCGAGAGCGTGCAGGAGACCTGGGGCGGCTCGGCGGTGGTGATCTCCGCCGATGGCACCGCGATCACCCTCGCCGAGGCGCTGCCCGGCGATCCGGCCGCCAAGGGTGGTGAACCCAAGATCGGCGATCACGTCACGGTGGTGATCGAGGGCGGTCGACGCCGCTCCGCCGAGATCATCCGCCGCGGCGCCGCGACCACCGCAGTGCTGCTGAAGATCGACGCTTGGCCGGCCGACATCGCCCCGGTGCCGCTCGGCGACAGCCGCGCGCTCGCGATCGGCAGCCGCGCCTGGACGGCCGGAAACGCCTGCGGCGCGATCGAGCAGGACGGGGCATCTGCCATCTCGCGCGGCGTGGTGAGCGGCCTGTACGACATCCCCACCGACGCTCCGCCGGTGCGCGGGCGCATGGGCCGCGTGCTCAGCGCCTACCGCGGCCCGGTCCTAGAGATCGACGCCGGCGTCAACGACGGCAGCCAGGGCGGCGCGCTGCTCGACGCGCGCGGACGCTGCATCGCGCTGGTGAGCCTCGGTCAGGCGCGCGACCGCCGGCTCGGCACCGCCATCCCGATGCATCTCATCGCCGCCGACCTGCAACTCCCCTTCGAGCAGTCCCCTCCGATGACTTCCCCCGACGTCCGAGCCGGAGACGACGCCGCGCTCGGTGAGAAGGCCGCTGGCGCGGCGCGCAGCATGGCGCTGGTGTATTTCGAGCGCCCCGAGGGCCTGGGCAATCCTGAGAATGTCCCGCGTCCGCCGCGCGCGGTCGCCGATGCGCCGCTGTCCGAGCGCGACCGGCTGCAACGCTGGTGGGATCTCTACTACAATCAGCAACAGGTATTCTACACCGATCAGCCGGCGCCGGCGATCGTCGTCGACGCCAAGGCCGGGCTGCTGATCACCGCCGCTGGCAATCTCCACGGCGGCGCCAAGCGGGGACGCGTACTGCTCGGGGCCGATCGCTCGATCACCTGCGAGGTGCTGGCGGTCAACAAGCCCCTCGACATCGCGCTGCTCAAGGCCGCCTCGGCGCTGCCCTGCGAGGACGCGCCGTTCGCCCCGCGTCCCGAGGTCTCCGACGCGGTCGCGCTGGTCGCGCCGCTGCGCCCCGGCTCCGATCCGCGCGCGTCGTTCACCATGACCCGCGGCGTCATCTCGGCGACCGGGCGGCATCTCATGCAGAGTGTGCACACCTGGCTGCAGATCGACGCGCGCGCGAATTATGCGAGCCTGGGCGGAGCCGCGGTCGACGCCTCCGGCCGCATCGTCGGCATGGCGGTGCTGCTCGCTCCTCAGGGCGAATGGCTGATCAATTCGGGCGTGGCCATGGTGCTCGACGCGGCCGCCATCGCCCACGCGCTCGTGCCGCTCAAGGAAGGCATCGGCACCGCCGAGCTGCCCACTCTGGGCATGGGCGTCAACCTCAACCCGCGCCCGATCGACGGCCGTCCGCGGCTCGAGGGCGTGATCGCCGGCACCGGCGCCGAGGCCGCCGGGCTGAAGGCCGGCGACGTGCTCCAACGCGTGGACGGCACCCCCGCCACCAGCGTCGCGGCGGTGGCCCGTGCGCTGCTCAAACACCGCGCCGGCGACAAGGTCACGGTCGAGTACGAGCGCGACGGCAAGCCGCTCTCCACCGATGTCGAACTCAGCGAGTTCCGCCGCGATCGCGAGAAGCCGTGAGCGCGCATCGCCCGGCTGTGGTGCGCTTGCTCGGAGCGCGCATGCTGATGTCGACGGCGCTCGCGCTGTGCCCGATGCTGACCGCCTTGGGCGCCTCCGCGCCGTCGGCAGACGTGGATGCCAACGCCCATTCCGCGGGCTCGCTGCCCAAGGAGCTCGTCCAGCGCATGCTCGGCGCCTACGTGTTCGTCGGCGGTGGCAGCGGCGTGCTGGTCGGCACCGACGGCCTGATCCTCACCAACCACCACGTCATCGATTGGCTCGACGATTTCACCGTGCGCACCGCCGACGGCGCGGCCTGGCCGGCGAAGCTGCTCGGCAGCGATCCGGTCGGCGACATCGCGCTCTTGCAGATCGATCCCGCCGCGCGCGCCGCGGCCAAGCGCGATTTCGCTGGCGTCGAGCTGGCGCCGGCCTCGGCCCTGCTGCCAGGCGCAGAGGTGGTGGCGATCGGCAACCCCTTCGCACTGGGCGACTACGACGACGTGCCCACGCTCACCACCGGGATCCTCAGCTCGGGACGCATCGTGCGCGGCGGCTACACCGACGCGGTGCAGGGCGACGCGCCGGTGAATCCCGGCAATTCCGGCGGCCCGCTCTTCGACCACCAGGCGCGTCTGCTGGGCATCAACGGCCAGATCCGCTCGCTCACCGGTTTCCGCATCAACAGCGGCATCGGCCTGGCGGTCGCCAGCCCCCAGCTCGCCGCGTTCATGCCCCTGCTGCTGGCGGCCGACGGCGGCTACGTGCGCCACACCGCCGCGCCGAAGGGGCTCGAGCTTTCGCCCGCGCCCGAGGGCGTGATGGTGAAGGCGGCCGGCACCTCGCCGCTGCTGCCCGGCGATCTGCTGGTCTCGGTCGCGGGCCGCCGGGCCACTTCGGTCGCCTCGGCGCTCGGACTGTTCGCCTCGCTGCCCTGGAAGGAGGGCGCCGCCGCGACCGTGGCGATCGAGCGCGGCTCAGCACATGAACGCATCGAGATCGAGGTCGCGCTCGCTCGCACCCCGATCCCGGGGCGCCCGTACCACGGACTGACCTTTGCCGAGACCGAAGCCGGCACGATCATCGACCACGTCGACGCCGACTGTCCGGCCGCGTTCGCCGGTCTCACCGCCGGCAGCACGCTGACCTCGGTCGCCGGCAAGGCCATCACCACCAAGGTCTCGCTCTTGCGCGCGCTGGTCGCCTGCGAGATCGGCGATCGCGTCGAGTTCACTGTCCGCGACCGAGCGGGCCAGACCAAGACCGTGACGCTGCTGTTCAAGCAGCATCCCTAGTCTCCAGCGTATCGCTCGCACCGCCCTCTGGCGGATGCATGACGGCCGCGGCGGATAGGCTCGCGCCATGACGCCCCCCCACTGTCTCGCAATCATGGCAGGCGGCGCGAGCACGCGCATGGGGCGCGACAAAAGCGCGCTAGTGATCGCGGGCGAGACCGTGCTCGCGCGGCTGTGCCGAGCCGGTCGCGCCTGCGGCCTGCGCGTGCTGGTGATCGGTCGCGAGGCCCGCGATCAGCCGGATGCCGACGAGGGCCGCGCGGATGCGACCTGGCTCGTGGACCTGGTGCCGGGCCAAGGGCCGCTCGGCGGGCTCGCCACCGCACTGCAGGCGGCGGAATCCGTGCTCATGATCGGCTGCGACATGCCCGCGCTGGGCGAACGCGAACTCGGCTGGCTGCGCGACCGCGCCGCTGAGCATGCTGACCGCGACGCGTTGCTGTGCGAGACCCGGGGCGGCATCGAGCCGCTGTTCTCGTGGTACCACCGGCGGCTGTCACCGGCGATCGTCCAGCGCCTGCGCGACGGCAAGCGCGCGCTGCACGACCTCGCCGAGGAAGCCGGCGTCGCGCGCCTGGCCGTTCCGGACTGGCTGGCTCCATCACTGGTGAACGTCAACACACCCGCGGAATGGACCGCATTCCTCGCCCGACCACGCGGCTGACGCGGCGGGTCAGACCGTCGGGGCGCCCGGATGGAGTGCCGCGTCCACCGCGTCGGCGAAGCGCGCGAAGCCGATGGCGAACGGGTGCAGCCCGTCGGGCAGGTAGCGGTGGTCGTGCGGCATCAGGTCACCGATGATTTCGAGACGCGGCGCGAAGCGCGTGAGCGCGGCACGGATGTCCTCACGCACGCGCCCAGCGCGTGCGCCGGTCTCGCGGTCGAGGATCACGCCGGCGAAATCCGGCGGGCCCTTGCCGTCCTCGCACGGCTTCCACGGCGGCAGCATCCACGCCACGCGTCCGTGGCCACCTGAGAGCGCCAGCTCGGCCATCGCCGCAGCGCGCTCACCCGCGACCGTCGCGTCGCTCTCCTTCCACGAGTGGTTGCTGCCCAGGGCGATCGTCACCAGCTCCCACCGGCGTTCACCGAGCGCGTGCGCGAACACCCGGGGCTCGATGCCGATGCCGCCGACGCCGAGGTTGCGCACGGGCATAGCCCAGCGCCGCGACAGACGGTGCACCCAGTTCTTCAGCGGCGACTGCACCGTGAAGCCCTGGGTCAAGCTGTCGCCGATCGCCAGCCAGCGTAGCGGGGGCGCGGGCGCCAGCTCGACCCGAGCGCCATCGGCGAGCTCAAGGCCGGCGAATTCGCAGGTCGAGATCAACGGCAGCCACAGCGCCGCAGCGCGCGTCTCGCCCCCACGTTCGAGCCCGGTCGGGAAGCGCACCACCACGGCGCTGTCGCGTTCGCGCAGATCGCCGCTGTCCACCGTGACCACGCCAGCGTCCGTCTCCACCTCGAGCGCCACGCCGACCGGCACTAGCTGGTGATGGCGCAGCCGCTCGAGGCGCAGCCCGATCCACGGGCTATCGGTGGCCAGGCGGATGGCGCAACCGGTCGAGGAACGCAGGTTCGCCAATGGCCCGATCTGGCCAGCGACGGCGGTGTAGGCCTCGCGCGTGAAGCGTTCGAGCCTGACTGCGCCCGCGCTTCCCGGGATCGGAGGTTGGGGCGCTACGAAGGACAGGCGCGGGTCGGTGGCGGCGATGAGCATGGCGGTCAGCGCGCGTGGCGACCCGGGGCCCACAGCACGTCGTAGGCGCCGTCGCCGTTGCACTGGCGCGCCCAGATGAAGCACAGGTCGGACAGACGGTTGAGGTAGCGCAAGATCTCGGGATTGAACGCGCGCGACGGCAGTGCGTGGGTGGCGGCGACCACCTCGCGCTCGGCGCGGCGCACCGCCACGCGTGCCATGTGCATCCATGCCGCAGGGCGGGCGCCGCCCGGCAGCACGAAGCTGGTCAGTGGCGCGAGGCCGGCGTTGGCCGCGGCCGCGGCGGCTTCGAGCCGCGCGATCTGGGACGGCGCGATGCGCGGGATCTTGGCTTCGTGCGCGCCGCCGGGCGGAGTCGCCAGATCCGAGCCGAGATCGAAGAGGTCGTTCTGGATGCGCGGCAGCTCGGCCGCGATCACATCGGGCACCACCTCGAGGCGGACCATGCCGAGCACGGTATTGGCCTCGTCGACACTGCCGATGGCGACGATCAGCGCGTGATCCTTGGGCAGGCGGGATCCGTCGGACAGGCCGGTGGAGCCGTCGTCGCCGGTGCGGGTGATGATGGTATTCAACCTGATCGGCATGCTGGCTCTCTTTCAGGGGCTTCGCCCCAACGGCCCAGCGGGCCTACCCCACGGGCGTGGTCGGGGCGCGGATTAAACGGCGGAGCCGGGTAATCACTCGGCGGATGGGCTGCGCCCATTGCATCCGCCGACCGCCCCTCGGCGCCCGCCCCATCGCGGGGGCGATAGGGCCCCCGGGTAGGGAGTTTCGGGGGGCGGGACCTTCAGAGTTCGGCCTTCGGGTCTGGAGGGTGACGGAGTGTAGATGCGTCGGCGGGGGACGCCATCGGGGTGGGGGCATTAACTAATGTGGGCCGGTGCCTATGGTTGGGCGCATGACGACCGGGCGAGTGACGACCACCTACGAGCGATGGCTGCTGCCCGAGCGTCCGGGGCTGCGCCAGCTCGGCATCGGCATCGTCGCCTTGCTGCTGCCACTCGGCTGTCTGCTCGATGGCGACGGCACCAACGTCTACGCGTTGGTGCTGTCGATCACCGTCGGCTGCGGGCTCGGGATCGCCTGGGCCTGGCTATGCGGTTGGCAGTGGCTGCGGGTCGCGCCGGTGAGCGCGGTGTTCGTGTTCGCCACCTGCTTCGCCTCGCTCGCCAACATTGAGCTGATGCCGCGCTGGGACGTGCTGGTGCGCGCCCACCGCGCGATGAGCGACCTGCAGTTCTACGTCCATGCCCGCCTCGAGGGGCGCGACGCCGAACTGCGCTCCTACAATACCGGCCCGGGCCGCGCGCTGTTCGTCGCGGTCAGCGATCCCGCGAGTGGGCGCCTGCGCTACGTCTGCACCGGCGAACCGATCCAGCGCTGGACGCCGGTCGGCTACCGGCCGAGCTGCTACGTGCTGGTGCGAGCCGACGGCTCGGGCCAGGTGTTGAAGAACGCCAGCGAATTCGCCGCAGCGCGCGCGGCGATCGGCGCAGAGACAGCGCCGCCGGTCGCGCCACCACCGACCCCACCCGCGACTCGGCAGTGACAGCGCCGTGACGCTCACCGTCGTCTATTACGCCGCACCGCTGTTCACCGACGCAGAGCGCGCCTGGAACGCCGCCAACGCGCGCAGGCTGCGCGAACTCGGTCGAGGCGAGATCGAGCTGCTGGTTCCGCAGGAGTTCTGCGCGGCGCTCGACGCGGGAGCATCGCCCGACTTCGCGCGCATCTTCACCGCCTGCGTCTCGCACCTGGATCGCGCCGCCGCGGTGATCGCCGTGCTCGACGGCGCCGATCCGGATTCGGGCACCTGCTGGGAGGCCGGCTACGCCTACGCCAAGGGCATCCCGGTGATCGGGCTGCGCACCGATTGGCGTCCGGCCGAGGACGGCCCCGCGAACTGCATGCTCACGCGCAGCTGCGTCGCGGTGGTGGCGACCCTCGAGGCCGCTTTCTCGGCGGTGGCTGCCACAGTGAAGGCAAGCGTGGTGAAGACGGCGGCGACCAACGCCTCTACCCCCGCGCTCCGCCTCTGAACGACTCGACAGCCGAGCGGCGAACGGGACTGAACTACGGGACGACGCTGACCGCAACCTCATCGAACCAGGCCTTGCCGTCGCCATCGATGCACATGCCGAGGTTGACGTGCACCGCGCCCGCCGGCACGGCGACGGTCTTGTCGAACTGCGTCCATTCGGATCCGGCTCCCGTGCCCACCGCCTGGATCGTCTCCCACGCCAGCGATTTCCAATTCGCGTCGAAGGAGCCGAGGCCCACGGTCGTAGCGACCACGCCATCGCTCTTCACCCAGCCGGTGATGCGCACCCGCTTGCCGGCAACGCCCTCGAGCCCCTGGCTGACATTGCCATTCGCCGTGCCGCCGACCGATTCCACGCGCAGCGCCGCCGGCGCGACCTTGAAGACCTGGGTGTCGCGGACACTGGCGATCTTGCCGGTGCCGGCCCACACCGCGGTCCACGCGCTCGGGATGGCGTCGCCATCGGTCATGCCGGGATTGACCAGCAGATTGGAGCCCGCGGGGGCCGGAGGCGTCTCGGCGACGTCGACGGTGACGTCATCGATCCACGCCGCGCCCTCGCCGTCGACCGCGACGGCGATGCGGCAGTTCGGGACGTTGGCCGGGATCGCGTAGCTGCCGCTGAACGCCGTCCACGCACGGGCCGCGCTGGCGTCGATGACGGTCTGGCTGAAGGCCTGCTTCCATGAGCCATCGAGACCGGAGACCTCGATCCGGCACCCCGTGAAGCCGGCGTTCTTGGCCTGCGCCTTGACGGTGATGGTCTTGCCAGCGACATCGCGCATGGCCTGGCCCACCGAACCCTGGGCCGGGCCCCCGACCGAGGCGATGCGCATGGCCGCCGGCGCGGACACCGACGTGGAGGTGTCGCGGGTGATGGCCAGCGTGCCCTTGCCGGTCCAGATCCCGTCCCAGGCGAATGGTCGCGATACGCCCTCGTCCATGCCGCCGTTCAGGATCACCTTCCAGCCCGCGTCGCGCGCCAGCATGCGCGCGGTGATGTCCGCGAGCGTGGGAGCGAAGCGCGTCGCAAGCTCTGGCTCGACCAGGTGTTCGAATTCCATCAGGTAGCGGGCGCCGAGGATCTCGGCCGAGAAGCCCGAGAAGTGCACCTTATCGCCGAGATCGAGCAGCCCCTCCGTGGTGGCGACGGCGCAGCGCGGGATCTCACGCGGCGCGGCGCCGATGCGGGAGTTGAAGCCGCTGGTCCACCCCGCATAGCGGCCGAGCTCGCCGCAGATGAACGGCAGCTTCGGCTCGCCGAGGTCGGCGCGCAGATCCGCGACCAGCGCGGCGAGATGCGTCACATACTCGGCATCGCCCGCATCGGTCTCACCCTGGTGCCAGAGCATGCCCATGAGCGTCCCCTGCTTGGCTGCGGCGAGGATGCGCTTGAGGCTGTCGTCGTAGTTGGGCGCGCCGTCGCGATCCTTGCCGCCCTTGGCCAGCTCCTTGATGCCGCGCCCGCCGCGCGCGCACTGGATGACCCCGACGGTCACGCCCGGATGCAGCTCGGCGTAATGGCGCGCAAAACTCTCGCCCGGGCTCATCCCGCTGCCGCGGGCTTGGTCGAGTGGCGTCTTGGCACCGCTCCACGAGAGGTCCGGCGCCTGGGTCAGGACGCGCGTCGCCGGCTCGCGGTATTCCTCGAGGATCGGCTGCCCCGAACCCGCCATGTTCGATTGCCCCATCAGCACGAAGACGTGGAACGAGTCCTTGTCGGCGGGTACGGCGTCAGCCGCGGTCGCGACGGAGGCCAAGGCGAGGATCAGCGCGAAGACATGGGCGAAGCGCATGGAGTCCTTCCTGAGTGACGGTAGTGGCATAACGCCAGCACGCGGCGGCCGTGACTCGCCTGTCCACGCTCGGTCGACGGGATCGGTCGAGATCGAGCTGGAGCTGGAGATGGAGACGGGGCACGGCGGGCGCGATGCCCCTCCAACCTCCGCTCCCTCATGCCTCTGGCCAGCGTTTCTGGCCGGATGGCTTGGCGATGGCTCGCCTGCCGCCGCGCTCGTCGCTTGTCGGCCCGATCCGGCGGCGTGTACTCGATGTCATGGCCGCTGGCGCTCCATCCTCAATCCCCACGGCCGTCGCCGAGCACGTCGCCGCGCTGTGCGATCGCGCCCGCCCCGCCGCGCGCGTGGCCGCGACCATGTCCGACGCCGCGCGCCGCGCGGCGCTGATGGCAGCGGCAGATGCGCTCGCGGCCGACGCCGCTGCGATCCACGCAGCGAACGCGCTCGATCTCGCCCAGGCGAAGGCCGACGGCCTGACTCCCGCGCGGATCGACCGGCTGCGCCTCGACGGCAAGCGCCTCGATGACGTGATCGCCGACCTGCGCAAGGTCGCCGGCCTGCCCGATCCGGTGGGGAAGGTGCTCGAGACCCGCACCATCGCCCAGGGCATCCGCTGCGAGAAGATCTCGGTACCGATCGGCGTGGTCGCGATCATCTTCGAGAGCCGGCCGAACGTCACCGTCGACACCGCGGCGCTGTGCCTGCGCAGCGGCAACGCCTGCATCCTGCGCGGTGGCAAGGAGGCGGTGCACAGCAACCGCGCGCTCGCGCGCGCTTTCCGCGCAGGGTTGGCACGCGCCGGCGTGTCCGAGGATCTCGTGCAGCTGGTGCAGGAGCAGAACCGCCGCCTGGTAGAGGTGCTGCTCGCGCGCGACGACGCCATCGACATCGTCGTGCCCCGCGGCGGCGAGTCGCTGATCAGCGCGGTGGTGGCGTGCAGCAAGGTGCCGGTGATCAAGCACGACAAGGGCGTGTGCAGCCTCTACGTGCACCGCGAGGCCGATCTCGCCATGGCACTCGCGCTGACGGTGAACGCCAAGGTGCAGAAACCCGGCGTCTGCAACGCCATCGAGAACCTGCTGGTCGACCGCGCGGTGGCGAAGACCTTCCTGCCGCTCCTGGCCACCGAGATGGCGAAGCACGCAGTCGAGCTGCGCGCCGACGCCGAGGCGATCGGCCTGCTGCCCGGCGCCAAGCCCGCGACCGCCGCGGACTGGACCACCGAGTACCTCGACCTGGTGCTGGCGGTGAAGACCGTCGCCAGTCTCGATGATGCGATCACCTTCACCAACACCCATGGCAGCCACCACAGCGACGCCATCGTCACGCGCGACACCGCCGCGGCGGAGCGCTACCTGCGCGAGGTGGATTCGGCGTGCGTCTACCACAACGCGTCGACGCGCTTCACCGACGGCGGCCAGTTCGGCTTCGGCGCCGAGGTCGGCATCAGCACCAACCGTCTGCACGCGCGCGGGCCGATGGGTCTCGCCGAGCTGTGCACCTACAAGTACGTGCTGCGCGGAGATGGACAGGCACGCACCTGACGGCGCGGCGTCGAAGCGCCGCGCCCTCATCCACGACTCGGGCGCCTCAGCCGTCAGGCGATAAGTGCGATGGCCAGATCCATGACATTGGTTCCAGTGGGTCCGGTCACCAGCAGATCGCCTGAGGAGCGCAATAGCGGATAGGCATCGTGGCGCGCCAGGTGCGCCGCGGGATCCAGCCCCGCCGCGCGCGCGCGCGCACAGGTTCCGGCATCAACGACGCCCCCTGCGGCATCGGTCGGACCATCGGTACCGTCGGTGCCGGCGGCGAGCACCGCGAGCGGTGAGCGCGAACGCTCGAGCGCGCACGCCGCGGCGAGAGCGAACTCTTGGTTGCGGCCGCCCATGCCGGGTCGGGCGCCGAGCGTGACGGTGGTCTCGCCGCCGGCGATCAGGCAGACGCGGCCGGCTCCGGTTCCCGTGGAGATCGAGCCCGCCTCGGCGGTGAATGCCGCCGAGGCGGCGGCAGCCTCACCGACGAGCCGCGTCGAAGCGATGACCGCCTCGTAGCCCAGCGCGCGCGCCGCCGCCGCCGCTGCCTCGATCGCCTGGCGATTGCTCGCGAGCATCACGCGCCGCGCGCGCGCGAAGCATGGGTCGGTCGGCTTCAACGCATCGGGCTCCAGGCCCGCCGCCCCGCGCTCGATCAGGCCGGCGACCGCCGGCGGCAGGCGCGCGAGCAGATCGAAGCGCAGGCACACCGCGAGCGCGTCGGCGAAGGTCGAGCCATCGGCAGTAGTCGGACCCGAGCCGATCACGCCCCAATCGTCGCCGGCCACGTCGGATATCGCGAGCGTCAGCACGCTCGCCGGCGCGCACGCGCGTGCGAGCCCGCCGCCTTTGAGCCGCGACAGCTTCTTGCGCACCGTGTTCATCTGCGCGATGTCCGCGCCGCTCGCGAGCAGCAGCGAGGACACCGCCTGCTCGTCGGCGAGCGTCAGCCCCGC
This sequence comes from Planctomycetota bacterium, assembly GCA_038231435.1. Taxonomy (GTDB): domain Bacteria; phylum Planctomycetota; class UBA11346; order UBA11346; family UBA11346; genus JACCZE01. The sequence continues at coordinate 24,387 of JBBRLJ010000046.1, forward strand.
GCGCGGAGCTGGCATCAGCGCGGATGCGCCGCCAGATAGACACACCACCACCAGATCGCGCTCGGTCAGGCCGGACACCGCGCGCTCGATCTCGGCCGCAGCGTGCTCGCCAGCAGCGTCAGGCACCGGATGCCCGGCTTCCAACAGCCGCATGCGCGCGAGCGGCACCGCGTGCCCGTGCTTGGTCACGATCACGCCGCCCGAGATGCGCGCGCCGAGGACCTCCTCGACCCCGCGCGCCATCGCCGCCGAGGCCTTGCCCGCGCCGACCACCACCACCCGCCCACCGAGCGGCATGCGCGCCTCGCCCGCGATCAGCGCCTCGCCATCCACGCGGCAGTGCGCCAGCACCGCCGCGCGCGGCTCGACTGCGGCGACCCCCGCCGCGAAAATCGCGCGCGCGTGATCACGCAGGCTCGAGAGGGACGATGAGGCCATGGGCCAGCATGATGGCGATCGAGCCGGGGGGACAAGAGGACGCGGACGGCACGTGGAGGCGGAAGACGGAACACAGAAGATCGAAGCATGAAGATAGAAGAGGGAAGTAGAAGGTAGAAGGTAGAAGCTAGGCAGGTGTCGCCGTGCGGCGGGCACTGATCCGGCACTCACACCTGCGTCCTTCGCACGTCCGACCGATTCCCTGTCCAGACTCCGAGCCTCCCTCTTCTACCTTCGAACTGCCATCTTCGAACATCTCGCTTCGATCTTCCCGCTTCCGCATTCTCTTATGCGGCTTCCCCCTTCTCCCCTCCGGCTGGCCCGTACCATCCCGGCTCCCCGAAGGAGCGCAGATGTCCCAGGTCGCCATCAATCCCCGTTTCCGTGGTTTCATCTGCCTTGCGGCGCACCCTGAAGGTTGCGCCACCAACGCCCGTCGCCAAGTCGAGCTCGCGAAGGCGCAGGGCCCCGGCACCGGCATCGGGCGGGTGCTGGTGGTGGGATCGAGCGCGGGCTACGGCCTGTCCTCGCTGATCACCGCGGTGTTCGGCTACGGCGCGAGTGCCACCAGCGTGTGCTTCGAGCGACCGGGCTCGGGCGAGAAGACCGCATCGGCGGGCTGGTACAATCTCGCCGAGGTCCATCGCCTGGCGAAGGCGGCGGGCCGATCGATCGAGACGATCAATGGCGATGCGTTCTCCAATGCGATCAAGGAGCAGACTGTCGCCGTATTGAAGAAGAACGGCGGACCGATCGACCTGCTGGTCTACAGCCTCGCCAGCCCGAAGCGCACCGATCCCGCGACCGGCACCACCCATGCGAGCGTGCTCAAGCCGATCGGCGCCCCCTACACTGCGAAGACCGTCAACCTCGACACCGAGGTGGTCGGCCCGATCAGCATCCAGCCGGCGGTCGAGGTCGACATCGACAACACCGTGAAGGTGATGGGCGGCGACGACTGGGCGATGTGGGTGAAGGCCCTGAAGGACGCGGGATTGCTCGCGAAGGGATTCCGCACCGTCGCCTACAGCTACATCGGGCCGCAGCTGACCCACGCCATCTACCGCGCTGGCACCATCGGCCGCGCCAAGGATCACCTCGAGGCCACCGCGCGTACGCTCGACAAAGAGCTCGCCACGAGCTGCGGCGGCCACGCCTGGGTCAGCGTCAACAAGGCGCTGGTCACCCAGGCCTCGAGCGCCATCCCGGTGGTGCCGCTCTACATCAGCCTGCTCTACAAGGTGATGAAGGAGAAGAGCACGCACGAGGGCACCATCGAGCAGATGCTGCGCCTGTTCAAAGACCACATCGGACCAGGCAAGACTCCGAAGCTCGATGCCGACGGCCGCATCCGCATCGACGACCGCGAGATGGCCTCCGATGTCCAGGCCGCGGTGGCGAAGCTGTGGGAAACGGTCACCACCGAGAACCTGCAGACGATCAGCGACTATCCTGGCTTCAAACGCGAGTTCCGCAGCCTCTTCGGGTTCGAGGTCCCCGGCATCGAGTACCAGGTCCCGATCGAGGTCGAAGTCCCGCTCGTCTAGCAGAGCGGCAATGCCGCAGAGCGACATCCCTCAGCGCGGATCAGCCCAATGATAGATCGGCGTCTCGACGAAGAGGAATCGCGAGTCTGGGGGATCGGTGATGCTGGGGATGCCATAGCGTGGAGCGCCGGCGGTGGTCTCGCCGCGCGTGCATCCGGCCACGCTGGTCGCGCCGAGCGCGCACGCCAAAAGGATGATCGCCTGGAACATCGCGCGGAGACGGGGGATACGGTTCATGTCGCGTCCGGATGCAGGGCCGTCGGCCGGTTGAATGATCGCCTGCCGCATCTTTCGCCCCCCGACCACCGGCCGACAGCGCCAAGCGGCGACCTGGCGACGAGCGAGTCACTTCCTTCGCACACTCGGCGCTCTACGCGCTCTCCGGGATAGCGGCAATCGCCGTGCGCATCCGGGGAATCCGCATTGACAATGGTTGTTTAGACGAATATCGTTAAACCATGACTGGCCGCCTCGCGCAGGAATTGAAGCAGACCAAGCCGTTCGCGAACCTCGAGGTCGAGGCCTTCCTGAATCTGGTGCGCACCGCCGATCAGCTCAATCGCGATGCCGCAGCCCTGCTCAAGCCATTCGATCTGACCATGGCGCAGTACAACGTCCTGCGCATCCTGCGTGGCGCCGGCGATGACGGCCTACCGTGCGGCGAGATCGGCGCCCGCATGGTCACCCACGACCCCGACATCACCAGGCTCCTCGACCGCCTCGAGAAACGCGGACTGACCACGCGCGCCCGCGCCAAGGATGACCGGCGGGTGGTGATCGTGCGCATCACCACCGCGGGCACTGCCCTGCTCGCCAGATCCGATCTCGACAACGCCATCCTCGGCGTCCATCGCCGCCACTTCGGCCACCTCGACAAGCCCCAGCTCAAGCACCTGATCGACCTGCTCGAATCGGTGCGCGAGCGGCTCTCTGCGAAAAGCTGATCACTCCCATTCCGTCCCGTGACGTCAGTCATCACCCTACGAAACCATTCCAGCCACAGGCACTCAAGGAGCCTTCCATGTCCCCGATCCGTCATCTCTCGATCGCCACCATCCTGCTCGCCGCCGGAGCCGCAGGAGCCGCCGACACGTACGATGTCGATGGCGACCACTCGGCCGCCATCTTCAAGATCAACCACATGGGCGTCAGCAACGTCTATGGCCGCTTCGATGCGGTCGCCGGAGCCATCGGCTGGGATGCCGCCGATCCGACCAAGAGCACGTTCAGCTACACCATCAAGGCCGACAGCATCGACACCAACGCGCCCAAACGCGATCAACACCTCAAGAGCGGCGATTTCTTCGACGCCAAGCAGTTCCCCGAGCTAACCTTCAAGAGCACCGCGATCAAGAAGGTCGACGACAAGACCTTCGACGTCACCGGCGATCTGTCGATCCACGGCGAGACCAAGCCGGTCACCGTGAAGGTGGTGAACACCGGCGCCGGCAAGGGCATGGCCGGCGAGAGCCGCATCGGCTTCGAGACCACCTTCACCATCAAGCGCAGCGACTACGGCATGGGCAAGATGGTCCCGGCGATCGGCGACGAGGTGCAGATCACCGTCAGCAGCGAAGCGGTGAAGAAGTAGCCCTCGGCATTCCAGAGAAATAGAGAGTGCATCGATAACGGGCGGGCGCCGGATTCCGGCGCCCGCCCTGTCGCTCAGGAGCCGTCATGGACGCGATCATCAACCCGCACGTCGCCCTGGCCATCCTGGTTGCGATCGTCGTGTCGCTCCTGCTGAATCTCCTCGTGTCACGGTGGAGTTCGCTCCCCGCGCTCGCCGGTCCCGTGACGTTCCTCGCCTACGCCGCCGGACATGTCGCGCTCAAGGGCTGGCCGCTGCTGCCGCCGAAGAACGTCATGGAATGGCCGGTATACCTCGCGCTCGGAGGCGCGGTCGTGCTCGGTTTCGCATTCGTGATGCTCAAGCGCTCGCCCCATCCGTGGGCCACCGCGAGCGCCAACATGGTCGCCATGGGCATCCTGTTGGCCGTCCCCCCGTTCCTCATCCTACGCGGTCTCGCCGACTACCGGCACGGCGGCCTCTCGCTCGCGGTCGTGGTCTTCATGGTCGGGACCAGCCTCGCCGCCTGGTGGTGGGAGCGCGCCTGCGCGGCCTGGAGCCCGTTCGTCGGCCGACTGATCCTCACCGCCGTCACCGTGATGTCGGTGGGCGCGCTCCTGCTCGCCGGTTCGTTCGAGATCGCGCAGCGCGGCATGATCCTGTCCGCCGCAGCGGGCGCGCCGCTGGGAGTCGCGTGGTGGCGCGATCGCGGCACCGGCGCGGCCATGGCCGCGGCACACGGAAGCGCGTGGATCTGGCTGCTCGCCTACGCGCTGAGCTCGCTCGATCCCGCGCACGGCGATCCATCGCCACGGGCCGCCTTCGCGCCAGCGATGATCCTGCTCGCCCTCGCGCCGCTCGCCGCCCTCGCAGCGCGGCCACTGGCGGCGACGCGCCCACGCCTGGCGGCGACCGCCGCGGTGCTCGCGACGCTGCTGGTGGCGGGCGGAGCCGTGGCGTGGGTGTGGGTCCGCGGCCAACCAGCGGCGTACGCCGCGGATGCGTCGGAGTACTAGCCGGGAGCGCGGTATTACCCGCTATTTCCGCGCGCTGCAGAGCTGGTCCTTGTCCCCCTCCCCCCCGGGATAAAACCCCTCGCATGCACACCATGTGCCAGATCTGCGCCAAGCGTCCGGCGACGACGCACCTGACCGAGCTGGCGCCGGCTGGCGGCCGCCGCGAGCTGCACATCTGCGGCCAGTGCGTGCACGCCATGGGCCTGCATCTCGAATCCGGACCGCCCGCGATCGCCACCATCCTTGAGCAGCAAGGCGCCGACACCGCGATCCAGATCGACATCGACGTCACCACCGCGGCGGGCGGATCCGGCTCGGCCGCAGGCGCGGCGGCCGAGGAAGGCGCGGATCCGGTCTGCCCGGCCTGCGGCCTGACCATGTCCGAGTACGCGTCGAACAACATCTTCGGCTGCAGCAACGACTACCACGCCTTCGGCGAGAAGCTCGAGCACCTGCTCAAGCGCTACCACGGCGCAACTCGCCACGTCGGCCGCGGCCCGCTCCGGCCGGCCACCGCCGTCACCGCCGCGGTGGTGCCCGCGAAGGGAACCTCGCAGCGGCGCAAGCTCGAGAGCGCGCTGAAGGATGCGGTCGCGCGCGAACGCTACGAGGACGCCGCCGCGATCCGCGATCAGCTGCGCACGCTCGAGGATCGTCACCGCGCCCAGCCGACCGCCCCCACTCCGGACACGTCAGGTGACAAGCCAACGGACGAGCCGGGCGGCGGTGCATGACCACGGTCACCGATCTGGTCGGACGGCACTGCAGCTGGCTCAACAGCCCCGGCGACCACGGCGGCATCGTGGTATCGAGCCGCATCCGCTTGGCGCGAAACCTCGCCGGAGTCGCGTTCCACCGCAAGCTGTCGAAACCGCGCCAACAGGAATTGATCGATCGGCTGATCGCCGCCATCGCCAAGGCCGCGCCCTGGCGCGAGTCGCTGGTGGCGCACGTGCAGCGCCTGAGCGACGCAGAACGCCTGGCGCTGGTCGAGCGGCAGCTGATCTCGCGCGACATCTCCTCGGGCAAGCGCCCAGCTGGCGTGTGCGTGAGCAACGACGAGATCTATTCGGTGATGCTCAACGAGGAGGACCACGTCCGCCTGCAGGTCATCCAGTCGGGGCTGTCGCTCAGCGCCAACCTCGATCTCGCCATCGCGCTCGACCAGGCGCTCGAGCGCGAGGTCGAGTGGTCGTACCACGACGTCTACGGCTACCTCACCGCCTGCCACACCAACGTCGGCACCGGCATGCGCGCCTCGATCATGCTCCACCTGCCGGCGCTCACCGAGACCGGCGAGCTCAAGCAGGTGCTGCGCGCGTTGTCGAAGCTGCACATGACGGTGCGCGGCACCCATGGCGAAGGCAGCGAGGCGGCGGGCCACTATTACCAGGTGAGCAACCAGCGCTCGCTGGGGCTTGAGGAGCGCTCGATCGTCGACGCCATCACCGAGACCGCCGAGAAGATCGTCGCCGCCGAACAGATGGCGCGCCAGGCGCTGCTCGACAAGGGCCGCGTGCGCCTCGAGGACAAGGTCCACCGTGCGTGGGGCGTGCTCACCAACGCCCGCAGCCTCAACACCGAGGAGCTCACCGAGAACATCAGCTGGGTGCGCCTGGGCGTCGCGTTGCGCGTCCTGACCCAGCCGAAGTGGGCGATCCTCGACAAGATCTTCCTGCAGTGCCAGCCGGCCCACCTGCAGCTGCTGCACACCGATGCCGAGGATCCGCAGCGCAGGGATCCGCTTCGCGCGAACCTGGTGAGGGAGTGGCTGTCGACTAATTAGTCGGGGGCTCTGCCCCAAACCCCACGAAATTTGTCGATTACGGCGGCTGCCGCCTGGTGGGCGGACGTTACGCGTTCAGCTCATCGCTTCCCGCGTCGATGCAGATGGTGACCATCAGGCATGTTCACCGCCTTCACCGACTCTGCGCGCAAGACCATAACCCGTGCGATGCACGCATCGCAGCGCCTGCGCCACGACCACATAGGCTCCGAGCATCTGCTGCTGGGCCTGCTCGAAGAGCCGGACGATATGCTCGCAATGGCATTGACGAATCTGGCGCTGGACCGGACAGCAGCGCGCCGACAGATAGAGCTGCTGGCGGGGGTCGGAAAACACCATGAGCAGATGGCTCCCCTACCGTTCACGCCACAAGCCAAAGCCGTCCTCGAACGCGCCATGGAAGCGTCTCGCTCTCTCGGACATCATTACATCGAGCATATGCACCTGCTGCTCGGGGTGATCGGCGACACCGACAGCATCGCGACTGAAGTCCTGACATCTCTAGGTGCCACGCCCGAGCGCGTGCGCTCCGAGATCCTCGAACTTGTCGGTCAGACCGCTCAGCCCTCACATACAGAGAGGCCTGGTCTCGTGCTCAGCAGCCCTGGGGTCAGCGAAGCGCTCGTCACCCTCCAGGGCGTGGACAGACCGTTGCCAGCCACCATCGGCGCGGCTCTGGATGGAGCGTCGTCGGTGGAATTCGGGTTCGCGATCCCTCGTGCGGCGCTCGAACGGATGCTCGCGGTGACGCCGGAGGGTGGGTCTGCACAGGGACGCCTGACGATCACGAACATCGGAACCAATGGGGAGCGCTGATGGAGGCCTAACAGAAGTGGCACCCCTTGTGCTTTCTTCGACAAACCGGGTCATCCTGGCTCGGGGAATCAGCTTGCAGGGGTGGCCCGCGAACCTGCAATCCGAGCGTGCGGGCCCAATGCGGCGGCCCGTACGTGCAACCCTCGTCCGCGAGCGGCTTTCAAACTACGGCGCCGACGGTTTCATGGCCTGGTCAGTGACACCTCCCCCCGCGTCCGGTATACTCTCCTGGTTAGGGCATGGTTCGACCTGTAGTTGGACAGAGCATCCCGACTCCGGTTTTCGGTCTTCCCGCATCCTCGGCCGCGCACATCCTCAGCACATCCCCTCGAGCCGCATAGGCAGGTAGCCAAGCACCATGTTCGACAAGTTCACCGACCGCGCCCGCAAGATCATCGCCCTCGCCCAGAAGGAGGCCGAGCGGTTCCGCCACGACTACATCGGCACCGAGCACCTGCTGCTCGGCCTGGTGAAAGAAGGCAGCGGCGTCGCGGTCACCGCGCTCAACAACCTGAGCGTCGATGTAGAGAAGGTTCGCCGCGAAGTCGAGAAGCTGGTCGTCACCAGCGACAAGTCCGCTCCGTCAGGCCCGCTGCCCTTCACCCCACAGGCGAAGCGCGTGCTCGAACTCGCCTCGGAAGAGGCCCGCGCCCTCGGCCATCCCTACATCGGCACCGAGCACATCCTGCTCGGCCTCCTGTCCGAGCAGGATTCGGTCGCCGCGCAGGTGCTGATCAACCTCGACCTCAAGCTCGACGACGTGCGCAACGAGATCCTCGACCTGCTCGGCGCCTCCGACGTCTCGAAGATGCCCGGCTCCGCGCCCGCCTCGTCCGAGAGCGGCAAGACCGCGGCCGAGAAGCCCACCAAATCCTCGAAGAAGTCCGAGGAGTCCGCGACGCCCGCGCTCGACGCCTTCGGCCGCGACCTCACCCAGGCCGCCGAGGCCGGCGAGCTGGATCCGGTGATCGGCCGCGCCAAGGAGATCGAACGCCTGTGGCAGATCCTCTGCCGCCGCACCAAGAACAACCCGGTGCTGCTCGGCGAGCCAGGCGTGGGCAAGACCGCGATCGTCGAGGGCCTGGCCCAGTCGATCGTCAAGCACGAGGTCCCCGACCTGCTCGCCAACAAGCGCATCATCTCGCTCGATCTCGCCTCGATGGTCGCCGGCACCAAGTACCGCGGCCAGTTCGAGGAGCGCATCAAGGCGGTGATGAAGGAAGTGAAGTCGGCGAAGAACATCATCCTGTTCGTCGACGAGCTGCACACCCTGGTCGGCGCTGGCGGCGCAGAAGGCGCCATCGACGCCTCGAACGTGCTCAAGCCCGCGCTGTCGCGTGGCGAGATGCAGTGCATCGGCGCGACCACGCTCGATGAATACCGCAAATACATCGAGAAAGACGGCGCGCTCGAGCGCCGCTTCCAGTCGATCATCGTCAATCCGCCGTCGACCGACGATGCGATCAAGATCCTGATCGGCCTGCGTGACAAGTACGAGGCCCACCACCGCGTGAAGATCACCGATGAGGCAGTGGCCGCCGCGGTGAAGCTCAGCGACCGCTACATCACCGGCCGCTTCCTGCCCGACAAGGCCATCGACGTCATCGACGAGGCCGGCGCCAAGCTGCGCCTGAAGGCCACCTCCAAGGCTCCGGCCTACAAGGATCTCGAAGCCGAGATCAAGGAACTCGACAAGTCCAAGTCCGAGGCGGTGCTGAACCAGGACTATGAGAAGGCCGCCGAATTCCGCGACCGCGCCGAGAAGAAGAAGAAGGAGCTCGCCGATCTCAAGCGCAAGCACCTCGAACAATCGAAGGAGCTGTGCGGCACCGTCGACGAGCACCTGGTCGGCGAGATCGTCGCCTCGATGACCGGCATCCCGCTGCAGCGCCTCGACCAGGGCGAGGCCGCGCGCCTGCTCGAGCTCGAATCGCATCTGCACAAGAAGGTCATCAGCCAGGACGAGGCCATCAAGGCCATCGCCCGCGCCATCCGCCGCTCGCGCTCCGGACTCAAGGATCCCAAGCGCCCGGTCGGCGCGTTCATGCTCGTCGGCCCGACCGGCGTCGGCAAGACGCTGCTGTGCAAGGCGCTCGCCGAATTCATGTTCGGCGGCGAGGAAGCGCTCATCCAGATCGACATGTCCGAATACGGCGAGAAGCACAATGCGTCCCGCCTGGTCGGCGCGCCCCCGGGGTATGTCGGCTACGAGGAAGGCGGCCAGCTCACCGAGAAGGTGCGCCGCCGTCCGTACTCGGTCGTGCTCTTCGACGAGATCGAGAAGGCCCACGGCGACGTCTTCAACATGCTGCTGCAGATCATGGAGGAAGGTCACCTCACCGACTCGTTCGGGCGCGTGGTCGACTTCCGCAACACCGTGATCATCATGACCTCGAACGTCGGCGCCGCCGCCGCGTCAGAGGCCGGCTCGCTCGGCTTCGACACCGGCGCGATGTCCGAGAACTACGCGTACAAGGCCACCAAGAAGGCCTACCAGACCGCGCTCGAGGATCATTTCCGTCCGGAATTCCTCAACCGCCTCGACGACATCATCGTCTTCCGCCCGCTCGAGCGCGAGGACCTGCGCCAGGTCGTCAATCTCGAGTTCAACAAGATCACCAAGCGCGTGCAGGAGCAGGGCATCCACCTCACGCTCATGCCAGCCGCGATCGACTTCCTGCTCAAGGAGGGCTACAACCCGCGCTTCGGCGCGCGCCCGATCCGGCGCACCATCGAGCACCACATCGAGGACCACCTCTCCGAGGCGATCCTGCGCGGCGAGTTCACCGCCGGCACCGCCCTGGCGGTGGACGTGGAGATCGACGAGAAGGCGGGGAAGGACTCCAAGGAGCACCTGGTGTTCCGCCGCGTCGAGAAGCGCGATGAGTCGAAGATGGTGCCGCCGGTGACGACGACGGATGAGAAGAAGTAGCCTGATATACCGCCGGCGGTGATCAGACGTCTGAGGGCCCGACAGCGCAAGCTGCCGGGCTCGTTCGTTGGTATCCACGCGGAAAACGCCAGGACATCTCGGGGGCATAGCCCCACGAACGAGCAGCCTTCGCCATCCCGCGCGCGAAAGCTCCATTGGACTGCGGCGCGAATGGCGACACTGGTCGTTGCCGCCGCGGCAACCCGGAGCGACCGACTTCCATGCATGATCACTTCCTGATGAACGAACGCTCGGTGCCGAACCTCAAGCTGATGCCCATGCTGATGCCCATGCTGATGTTGGCGGCGTGCCTGAGCGAACTCGCCGCGGCGGAGCCAGCCGCGCCGGCGACCGATCCGATCCGCTTCAACCGCGACATCCGTCCGATCATCGCCGAGTCGTGCTTCCACTGCCACGGGCCCGATCCGGGTTCGCGCAAGGCGGGGCTGCGCTTCGATCGCGAGGAGAGTTTCTTCGCCGCGCGCGAGGGCGAGGAGCCGACGGTGATTCGCGGCAAGCCCGAGGCGAGCCCGCTGTACCGACGCATCACCTCGGACGATCCCGACGAGATCATGCCGCCGACCAAGGCGCACAAGCCGCTCAAGCCCGAGGAGCGCGAGAGCATCCGCCGCTGGATCGCCGAGGGCGCGCACTGGGAACCGCACTGGTCGCTCATCCCACCCGAGCGCCCGGCGCTGCCCAAGGTCGCGGACAGCGCGTGGGCGAAGACGCCGATCGACCGCTTCGTGCTCGCGAAGCTCGAGGCCGCCGGGCTCGCGCCCGCTCCCGAGGCCGATCGTCGCGCGCTCGCGCGGCGCGTGTCGCTCGACCTGACCGGCCTGCCGCCCGAGCCCGCTGCCGTCGACGCCTTCGTCGCTGATCGTTTGCCGGGAGCCTATGAAAAGCTGGTCGACGCATTGCTCGCCTCGCCGCGGTACGGCGAGCATCGCGCGCGCTACTGGCTCGACGCCGCGCGCTACGCCGACACCCACGGCCTGCACTTCGACAACTACCGCGAGATGTGGGCATACCGCGACTGGGTGATCGCCGCCTTCAACGCCGACATGCCGTTCGACCGCTTCACCATCGAGCAGATCGCCGGCGACCTGCTGCCAAACCCGACGCGCGAGAACCGCATCGCCACCGGCTTCCACCGCTGCGGCATGACCACCAACGAGGGCGGGACGATCGAGGCCGAGAACCTCGCGATCTACGCCCGTGAACGCGTCGAGACCACGTCGTGGGTATGGCTCGGCCTCACCGCCAACTGCGCGGTATGCCACGACCACAAGTTCGATCCCATCCCGACCAAGGATTTCTACGCCTTCAGCGCCTTCTTCCGCAATACCGTGCAGGGCGCGCTCGACGGCAACGTCAAGAACACCGCGCCGGTGGTCGCCCTCCCGGCGAATCCCGAGGACGAACTGCGGATGTCCACGGTGGAACTGGATATCGCCAAGGCCAATACCGACTTGGCCGAGCGCAAAAAGGCGCTGTCCGTGGATCTCGACGCGTGGGTCGCGAGCCTGACCATCGAGAGCTGGTCGGCGCCGATCGCCGCCATTGGCGCGCCGGCCTTGCACCTGCCCCTCGATGCCGCGACCCCAGACGGCTCGATCGCGGGCGAAGCGCGCGGCGCTGCGGTGGTGGCGCACGCCACTACTCCGGTCACTGCGTGGGAGGACGGGATCGTCGGCAAGGCGGCGGTGCTGCACAGCGCCGACGACATCGTGGTCGATGGCGTCGCCGATCTCGGCAAGGACCAGGCGTATTCGTTCGGCTGCTGGGTGAAGATCCCCAAGGACGGCAGCGGCTACGGCTCCATCTTCTCGCGCATGGACGAAGGCGACGACCACAAGGGCTGGGACCTGTGGATGCAGGGCGACCAGTTCTGCACCCATCTCATCCACCACTGGCCAGATGACGCGCTGAAGGTCAGCTCGCGCGGAGGACTCAAGCGCGATACCTGGCAGCACGTGTTCGTGACCTACGATGGATCGGGCAAGTCGACGGGCATGAGCATCTTCATCGACGGCGTGCGCAGCGGCACCACCGCCGATACCGAAACGCTGAAGACCCATTCGCTCACCGGCGCGCCGTTCAAGCTGGCCCGGCGCAAGAATGGCGAGGGGCAGACCGCGATCCTGCTCCAGGACCTGCGCCTGTACACCTGTCGCCTCGAGGACGACGTCGTGCGGCGGCTCGCCTCGTCAGCGCGCCTCGGCGTGCTGCTCGCCAAGCCTGTGGCCGAGCGCACCCAGCCCGAGCGCGACGAACTGCTGACCATGCGCTGCGCTGACGACGAGGCGATGCGCGCCGCAAGCGCGCGCCTGGCTGCTCTTGAAAGCGAACGCGCTGCGCTGACCGCGCGCAGCCCGGTGACCCATGTGATGGAGGAGCGCAAGGACACCTCGCCGGTAGCCTTCGTGCTCACCCGCGGGCAATACGATCAACCAGGAGAAAAGGTCGATGCCGGGGTGTTCACCGCGCTGCACGCCATGCCCAAGGATGCGCCCCACAACCGCATGGGCCTGGCGCTGTGGCTGGTCGCGCCCGAAAACCCGCTGACCGCGCGCGTCACCGTGAACCGCTTCTGGCAGGAGCTCTTCGGCACCGGCCTGGTGAAAACCTCAGAGGATTTCGGCATCATGGGCGATCCGCCCTCGCATCCTGAACTCCTCGACCATCTGGCCGTCGAGTTCCGCGCTGGCGGCTGGAAGATCAAACCGCTGATCCGCTCGATGGTGCTGTCAGCGACGTACCGCCAGGCCGCCGTGGCGACCCCCGAGAAGATCGAGAAGGATCCGGCGAACCGCCTGCTGTCGCGCGGGCCGCGTTTCCGCATGGATGCCGAGATGGTGCGCGACTTCGCGCTGTGCGCCGCCGGCGCGCTCTCGCCGATGATCGGCGGGCCGAGCGTGAAGCCGTACCAGCCCGAGGGCGTGTGGGAGTCGATCGGCATGCAGGAATCCGACACCCACCACTACAAGCAAGATGCCGGCGAGGCTCTGTACCGCCGCAGCATGTACACCTTCTGGAAGCGCCAGGCCCCGCCCGCCTCGCTTGAGGTGCTCAACGCGCCGAGCCGCGAGGTCTCGTGCCTGCGGCGCGAGCGCACCGATACGCCGCTGCAGGCGCTGGTCACGCTGAATGACGAGCAGTTCATCGAAGCCGCGCGGCTGCTCGCCGCGCGCGTGCTGGCCGCGGGCGGCGACGACGCCACGCACATCGACGCGATCGCGCGTCGCGTGCTGGCGCGGCCATTCGACGCCGACGAGCTGCCGGTGGTGGCCCACATCCTCGACCAGGTGCGCGAGCGCTACCGCAAGACCCCAGACGATGCGAGCGCGCTGATCGCGGTGGGCGAGACGCGCTCGGATCCCACGCTCGACCGCGTCGAGCTCGCGGCGCTGACCATGGTCTGCAACCAGGTGCTGAATCTCGATGAGGCGTTGTGCAAATGAAGGGGCTTTCGGTTGGGGGGCTACTCTTTTTGGTTGGGGGGCTACGGCCCCCCAACCTCGCGCTCCGCGCTGCCCCCCGGGAAGAAACGGATTGGGATTTAGAACATGGCAAACGGCAACTCGAGGACACATCCGATGACTACTGATGGCAACGGTGGCGGGCTCACGCGGCGCGAGCTGCTGTCGCGGGGCGCGGGGGCGGCCAGCACGGCGGCGCTGGCGGGGATGTTCGGCGGGGCGTTCTTCAATGGGAAGATGTTCGCGGGGGATCCGACGCCGGTGGGCGGGGCGGTGGGGCCGCATTTTCCGGGGAAGGCCAAGCAGGTGATCTATCTGCATATGGTCGGCGGGCCGTCGCAGATGGATCTGTTCGACCACAAGCCGGGGATGCTGGACTGGTACGACAAGGATCTCCCCGATTCGATCCGCAAGGGCCAGCGCCTCACCACCATGAGCTCGGGGCAGGCGCGATTCCCGATCGCGCCCTCGAAATACACCTTCAAGCAGCACGGCGAGAACGGCATGTGGGTCACCGACCTGCTGCCGAACCTGGCGAAGAAGAGCGATGAGATCTGCTGGATGCGCTCGCTCTACACCGAGGCGATCAATCACGAGCCCGCGATCACGCACATGCAGACCGGCAATCAGATTCCAGGACGGCCGTGCCTGGGATCGTGGTGCTCGTACGGGCTCGGCTCGTTGAACAAGAACCTGCCCGTTTTCGTGGTGCTGGTCGCCACGCCGAGCAACCGCGAGCAGGAGCAGGCGATCTCGGGCCGACTGTGGTCCTCGGGCTACCTGCCGGGTGAGCACGCGGGCGTGTCCTTCCGCAGCCACGGCGATCCGATCCTGTTCATCAACAATCCCGCGGGCGTGTCGCCCGAGGTGCGCCGCGCCACCCTCGACGGCATCGGCCAGCTCAACGAGCTCGCCTACCGCCGCACCAACGATCCTGAAACGCGCACGCGCACCAGCCAGTACGAGATGGCCTACCGCATGCAGGAAAGCGTGCCCGAGCTGACCGCGATCGCGAACGAGCCCGAGAGCGTCTTCCAGCTCTACGGCGCCCAGGCCAAGACGCCCGGCACCTTCGCCAATTCAGCGCTGATGGCGCGCCGCCTGATCGAGCGCGGCGTGCGCTTCGTGCAGGTCTACCACAACAACTGGGACCACCACGCCAACGTCGGCGGCCGCATGCCCAGCCAGTGCATGGACGTAGACCTGCCCTGCGCCGGCCTGATCGAAGACCTCAAGCTGCGCGGCCTGCTCGACAGCACCCTGATCATCTGGGGCGGCGAATTCGGTCGCACCATCTATTCGCAAGGCGGCCTGACCAAGGACAACTACGGCCGCGACCACCACCCGCGCTGCTTCACCATGTGGATGTGCGGCGGCGGCGCCAAGCCCGGCGTCATCCACGGCGAGACCGACGACTTCAGCTACAACATCGTCAAGGACCCTGTCCACATCCGCGACTTCCACGCCACCGTCCTGCACCTGCTCGGCTTCGACCACCAGCGCCTGACCTTCCGCTACCAGGGCCTCGACGGCCGCCTGACCGGCGTCGAGCCGGCCGCGGTGGTGAAGCAGCTGCTGGCGTAGACTGGCGTAGGGTGGCGTAGACTGGCGTAGCACTGTGGGTGGCGTAGATCCCTGGCCCGCCTCGGCCAGGTGGATGTCATCAGCGTGTGGACGAGATGTTTTCGTGGTAAAACGCTGACATCCACGGGTTCACGTCAGGATCAGGTCGATACGAGGGCCCGAGCTGCGCCCCGGAAACCCCGCCAGCCGCCTCGTTGACGAGCGCGGGCCGTGTCGTATCGTTCGCCTCCCATTTGCGCGATTAGCTCAGTTGGTAGAGCAAGGGATTCTTAATCCCTGGGTCCTAGGTTCGAGTCCTAGATCGCGCACCA
>JBBRLJ010000047.1:0-39052 GCA_038231435.1 Planctomycetota bacterium
CGCACCACGGTGGAATCAGCCCGAGGGCCATCGTGAACAGGGGGTTGGTGTCCATGCCGGACAACCTGGGCCTTCATGTGCGCCTGCAAGGACCCACGGGAAACGACGCAGAGCCTTATTTTACAGGACGGGCTGCGGAGGCACCGGATGAAAAGAGAGAATCCATGCCTACCAGGGTTTCCCCTAGCGGACACGGATTCGCTCATCGTTCCGTAATGGTGGAGGCGCGGGGAATCGAACCCCGGTCCGAGCTAGTACGCGCGACGCGTCTACATGCGTAGGCAGTCATTGTTTCTCGTCACCAGCCAAGGCGTCTGCCAACCCGAGCTGATGACCAGCCTGATATCTCTCGCCGCCGGTAGTCAGACAGCTCCGTCAGCCAGCCCATGAGTATTATGGAGGCCCGCATCAGCATAGGCACTGATGCGGCTCCGCTCGTCGCTTAGTTTTTAATTAAGCAGCGAGAGCGTACTCGACGTGATCGTCGGCACTTATTTTTTTTGCTGGTTATTAGCGTGGCCTCCAGCACCACGGCACGCGGCAATCGCCGTTGCACACTCGTCGAAACCTGTTCGCCCCCGTATGGAATGTCAAAGATGAGAGGAAGGCGGGAAGCGGGAGAAGACTGAAGACTGAAGACTGAAGACTGAAGACTGAAGACTGAAGACTGACAGCGGAAAGCGGAAAGCGGAAAGCGGAAAGCGGAAAGCGGAAAGCGGAGCATACCCGCCGAGCGGCTGAACATTCATTATGCGACGGCGGGACAGACGAGAAAGGGAAACCCCAGTCGCCTGACATCGATGAAAAAGCCAGTAATATGGCCACTTGTCGTCAGCTTCCAGACCTCCCTGTAGTCGGCTTCCAAGGCGGGGGCAGCGCGGCGTGAGGCCCCGGTCGGTAGGGGCAGCGCGATGATGGGGGGATCGCGAAGCGATCTCAGATGCCCTTTGAGGCATCTGCCGTCCGCAGGAAGTAGCCCCCAACTGACAGCTAGAGCATCCTGCCGCCGCAGGGACTGGCGGCGCCGGGGACCAGGCGCTTGGTCACCGGCGTGCCGTCGGTGGCGAACAGTGGCGCGTAGTATTCGCCGACCTCGTCGCTGCGGTCGCGGCCGATGTAGTGGCAGATGAAGGAGCGACGCCAGCGGGTGGTGGATTCGTTCTTCTGCGAGCCGTGGACCAGGCTGCCGTTGAAGAACAGGCAGTCGCCGGAGCGCAGCTTCACCTCGACCAGCTTCTTCGGGTCCGGCTGCCATTGGATGGTGCCCCACTCGTTCACGCCGCCGCTTTCCGGGCAGACGATGTCGCCGACGTGGCTGCCGGGCAGCACGTACAGTCCGCCATTGCCGGCGTCGGCGTCGTCCACCGCAAGCCACGCGGCCATGCAGGTCGAGGGGCGGGACTTGAGGTAGAAGTTGTCTTGATGGAAGCCCTGACCCTCGGAGCCGGGCTGCTTGTAGTAGAACATGCTCTGCACGGCGACCGGCTCGTCCTGCATCAGGTCGCGCATCACGGAAATCGCGCCGGCATCGAGCATCTGCCGTTTGGCGAGGTCGTCCCAGCGGTGCGGCTGCATCATGCGCGGATACTGCGCAAGCAGGCGCTCGCTCTCGTCGTAGCGGCCGGGCACCCCGCCGAGCGCGTGCAGGGCCATGAAGTGGGCGCGCAGGGCGTCGATGCGCGCAGGATCCACCAGCCCACGAGCGACGTGGAAGCCGTCGCGAGCGTAGGCGGCCATCTCGACCGTGGTCAGGGCGGAGGCGGCGGACGTGGGCAGTGGATTCGGGGCGGAGGCCATCTGTACGGAAGTTGTCACTTCTGACTCCCTGGGGATCACGGATTGGGTGATATGGCAGGAATATAGCATATCTTATCATTGAAATGGAATGCACGGGGATGCCGTATACCTACACTTCCTTGCTATGACGATCGACCAGGGGTGGCGCCGTGCCGGCCCGTGACCCCCTCCCCGCCGCTCGCTCGGAGACGCCGTACCGACAGCACGACGGCGTGGTCGCCCACCGCCTGCGCTTCGACCAGCGTCTGCGCACCTACCGAGCCGCCGGGACACCAGATTGGCTGCTGATGGTCACGGTGGCGGGAAGCGGCCGGATCGACCACGCGCGCGGCTCGACCATCGTGACCGCCGGCGAGTGCCTGCTGTACGCGCCGCGCACGCCGCACGATTTCGGCAACCTCGTCGACGTAAGCGACCCGGACATGCCTGGCGGAAATGCCGGCAGCGTTGCCGACCTCCGGTGGGAGGTGCTGTGGTCGCACTTCCTGCCGTCGGCGAACTGGGCCGAATGGCTGCGTTGGCCCGAGCTCGCGCCAGGACTGCACCATGCGCGCGCTGACGGCGAGCAGCTGCGCGAGATCGTGGTGGTGATGGAGAAGCTGATGCGCCGCGCGCAGGATCCGCGCGGCGCTTCCCGTGACGATTCCGGCGACGCTCCTGGATCAGCGCCGCGCGCGCATCCGCGCGCAGCGGCGCTCGCGGCGAACGCGCTCGAGGAAGCGCTGCTGCTGTGCGACGCGCTGGATCCACGCGGCCCGGGCGCGCGCATCGACGCGCGCGTGCGCGCCGCGATGGCGTTCATGGCCGAGGAGATCGGCCGCCCCCTGCGCCTGGGCGAGATCGCTCGCGCCAGCGGGCTGTCGGTCTCGCGCCTTGCCCACCTTTTCAGCGACCAGGTCGGTACGCCCATCCAGGACTGGCTCGAGACCCAGCGCATCGAGCGCGCCTGCCAGCGCCTGGCGCTGACCACCGAGCCGGTATCGGCGATCGGCGCATCGTTGGGCTTCCCGAATGCGTTCTATTTCTCGCGCCGTTTCGCCAAGCGCACCGGGCTCAGCCCGCGCGCCTATCGGCAGCAGGGTCGGCAGGGCGGCGCGCCGTGAATCCCAGGGCAGGCCCGTAGGCTTCCCCGCGGAGGTCAACGCGGGCGCTTGCCCGTCGCCGGTTTCTTCGCGGAGGGCTTCTGCTTCCGCGCGACCGGCTTCCTGTGCGGTTTCCGACCGGAGGCGGTCTTCGCGACCGGCTGCTCGAGCCTCTTCGCGACCTTTTTCGCGACGAGGCGTTCGACCTGCGGAAGCGCCGGCTGATCGGCGAGCGCCACGATGAAGGCGTACTGCTCTGGCGTTACCGGCGAGACCGACAGCCGGCCGTGGGTGAGCAGCACCATGCCGGCGAGCTCGGGCCGCGCGCGCAGTTCATCCAGCGGCACCAGGCGCGGCAGCACGCGCACGAATTCGACGTCGACCATCATCCAGCGCGGCTTCTCGGGCGTCGACTTGGCGTCGAAATAATCCGACGACGGATCCCAGGCGGTGTGGTCGGGGTAGGCCGTGCGGATCACGCGAGCGAGACCGGCGACGCCAGGGGGAGCCGCGTTGGAATGGTAGAACAGCACCTGATCGCCGACCGCCATCGCCATCATGTGGTTGCGCGCCATGTAATTGCGCACGCCGTCCCACGAGTTGGTGCGCTTGTCGCGCAGATGCTCGATGCCGAAGACATCGGGCTCCGATTTCATCAGCCAGTGACGCATGGTCAGGATCCCGGATCGGTGAGCGCGAGGCGCAGGGGTTGGAATTCGGTCACGTACCAGTCGGCGCCGGCCTGGACCGGGGCGCGCGCGGCGATGCCACCGTAGCCGATGAAGAGGTCGGCCGGGGGGCGGGCCTCCATGTCGGTGACGCCGTCGCCGATCATCACCAGCGGCTCGTAGCCGTGCGCGCGCTTGAGCCCGGCCAGCGCCACGCCCTTGCCACCGCTGCGCGCGGTGGGGCACGCGGGGTCGAAGGTCATGACTCCGCCCACACCTTGCGCGCCCTGCGCGCCCTGCGCGCCCTCCGCTCGATTGACGGGCACGAAGCGGTTGGCGATGACGCGATCGGGTGGCAGGCGCAGCATCTCGGCCAGCGGCAGCACGAACGGCTCGAAGCCGCCAGAGACCAGATACACCGCGGTTCCCCGGCGTTCCAGCGCCTCGACCAGCTGGGCGATGCCTGGATTCAGGCGCGGGGGATGCGCGAGCAGGCAGGCCTCGATCATGGCGCGCGTCGGGCGGATCAGTTCGAGTCGCGCGCGCAATGCGTCCTGGAAGTTCATGCCTCCGCCCATCGCCGATCGCGTCAGCTCGGCGACGCGATCGCCGACCTTTGCGAACGCGGCGAGCACGTCGATGCCTTCGTCGGGGCTGACGGTGCTATCGACATCGAAGCACACCGCCTGCGCGCGCCGCCATGCCGCCAGCGCCGCCGCCGTCGGCTTGGACGGTGTCGACGGGGACGTCGCGGCCATGGTCAGTGCGGCTGGGCCGCGGTCAGGTAGCCGATGATGCGGCTGATCTCGGCGCGCATGTCCTGCCGCGCGACGATGATGTCGATCTGGCCATGCTTCATCACGAACTCGCTGGTCTGGAAACCCTCGGGCAGCTCCTGCTTGATGGTCTCCTTGATCACGCGCGCGCCGGTGAAGCCGATCAGCGCCCTCGGCTCGGCGAGGATGACGTCGCCGAGCGAGGCGTAGCTCGCCATCACGCCGGCCATGGTCGGATTGGTGAGCACCGAGATGTACGGCAGGCGCGCCTCGGCGTGGCGGCCGAGCGCGGCGCTGGTCTTGGCCATCTGCATCAGCGACAGCGCGCCCTCTTGCATGCGTGCGCCGCCCGAGCTCGAGATGATGACCACTGGCATGCGCGCGGCGGTCGAGCGTTCGATCATGCGTGTCAGCTTCTCGCCGACCACCGAACCCATCGAGCCGCCGTGGAAGGCGAACTCCATCACGCCCAGGCCGATGGGCCGCTTGTCGATGGCGCCCGTCCCGCACAGCACGGCGTCCTTGAGGCCAGTCTTGGCCTGCGACTGCGCGATGCGATCGGGATAGCCCTTGGTGTCGACGAAGCCGAGCGGATCCCCGCTGGTCATGCCGAAGTCCCACTCGTGCCAACTGCCCGGGTCGACCAGGATCTCGATGCGCCGCTGCGCGGGCATCGGGAAGTGGTGGTTGCACTCCGGGCAGGTGTCGAGGCGCTCCTCGACCAGGCGCTTGAACACGGTCTTGGAGCAGCCCGGGCACTTCACCCACAGGCCGTCGGGGATCTTCTTGGGATCGCGCCCAGCGGCGTTGCGACGCAGACGGTCGAGGACCATGGGCTCTCCAGACGGGGACTGTAGCGCCTGGTGCGAAGGGGCAACCCGGGCGCGCCCTCGCCTGCTTCGACTGCCTCGACTGCCTCGACTGCATAACCCGCGAGCATCCCTCCCCCTGGTCCGTGCCTTGGCATTCGCCTCGGCGGATCTAGGCTGCGCGCTGGAGACCGCTCCATGCCCAGCCGTCTGAACGCCGCCTTCCCTACGTCGATCCTGCCGCTGCGCTGGGCGCTGACCGCGGCCTTGGTGGTCGCCTGCAGCTCCCCCAGCCTGCTCTCCGTCGCTTGCGCCGCAGATGGCGGCGAGGCTCCGCAAGCCGGCATGTCCGCGACCATGGCGGTGAAGGGCAATGTGCGCTACGGGCCCAGCACCAAGGCCAAGGCGGTGTGCAGCTTGGACGCTGGCGAACCGCTCGAGGTCATCGGCAAGGCCGAAGTGCCCGACTGGTTCGTGGTGCGCTTCCCGCAGAAGGGCCAGGCCTGGGTCCACGGCAAGAACCTGCAGGCGGTCGATGGCGGCAAGCGCTGGAAGGTGATCAGCGATGGCACCAAGGCGCGCGACGACGCGACGCTCAAGGGCGCGATCGTCGCCGAGCTCAGTGTGGGCGAGGTCATCGACGACCGCAACCGCGCCGTGGGCGACTGGCACGCGGTCTACATCCCGAGCGCAATCGCCTATGCGCACAAGAGCGTGCTCAACCTGCCGAGCGCCGACGCGATCAAGCAGCAGCAGGACCGCGCCGACAAGGCCCAGGCCACCTGGGAGTCCGCGCAGTCGCGCTACCGCCAGCTCTACAAGAAGCTGCAGGACAATCCCGAGGCCGCGCTCGATCTCGATTCGTCGCTCTTCGACCAGCTCGAGGTGGTGATCAAGGATCACGCCGATGCGGCCGTGCGCCTGTCGGCGCAGCGCATCAAGGACGGCGTCACCAAGGTCATCGAGACCTGCAAGGCGCTGCGCGATTCGCGCAATGCCACGCCCCAGCATCCCGCGACCACCAGCGGCGGCACGACCGGAGGCGCGGTAGCGACCACCGGCGGCACCACAGGAGGAACCGTCGCCAAGACCACGGGTGGCGCGACCACCGGTGGCACCACCACCACCGCCACGCCAGCGGCCACCACCAGCGGCGGCACGGGTGGAGGCACCGGCGAGCTCGCGGTGCCCGACGATGCGCACACGCCAGCGGCGACGCCGACCAATCCCACTCCGAAACTACCCACGCCCGTCGCCAATAGCGGCGCCTTCGCCGCGGTCGGCTTCGTCAGCGAGAACAGCGAATATCCCAAGGTCAGCGCCACCAATCTGCTGCTCGACGGCAACAGCAAGGTGGTCGCCTTCCTCAGCGTGAAGACCGGCGCCACCGTCAATCTCGCCGAATACTACTGGCGCTGGGTCGGCGTCACCGGCGACGTCCAGGACCTCGACCAGGCTCTGCACGGGATGGGCACGAAGATCCCCCTGATCATCGTGGATGGCGTGGCGTTGGTGAAGAAGTGAGATGGGAGAATTGAGAAGACCGAAGACCGAAGACCAAAGCGGAGAAGCCTCAAGCCTCTCCGCTTCTAGCTTCTAGCTTCTAGCTTCGATCTTCCGTCTTCCCGTCTTCCCGTCTTCCCCCTTCCCTCCCCCCCTCCCTCCTCATCCTGTCCCGCCGATGGCCAAGGCTCCCTCACCGCTCGATACGCCGATGATGCGGCAGTACCTCGAGGTGAAGGCCGAGCGGCCCGATTGCCTGCTGATGATGCGCATGGGCGACTTCTTCGAGGCCTTCCTCGACGACGCCGTCGAACTGTCGCGCATCACCGGCGTCGCGCTCACCAGCCGCAACAAGGATTCCGACCATCCGATCGCGATGGCGGGCGTGCCGCACTTCAGCTTCCCCGGGCATCTGCCCAAGCTGCTCGCCGCCGGCAAGCGCGTGGCGATCATGGATCAGCTCGAGGATCCGAAGGAGGCGGCCAAGGATGGGCGCAGCCTGGTGCGGCGCGGGCTGACGCGGGTGATCACCGCGGGCACGCTCATCGACGAGGTTGACGCCGGCGGCGGCGCCAACCACCTGGTCGCGATCACCGCCAGCGAGGGCGTGATCGGCATCGCCGCGCTCGACGTCTCCACCGGCCGCTTCACCGTCGAGGAAGCGGGCTCGCCCCCGCAGCTGGCGTTGGCACTGTCGCGCCTGCAGCCATCGGAGGTGGTGGTTCCCGAGGAGCTGCGCGATAGCCCCGAGGCGATGGCCCGCCTCGCGAACGCCTTCGCCTCGATCGGCGCCAGCGCGCCGATATCCGGCCTGGCGGCGTACGCGTGGAAGGGCGGCGACGCGCGTCGCTTCCTCTGCGAGCGTCTGAAAGTCGGCTCGCTCGACGGTTTCGGCATCGGCGGCGGCGAGGATCACCTGGCGGCCGCCGCGGCGGCCGCCATGCGCTACGCCGAAGGTGCGCTGCGCATCGGCGGCGACGGCTCGCTGCGCCTGCACGAGACCATGGACGGCGGCGGCACCGGCGCGCTCGCGCACGTGCGTGCGCTCACCCGCCTGCACCACGCCGAGCACCTGGTGATCGACGCCAGCTGCCGGCGCAATCTCGACCTGCTGCGCAACAGCCGCGACGGCGGCCGCGACGGCACACTGCTCGGCGCCGTCGACCGCACCAAGACCGCGCCGGGCGGACGCCTGCTCGCCGAGTGGCTGTCGCGCCCGCTCGCCCAGGCGGCGGGCATCGGCGCACGCCACGACGCCGTCTCGCTGCTGGTCGCGGGCGACAGCCTGCGCGCCGATCTGCGCGACCTGCTCGCCGAGGTCTACGATCTTGAGCGCCTGCTGGCGCGCATCGCCACCGCGCGCGGTAACGCCCGCGACCTGGTGCAGCTCAGGCGCTCGCTCGCCGCCGCCGAACGCGTGCGCGGGAGCATGCGTGGCCAGCCGCTGCCGGCGCTGCTCGCCGAGGCCGCCGAAGCCCTGGTCCCCGACGCCGCGCTCGCGGTCGAGATTGCGCGCCTGCTGGTCGACGACCCGCCG
This sequence comes from Planctomycetota bacterium, assembly GCA_038231435.1. Lineage (GTDB taxonomy): Bacteria > Planctomycetota > UBA11346 > UBA11346 > UBA11346 > JACCZE01. The sequence goes on from JBBRLJ010000047.1 coordinate 8,173, forward strand.
ATCGCGATCGGCGAGGGCGGCATGGTCAGGGACGGCGCCGACGCCGAGCTCGACGGCCTGCGGGCGATCCGCACCGACGCGGGCGAATGGTTGGCGTCGTACCAGCGCCGCGAGGCCGAGGCCTGCGGGTTGGCCAAGCTGAAAGTCGGCTACAACAAGGTCTTCGGCTACTACATCGAGATCTCGAAGGCCAATGGCGAGAAGGTGCCGCCGCACTTCGTGCGCAAGCAGACGCTGGTGGGCGCCGAGCGCTACATCACCCCCGAGCTCAAGGAGTACGAAGACAAGGCGCTCGGCGCCGAGGACCGCATCCGCGCGCGCGAGCTGGCGCTATTCGGAGCGTTGCGTGACCGCGCCGCCGACGCGGTGGGCGCGCTGCAGCGCTGCGCCACCGCGCTCGCGGTGATCGACGTGGTCGCGGGCCTGGCCGAGGCCGCGCGCAAGGGCGACTGGTGCCGGCCGGTGGTGGACGACAGCCAGGAGCTGGTGCTCGAGGAATGCCGCCATCCGGTGGTCGAGCAGGTGGTCGGCCGTGGCTTGTTCGTCGCCAACGATACCGCGCTGCGCGCGGCCTCGAGCGAGCCCCAAGTCCCGCGCCTGGCGGTCATCACCGGGCCCAACATGGCGGGTAAATCCACCTACATCCGCCAGGTGGCCCTCGCGGTGATCCTCGCCCAGGCGGGCAGCTTCGTGCCAGCGCGCGCCGCGCGCGTCGGCCTGGTTGACCGCGTCTTCACCCGCGTCGGCGCCGGCGACGAGCTCGCGCGCAACCTCAGCACCTTCATGGTCGAGATGGCCGAGACCGCGGCGATCCTCAACCACGCCACGCGCCGCAGCTTGGTGGTGCTCGACGAGGTCGGGCGCGGCACCTCGACCTTCGACGGCGTCTCCTTGGCGTGGGCCATCACCGAGCATCTGCACGACCGCATCGGCTGCCGCTCGCTGTTCGCGACCCACTACCATGAGCTCGTCGACCTCGCCGCCGACCGTCCCGGCATCGCCAACTTGACTGTCGCCGTCGCCGAGCAGGACGAGGACGTGGTGTTCCTGCACCGCATCGTCCCCGGCGCCGCGACCAAGAGCTACGGCATCCATGTCGCGCGACTGGCGGGCGTCCCCGCCACGGTGGTCGCGCGCGCGCGCGAAGTCCTGGCCACGCTCGAACAGCTCAACGTCAGCCTCACCGAGCGCGAACGCCCCGCCGTGCGCACCGACGCCGCCGCCAACGGCCGGCCCGCGGCGATGCAGTTGACCCTCTTCCAGGCCAACGAGAGCGCGACCCTGCAGCGGCTGAAGGCGCTGGATCTGGATGGTGTCGCGCCGCGGGATGCGTTGGCATTGCTGTATGAATTGAAGAAGGCGGCGCAGACGGAGGCCTGAGGGCGGTCGGAATGTTCGGTGTTCGGTCTTCTCTTTCTTCGGGTCTTCGAGGCTTCTCGCGTCTGGCCTACACGCCTCGTGCTTCTTCGTGTTTGTTCGTTCGGAAGATGACGACGTTGAAGAGGCCGTGACGCTTGGAGGCCCCGAGGCTGAGAGGCCGACAGCAGAAGACAGGTAGGCACGGTCGTGGTCGGTTTCTCCTGGTAGCGCAATCGTCGCGGACGTGCTCGCAGTCAAGGACGGCGGGCGGGGCGCCCGCTCGCGGCGGAGCGCCGTTGCCGGGGCGGCCATCCTTGACAGCTGCGCGCGTCCGCGGGCAGAGGCGCAAGGAGAAATCTCACATGAGGACATTCGAGGATCTCGCGATGTAGCAGGTTGCGGCGGAGCTGGTGGAACAGCTATCAAGGGAGCGACAAATACGGCGCTCTGGCGATGGCATTGGGCATCAGATCCGCGAGGCGGCGGTGTCGATCGCCTCGAATATAGCCGAAGGGCGGGGGCGCGTCGGCGACGCGGAGTTCCACCGCTTCCTCGCCATCGCGCGTGGATCGTGCACCGAAGTACAGGCGCAACTGCGACTGGCATTCCGCTGTGGCAACCTCGAACGCGAACGCTTCGAGTCGATGCTCCACCTCGCGCAACGTGTGACCTGGATGCTCACCGCCCTGATGAGGCGGCTCGCGCCGCCGTGAGCGCACCCCTAGTGTGCTCTCCTTCGCCCCCACCCAGCGAACGAGCGCAGCGGTCAAGGTTGGCCGCTTCGGACACCGCGGTTCCTCCGCGGCGGACGGCGCCCCGCCGGCCGACCTTGACGGCGAGCACGTCCGCTACGATCGGCGAATCTCGGAGAGCATCCCACTTCCGCTCTCTGTCCGAGCTTCTTGCTTCGTGCTTCCAGCTTCCCGCTTCTTCGTCGTCACTACGGATCGGACCGAGACTGAATACTCGTAGAGGCACTCGAGGCTCAGAAGCTCAGAAGCTCAGAAGCTCAGAAGCTCAGAAGCTCAGAAGCTCAGAAGCTCAGAAGAACTTCTCCCCTCCCCCGCACTACCTGTATTTCCCCACCAACCTCGTCGCCCTCTCCTCCAACCTCTCCAGCTCCTCCGATAATCCCTTCGCCCGCTTCTCCAACTCCGCCGCCGTCGGCTCCGCCTCCGGATACACGATCGGTTCGCCGTACACCACCGCGAGATGCGCGCGCGGCAGCGGCACGCGGAAGCGGTCCCAGCTCTTCTTCAGGGTCAGCTCGCGCGTCGCGCGCACCGCGATCGGCACCAAGGGGATGCGGTTGCGTCGGGCCATCTCGAGCGGACCGGTCTTGGCGCGCTTGAAGGGGCCACGGGGGCCATCGACGGCGATCGCGAGCTGGTAGCCGTCGCGCAGCGCCTCCATCAATTCCTTGGCCGCGTGCACGCCGCCACGCGCGCTCGAACCGCGCACCGGGCGCACGCCGACACGGCGCATGTAATCGGCGATGATCTGGCCGTCGCCGGACAGGCTCGCGAGCGCCGCGACCTTGAAGCCCTGGTGCGGCGCGAGCACGGAGAGCAGGCTCTGGTGCCAGAGGCAGAACACCGCGGTGCCGGTGGGGCTCAGGCGCGCAGCGCGCATGACATTCGCGGAGCCGTAGAGGTGGAAGCGCAGCGAGGCGACGAGATTGCTGGCGAGCAGATGGACGAGTTCCGGTGGCGGCCGATAGCCCATCAGCGGCCCGACTCTTCCACCATCGGGTCAGCCACCACCGCATCGACCACCCGCTCGCGCATGCTGGCATTCGACGACCGCCCGGGGCCGCCGGCAACCTGATTCGCGCCCCGAGCCGCCGTCCGACCTCTGCCCAAGCTTGCCAAAATGGGCGGGCGCCCTAGCCTTCCCCCCGCTTCCCGCCCGGGTGGCGGAATTGGCAGACGCACTAGGTTCAGGTCCTAGCGCCCTCAAAAGCGTGCAGGTTCGAGTCCTGTCCCGGGCACCATAGGTCCCCGTAACGACAACGGTTACGGGGACGCTTCTTCCCCACCATACCATGCTTCGACATGTTCGGGCCAACGGCCTGCGCGGATCGCCGTGCTCCCCTCCAACTGAGTGGACGAGCGGGGAAATCAGGGAGCGGGCAGCAGGTAATCGAGGCGTCCGCCCGCCGAGGCGGCGATGGCGCGGATGATCGGCGTCCAGTGCTCGCGGTCCTTCACCAGGCGCTGCGACAGCAGCATGCCCACCGTCTGGCAGATGGCCGGATCGGCGACGCGGCTCGCGAGCGCCTTGGCGATCTCGTCGTCAGGCGGGCATGCGGGCAGCCAGTTGGTCAGGCAGGCGCGCGTGCCGTCGCGCAGGATGGTGGAGAGGACCGACGTCTCGGCGTCGAGCTTGCCGACCAGGTAGCGCTGCGCGACCAGTCCGGCGTCTGATACCGCCGCGGGTGGCAGGGCGTGGACCCTGGCCATGAAATCGTGTGCCGAGAGGCGATCGTCCTTGAGCGCGCTCGCGGCGCCGACCATCCACAGCATCGGATCCTCGGCCTGCAACGCGTCGCGGTACGGTTGCTCCATCCCCGCTTCCAACGGCAGGCCGCTGCGCAGCCACGCCGCCTCGATCGCGCCGCCCTTGGCGACGAGGGTGGCGAGCACCGCATCGACCACCGCGGGCGAGGCCGTGCGCAGACGCCGCACCGATTTGCTGCACGCAAGCACCTGCTCCTGCGTCAACGCGCTCAAGGCGCTCTCGACCGCCGCCGCCTGCTCCGCTCCGTAGCCCGCCACCGCGTATGGCGCGAGGCGGTCGTCGGCGACCAGCTTGAGCGCCGCGGGCATGGGCAGCGGCCCCAGCTTGCGCAACAGCGTGGTGGTTTCGCGCATCGAAACGGCCATGGGAAAGGCCAGGATGGCGTCGAGGCGCGGCAGCACCGCGGCGGGCTCGAGGCTGCCGACGTAGGTCATGATCTGCTGGACCTGCGACCGCTCGGTGCCGGGCTTGAGGAATCCGAGCGCCGTCCCCAGCAGATCGGGATTCGCCGTCTCGGTGAAGCGGATGAATTCGTAGACGTTCAGGTGTGGCGCGACTGCGACAGCCGTGACGAAGCGCGGGCGAAGGCCAGGACGCAGCGCCGCGAGCGCCCGCCAGAGGACGCCATCGTCGACCCAGGTGTCCTCAGTGCCTTCCGGCGGATCCGCATCGGCGAGATACGCCGTAAGCAGCGCGATCTGGTGGGGCGTGGCGGCGGCGACGGTGGCGGGAATGGACGGCTGCAGCGACGCCAGCAGCGGCGCGAGCCCAGCCACGTCGGCTTCCGACGGGCTATCGACGGGTCCGGTCTTGAGCTTGTACTTGGTGCGGCGTTCGGTGTACGAGCTCTCGAAGACGATCTTCGTGCCATCCGCCAGGGTGTAGGTGGTCGTCGAGACGTCGTTGCCGAAGGTCGAATCCTGATCCACCGAATCCAGGACCTCGAGCAGATCCGCGTTCGCGAGCGCCTCCAGGCGGCGATGCTCGAGGCTCGCGAAGCGCATGATCACGGCGAGGAGCGCCTTGTACGCATCGGGTCCGGGAGCAGCGCCGGCGGCCGCCCGGTCGAGGACGACCTGGACGATGCGGTGCACCGCCTCGGCGTGCATCGGAACGACGTGGATGAGCGCAGCCAGCAGCGGACCCGACTCGGCGCCCTGGAGTTGCTCGAGCCGGGCGAGGCCATCGTCGAAGGGCAGCGCGCCCACCATCACCGCGAACGGCAGCGCGTCCGGTAGCGCGCGGGCTCCCGGCTCGATCAGACGCCCGATGGCGGCGCGCTGATCGGCGTCGGGTTTCTTAGCCTTGCCGCCGTGGCGGCCGGGCATCAGGCCCTTGATGGCTGCGGTCGCCACCGCCGGGTCGGCATCCTCGATGAGCGACCACAGCACGCCCGACAGCGCGTCGTCGTCCTTGGCGAGATCGACCATCAGCTGCTTGTCGCCGCGTCCCTTGAGCTTGGCCATGACCGCGTTCTTGCGCTCCGGCTTCTTCGCGACCTTGACCATGGTGCGGGCCGCGGCCCGCGCGACCAGGGCATCGGAATCGTTCATCAGCGCGTCGATCGCCGCATACACCGACGCATTCAGGATTCCGTCCCCGCCAGAGACCAGCTCAAGCGCCTTGGCACGCCGCTGCGCGGGCTGGCGCGTATCCTTGGCCAGCTGGACGAGCGCGGGGATGACGGTGCTGATCGCATCGAGATGGCCGAGGGTCTCGATGGCGGCGTCGATGACCATGTCGCTGGGCGACAGGAGCAGCGCCGCGACATCGTCGGCGAGGACCTTGGCCGAGACGGTCGCGGCGAAGTGCAGCGCCGCGATCTGCTCATCGGGAGACCCCTGGCGGATCGAGCGCCGCAGGCGCGTCACCGTTGGCGCCACCGGGAACAGGCTGTGTTGCTCGTCGATGTTCCACTGCGCCGAGAATTCCCGCCGGGAATCGCTCATCCGCGTCAGGCGATCCCAGGCCGCCGCGCGCACCACCGGTGCGGCGTCGTCGGCCCAGGTGACGAGATGCTCGATCCCCCGCTCATCCTTCAGCGCCAGCACCGCCTCGGCGATCGCGCGCAGCGTCGCCAGACGCGTACGCTCGTCTCCTGCGTCCATGCCGTCGAAGCCGGCGGCGCCGAGCTTGCGGTAGAGCTTCGGATCGATCGCGCGGGCGAGCAATCGCGCCACGGGAGCGAGCTGTGCGCGACGCGGACGGTCGGCAGCCGCCATGGCCTGTTCGAGCTCCGGGATCGCCGACGGGCCGATGCCGAGCAGCGCCTCCAGCGCCTTGTCGTCGGGCAGGTCGGCGACGAAGCCCGCGATCAGCGCCTGGTCTTGGCCCGATGCCGCGGCTGCGATCGAGCGCTTGCCCACCTCGTCACGCCAATCCTTCGCCAGCAGCGAGCGATCGCCGGCATAGGCGTCGAGGCTGCGCTGGGTGCGCGTGAGCAGCTCGAGCGCATGGTGCGCGGCCTCGACGACCGGAGGCTCGGCGCGCTGCACCGCGCCGAGCAGCGGCTCGGACCAGTCGGCGAGCGCGCCGCGGGCGGCGACCACCGCCGCCGCCTCGGCGGCGGTGGTCGGATCGAGCAGGCGCGCGCACAGCCATTCGTGGGTCTCGGGCGCGGCGAGAGCCTTTGGATCGGGGTCGGCCTGGAGCAGATCGCAGATCAGCGCCGCGTCCTGCAGCATGAGCAGCCGCTTAGCGGTGAGCGTCTTGCCGATCAGCCCCGCCGCGCCGATGCGGCGCGCCTCGTGGTCGGTGCAGCGCGCGAGCGCCTCGGCGAGCGTATCGGCTGGAATCCCCGCCACTGCGCACAGCCGCGCCGCGCCGCGCCGGCGGTGCTGGTCCGTGTCGCTCAGCATCTCCATCAGCTCGCCCTGGCGCTCATGCCAGGGCGCGGCCAGCGCCGAGATCTCCGGCGAGCCCGCTGGCAATGCCCACGCCCGTGCGGGATCGCTGTCGCCCGCTGCGGCGAGCGCCGCTAGCGTCAACGACAGCGCGGTCCGCAGGCCGACCAGCAGCGATGCTCGCGGCGATATCGTCACGGAACCGCTCCGGTTCCCTGCGTTGCGGAGCGGTGCCACACCGCGGCGGCCTCTGAGCGCTCGGCGGCGGTGGCGAACGGATCGTAGCCGCCATCGCCGCCGAGCTTCTCGGCCAGCACCGCCGACGCGTCCACGCGGGCGCCGAGCAGCGGGTCCTCGAGCGCCGCCCACAGCTTCTCGTGGATGTCAGGCTTGGCGGCGAGCAGCGCGCGCACCTCGCGCCGCTGGCGCGGATCGCCGCGTCCGAGCAGCTCGATGAGCTTCTCGGCGCCATCGGCGCGCCGCGCGAGTTCCGCGAGTCGCTCGGTCGAGGCATGGACAGCGGTGCCCACCTGCTCGTCGCCGTGCAGGATGAGCACGCGCAGCATGGTCACGAAGTCCGTTGCCGGGATGTAGCCCGCGACCGTGCGCACCACCTGGCGCTTGCGGTTGATGAGCAGGGTGGTGGGGAAACCCTTGATGTCGAACGAGGCGACCATTTCCGGATGCTCGTCGGCGTGCACGCGCAGGGCGGTGACCTGGCCGAGCGCCTGGCGCACCGCTGCGGTGTCCGCCGATTCGCGCAGCATGCGCTCGCACCACACGCAGCCCGGGCTGGTGAGCAGCACCACCACCGGCCGACCGTCGCCATCGGATGCGAGCACCTTCTCCAGGTCCTCGCTCCACGGCGAATTCGCCGCGGCGGGATCCTTGGCCGCGTGCTGCTCGGGCGCTGGCTGCTGAGGCGCGGGAACGACCGGGGGCGCGGGCTCCTCGGCCGCGCCGAGGACGGGGCCAGCGCCGACGGAGAGCACGGTCAGCACGATGCACGCGAGCAGGGACAGATCAGCGCGCGTCATGACGGATCCTCGGCCAGTAGGTTGCGTAGTCGAAGCTGGGGCTGTTCTCGGGATCGTGGCACCGGGTGCAGGTGGCCGGAGTCACCGGCTGCAGCGAACCGCTCGCGGGCCGTCCCGCGCCGCGCTCGGCGACATGCACCGAGCCGCGGCCATGGCACGATTCGCAGCCGACCTGGGCGAGGGCGGCGGTTGGCGCCTTGCGCCGGTAGCCGTCGCTGAGACTGAGCCCGACCACGTGGCAGCGCAGGCAGTCCGGATCGCGCTGGTAGGATTTCGCCTCGAGCGTGGCGAAGGCGCGCGCGTGGCCACTGGCCACATGGATGGTCGAGGCCTGGGCGTGACAGAAGCGGCAGGTTTGCGAGCCGACGTAATGCGCATTCGCCGCCGGCCCGCCGCTGATCGAGGTCATGCCGACCAGCCGATCGTCGATCTCGAGATCCATCGCCCCGACCGCCTCCTGGTAGGAGCGGATCAGCGCGCGCACCTCGGCGCGATCCGGGATGCGGTCGTCCACCAGCTCGAACGCGCAGCGCGCGCCGCCCCACGGCCACCAGCCGAGGGTCTTGCCATCGTTGGCGGCGTAGACGACGCGCGCCGGCCCGACGGCGATCGCGTCCAGGCTCGGGTCATGGACATCTCCGCCGACGATCAGGGACACGCCGGGTACCGCCTTGGCCAGCGCGCGGCAGCCATCCGCGTCAAGATCGGCGATCACCACCAGGCTCGCGCCGGCGAGCTCGGGCAGCAGCGCCGACAGCGCCTCGGCCGGGTCGGATGCGATCAGGCCGTCGCTCGATGACGCCGGAGCCACCGCGGTGATGGCGAAGTCGCGGCCGCCGCGGCGCACGCGCGCGAGCTTCGCGCCCACCGGCGCGCCATCCGCCGACGTGACGTTGGCGCTCACCACCTGGATCTTGGCGCGTTCGGCGGAATCCAGCAGCCGGCGCAGTCGCTGCTGCCCGAGCCGGGTCTCGGCGGCGCCGATGCCGACCGCATCGGTGCCGATCACCGCGAGGCCGCGCAGGAAATAATCACCGCGCACGAGCTGGTAGTCGGCGGCGCCGCCGCTCCAGCCGCCGCCCTCGAGACGCAGGGTGCGCTCGGCCGGCGCGCGCGCCTGCAGGGACGCGCGCCGCACCAGGCCGCCGTGCATGCCGGCGACGCAGCCGCACGGCTCGAGCCGCGCTCCGGAATGGCTGCTCCAGCTCACGATCACCGCGTCGGAAGCGGATAGCGCCGTCGCGACCTCGGGCGGCAGCGCGGCCAAGCCGGACGCGCCTGGCTGAGCGTTTCCGCCAGCGGCGACATTGGCGATGGGAGCGCCGACGGGATCAGGTCGCGGAGCCGGGACGCGCGCGAGCTTCCACCACGCCCCGGCGGCGACGAGCGCGACCAGCAGGATGGCGAAGGCCACGCGCATCAGTTGACCAGCGCGTAGACGAGGGCGTCGGCCACGATCTCTTCGGCGCTGCGGATCTCGTTGCCGCCGCAGCAGCAGCAGCCCTGGGTGTGCTCGGTGTCGTTCAGGCCCTCCTTCGAGAACAGGCAGACCAGTCGCCCATCGACGAACACGCCCGAGAATTCGGCGGTTCCGCCGTGGCTGAGCGACGGATCGGAGACCGGGAACAGTGTCGAGAACAGCGGATGGGTCATCGGCACCGGCTGGAAGCAGTCGGCGCCGAAGATCCCGGTCAGTTCGCTCTTGAAGCTGGCGCTCCAGGCCTCGGACGAGCAGCCCGCGCTGGCGAGCAGGAAGCCCCCGCTCGAGAGGTAGCGCTTGAGCAGTTCGCGCTCGGCCGGCAGCAGGGCGAAGGCCTCGTTGCCGTTCATCACCACGAACGGCACCGACATCAGCTCGTCCTCGCGACCCATGCGGATGGCGCGCATGCGCTTCTCAGTGTTGATGCTCGCCTCGGTGGCGACGGTGGTGAGGAATCGGTCCGAGAAGCACACCGAGGTCTTGTCACCGGCGTAGATCAGGTTGCCGACCGCGACCAGGCGCTCCTCCGCCTTCAGCGCGCAGGTCGCGAACAGCACGAGCATGAGCGACATCGGGACGATCTGGAGCGCGCATCGCCGCGCCTTCTTCAACGAAAGCATTGGCGATCCGAGCATCGGAGAACCGTGCATCGACGTTCCGTGCATCGACATATCGTTCATCATCGCTCCTCCTCGAGACGCTGGAAGTAGTCCGACACCATGCGCTCCTCGTCGGCGCCGAGGGTCGGCCGCGCCACGGCCGTGGTCGAACGCACCGCCTGGCGATGCAGCGGCCCGGCGCGGTTCTCGACCTCGCCGCCGGCCGCCATGGCCGCGACCGAACCGTTGCCATCGCCTGGGCGCTCGCCGCCCCCGGCGTCGCTCAGCGACTCGGGCCCGTAGAGATCCATCGCCGAGCTGGGATCGCTGCTGCCGAAATCGTCGCCGCCATAGCCGAGCGCGAATCCGAGACCAGCGCTGCCGGAGCCCCCGAGTCCAAAACCGCGGGCCGCCGCCGCCGCCAGACCGTCGAGGCAACTGCCGGAGCTGGAACTGTCGCACCACGACAGGCTCAGGCGCATCCGCCCGCGCATGGCCCCCTCGCCCTGTCCGGCCTTCTGCAGGAGCGCGAGCAGGCGGTCACGGGCCTCGGCGGCGAGGCGGTGGCTCTGATCTCCCTCGCCGGCGCGCGCGGCCGCGCCGGCGCGGCGCTTGAGATCGATCGCGCCGGTGTCGGTGACCGCGCTGGCGATGACGTCGAGATCGTCGGCGTCCTGCCCCAGCGGCGACTCGTCGCCACTGGGCGAAGCCTTGCGCATGGCGGCGGCGATGTCGAGCTCGAGCGCCAGCCAGCGTTCGATGGTGGAGGCCAGCTCCTCCTCCTGGTCGCCGAGCTCGCGCAGGCGCACGCGGTCGCTGTCGAGCAGCCGGCGGTGCTCCGCGAGCGGCTCGAGCCGCTGGGTCGTCATCTGCTCGGCGTCGATCAGCTGGCGCAGGCGTGCGAGCAGGCCCTGGGCGCGCGCCATCTGGGTGAGCTGGGCGAGGTCGGATTCGAGCATCTCGCCGACGCCGCCATCGGGCAGGCGCGACGGATCGCCGGCGGCGGCCGCCTCCTCGAGCGCGCGCGCCTGCTCGGACAGGGTCTCCTGGATGGTGGTCTCGATCGCGAACAGCGGCTTGTCGCGGTGCAGCGAGGCGACGCGCGCGCGTAGCGCCGCGGCCTCGTGTCCGAGCTCGGCGAGGCGCTTGTCGAGCTCATCGCGCGGCATGGCCGCGGCCGTGCGCTTGAGCTCGGCGGCGCGGCTCTCGAGCTTGGCGAGCTGGCGCGCGATCTCCGCGTACTTGTCGGCGAGCACGCCCGGCTTCAGGCGCTGCATCAGGAAGCGGTTGTAGTCCTCGTCGGACACCACGCGGATGACGCGCTGCGCGAATGCGGATGACTGTCCAGCTCCGGGCAGGCTGTCGAAGGCGACCGCGCCGAACGCGATCGCATCGCCGGGATCGACGCCGAGATCCTGGAGGTCGATGGTCGCCGACCAGCGTTGGCGCAGGCCCGCCGCGCGCTGGACCAGGCTCGGGGCGCCCAGCCCGTTGTGCTCGCGCACCTTCTCGATGCGCGCGAGCCCCAGGTCGTCATCGCATTCGGCGATGAACGGGATGGACATGCCGGCGGTGGCGATGACGTCGTGCGCGGGATTCACGATCGTCACCCGCGGCGGCTGGTCGACTCGCGCCGTGATCGCGAGCATCGGCAGCGGTTCGCCGATCGCGCCGTCGGCCGCTTCGAGCGCGATAGCGTAGGCGCCTGGACGCGGATCCGGCAGCAGCGCCGCGCCGTCGACGAGCGGCACGCGCTCGGCCGGCTCGTCGCCGTGTCGCAGCCGCACCGCCGCCAGGGCGCGGTTGGCGGTAGGCGCGAGCAGCACGCGGCTGCCGGGAAGGACGGCGACGCTGGCCTGTCCGCCCGGCTTCACGCGCATCCGCTCGGGTTCGAGACGCGCGTAGGTGGGAGCTTCGACACGCACGTCGAGCAGCGACAGCACCGGCACGGGATCCGGGACAAGCGTCTTGAAGGAGGTGCGCGTCCCCCCCGCCTCGGCCCACACCAGAGTCTCCGCTTCTCCGACGTCGAGGTCCGCGGCCCAGCGGCTCGCGCCGATCTGGAACATCGGCAGCGAGCGCTCGCGGGCTCCTGCCCGGGTGCGCAGCACCACATCGCGTGGCGCCCGGCCGGAGACCACCACCTCGAAGCGCGCGATGGAGGCCGGACGCGCGCGCCCGGGCGCCGCACCCCATGCGATCGCGGTCAGGCTGAACGGTGGATGGTCGCCATGCGGATCGCTGAAGCGGTGCCATTCCAGGCGCCACAGGTCTGGCAGGAGCAGGTGCACCGCCACGCCGGAGAGCGCGATCGCAGCTGCGACCGCCAGCAGACCGCGCGCGCGCCCGACAGACAGCGATCCAGGCGGCGAGGCGGGCAGCCCAGACGCGAAATGGGCCGCGCCGGCTCGCGCCAGCTCGCCGTGCATCGCCGAAAGCTCGAGCGCGGTCGACAGCCGGCGCTCGCTATCACCGGTGGCCTGCTCGGCCATGCGGGTCGCGGCGGCGCGCGTCGGTGCCAGGCGCGGGGCAGAGAACGCGATCGCGAGCAGCGACAACGCCCCCAGCGCCAAGGCGCCGGCACCGAGCGAGCGGCGACTGCCCTCGCCGAGACCCGCGAGCGCGTCGGCGGTCGCGAGACCCAGCGCCAGGCCCAAGGCCAGCACCACGCAAGCCGCGAGCGCGGCGCGCACGCGGCGCGCACGTACCGCGCGGCGCGTGGCATCCACCAGCGTCAGCGCCGGCGATGTCGCGGATGGATGGTTCGGCGAGGGTTCAGACGACGCCATGACGCCTCCTGCGCAGCCACCACTCTGAACACAGGCACGCCGCCAGCACTGGCATCCACCAGGCGTGGGTTATCAGCTGCTCGGTGCGCGGCGCCTCGATCTGCAGATCCGCGCGACGCGCGAGGCGCGCTCCGAGATCGAGCGCCGCCGCGGCGTCGATCAGCTCGCCGCCAGTCGCCGCCGCCAGGCGCGCGAGTCGGTCGTCGCGACGCGGCAGATCGGCGATCTCGCGCACGTCCGCATCGACCACCAGGGTGGCGGTCGCGCCACTGCGCGTGAGGCGGTAGAGGCCCGGCTCGGGCAGCGCGATCAGCGCCACGCCCGCGACTGCTGAAACCGACGATTCCCGGCCATCCGGTCCACGCACCGACACCGCGGCGGTGCCGTTCGCCAACGCCACCGTCGCCTGCATGCCGGCACGGTAACGGGGACGGTCTGGCCGGAGCGGCTCCTCACCGTTGCGCGCCACCGCCTTGACCAACTGCCGCCAGAAGCGTTCGGCGACCTCGACCTGTCCCTGCAGGCCCCAACGCCACAGACCTTCGGCGTTCACCGCGACCACGTGACCGGCGCCATGACGGATCGCGGCGACCGCAGGGTGGAGCTCGTCGCCCAGCAGCACCTCGGCCAGCGGACGCAGGCCATCGGACGCGCCGACCGACACCGGCGCGAGCTTGACGCCCTCGGCCGGCAGCAGCGCGAGCCGCAGGCCGGCGAGCGCCAGGACCGGCGGCATGGAGGCGGGTTCGCCACGACGATGCAAGACCGGATCCAGCGCCGCGAGCGTCTCGTCGCGCAAGCCCAGCCCGAGCATCACCAATCCACCGCCGCCAGCGACGTACGAGCGCAATTCGGCCAGCGCGGCCGGGGCCATCAGCCGCTCCACTTCGGCGCCCAGGATGATCACGTCGGCCGCGGCGAACATCTTGCCGTCGATGGCTGTTTCCGTCGAGGATGGAGCGTCGGCGGCGGCGGGCCTTGGCTCTCCCGTGTCGCCGGCATCGCTCGCATCACCCGAGCGCAGCGTGCGTGCGCCCACCTTCTGCAAGGTCACCGCTCCGAGTTGGCGGTCGCGCCGCAGCGCGCGCACGGCGCAAGCCGAATCCCAGTATGGCTGGCCTTCGAGCAGCAGCACCCGCAGCTTGCGATCAATCACCCGTACCTCGGCGTACGAGACGTCGTCCTCGACCGTGGCCTCGTCAGGAAGCGGCGTCAGGCGCGCGCGATAGAGACGCTCGCCCGGAATGTCGCCGACCGCGACCACCGCCTCGACCCTGGTTTCGGCGGCGAGGATCAGCGTGCGTTGGACGAGCAGCGCACCGCGCGGGCTCTTGCCGGCGGTTCCACCGGTGGGCTTGCCCGCCGACTCGTCCACGGACTCATCCTCCGACTCGATGATCAGCTGCGCCTGCCTGCCCACCAAGTCGGGACTGGCGGTGACGATGGCGGTCAGGCCCATGTCCTGGCCGGGGAAGGCGCTGGTCGACGCGGCCTCGAGGCGCACGGCGGCGTTGGTGGCCGCGCGGATGCTGCCGACGCCAACACAGAAGACCGGCACGCGCGCCGCCGCGAGCGCCGCATCGGGCGGCGTCGGGCCGCGATCGCCGCCATCGGAAGCGAGCACGATCGCCATCGGCGGATGTTCGGCCGCCGCGAGCGCCGCCATGCCATCGTAGGCGGTGCCATCTCCGGGCTGGGCCGGACTCGCCGGTCGGCCCGGGACGAGTCCCGCTGAGAGGCCCATCCATTCGACGCGGTAGCGCGGACCAGCCTGCTCGCCGATGCGCGCAAGCGCTGCGGATGCGGCCGCGAAACGCGTGGCTGCGCCGTCCGCGTCGGCGGCGCCCATGCTCGCCGACGCGTCGAGCAGCATCACCAGGCGCGCCGGCTCATGTTCGTGGTCGACCAGCAGGCGCACCGGCTCGAGCAGGAACAGCGCGATCAACGCCAGCGCCAGCACGCGCGGCAGCAGCGGCCAAGCCGGGCGCCGGTAGGCCCACGCCGTGGATCCCGCCATCGCCAGCACGGCGAGCAGCACCAGCCAACCGGGCAGCAGCGGAGCGAAGCTCATGCGGATCTCCGCGCGCCGCCGGCGAGCCAGGACTCGCCCACGAGCGCGAGCGCGGCCAGCACCAGCAACCATGGCCAGGCGGGAGATTCGCCGCTCGCGGAAGTTGCGCGATCGACCGACTCGGCGCTCAGATGCACGAGCGCGGGGTCGAGCCGGCGCAGATCGCTCTCGGGAGCTGGTACCGCGGCCGCGACCAAGCCGCCGCCGGACAACCGGTACAATCCGGGCCTGGCGAGGCGCGCCTGGCCATCGATCACCGCCACCGGCGCATCCGCGGCGGCGCCGTCAGCGCCGATGTAGGCGATGCCCGCCGCCACCGGCAGCGCCGCGCCCGCCTCGCGCGCGAGCTCGGCCGCGCGCGCCGGCAAGAGCGCCAGCGGCAGTCGCGCGACCAGCATCGCCAGCACGCTGCTGCGCGACAGGGTGCTGTCGATCGCGGCGCTCGAGCAGTTCAATTCCAGCCAGCGACCGGATCCCACCGGCCGCTCTGCCAGGGCCAGGGATCCATCGGCGTAGGCGAGCAGCGGCACGGCGTCGGCGGCCGGACCTCCGGGCGTCAGGCGGTAGCGGTACGACACGACCTCGCCGAGCAGGCTCTCGCGGCCGACGAATCCCGCGAGCAGTGGATGATCGAGGCGCGCCTGCCCGAGCCCCATCGAGCCGCGCTCCTGCTCGCTGACATCGATGCGTGGCCCGCAGGCGAACGGTGGCGCGATCGGAGCGAGCGCCGTGGCGATGGCCGCGTCGCCATCGCCGACGATGACCTGCACCCAGGCCCCGCCAGCCTGCAGGTGCGCGCGCACCGCGGGCGCGGCCGCCGCAGCGTCAGCGATCCCCGCGGTGACCAGGATATCCGAGCGGCGCTCTTCGGCGGCGAGGCCGGCGCCATCCGTCGAGCGCACGTCCAATCCGGCCGCACCCAGGGCCGCGGCGAGCGGGCGTATGGCGCCGGCGGCATCGTTGCGGTCGCCATCCCCGACCACCAGCGCGCGCAGCGACGAGACCACCTCGATGGCACCGCAGCGCCGATCATCGTCGGCCAGCGCATCGCCGCTCGGCACCTCGGCCGATACCGCCAGGAAACCGACGGACTCCGGCGTCAGCTGGCAGGAGACCGTGCTCGAACCGCCGGCCGGCACGTGCACGTCCAGGAGCGTGGCGTGGCTGCCGACCTGCAGGCGCACGCGGGTGTCGATCGCGCTCGGTCCGTAGTCCGCCACCCGCGCCTGCACGGTGAGGGGCCTGCCTGCGATGGCCACGCCGGGCTCGCATGACAGGCCGACCACCGCCACGTTCGCGCCGCCCCCTCCCGCATCGACGAGATGGAACGAGACCGTCTTCGGCAACGCCGCCGGATCGATGCCGCCGAGGCTGCCGCGCGCGAGATCGGTGACGAAATAGAGGTCGCCATCATCGCCGAGCATGGCCACGGCCGCGGCGATGGCCTCGCCGGCGCCGCCGTCGCCGGCACCCGGCTCGCTCTCGGCGAGCAGCGCCAGCGCCGCGCCCAATTCCGCCACCGGCCTGGGCGACGAGCGCCGCGCGGGATTGGCGGCAATCACCACCGCGCGCGGACGCGCGCGCAGGGATTCGAGCAGCCGTCCGGCCGCGGAGCGCGCGCGGCTCCAGGAGCTGCCGTCGGCGCCGGCCTGACGCATCGAGGCCGAGCCATCGACCACCACCACCGCCGGACGCCCGGCGGTGGACGACCACGAGCCGTGCACCAGCGCGCCCGCGGCAGCCAACGCGCACGCGGCGATGGCGATGGTGCGCAGCGACAGCACCGCGCGTTCGCGCAACCGCGACAGGCGCGCGCGGCCGGCCTGCACCCGTGCCAGCAGCGCCAAGGCCGGGAACGGCCTGACCTGCGCCCGCCGCCGGGTCAGCAGATGGACCACCGGCGGGGCCGCGGCGATGGCGAGCAGGCCGAGCGCGGCCGGAACCAGGAACGTGATCATCGCCGCGCCCGGCGATGCAGCCATCGCCCGAGGATCTCGCTCGGTTCCTGGTCGGTGACCACCGCGACGTGCTCGGCGCGCGCGCCCGCTAGTGCGCGGGCGCAGCGCTCGCGATGCTCGGCCATGGCGCGGTCGTACGCCACCTTGGTCTGCGCGGCGTCGCAGCTGATCGGCGCGTGCGCGCTCTCGGGATCGGACAGAGAGACCAGGCCCCACGACGCGGGGAGCTCGACCTCGGAACGATCCAGGATGTGCAGGCCCACGAGCTCGTGGCCACGCGCGGCCAGCACGCCCGCCTGCCGCGCCAGCTCCAGCGGATCGCCAAGCAAGTCGCTCATCAGCACCACCAGCGAGCGGCGCTCGAGCCGGCGCGCGATCTCTGCGAGCAGGTCGGCGGCGCTCGCGGCGCCAGACCAGCGCAGCTCGGACAGCTCTGCGCACAGTGCGTTGGCGCCGGGCGAACCGGACAGCTCGGCCGTCCAGCGCGCGGCGCCGTCGCGCGCGGCGCACACGCGCACGCGGTCGCCTTGGTCGATCGCCAGCATGCCGAGCGCGGCGCTGGCGATGGCTGCCCAGGCGGATTTTTCCGGGGATCCGTACGCCATGCTCGCGGAGGTGTCGATCGCCAGCATCAGCGGCAGATCGCGCTCCTCGCGATAGCGCCGCACCAGCAGGTGATCGCTGCGCGCGTACGCGCGCCAGTCGATCGAGCGCAGGTCGTCGCCTGGCGCGTAGGGCCGGTGGTCGGCGAACTCGGTGGCGGGACCGAGATACGGCGAGCGATGGCGGCCCGCGTAGAGTCCCTCGACCACGCGGCGCGCGGTCAGCTCCAGGGCACCCGAGCGCGCCAGGCGCGGCACATCGGGGATGCTGATCATGTCGCGGCGTGGCCGATCACGGCTTGATGGTGTCCAGCAGGTGCTTCACGATCGCGCGGCCGTCGATCCCGGCGCCGGCCGCCTGGAAGCTGGGCACCATGCGGTGGGCGAGCACCAGCGGTGCGCAGGCGCGGACCTCGGCGATGCCGACCGCCGGCGAGCCGCGCAGCGCAGCGTAGGCGCGCGACGCGGCGATCAGCGCCTGCGTGGCGCGCGGACCCGCGCCCCACGCGAGGTGCTCACGCACCCACGGGGCCGAGTCCGGACCGGGCCGGCTGGCGCGCGCCAGCTCCACCGCGTGGCGCAGCGCGACCGCCGGCACCGGGATGCGCGCCACCAGCTCGCTGAGCTGCTGGAACTCCTCCATGGTGATCACCGGCGAGATTGGCGCCTTGCGCCGCGTATCCATCGCAGCGATGGCGAGCTCCTCGGCCTCGCTCGGATAGTCCACCCACACGCAGGCCAGGAAGCGGTCGAGCTGGGCCTCGGGCAAGGGATAGGTGCCCTCCTGCTCGATGGGATTCTGGGTGGCGAGCACGAAGAACGGCTGCGGCAGCTGGTGGGTGGTGCCGCCGATCGTGACCGCGCGCTCCTGCATCGCCTCGAGCAGGGCGGCCTGGGTCTTCGGCGGGGTGCGGTTGATCTCGTCGGCGAGCACGATGTTCGCGAACACCGGCCCGGGCATGAACGACAGCGAGCGGGCCCCGCTGGCACGGTCCTCGCGCAGGACGTCGCTGCCGGTGATGTCGGCGGGCATCAGGTCCGGAGTGAACTGGATGCGGCGGAAGCTCCAGCCGAGCGCGTCCGAGATCGCGCCGACCAGCAGGGTCTTCGCCAGGCCGGGGGCTCCGACCAGCATGGCGTGGCCGCCGGCGAGCACCGCGATGAGCACCCCGTCGACGGTCGCGGCCTGGCCGATCACCCGCTGGCCGATGGCCTCTATCAGGCGCGAGCGGACGCTGGCGAGGGAATCGAGTTGGGCGAGATCGTTCACACAGTCTCCTTGACGAGGACGGGAATCGGGCACGGCGACGACATGTTCAACGGCTGAAGGCGAGGATGGTTCCCTGGAGCTTTCCCCTGGAGATACACCGAGGCTCTCTCGAGCTCTCCCGAGGTTTCTCGAGGATGGTGGATCAGAACAGCGATTTGGGATCTTTCGCTCCCGCGTCGCCGGGCAGGGGCTCGGAGAGCTTGGCGGCGGCGAGATCGGCGCGGACCTTGTCGGCCATGGTGGCGCGCAGGGCGTCGAGCTGTGTGTCGCGGGCCGCAGCGTCGGCGTGCAGATCGACGCCCGCCGCGTCCTGTTCGAAACCGAACACCCAGCGCTGCTGCATGATCATCAGCGAGGCGAGATCGCAGATGCGCAGATCCGTGGCAAAGGGTCTCGGATCGGGCTTCTTCGGCTGGCGCGTCGCTTGGTCGAATTCCATGCTCTCGAGCGGCAGCAGCTGGTTGCCGACCTGGATCATCTTCCCAGCGGTGTTCACCCAGGCCGCTGGAATCGGACGCTTGTCGACGAGCAATGCGTAGAGGCCATAGCTGCGCACCGCGCGGCCAGCCTGGCCCTGATCCTGATCGCTGGACCACGAGTTCTCTGAAACCAGCGTCAGCGCGCCGCTCATGTCGTAGTCTCCGCCGCCGAGCGCGCCGATGGCCGCGGGCGCCAGCTGGCCGTCGAGCGTCCCGGAAACCAACGCGAGTTCGCGCTGCGCGTGCGCCTGGCTGGGAAGATGCATCAGCAGCGACATCGTCGTCGAGAGCTCGGGCAGCTCGGCGTCCTCGATGTGGGGGCGCTTGCACACCTCCTCGAGCAGCTCGTCGAATGCCTGCATGTCGCCGCTCTTCGCCCGCCACGCCACCAGCACGACCCGCAGCGGCCCCTTCAAGGGCAGCGCCTTCATCCGAGCGGCGATGCCCTCGTGCTTGTCGGCGAGGCGCAGGATCGCCACCAGCGCCTGCTGGTCGGCGGCGCCGGGGGGATGCGTCTCCCAGTGCTTGGCGATGGCGTCCAGGAGCGCCGCCCGCTCATCGGGCTTGGCGTTAGATATGACGGCGGCCGCGGATTGCAGCGGCATGATGGTGAGCAGCTCCTGCCGCAACACCGGCAGTTTCTTGCCCTTCTGCGCCGCCCACCACGTCTGCAGCGCGCTGGCGTCGGCCTTGCGCTCCTCGTCGGTCCAGACCGCTTCGATGTCCCGGCCGATGCACACGCGCGGATCCACTCCCAGCAGCTGCGAGATCGCCCGCAAGGCGTTGTCGCCGACCGAGCGCACCAGTCCGTATTCCATCCAGCGCGAGGCGTGGTCGTCAGCGAGCAGCGCGAACAGGCCGTCGAGATCCGTATCGCGGATGACCGGCTTGGGCTTGGCATCGGTGGCATCAGTGGCAGCCGCGGCGGTCGGGTCGGTGGTCGTGACCTGAACCTCGGAAAGCTCGGTGGTCTCGGTGGTCTCGGACATGCCTTCGTCCGGCATCTCGAATTCCTGCTCATCCTGTGGGCTCAGGCGCCCGCCAGACCACGAGGCGACGCGCGCGGGGAGATTGGCGGCGGGATCCGGCTTGGGCGGAAGCGCGGCGCGGGTGGCGCGCATGGCGATCTGGACCTTGGCCGTGGCCAGGTCGGCGGCATCGACGAGCGCGAGGACTCCATCGCGGAGCTTCTTGATCTCCTCGGGATCCTTGGAGCGGTCGGCCTGCGCCAGCAGGCGGGAGCTGAAGCCATCACCGAGCCACGCGGTCTCCTTCGGAACCGACACCGGCTCGGGCTTGCCGTCCATCATGCGCCGGCCCCGCGACATCAGGGGGCGCGGTTTCCACATGCCGCCGAAGGTCGGGATCGCCGCCATGATCAGCGGCAGGGCCCGCTCGACGGACGGCACGCCACCGCGCTCGAGGACGGCGATCGCCACCCCGGCCGAACCAGCGTCGCCCGCGCCCATGGCCATCAGCAAGGGCAGATAATCGAGTCCCGCGCGCACCCGCGGCCGGTCCGCCTCCTGCATCATTCCCAGGAATTCCTCCAGATGCCCATCGACCTGGTCTACTTGGGTCGCGAGTTGCGCCTTCACCGCTGCCAGGAGCTCCGCCGCGGGAACCTCCTTGGCCCCGCTCGGGTCGACGGTGCCATCGGCTGCGGTCACCACCGTGCTCAGGCCGATCATCCAGCGGCCATCGGCGAGCCGGGCGTGGACCTGGGAGTACATCGCCAGTTCGGCGGCCTGATTGCGCGAGTTCTCGCCATCCTTGGCCTCGGGCGGTGTGATCTTGAGCGGACCGACGAAGAAGACCGCGCCCCGTCCGTCGGGTATGCCAAGGGCGACCGCGCGATCGAGGAGCTCGTCGATGGCTTTGATCTGTTCGGCCGGCATCACCCACGTCTCGACCGGTGCCTTGGCGTGCGCATCGCCGGCCTCGGCGGCTTCCGCGGCCTCGGCGACGAAGGAGAACGGGGCGGGGGCCAGTGCGATGAGCAGCAGCGCGGAGGATAGTCGCATGGGTCTACCAATAGCGACTCGCCCCCGGGTATGAAGTCGGGAATGCCGCGCAGGCATTGGCAACGTCATGGCACGATTGGCACGCTCTTTGGCCGGAGCATTGCGCCGCACCGAGCACCCATGATTCGAGGATCATGAACTAGGTGTCCGTGCGGATCTTGACGATGTCGGCGTTAGTTCCGCGCATGGACACTTCCGAGGCGATCACCCATGATGGACTCGCCCTCTCTCCCCATGGCGGACACCATCCATGACAGCTACCGCACAACGAGCACGCTTACCAGTGTCGGGAAATCCGATCATCGACGGCTGGTATGCCGACCCGGAACTGCATCTGTTCGATGGCTGCTTCTGGCTGTATCCGACGTGCTCGAAGCCGTTCGATGAACAGACCACCTTCGATGCGTTCTCGTCGCCCGACCTGGTGATCTGGACGAGGCACCCGCGCATCCTCGATTTCGCGGACGTGCCATGGTCGACCAACCGCGCGGCTTGGGCGCCGTCATGCGCGCGGCGCGATGGCCGCTATTATTTCTATTTCTCGGCCGGCGATGGCGCCGGGCTCGGGGTCGCGATCGCGGATTCGCCAGCCGGTCCGTTCGCCGATGCGCTAGGCAAACCCCTGGTCGGGCAATACCCGCACGGGGCGCAGCCCATCGACGCGCATTGCTTCATCGACGACGATGGCGAGGCCTATCTCTACTTCGGCGGGCACCGTCGGGCGGTGGTGGCGCGCCTCGCCGCCGACATGACGTCGTTCGTCGGCGATTTCATCGACATCACGCCGGAGAACTACGTCGAGGGACCCTTCATGCTCAAGCGCGGGGGACGCTACTACTTCATGTGGTCGGAAGGCAACTGGTCGACCGACACCTATTGCGCGGCATACGCGATCGCCGACTCGCCGTTCGGGCCATTCGTCCGGGCTGGCACGATCCTGCGCAATGATCCGCTCATCGCCTCCGCGGCGGGTCACCACTCGGTGATCGCGCTCCCCGACGGTGACGAGCACCTCATCGCCTACCACCGTCGGCCACTCGGCCTGAGCGACGAGAACCAGCGCGTGGTGTGCCTCGATCGCATGCTGTTCAACGACGATGGCTCGATCGCGCCGGTGCGCATGACCAACGCCGGAGTCGGCTCTCGACGGATCGGGTCGGCGGGACGCGGCGCGGGCGGGTGATGGACGTTCCCGGAGACGGCGAGCGTCGCGACCGCCCGCGCGCTACCGGCTGCGCAGCTTGGACAGCAGGCGCAGGATCTCGAAGTACAGCCAGATCAGCGTCACCAGCAAGCCGATGGCCGCGACCCATTCCATGTGCTTGGGCAGGCCCTGCTGCGAACCGCGTTCGATGAAGGCGAAATCGACCACCAGGTTCAGGGCCGCGAGGGTGACGCAGACGACGCTGAAGCCGATCCCGATCGGCCCGTTGCCGTACAGGCTGGCCACCAATCCGCCGCCGATCCCGAACATGCTCAGCAGCCACATGATGCCGATCCCGATCACCAGGCCGAAAGTAGCCGCCATCACTCCGCGGATGAATCCGTTCGAGGCCTTGATGATGCCGGTGCGGTAGAGCAGCAGCATCGCGAGCAGGGTCGCGACGGTGAAGCACGCCGCGATCAGCGGCAGGCCGGGATACTTCGCCTCGACCAGCATGGTCACGCCGCCGAGGACCAGGCCTTCGGCGATCGCATAGACGCCGCCGGTGACCATTGCGAAGCGCGGTACGAACGAGTTGATGATCACCGCGAGGAATCCGACGATGCCGCCGCCGATCAGGAACGGGATGAAACGCGCCGGCTCGATGTTGCCGCGGTTCCAGAAGGCCATCCACATCCAGCCGATGGTGAGCATCAGCAGGGCGAGCAGCACGCCGGTCTTGGCGATGGTGCCGTTGACCGTCATGGTGGTGGAGACCGAGGCACCGCGATCGGCGTCGCGCAATTTCGACCAGTAGGTGTCGTTGAGGACCGGGTTGCTCATCGGCTGACTCCAGCCCCAAGCATCGGTTCGAGGGCCGCTCGGCAATCGGCGAATGCCGTACCTTTGGCCCGCCCGGAGCGTGGCGACCGCGAGGTTACTTCCCTCCGCCGAAATCGCGGAACTACTTGATCAGCAGCGCTGAGAGCACCTGGGCATAGAGGCGATGTCCGAAATCGTTCGGATGATTGACGCCATTGCCGGTGACGTCGCGGTGGCTCTTCACTTTCAGCATATCGTTCCACAGGCTGGTGACGTCGGCCAGGGCGATGCCGGGGCCGCAAAGCTTGGCGAGCTCGTCGCGATAGACTGGGAAGCGCGTCACGTCCATCAGCGTCCATTCGCCGTTGCCCGGGAACGATGCGACCAGGATGAACTCCGTCTCCGGCAGAGCGGCGCGCACGCCGTCGATCTGGGCCTTGGTGGCCGCGCTGAAGGCCGGCCCGCTGGCTCCGCCCGCGGCATCGTTCATGCCGAAGGCGATGATCATCAGATCGGGCTTGGCCAGGACCATGTCCTTGACCACCGAGGCGCCCCAACTGGCGGTCTGTCCACTGACGGAACGGTTCTCGAACGCGATATCGGTGCCGTATGCCTGACGCAGCGACTCGATGAACAGCTCGCCGTATGCGGGCTGGAATGGCGGCAATCCGATCAGCTTCGAGGCGTTGCAGCCGACCGAGATGCTGTCGCCGAGCAGCACCACGTGCAGCGGTTTGCGAGCCTGCAACCGGGCCATGGTGCGCGGCAGCTGCGCGCCGGCGAAGGCCGGGGTCGAACCCTTCCAGGCATCGGCGGCGTGCGTGTAGGTGACGACCACCTGCATGTCCTGCCATTCGAGCTTGCCGCCGTACATGACCTCGCCGCTGCCGTCGCGACGCGTCAACGCGAACTGCTGCGTCCCCGGCTTGACGGTCAGCCTGGCCGGATCGATCAGCGGGATCGCAGAGCCCTTGGGGATCGTCAGCGCGGCGACGCCGGCGGTGAAGGCGTAGTCGCGGCCCGCCTTGTAGATCTTGTCGCCGGACGAGCTCGAGACGGCGATGATCTTCTCGGGCGTGAACAGCAGCGGCAGCGACAGCTCGTGGCCGTCGGCCGGACGCACTGGCAGCACGCTCTCTCCATACATGGTCTTCGAACGCCAGAAGGGTTTCATCATGGTCTGATCGTACTTCCAGGAATCCACCGCCTCGGCCCGCGAGATCCACGGACCAGCGAGGGTGAGGACGAGGGCGAGGGCGAGGCCCGCCGCGCATGCGAGCGACGATTCCCGTGTCGATGCGCCCGCGTTCCGATCGGAGTGGCTGCGAGCAGGCATCATGCGGTCATGATGGAGAACGCGGATGATCGCCAAGCCGGAATCGGACCTCCGTGAGCTGGTGCGTGAGAAGGACGCGCACCACCGCGATCGTCCATGCGGCAGGTTGGAAACATCCATGTCGAGAACCGTTTCGCCGGCACCGAGGTCTCCGATTGCCCAGCCCGGTCGGATCCGAAGCTGCGGACATGCCCGCCCTGCGCACGTACTGCAACCCCCTCTCGCTCCCGGGTTCCAAATCGAGATCCCTCGCCGATCCCGCCGTGATCCGCCACGATGGCGCCTGGTACCTGTTCGTGTCGTGGGATCAGGCCTGGGTGTCGCGCGACCTGGCGAGCTGGGAATACCATCCGGTGGAGATCCCGGTGGAGGTCGTCGGGCCGGCGCTGTTCGAGCGTGACGGCATGTTCTACCTGTCCGGCAACGGCGGGATCGGCATGTGGCGCGCGCCGCATCCGCTCGGCCCGTGGGTGCATCTCGGGGACATCCTCGACAGCCGCGGCGAGAAGGCGTGGTGGGCGGACGTGATGTTCTTCGAGGACGACGACCGCACGCTGTATTGCTACCATCACAGCGGCTCGGGCATCGGCACCGACGGCGTCTTCGTCACTCCGCTCGACCCGATCTCTGGCTTCACGCGCGCGACCGCGCCCACGCGGCAATGCTTCGGCCACGTGCCGAGCCACCTCTGGGAGCGCTGGGGTGACCGCAACGAGCATGCGGACGTGGCGTGGATCGAGGCTTCGTGGATGACCAAGCATGCGGGCCGCTACCACCTGCAGTACTCAGGCGCCGGCACCGAATGGAATTCGTACGCCGTCGGGCTCTACACCGCCGACTCGCCCACCGGACCGTTCACGTACGACGAGCGCAGCCCGCTGCTGAAGAGCCGCGCGGGCCTGCTGCGCGGGCCGGGTCACCACGCCATCGTCGAGGGGCCAGATGGCGGACTGTGGTGTTTCTATCACGTGCTGATGCGCAACGACGACAAGCTCGACCGCCGCCTGGCGATGGATCCGGTCGGCTTCGACGCGGCGGGCAACATGCATGTCAGCGGTCCGAGCGCATCTCCGCGGCTGGTGCCCATGGCCCGTGTCCATGCTGCTGCTGCGGATGCGGATGCGGCCGAGCCCGGATGGCTGGCATTGTCAATCGACAAGGACATCACCGCCACCAGCTCGGCGCCGGGCCGCGACGCCGCGTATGCGGTGGACGATCACGCGCGCACCTGGTGGCAGGCTGCAGACCTTCAGCTGCCGCAGAGCCTCGAGGTCGATCTCGCCGGCGCATTCACCGTGCACGCGGCGCGCATCATCCTGCGTGAACCCGGCCGCACCCGCGCACCCAGCCCGGCAACTGTCCCACGTAGAGCCGAAGGCTGCGTCTTCCGCATCGAGCTCTCGCACGATGGCACGACCTGGACCGTGGCGCACCAACACCTCGACCGCACCGACGACCGCGACATCCACTACGTCGAGATCGCCCCAACGCGCGCTCGGCGCGTGCGTCTGACCATCACCTCGACTCCGCCCGGATTGCCCGCCGCCGTCCTGGACCTGACCGTCTTCGGCCGCTCCTGACCAATCCCTGCCGACAAAGAAATGTGATCAGGTTCCTCGACGAGGACCATGCTCGCGGGCGGCCAAGGCGCAGATGCCGCCGCGTGCCAGCCCGACGCGTAGATCGCGCTGAAGACAAGCTAGAAGGAGGCAGCAGGCATCGCCCGCGAGCATGGTCGCAGTGAGATCAGCGGACCCAGGCGCGCGTGGTTGAACCGATGCTCGGCGTGGTCATCGAGCCGTCCGACCCACCGTCATAGATGTTGTCGGGCGCGCTGCCGTCGGCGTCGGGATTGAGGAACACGTCGTTTGTCGGCGCCACGCCATCGAGGTTGGCCGTGGCCGGCGCGGTGACAGCGCCCGAGGTGCGCTTGATGTTGCCAACGTGGCCGTCGCCATAGCACGCCATCGCCACCAAGTGATGGCCATGACCAAGGATGCCGCGGTCAGCGGTGACCACGCGCATGGCCGCCGCCTGCACCGGCACCGACCAGTCGTAAGCGTAGCCCGGAGCGTCCTGGCTCGACAGGCTCGCGCCCACCGTCTGCGCCCAAACTGAGGTGCCGACATCGAAGCCGAGGTTGGTGGTCGACGCGGTCTTCGGGCGGTAGAGCGGCTCGGATGGACAGGCGAAGACCTTCTGCGTCACTTCGCGGCCCGCCTGCGACGAAAGGAAGTCGAAGGTGCCGGTGACCGTGGCCAGATCGGAGGCTGGTGGAATCGCGGTATCAGCCGCGCCCGCGGTGGTGGTGGGTCGGATCGGCCAGACGCCATCGTTCTCGTGGGCGTACACCAGCATCGCCAGGACGATCTGTCGCTGGTTGTTGCCGCAGCTGCTCTTGCGCGCGGCCTCACGGACCATGCCGATCGCCGGCAGCAGCATGCCCGCGAGGATGGCGATGATGCTGATCACCACCAGGAGTTCGATGAGCGTAAATCCCTGCCTGCCTGGATGACCGGATTGCCGATTGCTGAATGGTGCCATGTGTCGCTGTATGGTGATCATACACCGCGATCATCCGGCTCGGGGGGAAAAAAATCCAGGCCAGGGGTAACCCCTGGCCTGGATCGGAAACCATTCGGGTCTAAAGGATCGGATCAGCGGACCCAAGAGCGGGTTGACGAGCCATTGCCAGCGCCAGGGGTGGCGTTGTCGTCGTCTTTGCCGTCATAGACATTGTCTGTCGTCGAGCCATTCGCGTCGGGATTGAGGTATGCGAAGCTCGGGGTGGATCCGTCGATGTTCAGCGTCACCGGGGGGGCCGGAGGAGTGCTCGCCTGCTTAAGATTGCTGACATGTCCATCGCCGAAGCACGCCATTACCACCTTGCGATGTGCTTTGCTGATCACGCCACGGTCGGCAGTGACGCAACGCATCGAATTCGCGTTGGTCGGAACGCCGGTATCGTAGCAATAGCCGGGCGTAGCCTGGATGTTGGCCGCCTGGGTGATCGCCCACACCGAGGGTGTCGCTGCGGTGCTGTAATCGAGATTGGCCGTGCAGCCCTGCTGGGGCTTGTAGGTCGGCTCCGATGGGCAGGAGAAGACCTTGGCGGGCATTTCTTTGCCAGTCTGCGCCGACAGGAAGTCGAAGGTGCCGACGGTCCAGCTGAGCGCCACGGCGACACTGGCAGGGATTGATGCGGGATCGGCGAGACCGCTGCTGAGGGTCGGACGCACCGGCCAGAGGCCGTCGTTCTCATTCGCGTAGACCAGCATGGCCAAGACGATCTGGCGCTGGTTGTTGCCGCAGCTGCTCTTGCGAGCCGCTTCACGGACCATGTTGATGGCTGGCAGGAGCATGCCGGCCAGGATGGCGATGATGGAAATCACCACCAGGAGCTCGATCAGGGTGAAACCCTGTCGGCGGATGGATGAAGAAGAATGCATGGGCGCCTCCGTAAGGAATGGCGTGGATAAATTCGGCCGAATGGAATGGATATGGCCGGACCCCACGACTCTAGAGCCGCCACGGTCGAGGCAATTCCGAAGCGACACATGTGGATGAAGGTGCCTCAGTGACCGCAACGGTTGCATCACTTTAGGGCTATTCCCCTCCATGGCCACTGCGCTTGAGGCATCCCATGCGTTCATAAACGACGAACCACGGACAAAGTCCGTGGTTCAGCTCGTTCCCACCCCACCCTTCCCGTTTCTTCCCAGGGGGCAGCGCGGAGCGCGATGTTGGGGGGCCGTAGCCCCCCAACCGACAGTCACTTTGCGTTCACGATCTCGAACAGCTCCTCGCCCAGCTCCTTCGCGCTGTAGTCGCGGATGCGCGGCGGCGCGAAATCGACTTCGCGCGCATCGTCGAAATCGGTCGGCTTGCCGGTCGACTTGCGGCCGGTGATGCCGCCCTCGTAGCCACGGCAGGCGTCGTACGCGACCAGGGCGAACATCCAGGACATGCCGGAGAAGCATTGGATGGTGATCGGCGCCTGGGCCTTGCGGTCGGCGGCATTGCCGACCTCGAACTTGGCGAGGTTCTCCTTGATGTACTGGTGCACCATGTTGACCGAGGTCTGCATCTGTTCGCTGTTCTTGGTGTGCAGCATGCTGCCGTCGAGCTCGATCGGGTCGGCGCTGCCGATGCGGATCCACGCCTTCGGGATCACGTTGATGGCGGCGGGCTGCATCTCATGCAGCTGCGCGAAATACTGCGAGGGCTGTCCGCCCTTCTGCAGGCCGGCCGGGTAGATGCAGATGCTGACCTGCTGCGGCGGCTCGACGGTCTTCTGCTTGGTCGCGGCCTGGCCCTTGTCGGTGGGCAGCAGGCTCGAGATGGTCTTCTCCTCGGACGTGAACTTCGTCGTCAGGATGAAGAACAGCAGCAGGAGCATGATGCAGTCGATCATCGGCACTAGGTCGAGCTTGCCTTCTGCGATACGATCATCTGCTGCTTCGGCCATGGGATATCCTCGAGCGGTCTGAGTTACGGACTGGATGCCGGGAACGGAGCCGGGGTCACTTGTCTTCGGGGCGGCGGGTCGTGAAGTCGAGATTGACGAAGCAGCGCGCGGTCTTCGGGTCGAGGCCCTTCTTTGGCTGCATGTTCGTGAGATCGAGCGTGTCGGTCAGGACCTGCTGGATCTCTTGGACGACGCGGTATTCGGTGTCGGCATCCGCGCGGATCTCGATGATCACCTTGGGCAAACGCATGCCGGAAGGTTTCGGGTCATCGTACTTCTCAGCTTTGTCATAGACCGAATCGAGGATGGCCCGCAGTCCTTGGTATCCCGAGTAGTCGTTCACGCCCTGCGACTTGAAGTCGTGGGTGCCGATACGGATGGTGTTGCGCGGCGGATCGCCGTGCTGGGTCGAGCCGAAGACGTTGATGATCTCGCGGCTCCAGCCCTCGGGATCCTTGAACTTCGCGGCGGTCTTGGTCGGCGGCACCGTGATCTGCTCGGTGCGCTGATCCATGGTGATGCGACCGCAGAGCATGAAGAACAGCAGCATCAGGAAGACGCAGTCGATCATGGGGACGAGATCGATCTCGGCGTCCGCATGGTTCATCGGCCTCTTCGACTTCTTTCCGAAACCAGCCATGACTCTTCCTCCTCGGATGGACTCAGACGATGAACGCGGTGATACCGGCCCGGTTCACCGCGCGAGGTGGCTCGCGCGGTGAAGATGGGCCAGGGTTACTTGGTGCGGAAGTAGTCGAGGATCTCGTTGGTGATGACCGCGGCGTCGAGGGCCGACTGGTTGACGCGATTGCGCAGCCAGAAGAAGAAGTACAAGCCGCCGATGGCGATGGTCAGACCGGTCGCGGTGCAGATCAGGGCCTCACCGATCGAGCCGGCGAGCAGGTTGGCGTCGGCGCCGCCCGGATTCGCGGCCATCGTGAGGAACGAGCTGATGATACCTGACACCGTACCGAGCAGGCCGAGCAGCGTGGCCGAGCTCGAGAACATCGAGAGCCAGCTGACCTTGCTCATGTACTTGTTGTGCTCGGACAGACCGACGTGCTCGGCGGTCTCCTTCATCACTTCGTAGCCGAGGTCGCGCTTGTCGAGCGCGGCGGCGATGATGTTGCCGAGCATGCTGTTGTCGCCGGCGACCGCGTTGCGGGCGCTCTCGACGGCTTCCTCGGTGGGGCCTTCCGCGAGGATGTTGTGCAGTTCGTCGGCCAGGCCTTCGGGGATCAGGGTCTCACGCTTGATGGTGAAGACGTACTGGAGGGCCAGCGAGTAGCACAGCACCGACAGCGCGATCAGGACGAACTCGATGATGCCCGCCTTGAAGATCAGGTCGAGCAGGCTGAGGGTGCGATGCGCCTTCGGATCGCCGCCTGCGGGAGCTGCGTCCGCCGCGGAGACCGAAGCCACCACGATGAGGGACAGGGCGAGGATGGGTAGGGACGCGCGAATGAAACGGCGCATGGGTACTCCAAGGAGGGAAAGCTGGGTGATCAGCCGGGACTGGAAAAACCTACGGCTGGGGGCGCTGTGATGGGCCGGAGTATGGACAGGTGAGGAGAGAGCGGCAAGGCCGGCAGGTGCAACGATTGTGTCGTATGTGATACAAGCGCGCTCCTCCGTCATACACCTACCCTCCTGTGGTGCCAACGGTTGGAGTGATCGAAGGTTCATGAAGCGGTGCGGCGGGAGCCCCACGTGAGTGACTCGGCTGGCACATCTGCTACGTCCCAAGGAGGATTCCGGTCACCCCCTCCTAGCCACGCGTCGGCTGCCCCCAAAGCCCTGGCTCCCATGGTACATGCACCGGTTTCCACTACCACGAGACCGCACCGGCGGCGGACCAACGCCAGGTCGTCCGTATTCGCACCCGGTCATGTCGGGACCACGGCCGCAGGATTCCCGTGAACCTTATCAACGACCCTTCCGCCCCCTGTACGCGTGCCCATACGCCGATTCACCATATCGCTCGAGACCAGGGCAAAGCCCCCGACCGTCGAGCAGCGGTCCGGCGAACCATGGACGAAGCCCATCACCCAAGATTGCTGGCCGCCCTCAGGAAAAAAA
>JBBRLJ010000048.1:0-38480 GCA_038231435.1 Planctomycetota bacterium
AGGAGATATTCGAATACATTGAGGTGTTCTACAATCGCGTTCGGCGGCATTCCTCCATCGGTTACGTCAGCCCGGTGGAATTCGAGCGGCAGCATTCCGCTGTCGCTTAACCATGGGTCCACTGAAACGGGGGAGGATCAAGTCGGGCGAGCCGTAGCTGTCTTCCAGCTAATGGACCAGTCCAACCAGGGCGTCGGCGATCAGAAAGCGCTGCGCGATATGCAGCGACATGCGCACGTGGCGACCAGGAACAATGAGATCGGCATGTGAGGACTCCCGCTTAAAGGTAACGACCGTTAATAATAAGGGGGAGCCAAGGGCATTTCCACCCGAGGATGCTGAGAATTGAGCGGCGGCAGGAATTCCCGCCGCCGCTCGATCATCCGCTCGCCCTTGCGATCATGCAGAGCGATGCTCAGCGTCCCGCGATGCGCAGCTTGGCGTTGGTCTCGCCGCCCGAGATGCGGTAGAGCATCGGTTCCATGCGGTCGACGCCTTCGGTGAAGGCCGGCGTCCCTTCCCAACGGAAGTTCATGATGTTGGTGTAGTCGCTGAAGTACTGCCAGCGGCGGGTCGGCAGGTTGCGCACCATGTGCATGTGGTTCGCCGGGCAGCCGTACTTGGTGATCGAGGCCGGTACCTGCTTGAAGGTGATCCAGGTGTGCGGCCATGAATACGACGACGCATGCGCGAAGGCCTCGGCGATCGGCTGCGGCAGCTCGACCGATTCGGCTTCGCCCTGGATCATGGTGAACATCCCCGTCAGGTCCGAATACGCGAGCCGGCCGGCCTGGCACTCGATGCCGCCGGGCGAGATGTAGCCGGTCGAGAAACCGCCGCCCGGGAAGTAGTGCTTGAAGACCTCGAACAGGATCGAGTCGTTGCACCAATCGAGCGAGCCCGATCCGGAGTTGTCCATGTCGATCGTGCCGCGCAGCATGTAGGCGGCGCGCGGATCGACGCGGATGCCCAGCTCGTCCGCCTTCTTCTGGATCTCCCACGGTTCGTAGACCTTGCGGTAGTCGGCGAACAGCACCGGCTCGCCGCCGGTGAGCGCCGAATAGCACACCATGGTGAGCAGACCCTGGACGTCGTTCTCGGTGGCGAACGGGATCGCCGACTTCTTGCCGCGGTGGTCGAAGGTCGAGTTGAACAACGCCTCGGCTATGTCCGCGCACGCCATTGGCGTGCCGTGCAGGTCTGAACCCCACGCCAGCTGCGAGGTCCAGCCGCCGCCGATCGCGTTCATCGACTTCATGTAGTCGCGCAGGATCAGGTACAGCTTCAGTTCCTCATCGAGCTTGGCCTTCTGCTCGGCGTTCAGCGGCTTGGGCGGATACTTTTTCGGGTCGGTGTAGATCGGCAGCTTTTTCGCGCAGATCTCGTCGAGGTTGCCGTAGATCTTGTTCTTCCACTGCACGTCGGTGACCCAGCGGCGCAGCTCCTTGAGCTCGTTCCTGTCGTAGCCGCCGTCCTTGTGGATCATGTCGGCGAACAGCTTCATCGATTCGCGCACGCTCTCGATGCCCAGGTACTTGCGCGAGGCGTGCACGTGGTTGAGCGCGGTCTCCATCTGCATGGAGTCGGTATCCGAGCAGACGATGCGCTTGCCCTTGAGCCAGGCGGCCGCGGTCATCGCCCACACCAGATCGACGATCTCGTCCTGGCTCTTGGCGTCGAACTCGGGGTTCTGGCCCACCTCGGGCATGTTGCCGATCACCGCGTGGCAGAGGCGGCCGGTCTGCGCATAGGCGCCGACCACCGCGTCGACGCCGACCACGCCCGGCTTCGGCGCGTTGTTACCGGCGATGCAGCACATCGGCGCGTGCGGGAAGTGCGCGGTCAGGGCGATCGCCGTCTTGCCCGGGTAGAACCAGGTGTCGGGGACGATGCACAGCACGTTCACGCCGGCCTTCTTGAATTCGAGCGCCACCGCGTCGGCGTCGCTTTCGCGCTGCACCGGCCGATCGGCCACCACGATGTTGGGCTTCTCGCCACCCGGCAGCTTGATGCGCTTGAGGATCTTGCCGGTCATAGCCGCGATGTTCTGCGCGCGGGCGCGCGCCGCGTCGTCGATGCGCGGATCGCAGGGCGCGAAGATGCCGATGGTGGGGCTGGCGGGGCTCGACTTCTGGACGAAAGCCATGGAGGTCCTTCTCTGGTGGACGGTGGTGGAGTCGCGGTGGTTGGCGGGGGTCGGTGGAAAGGCTAGCCGACGACGGCGACCCTGTCGAGCGCGCGCATGCGTGTCCGGCTACGCGCGGATATATCCGTTTGCGCTCGGCCGTCGGGGAATCCCACACCTGACCCCAGGAGCGAGGCCTGGCTCGCTGGCGGTGGCGGATCAGCGCCCGGTCGACCGCGCCAGCCGCCAAGCGAGACGGCTGATGCCGGTGCCGTGGGCGGCGAGCGCCTCGAGCAGGGCGTGCGCGCGGTGCTGGCGCAATTCGTGCAGCGCCATGCCGTCGACGACCTCGATCGTCAGCACGCCGCCCTGCATGCGCAGCGGCTTGACTTTCGCCATCAGCGCCTCGCCCAGCACCTCGCGCAGGGCCGGAGCCACGCGTTGGAAGCGGCGCATGCGCTTGGCTTCCTCGCTGCCCATGAACGACGACACCACATCGCCGAGCGTCTCGGCGTCGCGGAAGCCATGGCGCACCTGGCGGGCGGCGCGGCGGTCGCGGTCGGGGTCGTTGGGCATCGGAGTGTGGTGAGTGGTGTTAGGTGTGTGGTCGGGAGCGGGATGGGCGGTCGCGCGTTCGTGATATCACACGAGGCGTCGCGTTCACGGAGCAATCGTCGAGGACACCGGTGCAGGGTATTCGGTGTGGGGGAAAGCATGAGCGGCCGCTGCCACGAACACCGCTCTCATCTACACACCATGCACGGCGGTCAGCGCCCCAACGTCTCCAACACCTCCAACACCTCGAGTAGTTCGCCGAGGTGCAATATCTGCGCATCCGGCTTGCAGGCCTCCATGGCCTCAGCCTGGTAGATGCCTTCGGTGAGGCGCAGACAGGTGCGCATGCCCATGGCCTTCGCGCCCTGGATGTCGCGCAGCGGGTGGTCGCCGACGTGCAGCACCTCGTCGGGTTCGCAGCGCGTCTGGTCAAGGGCATGGCGGAAGTGGCGGGGGTTGGGTTTGATCCAGCCGACCTCGCAGCTCAGGCTGTAGAAGTCGAGGTAGGGTGCGAGGCCGTGGCGCGCGAACCAGCCGCGGCACGCGTCGCCGGGCCAGGTGACGTGCGAGAGGATGCCGAGGCGGTAACCGCGCGCCTTGAGCAGGCTCAACGCCGGCACGCTCTCTCCGAACGCGGGCACGGTGTCGACGAGCGTGCGCAGGCAGCGGTCGATGGCCTGGCGGACGGCGTGCGGATCGCCATCCATGGCGCCGGCGGCGGCAACCCAGCCGTCGAGCATGCCGCGGAAATCGAACTCGCGGTGCTCCGGGTTGCGGACCACGTCGATCGACGAGCTCCAGGATTCCTCAAGCTCGCGCATCGAGGTCTCGAGCCAATCGCCGGGCACCGCGCAACCGAGCGCCGCGAGATCAGCGCCGAGGCGGCCGAACGCCCGCCGCTGGGTCGCCAGATAGGGCATCCCGACGTTCGCCGCCAGGGTATCGCCCCAATCGAAGGTGATGCAGCGGATCGGTCGGCGCCCAGGCGTGCTCATGCGTGAGTTATAGAGGTCCGCCGGCAGCCGCTACCAGGGTGGCGGGGGGGTGCGCGGCGGTTAAGACATCATGTCCGGTTCACGGGCATGTGGCCGTCAGACCCGGGTCGGCCGCAATCATGGTGCTTCCAGCCTTGCAGGAGCGTATGTCGGACACGGATGCGGAACTGGTGCGGCGGACGATGGCCGGCGACCGCGCCGCCTTCGAGGCGCTGATCGCCACGCACCTGGCCCGCGCCCGGGCGGTGGCGCGCAGCGTGCTGAACGACGATCCCGCGGTCGACGACGTGGTGCAGGAAGGCTTCATGCGCGCCTACAACCGCCTCGGCCAGCTCGGCGAGCCGGCTACCTTCCCGTCGTGGCTGTGCGTCATCGTGCGAAACGAATCGATCTCGTGGATCCGCCGCAACGCTCGCGCTCGCGCGGTGACCATCGAGCAGGCGAGCGAACGCGCCCAGCGCGAGCCCGACAGCGAGAACCCGCGTCTGGCGCCGCTGCGCGCCGCGCTGGACAAGCTTCCAGCGAGCTACCGCGAGATCATCACCCTGAAATACGAGGCCGGCCTGAACTACGAGCAGATCGCCGAGACCCTCGGCACCTCGGTGGCGAACGTCGAGAAGCGGCTCTACCGCGCGCGCCAACAGCTGCTGTCGCAGATGCCCGACATGGGTGAACAGTAGCTCCGGCCTGCGACTACGCCGCGCGCTCCCCGGCCTCGGCGCGAAGACCGCCGCTCGCCTCGTCGGGTGGTGGCGATAGCGTCAGGCATGCCCCCCGATGAGCTCGACGACATGCGCTGGATGGCGCGGGCGCTGTGCCTCGCATCGCTGAGCCTCGGCCGCACCTGGCCGAATCCGGGAGTCGGCTGCGTCATCGTCAAGAAGGGCGTGCTGATCGGCCAAGGCCGGCACGAGGTCTGCGGGCAGGAGCACGCCGAGGTACGCGCGCTGGCGGACTGTCGCAAGCGCGGCAACGATCCCGCCGGCGCCACCGTCTACGTCACCCTGGCACCGTGCACGCGCACCGGCAAGCAGCCGCCGTGCGTGAATGCGCTGATCGTGGCCCGCGTCGCGCGCGTGGTGGCGGCGATCGCCGATCCGAACCAGGACGACGCCGCGCGCGAGCTGCGCTCGCTGCGCATCGACTATGGCGTCGGCTGCCTCGCCGCCCAGGCCGAGCACCTGCATGGCGGTTTCCTCACGCGCATGCGCACGGGCCTCCCGCGCATCACCGGCAAGTGGGCGATGACCGGCGATGGCTTCATCGCCGCGACCGGTGGTGCCAGTTCGTGGATCTCGAGCCCCGAGGCGTTGGCCTACAGCCGGCGGCGGCGCCGCGCCTTCGACGCGATCGTGGTCGGATCTGGCACCGCGCGCCGCGACGATCCGCAGCTGCTCGCCGCGGGGGCCCGCCGCCACGGCGAGCACGGCTCGCCAACGCGGGTGGTGGTCTCCGCGTCGGCCGAGCTCAAGGCCGGGTCGCGTCTGGGCGACTCGATCGATTCCGCGCCGCTGCTGATGGTGCATGGCCAGGGCGTGGCCGAACGCCGGCGCGGAGATCTACGCCGCGCGGGCGTGGCGGTGAAGGCGGTCGAGGACGCGCACGATCCGCTGCAGGTGGCCCGCGCGCTCGGCGATCTCGGCTTCAATGACGTGCTGGTGGAAGGTGGCGGCCGTCTGCACGGCGCCTGGCTGCGCGCCGGCGCCTACGACCGCCTCGAGCTCTACCTCGGCTTCAAGACGTTGGGCGGCGGCACGCCGGTGGCTGACGGCGTGGGCGCCGCCTCGCCGAGCTTCGGACAGGCCTGGAGCCCCGAGATCCCGCCGGCCATGCGCGGCGACACGGTGTGTCTGCGGCTTCGACGCTCGGCACGCTGACGGGGCTGGCAGTCGTCCGTCGTCTTTTGCCTTCAGTCTTCCCTCTTCCCTCTTCTTCCTCCATCCTTCCCGGCTCCTGCCCCTTGGTAATCCCGCCGTCCCGGATATGGATGGGCCATGCTCGACTGGTTGCGCCTGATCAGGGCTTCCGGCCTGCTGACGATCGCTTCCAACAGCATCGCGGCCGTGCTGGTATGCGCCGGCGACGGTCTCAAGCCGTGGTGGCTGCTCGCGCGGCTCGAGCACGGGGGGTCGCGACTGCTGTGGGTGCCGCTCGCGAGCTTCATGCTCTTCGCCTGCGGCATGCTCTGGAACGATCTCAACGACATTGATCGCGATCGCGTGCTGAATCCGCGCCGGCCGTTGCCCTCCGGTCGGGTCGGCCTCGCGGCCGCGTACGTCGTCGGCGTGATCCTGGCGGTGGGCGCGCTGGTCGCCGGCTACATGGCCGAGGGAAAGACCGGCTTCCACGCCGCGGGCGTGGTGCTGACGCTGATCTTCCTCTACGATTTCGCCGCCAAGGACGTGCCCTACGTCGGCAGCCTGATCATGGGACTGGTGCGCGCGAGCCACGCCATCTTCGTGCTGCTGCTGCTCGGACCGGAATACGTGAAAATGGCCTTGCTCAGGGGCGATCCCGAAGGCCTGCCGTGGCTGCTGGCCTATCCGCTGATCCTAGGACTCTACATCTTCGGACTCACCCTGGTCTCCGAGCTGGAGAGCCGCCGCTCGCACCGCTGGGAATTGCTGCTCGGTGGATCGATCATCGCGTCGGCCATCGGCCTCGCCGCGGTGCGCGTCGTGTCGGCGCACTGGATCAAGCCGCTGGCCCACATCAGTGGCGTCGGCCCGGTGGCTGTGGTGGTCGCGCTGGCATTCGCCGTCGGGCTCCTGGTCGCCCTCGTCGCGATGCTGGCCAGGCCCTATCTCGAAGCGCTGCGGACCGGGAAGCAGGCGCTGGTCGGGGCCACGGTGTTCGCCGGCCTGGGCGGCATCATCCTCCTGGATGCGTTGGTCGCGGCCTCCGCGCATCCGCTCGGCGGCTTGGTGGTCCTGGCGCTGTTTCCGGTTTTTCGCGGATTCGGCTCGCTCATCCGCATGGATTGAGCGCACCTGGCCGCGCGCACCTGACATCCGCGTCAGGGATATGCGCGATGTATCCCCTAATCGAATTCAATCGTCGCATCGCTGCGTGTTGCGGCTGTAGTAATTCTCCACGGCTCGCCCGCTCGGGTATCATGCCTTGTCCGACTTGTCGCGACGGGGGAAACGAGCGCTGCGATGGCCAAGTGCAGAACTACCGGAGCCGTGGCTCGCCGCACCGATCCCTCGACCACGCCGACGGGTCGCGTCCGTCGGGCGCCGTCGATCGATGCGAGCGCGTACATGCTCGCCTGGCAGCCGCTGCAGCCGCTGTTCGAACAAGAGCAGCGACTCGCAGGATTGACGGTCTCGAAACCAGATGCGGGCCGGCTGGATCGCTTGCTCGCCCCTCGCCTGACCCGCATGTCGATCGATGTGCGCGCCTACGCCGAACGATGTTCCTCTGACCCGCTCGAACGCCTGTCGCTGCTCGATTTCGCCCCGCGCATGGAATCGCGCTGGTTTGCCGACCGCCGGCAGTTCACCGATTTCGAGCAGCGCCTGCTGCCGATGATCGCCGCGCGCCAGCGGCATACCGCCCGGCCCCGGATCCGCATCTGGTGTGCCGCGTCCGGTACCGGCCAGGAGGCGTACGCCGTCGCGTTGTGCCTCGCGCGCGCGCTGCCCGCGCGCGAGCGCTGGGATGCGGCGGTGTTGGCTACCGAGGTCTCGCTCGGCGATCTCGCGGCGGGACAGATCGGCCTGTACGGCGACACCTCCGGCCTCGATACCTCTGAGCAGAAAGCGCTATTCATCCAGAACCGCAAGTCGCCGCGGCTGTGGTCGGTGCGGCCGGAGCTGCGCCGCCTGGTGCAATTCTCGTGGCTCAATGCGCATGCCGAGTGGCCGTTCACGGGGCCCTTCG
Source organism: Planctomycetota bacterium (assembly GCA_038231435.1). GTDB lineage: Bacteria > Planctomycetota > UBA11346 > UBA11346 > UBA11346 > JACCZE01. The sequence continues at coordinate 7,561 of JBBRLJ010000048.1, forward strand.
ACGCCATCTTCTGCGCCGACCTGCTCGGCAGGCTCGAGTCCATCGCGCGCAGGCGCATCATCGACCGGTTCGCGGAGGCCCTCACTCCGAGCGGAACGCTCTACACCAATCCTGGAGCAGGGGCCTCGGATCTCTCGGAGCGATTACCGCGCTCGCGTGGGCCGTCGATCCACCAGCTACGCGCGCGCGCGCGCTCCACCGCCAAGGGTCCGCGCTGATGGGGATCAGCGCCGGCGCTTGGCCGCTAGCTGACGGTAGTAGGCGCGCACCAGATGGTTGTTGGGCGCGAGCATGTAGGCCATGCAGATGGTGCGGTAGACCTCGCCGCGCGTGATCTTCACCTTGTGCGATGGATCGAGCAGACGCGGATCGCGCTCGGCGAGCACCAGGGTGCGGATCGCGAAGTACAGCGGCGTCAGGCAGAACAGGCGGATGCGGTATTGGCTGCGCGGCAGGGTCGTGCAATAGGCCAGCGCATCGCTGAGGTGGATCCTCGCCTTGGCTATCAGTGCGTTCATGACCATGGCCGCCTCGCGCCGGCGCGCAGGTTCCGCCAGATCCTCGGGTGAGATGCCGGCGAGCTGGCAGAGCTGCCGCGGCACGAAACTCCAGCCGCGGCTACGGTCGTCGGCCACATCCTTGATGATGTTGGTCAGCTGAAGCCCCAGGCCGAAGCTGGTTGCGAGCTGCTTGAGCCGAGCGTGGTGCTTCGAGGTGACGCGCGGATGATGCAGCCGGAACAGTTCGGTGAGCATGTGCCCGACCGTGCCGGCGACGTAGTAGCAGTATCTGTCCAGCTCGGCGAGGCTGGTCAGAGCGACCAGGCGATCGGGCCTGGCCTGGGAATGGATGCGCGCGAACTCGGCCATGCCCGAGCACATCTCGCGGACCCATGGCGAGATCGCGCCCTGCTGGGCGCTCGTCAGCTGGCGGAACTGGCGCAGCACCGCCGCCGCCTCGCGCGCGAGCAGCTCATCGTCGCTGCGCGGCGAGGCGAAGGCAGCACTGAGCTCTGCGGGCATCGGCGAAGCGGGATCGAGCGAGCGAGCGAACGCGTCGAGCAGGCGCTGCTTCTCGGCCACCGCCAGTTCGACGGTATCCTCGATGGTGTCGGCAATGCGGCACAGCAGATAGGCGATGAGCACCTGGTGGTCGAGCGGAGGAGGCAGGAGGCGAATGCATGCCGCGAAGGTGCGGGACACCAGCGGCAGCATCTCCGCGCAGAACCGGCGATCGCCGCTGCCATCGGCGGCAGGCGCCGGCGGGCTCGGACGCTTCGACCGAACGCTCGTCTCGTTGCGCTGGGCCTGCGCGCTCATCTCGAGGTGGCCCGAGGTGGCGTCCTATCGGCGTCCACGCTGCGCAGTTCGAGCGTCAGGCCGGCCTCGCCGAAACGCTGGCGATAGACCAGGCCGGTCACGTCGCACCACAGCTGCGCGGCGGGATTCCCGGAGTCGCCGCTCTCGTCTACGCGCATCAACAGCAGGGTGCCGACCGCGGTGGCGATCTCCTCTTCCCCCGCCACGGTGAAGCGTGCCTGGCGCAGCGCGGTCTGTCGTCCAGCGAGATCCGCGCCGAGCAGATCGATGCTGAAGCGCGTCCCCAGACGCAAGCCGGCTGGCAGGCACGAGACCACCGCCAGCGCGCTGACCTCGTGCCGCTGTGGGGATGCCCACGAGAAGGCCCCGTTGGTCGCGTCGCCGGCCTTCCAGGTCCCAGCGATGCCGCTGGAGGTGAGCTCTGCGCTCGCCCGGGCGGACAGTCCGAAGGCTGAAGCCGAAGCGTCGACGGCCGTCAACCAACCACCGGCGTCGATGGCCTCATCGAGCGAGAGCGTTACCTGGCTCCTGGCAGCGGCGGGACCGCCGCCCTCGCCCCCGCCCGCGAACGTGGCGCGCAGCTGGGAAAAACCCGGGATGAACGACGCGTCGGCGAGCTGCGCTCGGCTCGATACACGGTATCCGTCCTCGGCCCGCGCGCACCAGACTGAGCACGAGCCGATCGTCCGCTCGCCATGTTGACCGTCGAGCAGCAGCGCATACGTGACCCGCTGCCCGACGCGCGCCTCGAATCCGGGACAGAGGCGACCGCCCGCGGGGCGGAGCAGCGAGGCCGCGTGGGCGCCGAAGAGTGCGGCCCACGTCACCAGGACGCCCGCGCGGACGCATGAGGCGGCGCTCAGCATAGCGACGTCCACGGCGCGGGCCGCGCTGGTTCCGGTGCGGCCGGCCGGCGCCGCGCGCCAGGGTTCCGCCTACTTGATCGAGTAGCTGGTGCCACTGTGCCCGGTGCCTCCATTTTCGGTTCCGACGAGGGTGAAGCCGATGCCGAACCGCTGATCGTAGAGGCTGCCGGTCGGGCTCAGCTGGTACTCGTAGGAGATGCTCAGCTGACCGTCGACCATGTCGCGGGAGATCTGCGCGAACCAGATGTCCACCGGCCGCCCGCCCGGCCGCAGGGTCACCGAGCCGTCGAAGCTGTAGCGCTCTGCCTTCACGCTGAACCCGGGCTCGTTTTCGAAGGTCGGAGCGGATCCGGGCAGATCAGAGAGCAACGAGATGATGTGGTGCACGGTCAGGTGCTCGCTGACCAAGTATGAGCCGGAGCCGTACAGCGAGGTGAGCTGGCGCGGCCGGTCGTCGTAGGCGAAGCTGCCGGTCAGGGTCAGGCGGCGCCCGACCTGGCCGTCGATGTCGCCGGTGATGTCGGCGAAACGCGTGCGGCCCTGGTAGAGGACTCCGGCGGCATCGACGAACAGGCGGTCCTCGTCGCGCATCGCCCACCGCGAGTTCACCCGGGCCCGCAGCTGGTAGCCATCCTTGGTGAACGAGGTCTCGACGCCCGCGGTATAGTAGCGCTTGTCCTCTTCGAGCACGTCGCGGGCGTCGCCGAAACCGTAGGCAGGCAGCACGTCGCCGAACCCCGGCGAGGACATGTCGATGCCAAGCCGCGGAACCACGATGTGCGTCCACGATTCGCCTTCCGCGATGAAGCGCAGGCGCGCGCCAGAGGTGGTGAACGCCAGGTGGCGCTCCTGCTCGCCGCTGAGGTCCGCGCCGAGGATGCGTCCGTGGTCGTAGCGCAGCGCGCGCCCGCCGCCCGCGGCGTCGAGACCGAAGCCCCCGAACCACTGCAGCCCACCGAGCGAGGCCTCGCCGCGCAGCCGATCCGCCGAGGTATCGGCGTGGATGCGGTGCAGGTCCTCTTCCCAAGCCCAGCCCTCGGCGTGCAGCGGGCCGGCCACCTCGAGCGGCACCATCTCTGCGTGCAGGCCGATCCAGCGTTCGGTGGCGGTGTAATCGCGCCGGGGATTGCGTTGGGTATCGACCGCGAGGGTTCCGATGGGGAAACCGTACGCGAGCGCGGCACCCTGGCGGGCGAACGGGCGATGATCGAGATCGGAGCGGAAGAAATCAGCGCGGAAGCGTTCGTCCGAGCCGGCTGTGGGCGGCACAGCGCCAGGCACCAGCGGGTCGGGCGCGGGTTCGGCGACGAAGCGGCCGTAGAAAGCACCGTGGCCAAGATCGAGCTGGTGCTCGACGTCGACCAGCCGCGCGCGGCGGCGCCCGGCCTCGTCGGCGTCGTTCACGCCGCCGGCGACGTGCTCCTTCGGCATCTCGAAGTATTCCACCATGCCGTGGCCGAAATCCTCGTGGCGCCAGAAGCCATTGGCGCCGAAGCCGATTCCGGCGCGGGTATTGTCGTCGCCGCGCAGCTCGAGGCGGGTGTGCCAGTCGGCCACCACGGGCAGGTTGCTGCCGACCCAATAGTGCACGTACTTGCCGAGCCGGCGAGACGCCCCGAACAGCACCTTCGACCACGGATAGTCGAGGGTGAAATCGCGATACAGGTACGGCAGCCACAACACCGGCACACCGATGATGCGCGCGGTCGGGGCGACCACGTCGACGCCGGATACGAAGCGCTCGAAGCCATCACGGTCGACCTTCGGCTTGTCGAACAGGTAGATGCGGATGGTCGGGCAGTAGTAGCTGAGGATGCCGCCGTTGCCGAGATCGACCTCGACGTTGCGCAGGACGATGCGGTCGTGCTCGATGACGACGCGGCGCGCGCGCGCCCGGATGGTGCGGCCATTGGCCTCGAGGAAGACCTGCGCATTGCTGCCTTCGCCGGTGCGCTGCTCGGGATGCACTCCGAGCCAGTCGGCATGGATGCGCACGCCGGGACGGATGTAGACCACGTGGCCGGTGGCGTAGAGGTCCTGCTGTTTGGTGTCGATGCGCACCGCGTCGCCCATGACGCGCTGGTCGCCGAAGGTGCAGACGAAGCCGTTCACCGCCACCAGCGAGCTGTGCTGGTCGAGGTGCAGACCGGGCACCATCTCGAGGTGCCACTGCTCGGCGCCCACGGCGGCTGACGCGGTCAGGATGGCGGTGGCGAAGCCCGCCATCGCCACGCGGACGGACGATCGTCCCGCGGACCATCCCGTGATTGATCCCACGCGGGAGGGCTTCGCCAGCGAGAGCCTGGAGCACAGGGGATGTCGGTGATCGCTCATGCAGCCGCGCGCATGGTGCGCTGGTGCGCTACGCCTGCCAGTGGTTTGGGCGCCCAGGGGCGACGATCACTTGAACTGGTCGAGATCCTTCAACGTAAGCGTGCCCTTGAGCTCGCGCGCCTTGAGGTCGCGCGCGACGGCGCGGGTCAGTGGACCGACGCGCCTGCCGAGGACGGTGATGAAAAAGGTGCGGTCGTCAGGAGCTCCGGCCGCGCCAGGAGCGGCCGGAGCGGGCGTGGGCGCCGGAGTCGGGATCGGAGCCGCTGGACGCAACGGCAAGGTCGCGGCGGTCAGTTCGAGGTTGACCTCCCGCATAGGCGCCGACGGAGCCGGAACCGGCGCGGGCTTCGCTGGTGCGGGCATCTGCTGCTGGATCTGCGGCTGGATCGGCAGGGAAGGCGCAGGCGGCACCGCGGCCACCTCGTCGTCGCTCATCGGCTGGACGATGATCGGCATGATCTGCTGGCGGCGGCGCGTCTCGGTGCCTGGCGCCTTCGATTCAGCGCGTGGCGCCGGCTTCGCGGGAGCGGGCTTGGAATCGTCCTGTGCATGGCCGAAGTCGAGTTCCAGAGACCCCGGGCCGGGATTCTTGTCGAGCGACTTGTAGGGTCCGGATTCGAGATCCGCCGCCGGCATCGGCAGGGGAGTCGAGTGGCGCGGCACGGGCGGTTTCGTCGCTGGGCTGGCGACATTCGATGCGCTGGGCGCCGCCGTGGGTCTGGGCGTGGGCGCGAAGGCAGGCGAGGATTTCTGTACCTGACCGGTCTGGGATCCAGCGTCCTCGACGGCGCGGACCGCCGCCTTGCGCGCGGCATCGAGCGCCTTGTCGGCTTTGAGATCGGCACGTGCGTTCGGGGTCAGCGCTCCGGTCTTGGTCGCGAGCTCGGCCTCGGGCTCGGGTTCCCAGTCGTTGGCGCTGTGGTCGGACACCGCGGGTTGCTTCACCGCGTCTACCTCGTCGGGATCGTCTCCCGGCAGCTGTTCGACCGGCGGCATCTCCTGCGGTTCTACCTTGCTGGTATCGGTGTGCTCGCCGGCGGCGGCATGCTCGTTGGAGCGGTCGTCCTCGTCATCGCCATCCTCGTCGTCGCCGAGGATGCGCGACACCTTGATGGTCGATTGGCCGATCTCGATGGCGGTGCCGGTCTTCAGGGGCTGTGAGCCGACGATTTGGTCGCCATCGACCTTGCAGCCATTGGTCGAAGCGAGATCGATCACCCGCCATTCGCCCTCGGTGTACTCGACGGCGCAATGCTTGCGGCTGAGCTTCAGGTCGAGGATGCGCACCTCGCAGCCCGAGCCGCGACCGATGTGGTAGCGGCGCCCGGACTTGAGGTGGTAGGTATCCATGTCCCCGTCCGACCGTTGGTGCTTCAGGCGGATGATCATCCTCGCTCCTGCCCGAACCTTGCGCGCTGCCGCTCACCTGGCAAGCGCGTCCAGGCCCGTGGCATGTCCGTGTTTGCGTGGTGTGGCAGTCGCAGGTCCCAGGTCGCGCCCACGCCTCGGCGAGCGGGGTCGCACTGGCGATCCGGATGCTAGGCTGCGGCCATGACCATGCGCCTGGAAGTGGCCTTCGCGAAGCCGCTGTCGCGCGAGCAGCGCACGCGTTTCCTGCTGGTGGTGTCCGCGCTCGCCAAGACCAAGCGCATCGCCTTCGTGCGCGGGGACTTCGCCGCGGTGATCAACGGCGAGGCGCTCAGCGCCGCGGCGGTGCGCGCCGCACTGGTCGAGGAGGGGCTGGTTCCCGAGTCCATGGCGAGCTCGCTGGCCGAACCTGGCGCGGTCGAGACGGTCGGCGACGGCGCGCCCCGTGAGCGTGTCCGGCCCATCGGGCGGTGAGCGTAAATAAATTATTGAAAACCACTTATGGCATGGAGTGAAGCGCGGTCCGACGTCACGGAGCGGCTCAGTTAGGACTTTGCAAGCGGGTCGACCCCACTATCGTGTGCCTCCCCTTCGCGCTCCGACCGGAGCGTGGGGCTGGCGCCGCCGCTTCCAGAACGGGCACCACGTCCTCGTGACGTGACCCTCGGGAGCGCGCCGGCGGCGCCGGCTTGGAACCCCAAAGTGCGCGCTCCCAACCAGCTCCCCGTGCAGAGGGGGGCTCGGAGCACAGGCACATGGCTATCGTCAACGTCAAGGAATTGCTCGAAGCGGGAGTGCATTTCGGCACTTCGGCGAGCCTCTGGCACCCGAAGATGAAGCAGTACATCTTCGGCAAGCGCAATTCCATCCACATCATCGACATCAAGCAGACCGTCCGCGGCTTGATCCAAGCGTATTATTACGCGTCCAAGCTCGGGAAGGCCAACAAGGTCATCCTCTTCGTCGGCACCAAGCGCCAAGCGAAGGAAGTGGTGCGCGAGTCCGCGCGCGCCATCGGCATGCCGTACGTCGCCGAGCGCTGGCTGGGCGGCACGCTGACCAACTTCGACATCATCCGCCTCTCCATCCGCCGTCTCGATGAGATCGAGAAGCAGATGGCGCGTCCGGATTACGTCCGCGAATCGAAGAAGCTGCAGGCTCGCCATGGCCGTGAGCGCCGCCGCATCCTGCGCAACCTCGAGGGAGTGCGCGCGATGAACAAGCTGCCCGACGCGGTGTTCATCGTCGATCCGAAGAAGGAGATGAGCGCGGTCCGCGAGGCCCAGCGTCTCAACATCCCGATCATCGGCTTGATCGACAGCGACACCGATCCGGAGCTGGTCAACCTGCCGATCCCCGGCAACGACGACGGCATCCGCTCGATCCAGGCGGTTGTGAAGGTGCTGCTCGACGGCTACTCGAAGGGCCGTTCGGAGCAGGTCACCAAGACCGCCGATCCGGTCGCGCCGACGGCACCCGCCGCGGCCGCCGCTCCGTCGGCCGATCGCACCGGTCCGGCGTTTCCCGCCGCCAAGCCGGCTTGATATCATCCGGCGCCGCGAAGCGCTGCGCCTCGGGGGGCTACGGCCCCCCCGCAACGGCCTCCGGCCTGCCCCCCGGGAAACAGGGGGCAGGGCGGGGAGGGCCTGACGGCAAACACCCATCCCTAGTGAGACGACCATGAACCAGCCCGAGATCTCCGCCAAGCTCGTGATGACGCTGCGCGATCGCATCAACCTGCCGATGATGAAGTGCAAACAGGCGCTCGAGGCGACCAAGGGCGCCCATGCCGATGAGAAGGCCTGGCTCGATGCCGCGACCGAGTACCTGCGCAAGCAGGGCATGGCGGTGGTCGACAAGATGGCGGGCCGCGAGACGACCAATGGCGGGCTCGGCATGGCGCTGGCATCGGGCAAGGGCGCGATCGTGCTGCTCGCCTGCCAGACCGATTTCGTCTCGGGCAATGACGTGTTCAAGGCCTTCGTGAAGCAGCTGGCAGAGGTCGCGGTCGCGACCGGCGCCGAAACGGTCGACGCGCTCAAGGCGGCGAAGCTCGATGGCCAGACCGTCACCGAGGCGTTGGCCACCAAGGTCCAGCAGATCGGCGAGAACCTGGTGCTGACCAAGGTCGTGATGCTCAAGGGCCAGGTGATCGCGGGGTACAACCACGTCGGCCGCATTGCGACACTGGTCTCGGGAACCGGCGACGCCGAGAAGCTCAAGAAGGTGGCCATGCACGTGGCGTCGGCCACACCGGTCCCGGTCGGCCTCGATCGCGCATCGGTCGATCCGGCCGTCATCAAGAAGGAGGAGGAGATCCTCCTCGCCACGCCCGAGGTCCAGTCCAAGCCCGAGGCCATGCGCCCGAAGATCGTCCAGGGCAAGCTCGGCCGCTTCTACAAGGAGAACGTGCTGCTCGAGCAGGAGATGCTGCTCGATGCCGAGAAGGGCGAGACCGTCGAGAAGTACGCCAAGCGCCTTGGCTTGACCGTCACCGGCTTCGTCCGTCTCGCCGTGTGAGCGTGAGCGCGAGCGCGCGGGCACCGCGCGCTGTCGTGCCCTTGGCCGTACCAGGGATCTTCCAATGAAACGGCCGGGATGGTGGTGACCTTACCTGGCCTGCGAGGATCCATGTCCGGCGACCGAGCACAGCCTTTCCGCCGTTTCCTGCGCTGTCTCGTGCTCGCGTCGGCGCTGACCGCCGCGCCCGTGCTCGCCGAGGACGCGCCAGCCGCTGGTGCCGGCGACGCGGGCGCGCCTGCGATCCAGCCGTCGCCCGATGCGCCAGCCGGTGGCGCGCCATCGGGCAAGCCACGCGGCGAGCCATTCGAACAACCCACGCCGGTCCGGCCGGTGGTCGAGGTCGATCGCCCGCATCGCCGCCGCGATCCCAACCGCGATCCCGAGCGCCCTCGCCTGGTCGAGGACGAAGCGCTGGTCATGGGCATGATCGGAGCGGGTTCGGAAAACCGCAACGACGGCGCGCTGGTGGTGAAGCGCCGCGATGGCCAGCTCGTCGACGGCTTCGGCGGCGTCGAGTTCCGCCGTTCTGAGCACACTCCGCACGAAACCATGCTGCGCATGGCCAGGCTCACCGCCGGGACCGATCCTCTCACCGCACGTGAAGGCCGTTTCATGTGGGATGCGTCGCTCGAGCAGGGCGCGTGGCGGGGCCCGCTCACGCTGTACGACGTCAGCGCCCACGGCGGCCGCAGCGTCGATCGCCGCACGCTGCTCGGCGCCGACGTGGTCGCCAGCATCCTCCACTTCGGCATCGAGCGCGACGAGCATGTGCGCTCCTACGCGATCGGCGTCTGCTTCCTCGGCAGCCCCGACATCATCCCCGTGCGGCTGACCATCGACCGCGTGATCAGCTACATCGACGGCCAGCGCTTCTACGCCACCGAGGCGCGCCTGCGCGTGCCGTTCGTGCTGGAGGAGCACCTGCTCATCTACCTCGAGGGTGCGCACCTGCGCCATGGGGTCGACGCCATCGGCAGGTCGGAGAACGTCTGGGAAGGCTTCGCGGGGATCGGCTTGCTCTGGTAAGAACGGAGAAGTCCGTCGTCGCGTAGTTCGACGTCCGCTGCCAGGGAACCGCTTGCACCTCCGCAGGGTGCTTTTTCCCCACCTTGCTAGTATCCCTGGCATGACCGGCGCCGACCCAGTTCTGATCGCCCCACGTCGTGAACCGTTGGTCTTGCTGCGGCTGTGCGCCATCGCCTTCATCGCCCTCGCCATCCATCCGCTCGCCGATCGCTTCACCTGGCTGATGGAGAACGTCCCGACCCTGATCGTGGCGCCGATCCTGCTCTGGACGTGGCGCCGGTTTCCGCTCACGCCGCTGCTCTACCGCCTGCTGTTCCTCCACGCCCTGGTGCTGATGGTCGGCGGGCACTGGACGTACGCGCGCGTTCCCGCCGGGGACTGGGTGCGCGACTGGCTCCACCTCACGCGCAATCCCTACGACCGGCTCGGGCATCTCGCCCAGGGCTTCGTGCCGGTGATCGCCATGCGCGAGCTGATGCTGCGCCACCGGGTCTTCACCCGCGGCGGCCTGATGCCGTCCATTGCCCTGGTGCTGATGGCCTTGGGCATCAGCGCGTCCTACGAGCTGGTCGAGTGGATCACCGCGGTGACCAAGGGGGCGGGAGCCGATGATTTCCTGGGCACCCAGGGCGATCCGTGGGATACGCAGTGGGACATGTGCTGCGCCATGATCGGCGCGATCCTGTCACTGCTGCTGCTGACGCGGGAGCACGACCGCCAGCTCACGGCGCTCACACGGCGCCCGGACGATCCGGAGCGGGACGCGGGCTTGCCCGCAGCGTAGGCCGCCTAGCGTCCCTGGCGTCCGTGCGCGCCGCGCCCGGCCGGCCCTGCCACGGAGCATCCATGACCTCGATCGGCACCCCGCTCTCGTCCACCGCCACCCGCGTGATGATGCTCGGTTCGGGCGAACTCGGGAAGGAAGTGGTGATCGAGCTGCAGCGCCTCGGCTGCGAGGTCATCGCCTGCGACCGCTATCCTAACGCGCCGGCGATGCAGGTCGCCCACCGCAGCCATGTCTTCTCGATGCTCGATGGCGCAGCGCTGCGCAAGGCGGTCGAGCAGGAGAAGCCGCACGTCATCGTACCCGAGATCGAAGCCATCGCGACCGATGTGCTGGTCGAACTCGAGTCCGAGGGTTTCCATGTGGTGCCCTCGGCGCGCGCCGCACGGCTGACCATGAACCGCGAGGGCATCCGCCGATTGACCGCCGAAGAGCTCGGGCTGCCGACCTCGCCCTACCGCTTCGTGGCCACCGAGAGCGAATTCGCCGTCGCCGCGCGTGAGCTCGGGTGGCCGTGCGTGATCAAGCCGCTGATGTCCTCGAGCGGCAAGGGCCAGAGCGTGGTGCGTTCGGGCTCCGATGTGCCGAAGGCGTGGAAGTATGCCCAGGAGGGCAGCCGTGCCGGTGCCGGTCGCTGCATCGTCGAAGGCTGGGTGCCCTTCGATTACGAGATCACGGTGCTGACGGTGTCGGCGGTGAACGGCATGCAGTGCTGTCCGCCGATCGGCCACATCCAGATCGACGGCGACTACCGCGAATCCTGGCAGCCGATCGCCATGTCCTCGGCGGCCTGGGCCGAATCGCAGCGCATCGCCCAGAAGGTGGTCGGTAGCCTGGGCGGCCGCGGCATCTTCGGCGTCGAGCTGTTCGTGGTCGCGGCCAAGGATGGCGCACCTGAGCGTGTGGTGTTCAGCGAGGTCAGCCCGCGGCCGCACGATACGGGACTGGTCACCCTCGGCAGCCAGCAGTACAGCGAGTTCGCCATCCATGCGCGCGCGATCCTCGGCCTGCCGGTACCTCCGATCCGCCTGGCGCGGCCCGCCGCGAGCGTGGCGATCCTCGGCGAGGGGGATGGCGTGCCGGTGTTCCACGGGCTCGACCGCGCGCTGGCGATTCCCGAAAGCCAGGTGCGCTTGTTCGGCAAGCCGGTGTGCTCGGGAAAGCGCCGGCTCGCGGTGGCGGTCGCGGCGGCCGATTCGGTCGAAGAGGCCCGCGCCCGTGCCCGCGAGATGGGCGCGGCGATCCGCATCGTACTCGACGGCTGACGGTCGTTTCGACCAGATCCCAAATCGGAAGACAGTGATCGCCTTCGGAACCTCGCGGGAGGCCTCCGTCGTATGGGACGCAATACCTCAGCCGGTCAGATCATCGTCGCGTGTCTGCCCGAGCCATTCCTCGATCAGGGCGCGATTGACGGTGAAATGCGCGTTGGCGAGCAGGCGCCCGCGCGAACGCGCGAACACCCGGGCGAGGAATTCGGAGACGATGCCGCTGTCGTGCAGGCGCCGCCGGTTGCGCCTGAAGCCCTCGCGCGACCACATCGGATCCGCCAGTTCGATGCCGACGAACCAGCGGAACAGCAGATTGTACTCCAGTTGCTCGAGCAGCTGCCGCTCGCTCGGCACCGAGTACAGCGCCCACACCATCAGCGCGCGCAGCACCTGTTCGGCGGGGATGGCGTGGCGACCCTTGCGGTCGTAGACCGCATCGATGCGCGTCCTCAGTTCCGCCAGCACCACCGCCGCCGCGGTGCGCACCGTGCGGATCGGATGCTTCGCGGGCACGCGCTCCTCGACGGTCACGAAGTTGAAGAGCTTGGTCTGTGAGGCGTCGCTTCCGCGCATGGTCAGGCCTTCGCGGCGCAGGCCGCATCGATGTCCTTCAGGTCGTCCGGGCCGAAAGCGAGGTTGTCGAGGCAGCCGACGTTCTCGGCCACCTGTTCAGGCGAGCTGGCCCCGATCAGCACCGAGGTCACGCGCTGATCCTTGAGCAGCCAGGCGAGAGCCATCTGTGCCAGGCTCTGCCCTCGACGCTTCGCGATCGCCGCCAGCGCCCGTGCCCGCGCCAGGGCCTCTGGCGTGAGCGTCGAGCGCAGCCAGCCCGCGTCCTTTTGCGCGGCGCGGCTTCCTTCAGGGATCCCGGACAGGTAGCGCTCGGTGAGCAGCCCCTGCGCGAGGGGACAGAAGGCGATCACGCCGACGCCGTAGCGCTCGGCGCTGGGCAGCACCTCGGTCTCGGCAGCGCGGGACAGCAGGTGGTAGTACGGCTGGTGGATGGTGATCGGCGCCCAGTCGTGGGCGCGCACCGTCTCGACCGCGCGCGTGAAGTGCGGATCGGGGTAGCTCGAGATGCCGGCGTACAGCGTCTTACCCTGGCGCACCAGCGTATCGAGAGCGCCCAACGTCTCATCGAGCGGTGTGTCCGGGTCGTAGCGGTGCGAGTAGAAGATGTCGAGGTGGTCCACGCCGAGCCGCTTGAGGCTCGCCTCGCAGCTCTCGATCAGATATTTGCGGCCGCCCCATTCACCGTACGGGCCTGGCCACATGCGGTATCCGGCCTTCGAGCTGATCACCAGCTCGTTGCGCGGCATCTCGCTGAGGATGCGGCCGAAGAGCTCCTCGCTGTTGCCCGCGGGCTGGCCATAGTTGTTCGCGAAGTCGAAGTGCGTGATGCCGAGGTCGAAGGCGCGGAAGAAGATCTTCTTCGAAGCCTGATCGTCGCGATATCCACCGATCGCCTGCCAGCCGCCGAGACTCAGCGCTGGCAGCATCAGGCCAGAGCGTCCACAGCGCCGGTAACGCATACGTTCGTATCTGTCGGCCGCGAATTGAGCGAGCGCCATGGTACCTCCTGGGGTCCATCGAGCCGTGATCCCGCGCGGATTCAAGGACCGATCTGAGGCGCGATCCTTGGCGGCCGCCGGCCACGGCGCTATGGTTCTGCATGACCCTGCCGTTCGGCTTCTTCTCGGCCATCAGGGCCCGGCTGAAAAAAGCGCGCCAGCGTGGTCAGCGCCTTGAGATCGACGTGATCGCCTGCGCCAAGTTCGCCGAGAGCGGCGACGCCATCAGCCTCTCGCGGCATCTGATTGAGCATCCCGATTGGCTGCGCGAGAAGGACGCCGACGGTTGGACGCTCCTGCACGTGGCGGCGGCTCGAGGCCAGCGCGCGGTGCTGGATCTGCTGCTCGACTTCGGCGCCGACGTCTCGGCCGCCGACCAGCGCGGCGCGACACCGCTGCATTGGGCGTCGTCCCATGGACACGTCGCCCTGGTGGAGCGCCTGGTCGCCCGCGGAGCCAGCACCGACGCCCGCGATCGCCGCACCGGCGGTTCTCCGCTGCACTGGGCGGCGACGCACGGCCAGCGCGCCGTCGTCGAGGCGTTCATCGGCATGTTCGTCAAGGTCGATTCCCGGACCAGTCTGCACCAGCAGACGGCGCTGCACTGCGCCGCATCCGAGGGACACGCTGAAGTCGCCGATCTGCTGATCGCAGCTGGGGCAGACGTCACGACGCGCGACGACGGCGGCAGGACTCCTCTGCACGCCGCGGTTCTGATGGGGCACATCGAGGTGGCGAAGGCCCTGGTGGAATGGGGTGCCGACATCGAGGCCCAGGAGAGCCACGGCTGGACTCCGCTGTCCATCGCGGTGCGCAAGGCGCAGCGCGAAGCCTATCGATATCTCCTGTCAAAAGGCGCGAAATGCAGTCAGGGGGACGTCTACCTCATGACCCCGCTGCACATGGCGAGCGAGGACGGCCATGTCGATCTGGTCGAGGACCTGCTCATGCGCAAGGCTCCGGTGAACGCGCGTGAATCGAATGGCCAGACGCCGCTTCTGCTCGCGGCCGAACGCGGTCATCTGCCCGTCGTCGAGGTGCTGCTGGCGGCGCGGGCAGACGTGAACGCGCGCGATCACGTCGGCCAGACGGCGCTGCATCGCGCGGCGTTCAAGGGACGCCGCGATATCGTGGCCGTGCTGCTCGCCCATGGCGCCGACGTGAACGCGCGCGCCCAGGACGACACCACACCGCTGCGCGTGGTGGTGCGGCATCGCCACCCGGAGTTGGTCGATCTGCTGGTGGGGCACGGGGCGAAGGACTGACTATTTGTTGGGGGGCTACGGCTGTCAGTTGGGGGGCTAAGGCCCCCCACCATCGCGCTCTGCGCTGCCCCCCGGGAAGAAACGGGCAGTGAAGGCTGGGAGCAGGCGGGGCGCTGCTCCAACTTGTCAGGCGGAGGTTTTGCGGCGGTGGGAGAGGTCGAGGTAGAGGTTGTAGCCGGCGACGGTCATGGGGAACATGTTCTGCAGGATGCCGACGCTGTCGTTCTTGCCGAAGACGAAGTACGAGAGGGTCATGCCGGCGCCGAGCAGGCTGATCCACCAGAACATGGTGGGGATCTCGGCAGTGCCGGTCTCATGCCGGTGCCAGGCCTGAACGAACCAGCGCAGGGTAAAGCACAGGGCGCCGAACAGGCCGATCAGTTTCCAGGCGGTGAGGACGAAGATGGGGTGGCCGTCGGCGGCCAGCATCTGGTAGAGGACGTGGTTCATGTGGGTGGGGCATCGTAAGACCCCCTGGCGCGCGGCAACCCGCGCCGAGCAGGCCGTTTGCGCGCTGCTCAGCGCCAGGATGAGGCACACCGGGAATGTGCTGCCGAAGCTGGACTTTGCTCGCGTCGCGCCATGGGGTAAACCGGTGCCATGGCCCTGTCCACCGCCTACTACCGCGTCCTGAATACCCATGCGAGCCGCGAGCCCGGGCCGGGAAAATTCAAGACCGAGTTCATCAACGTCTCGTTCCACGCCGAGACCGGCGATCTCGCCAATCTCAAGACCCTCATCGATCCGCATCCCGAATGGATGCGCCAGAAGGGGGCCGAGGGCTGGACGCTCCTGCATCTCGCCGCGGCGCACGGCCAGCGCGAGGTGGCCGAACTGTTGCTCGCGAAGGGCTCGGCGATCGACAGCCGCGACGACGATGGCGCCACCCCGCTGCATTGGGCAGCGGCGAGCGGGCACGCCCACCTGGTGAACCTGCTGCTGCGTAAGGGCGCCTTGATCGACCTCGACACCAATACCGGCGAGACGCCGCTGCATTGGGCCGCGTCGCACGGCAAGGCCGATGTCGCCTCGCTGCTGGTGTCGCGAGGGGCGTCGGTGCACGCCCGTGCCGTCAAACGGCGCTCCTTCACTCCGCTGCACCTCGCATGCGCCGACGGCCATCGCCAGATCGCCACCATGCTCATTGACGCCAAGGCCGAGGTGGACTGCCCCGACAGCGGTGGCAAGACGCCGCTGCATTGGGCCATCGCCGGCGGCCACCTGCAGGTGGCCGAGCTGCTGCTCGCCCGCGGAGCGCTGGTCGACCCGCTCGACGAGAGCGGGCTGACGCCGCTGGCGGTCGCTGTCCAGAAAGGTCACGCGCCATCTGTCCAGCTGCTGCTCGCGCGCTCCGCCAATCCCGATGTCGCCGACGCCGGCGGCGCTACTCCGCTGCACAACGCCGCGGCGATGGGCAATGGCGAACTCGCGCGCATGCTCATCTCGAATCGCGCCGCCGTCGGCGCCACCGACGCGGCGGGCCAGACCCCGTTGCATCGCGCCGCCGAGAACGGCCATCGCGGGCTCGTCGATCTGCTGCTCGCGCGCGGCGCGCTGGTGGGCGCCACGGATCTCCACGGCATGACTTCGCTGCACCGCGCCTCGTCGCGTGGCCACCTCGAGGTCATCTCCCTGCTGCTCGCCAACGGCGCCGATGTCAACGCCAAGGACCACCACGAACTCACCCCTCTGGGCGTGGTCATCCGCCACCGCCACCCCGAAGCCGCGAGCGCCCTCGAACGGGCCGGCGGAACTTCCGCCCCCAGCGACGGCTGAGCGCCGCGCAACCGAGCCACCCACTCCGTGCCGCCGCAGGCGCACCTCGGCCGCGCGCCGCGTCCCCGACTCGCGCCCCTCATCCACCCTGCTCCCCGTCTCCTGGGGGGCAGCGCGGAGCGCGATGTTGGGGGGCCGTAGTCCCCCAACTGAAAGCCCCCCAACGGACAGTCGAGGGTTGAACCAGATCAACCTGGGGGTGCAAGGATGCCGCGGGTATACCACTGGCTCTGAACTAGGAGCCTGAAATGACACGCATCCCATTCCTCATTGCCACCTCTGCCATCGCGCTCGCCATGCTCGGAGGCTGCAACGGACGAGACGACCGCAGCGCCCGCCACCAAGACAAGAACACCATCGAGGAGCGCTCGAGCCCCGTGACCATCCGCACGCAGCGCGAGGAGCCCACCGACCAGAATGCGACCGTCGGCGTGGTCGACGTGCCGCCGAACACGGGCGGTTCGGTGATCGAACCGACCCACTGGTGAGATGGTGAGATATGGGAATCGCCCTCGCGCCTCTAGTAGGCCTCTAGGGCGAGGACGCGAGGGCGATTCGGATCCGCCGCAATCCATGTGGTGCAAGATGGATCAGGGCGCCGTCGGCTCGGCCATGCCGCCTGGGCAACGTCTACGTATACAGATATGACCTACATCCCAGCCGCAGATTAGCGGCTGGGACGCATCCTGCGGCTCTCTGCTCCGAGCAGCGCGGATGCGCTGGGATAGCGTCCGTCGACATAGTACCAGCGCTCGTCGACGCGCTTGAAGGTCGATACCTCGTGATGCCGGTGCTTGCGGCCGTCGCGGGTGTACCACGCGACGAACTCGACGGATCCATCCTGGTCGGTGGGTTCACCGCCGGTGCGCGACTTGATCTCGAGCCCGAGCCAGCGCGAGCGCCGTGCCCATTCCAGCGTGGTCTCGCGGTCGAACAGGTATTGCTGGTCGGGCGCGTAGGTGCGCAGCAGGAAATCGATGTGGTGCTTGGTGTAGGCGGTGTACCGCGCCCGCATCAGCGCTTCGGCCGTGGGGGCATCCTGGTCGCCAGCGATGAACGGCTCGCAGCAGGCAGGGAAGGCCTTGTCGCTACCACAGGGACATGTCATGGACATGGACTATAGTCCTCGACCACGGCGGGGTCGAAAAAAAACCGCAACTTTCAGCACGCTCTTTTCCACTCTGTTTTTCGACTCCATCCGCATCCGCATCCGCATCCGCATCCGGATTCGAGGGCCACTCTCGAGGGCCACTGACGCGGGCGGGGGGAGGCGGGCCGATCGGCCAGGTTCCAGCAGGGCTCAGCTGCGGGCGCGCTCGCCGCCCTCGAGATCCTCGTTCACCGCCAGCCAATCCGCCTCTTCGCTCTCGAGCGAGGCCATCACCTCGCCAAGGCGCTTGCCGCGTTCCGCGGTCTGCACTCCCGGCTGTTCGGCCATCAGTCCTATCAGGCGCTGCTTTTCCGCCTCGAGCGTCGCCACCTGGCGTTCGATGGCCTTGGCGCGCATGCGCAGCTTGGCGAGGTCGCCGTCGCTACGCTTGCGCGGGCCGGCTTCTGCGCTGGGCTTGGCGACCGTACCAGGTTTCGCGACATCGGCTTTAGCGATGCGCACGGTCGGTTTCGCCGCCGCCTTGCGATCCTCGGCGACCTCCTTCTCGACCCGGTAGACGTACGAGCCGTAATCATCGGGGTAGAGCTTCACGCCGCCGTCGCGCACGTCGACGATGTGGGTCGCGACCAGACTCACGAAGGTGCGGTCGTGGCTGGTGAAGAAGAGCGTGCCGTCGTACTGGGCGAGCGCCGCGGCCAGCGCCTCGACGGTCTCGAAGTCGAGATGGTTGGTGGGTTCGTCGAGTAGCAGCACCGGGCACTTCGACAGCAGCAATCCGGCGAGGCACAGGCGCGAGCGCTCGCCCCCGCTGAGCACCGAGATCTTCTTCTTCACGTCGTCGCCGCGGAACAGGAAGCTGCCCGCCATGTCCTGCATCTGCTGGGTGGTGACATAGCCGGGGCCGGCGGCCGCGCAGCGCTCGAGATGGGCGAGGACCGTGCGGTTCGGGTCCATCGAGGTGAAGACGTGTTGCGCGTAGTAACCGACGCGGATCTCGTGGCCCCACTTGAAGGTGCCGCCCAACGCGGGCAGCGCCGCGGCGATGGTGTTCAGGAAGGTGGTCTTCCCCTGGCCGTTGTCGCCGAGCACGGCCACGTGGCTGCCGCGGTCGATCTCGAAGGTGATCTCCTTCGCCACTGTCTTGCCTGGATATCCGATCGAGAGGTTGTCGACGCGCAGGGCGACGCCCTTGCGTTCCTCGACCTTGGGGATCGAGATGTTCACCTCGGCGGTCGGATGATCGATCTCGATGGTGCTCAGGCGCTCGAGCATCTTCATCTTCGACGCGGCCTGGGTCGCCTTCGAGGCCTTGGCCTTGTTCTTCGCGATGAAGGTCTCGAGCTCCTTGCGACGGATGGCCACGCCGGTGTTGTGGTGCTCGGCCTGCTGCAGCCGCTCCTCCTTGTGCGCGAGGTATGCTTCGACGTTGCCGGGATGGAAGGTGATTTTCCCACCGCCGACCTCGATGGTCTGGTGGCAGGTCTTCTTGAGGAATTCGCGATCGTGCGAGACGATCATGAATCCGCCATCGTAGTTGGCGAGGAAGTCCTCGAGCAGGATGAGGGTCTTCAGATCGAGGTAATTGGTCGGCTCGTCGAGGATCAGGAAATTCGGATCGCGCAGGAGCATCGCCGCGAGCTTCACGCGCGTCTGGAATCCGCCGGACAGGCTGGTGACGGTGCGGGCGAGCAGCTCGTTCGAGAGCAGGAACTTGCCGGCGAGCTTGCCGCACTCCCAGTCCTCGCGTTCCGAATAGCGCATCAGGAAGCCGAGCACGGTCTCGTCGGCCTGGAAAGGATCCTTCTGCTCGAGGTAGCTCAGGCGCAGCTCGTCGCTGCGGGTGACGGTGCCGCCGTCGGCCTCCTCTTCGCCGAGGATGATCCGGCAGAGCGTGGACTTGCCCGCGCCATTGCGACCGATCACGCCAATCTTGTGGTCGTCGAAGATCGAGACCGAGGCCCCGTCGAGGATGACGTTGGTGCCGTAATGCTTGTGCAGGTCGTCGATGGTGATGAGGGTGCGCACGTTTGGCTTGCTGGTTGAGGGGTCGATGGCGGCGGAGAGCTCGTGAATCGTGAGGGGGCATCGTAGGAGGTCGGGGACGAGGGAAAGGGCATCCCGGGCCTGACGTGTGAGCCGCTAAAGGCCCAGTAGGGGCTTTGTGCTGGTCGCGGAGCACATCCGCGCGCAGCTTCCGCCACCAGGAGCTCGTTATGGACCAGGCCTTGCTGCGGGATCCGAAAGTCATGGGTGTCGGCATCGGCGCGATCGTGCTGATCCTCGTCCTCGCGATCACCTGCCTCGTGCAGTCGAGCAAGGCGGGCACGATGGCCCGCCAGCTGGGCGATGAGAAGTCCGCTCGCCAGAAGACCGAGGAGGATCTCGGCCGAGCGAAGCATGAGGCCTCCGCCGCCACCACGATGGTGGACAAGGTACGCAGCGAACGCGATGCCGAGACCGCCGCGCGCAAGCAGGCCGAGCAGAAGCTCGAGGTCGAGATCAAGGAGCACAAGGCCGCCGACGTCGCCGCGCAGGACGAGGTCAGGAAGCGCGAGAAGGCGGTCGAGGAACAGAAGCGTGTCGAGACCGAGCGCAAGGCGGCTGCCGACGATCGAGACCACCAGTACGAGGCTCGCCGCAAACTCCAGGACTCGTACGACGACCTGATGAAGCAGTACCGCGAGCTGAAGCAGCAGGCCGCGCAAGCGGAGCCGGGAAAGAAGCCCTGATCCCTCCCGTTGACCACCTCATTGATTGAGCGTAGCGATCACTAGCTCGAGACAGCGCGCGCCCCAAGCGTTCTACAACCTGCGGGATTTCCTCCGGTTTGCGTGGCTAACCCAGCGGGCTTGGAGATAATGCCAGTGGAACCGCGGTAGGCGTATCATCCGAAGCTCGTCGCCTCGTATTCATGTCGCATCTCACCATCGACGGAGACGGAGACGGAGACGGAGACGGCGATGTACCCATGCCCGCGATTCCACGAGGGCAACATGAAGATCACCATCCATGGCCATCTGGTGCCTATATCCCCGGCCCTCGCTGGCATGGCTCGAGACCGACTCGTCCTTGCCCTCGGGCCGTATGCCGCGGCGGTGCGCACGGTCACCGTGCGTTTGGTCCAGACCTACCGCTTCCGGCCACCGCAATGGGTCTCGGTCGTCGATCTCGGCCAGCAGGGGACTGTCATCACCCGCGCCGACGCCAGCGACCGCGTCGCCGGACTGATCGATCTCAGTCGGCGCTCGAGTGAGAGCGTTGCCCACAAGCTCTCGGGCGCCGCTCCCAAGCGCGGGTCGGCGCGCCTGCGGGTGCAAGGCGCCGCGGCACGACGCGGCTGAAGGCCCCCGAATGCGCTTGATTGAAGGCGATCGGTCAGGCGAGGTCGAAGAGCAGGACTTCCGCGTCGGACGTTGAACGCAGCCGTACCTGCGCCTGATCGCTGACTGCTGCTCCGTCGCCCGCGCTCAGGATGATGCCGTCAACATCGAGGTCGCCGCGCGCCACCTGGATCCAGGCATGGCGCCCGGGGGTGAGCGCGTGGGTGACGGCGCCGCCCTGGGGCAGGAGCGCCGCGCGTAGGTCGACGTCCTGATGGATCGGCAGCGATCCATCGCGGCCATCGCGGCTGGCGAGCAAGCGTAGGGTGTTGGTGCGCTCCTGTTCGCTGAAGTGCTTCTCGAGGTAGCTGGGCTCGACGCCGGTGCGGTCCGGTTCGATCCAGATCTGCAGGAGGTGCACCGGTCTGGTCTTCGAATGGTTGAACTCGCTGTGCATGACCCCGGTGCCCGCGCTCATGCGCTGCACGTCTCCTGGGCGCAGCACCGAACCGGTGCCCATGCTGTCGCGATGCTCGAGTTCGCCCTCGAGCACGTAGGTGATGATCTCCATGTCCTCGTGCCCGTGGGTGCCGAAGCCCTTGGCCGGCGCGATGCGGTCGTCGTTGATGACGCGTAGGGATCTGAAGCCCATGTGCCGTGGATCGTAGTAGCTCGAGAACGAGAAGCTGTGCCAGGAGTCGAGCCAGCCGAGGTTGGCGTGGCCGCGATCGTTGGCCTTGCGGTGGATGATCATGAGAGGCTCCGTATGTCTCTGGGAGTAGCAGCCCGTGAGCGCCGCTATATGATGTCATCACAATATCTGTTATAACGAATAAATCAAGACCCAGCCTGCCCGACATCCGCAACGGCCACAGGAGCACAGGGTTGTCCGCCATCTGCATCCTCGCCTGGCGGGCACCACGCTTGCCGATTCCTTCACACACATCTCAGACATCCAGACATCGCCGTGGCTGGCATCGGGTCCGCAGACGCGCAGCCACGAACATCGATGCTGCTCAGCCTGCCAGCTAGCGGGCTTTCCACGGACGATGGATGCCAACGGATGACGAAGGATCTTGCCAGGCTCCGGCTCGACAGACCATCACCGCCCTGGAGCCCCCATGATCCGCGCCACCATCTCGACGCTCATCATCCTGTTCGCGACTCTGGTGCCGGACCTGGCGCGCGCGGAATCCGTCACCCTCGCTGGCCGCGCCTTCGAGATCTCGTGCAAGGCGCCGGACGGCAAGGAGGAGAAGGATACCCTGGTGTTCACCGCGACCGACGCGGACGCGACGGCCTGCCACGCCTACGGCTTCGGCAATGGCGCGGTGAGCTATGCTCCGAACGCCGCAACCATCACGGACGCCAAGAACGACAAGGCTACCAAAGACAACGTCACCCAGACGGGCAATGGCGTCGTCTTCTCGTTCACGACCACCAGCGCCAAAGAAGGCACCATCGTCTGGAAAGGCGCGGTCATCGGCGCGGCCGTGAGCGGCACCATGAGTTGGACCAAGGCCGGCAAGACCACCGCCTATACCTTCACTGGCACCGAGTCAGAGAAGAAGGAGAGACAAGCGGACAAGACAGGCGATGCCACGGAAAAGTCCGGACGGAAGAGCGACAAATGAACGTCGGCATCCTCGGATCGTTCCCGGCCGCGGGCGGTCATTTCGGCAGATAGACGTCCAGGTACGCGTTCATCTCGGCGAGTTGTTCGGGCGTCAGTTCGCCCTTCTCCTCGCGGATGCCGCTCGATTCGGCCCATGCGCAGATCGTCCCCTGCACCTGGACCACGGCGTGCCACGCCTTCGGCTCGATCACGTACCAGGTCTGGGGCAGCATCGGCAGGGCCACGATGTGGTGCGGATGGTCCAGCGTACCTGCGAGGCAGAGGATGGCGGCGCCCTGCAGCAGGGTTCCCGCCTGGCGTCCGCCGTGATTACGCGTGAGCGTGCGGGTGCTGCCGGGCATGCGGTCGGGATCCGGATTGGTGAGTCCGAGCTGCCAGGCGCCATCGGTGCCGCTGGCGACGTTCACATAACCAGGCTGCCGGCTGCGGCCGACGATCAACTGATCCGACACCACCTTCTCGAGCAGGAAGGGCTGGCGCTGGACCGCGTACGCGGTGATGCGCGCGACCACCTCGCTCAGATGCAGGTTGTCGGTGAGCAGGTAGACGGCGTCGTCGGAGATGGTGAGGGGGCCCACCTCGCGTTTCATGTCCTTGTTGTCGCGCTCACGGATGTCGCGCACCGCCTCGTCGAGCGTGGGCTTGGGATGCCCAGCCGGCCATTCTGCCAGGCGCCGTCGCGCGCGCTCCTCGGCGCTGGCGTCGAGGAACAGCTTCAGCTGCGCATCGGGGCAGATGACGGTGGTGGCGTCGCGGCCCTCGACCACCACGTCGCGTCCCGCGACCAGCTCCTTCTGCAGGCGCACCAGGTGCTCGCGGCAGCGCGCGTTGTTGGCTACGCGCCAGATCTCGGCGGTGGTCTCGGGCGAACGGATGCGTTCCTTGGCCAGCGTCTTGCCGTCCACCACCACCATGCCGTGCTCATCGAAATCGATGTGGCGCGCGCTCACGTAGCGCGCGACCTCGACGGCATCGTCGCGGTCGATGCCGGAATCGAGGACCCCCACGGTGGCAGCGCGGTACATCGCGCCGGTGTCGAGGTAGAGGATGCGCAGCCGGCGCGCCACCAGCCGCGTCACCGTGCTCTTTCCTGCGCCGGCGGGACCATCGATGGCGATGACCATCGGCTTGGCCAGCGCGGGACCGCCAGGACGGGGCAGCGGGGTGGGCATGCGGGATTGTGACGAGTCCCTAGGGGGGAATCAATGCGGGCGGGGGGAAGGGAGACACACGAGGCGAGAGGCCTGAGGCTGGAAGGTGAGGATCGAAAAAGGGAACGCCTCTGGAGACATGATGCGAGCGCGAGCGATTGTCCCTCGCCTCGAGAGCCTATTTCCCTTCCGCCACCCTGCCCATCGCGAACAACGACACGTCGTCGGCCATCGCTCGCCCCTGGCGCCAGGTCTGCAGCGCCGTGACCACCAGGTCGAGCGCCACGGGCAATGGCTTGGCGACGCCATGCAGCAGGGCTTCGCCGATGCGCTGCGCGCCGAAGGTCTGGCCACTGGCGTCGGCCGCCTCGGTGGCGCCGTCGCTGTAGAGCAGCAGCCGGTCACCAGGACCGAGATCGATCGACAGCTCGGTGAAATCGGCCTCGCCGCCGGCGAAGAAGCCGATGGGGTGGCCCGACACCTGCGGCGCCTGCAACGTGCCGTCGACGCGTACCACCATCGGGCCGGGATGCCCGGCGCTGGCGATCACCGCGCGATGGTCGCGCAGGTCGTAGATGCCGTAGGCCATGGTGAAGAACTGCATGGTCTGCGGCTGCGACGGGAACAGCGCGTTGAGATCCGCGAGCACCTCGCGCGGCGAGGCCAGGCGGTAGCCGGCGGCATCGTTGGCGGCCTTCTTGAGCAGCGAGGCCGTACCCAGCAGCGGGTGCAGAAACCGGCACACCTGCACCGCGAGCAGCGCCGAGGCCACGCCGTGGCCGCTGACGTCGAGCACGTAGAAGCACAAGTGGCGCTCGTCGAGCCGGAACACGTTGAGCGTGTCGCCGCCAACCTCGTCGCACGACTTCAGGTACCAGGCGAATTCCATCCCGGGCGCGTGCGGGACGCTTGAGGGCAGCAGCGCGCGCTGGGCCTGCTCGGCGGCCTGGAGATCGCGGCGCAAGCGCCGGCTCACCGAATCGATCTCACGGAACTGGCGATCGAGGGTCTCCTGCATGGCCACGATGCGGGTGGCCACCACCAGGCGCGCCATCAGGTCGATGCCGGTGATCGGCTTGGCGAGGAAATCGTCGGCGCCGGCGGCCATGCCGGCCTCGACATCCTCGCGCGCGCTACGCGCCGAGATGAGGATGACGTAGGTGTACGAGGTCGCCGGATTCGCGCGGATGTGCCTGACCAGCTCGATACCGTCCATGCCCGGCATCATCCAGTCGCTGATCACCAGCCGGCAGTCGCCGTTGCGGTACAGTTCCCACGCCTCGGCGCCGTCCTCGGCGCACAGCGCGCGGTGCCCCTCGCGCTCCACCATCGACTTGAGCATGGAGAGCGAGGTCGCGTCGTCGTCGGCGATCAGGATGTTCACGAGGTGGACTCGCTGGACCCCGGGAGGCCCATCAGGTCAGGGTCTCGGCGAGGATCTTGGTGCGCTGGTCGTCGCGGTACTTGAGGATCTTCGCGCGCAATGCCGGCTCGGTGAGCGCGAGGATGGAGATCGCCAGCAGCGCGGCGTTGGTCGCGCCTGGCTTGCCGATGGCGAGCGTCCCGACCGGGATGCCGGGCGGCATCTGCACGGTTGCGAGCAGCGCATCCATGCCCTTCAACGCCCAGCCTTCCATCGGTACGCCGAGCACTGGCAGGGTGGTGTGCGCCGCGCACACGCCCGCAAGATGCGCCGCGCCGCCGGCGGCGGCGATGATCACCTTGGTGCCGCGGCCCTCGGCGGCTTCGATGTACGCGCAGGCCTCCTTCGGAGTGCGGTGCGCCGACAGCACCCTGGCTTCATGGGCGATGTCGAACGACTTCAAGGTGTCCGCGGTGGTCTTCATGACCTCCCAATCGGATTTGCTGCCCATGAGGATGGCGACGAGCGGGGACGGCATGATGGTTCTCCGTGAATGGTGTCGCGGCATGGTAGCGGCGGCAGCCAATCCATGAATCGCGAAAGTACGCCTGGTTGCCCGGGGCCCGGGCGGCCCCGAGGGGGTCAGGGGCCGGGCGGTGGGACCGCGAGCCTGGTCCGGCGCAAGGCGACGTTCCCCAGCTGGCCGCAGGCGGCCATGATGCCCCTGCCCTTGGTACGGCGGCGGTGGACAGGCAGGCCGTCATCGCGCAGCCAATCGATGAAGCGGTCGATCCCATCCTCGCTGGGTGCGCTGGCGATCGGCGCGCTGCCCGGATTGTAGGGGATCAGGTTCACCAGCACGCGGCCCAGCGGCCGGCAGAAGTCGGCGATCCCGGTGGCGTCCTCGCGCCGATCGTTGACCCCGGGAATCAGGCAGTAATTGATCCCGAGGGTGAAGTTCCGGCGCTGCGGATACGCCGCCAGGATGCGCTGCAGCTCGGCGAGCGGGGTCTTGCGATTGACCGGCATGATGCGCGAGCGGTCGCGATCGTTGGCCGCGTTCAGGCTGATGGACAGGTTCAGACGTTTCCAGCCTAGCCCGGCGAGGCGCGCGATGCCCTCGGCGTGTCCGCTGGTGCACACGGTGATGCGCTCGTGGCTGTAGCCGAGGCCGCGCCGATCGGTGAGCACCGCGAGCGCCTGCAGCAGGTGGTCGGCGTTGTCGAGCGCCTCGCCCATGCCCATGAACACCAGGTTGCGCGTCAACCATCCGAGGCGTGCGCGCACCGTCACCACCTGGGCGACGATCTCGGCGGCCGTGAGGTCGCGGAGCAGGCCCATGCGCCCGGTCTCGCAGAAGGTGCAGCCCATGCGGCAGCCGACCTGCGAGGACAGACACAGCGTCCAGGCGTCGTCGCCAGCATCCTTGGACTGGCGCATCGGGATGCGCACGCACTCGATCTCGAAGCCATCGGCGGTGCGCAGCACCGCCTTGGCGGTCGCGGCGGCCTGGCCGGGTTCCTCGTCCACCCGCGCTACCTCGAGCAGCGACACGCCGAAGCGCTCGCGCCACGCGGCCGCCGAAGCCGCCGACACGCCGAACCCTTCCGGATCGAACACGCCTTCGCGCATGGCGCGGGCGTACATGCGGCTGGCGATGCCATGGCCCGTCGGCAACGCCAGACGCGCCGCCTGGGCCAGCGCGTCGCTGGTCAGCCCGAGGATGTCGACCGTCGCGCTCCGTGATCCCGCGTCGGATGCCGTGGGTGCGCCGGGAGTGCCGATGCCGTTAACGCCGCCGCTCATGGCGTCGATGCTCTGAGGGCGGTCTGGGAGGGAAGCCGCAGGTCGAAGGTGGTTCCCGCCATCGACGAGCGCAGGGACAGGGCGCCGCCGAGCGCGCGGGTGTTGGCGAGCGCGAGCGCCAGGCCCAGCCCCATGCCGGGCTCGGCGGGCATGACCTCGCCGGAGGCGCACGCGGCATGGACGCGTGTCGCCAGCGGTTCCGGGATGCCGAGGCCGTTGTCCTCGACCTGCCACGACGAACCGCGTTCGTCGATCATCGCGCGCAGCACGACGCGCGCGGTACCCGGTCCGCGTCCGGCCGCGGCCGCGGCGCGCAGGCCATTCGCCGCGAGGTTGACCAGGACCGGCGATAGCAGGCGCGCATCCACGCCGAGAGTGGCGTCGGGAGCTTCGACGATGATGGCCACGCCGAGGCGGTCCGCCTGCGGCCGCAGGATGGCCGAGAGATCGGTGAGGTAGCCCCGCGCCGCGATGCGCGGCTGCGGGCCCTGGCGCTCGAGGTGGTCGGCGGCCAGGCCGAGCACCTCCTGGAAGCGCTCCTCGAGGCGCAGCGCGCCGTCGCGGGCCTCGGCGAGCCGTTCCGGATCCAGGCGCCCGCCTTGCGAATGCATGAGCTGGATGGTGCCAGTCAGCGCGCGGATCGGCTGGGCGAACTCGTGCGCGAGCTGGGCGAGGAAGCGCTGATGGACGGCGTTGACCGTGGTCTCGCGCTCGAGGCCCTGCGCGAGGGCCTGGCGCGAACCCTGCTCCGCCGCGAGCAGCGCCTGCAGCGAATCGCGCAGCACCGCAGCCTCCTCGGGCGCGTCGATGCGCGGTAGCGGCGTGGGCGCGCCGCGCGCGCGCGCGCGGCACGCATCGACCAGCGCACGCAGTGGCCGCATCCACGCCCACGCGAGGACGCCGCCAAGGAGCGCCGCCACCGCGGCAGTGGCCAGCCCAGCCGCCACGATCGCCGCCTGCGCGCGCGCCCAGTAGCTGCGGGGATGGATGCGGTCGCTGCTGAGCGTGAACGCGACGGGCCCTCCGCTGGTAGCGAGTGTTCGCGTCGCCGAGACCGGGGCCGCGCCCTCACCGCTGGACGGGCTCGCCGACGCGGTCCCCTCGGCTCTCGGGGATCCGACGGTCGCGGGCGTGGACGAGATGCGCAGCTCCCAACCCGGCACGGTCAGGCGGTTCGCCACCATCGAGGACATGAAGGCGAGCCCGAGCACGCGGTCGCCGTGCGCGGAGACCGCGCTGGCCGCGAGCGCCGGCTGGCCGCCGATCGAGGTCAGGCAGCGCCCTGGAGCGCTGGCGAGCAGCGCGGCGGCCTGCTCCTTGCCGGGATCCCGCTCGACGACTTGGCGCAGCGATTCACCGCCCGCCGCGTAGCCGATCTCGATCGCCGTCGCGCCACGCGCCACCGCGACCAGTTGGATGAGCTCACCGTCCGCGGGCGCCAGCAGGCGCGCGCGCGCCGCGTCCCATCCCACGTCGAGCTCGACCTCGAGCAGCTTGGAGCGCGATTCCGTCTCCGCCGCGACTGTCGCCAACTCGGCTTCCAGGCGCGCGTCGAAGGCGGTGAGCGCCTCAATGGCCTGCTGCTCCTCGAGCGCCTGCTCGCCGCGGGTCAGGGCGCGGCTCGCCGCGAGCGCGCACAGCGCGGTGCACAGCACCGCGACCAGCACGCACAGCGCGACCATGCGCGCGCGCAGGCTGCTCATGGGCGCTCTCCTGGCCGTTCCACCACGGCAACCGCCGGCTTCAAGCGCAGCGTGAATGTGGACCCGGCGCCGAGCGCGCTGGCGGCGGTGAGCTCCGCGCCCATGCGCTTGGCCGAGGCCTGGGCCAGGCTCAGCCCGATGCCGCGCGCCACTCCCGACTTGGTGGTGAAGAAGGGATCGAACAGCCGTCTCACGTGCTCGGCGGGGATGCCGGGACCGCTGTCGTGGACGGCGACACTCGGTTCCTCGCCAACGGTGATGCGTAGGTGGCGCCGGCCTTCACCTTGGCCCGCGACCGCCTCGGCGGCGTTGCGCAGCAGGTTCACCAGCACCAGGCGCAGGCCCGCCGGTTCGGCCTGCGCGTGCACGGCGCGCGCAGGCGGGATCCAGGCTATGCTCACGTCGCGGTAGCGCAGCCACTGGTCGCGCTCGGCGAGGACCGCTTCGACCAGCGCCGTGAGATCGACGTCCTGCAGGCGCGCGCCGGCATCGGGCCCGGCGAGGGCGCGCAGGTGTTCGATGGTCTGGGTCATGGCGATCAGGCTCATGCCGACCTGCGCGAGGGTGCGGTTGACGTGCTCGGCGCTCGGCTCGCGTCCGAGCTGGCGCAGGTAGTGCAGCCCCTCGATGCCTACGCGGGCCGCGCTCAGCGGCTGGCCGAGCTCGTGGCTGAGCCCCGCGGCGAGGGTGGCGAGCGCGGGGCCACGATCGTCATCCCCGTCGTCGATCCTGGAGCGTGCTGGCTCGGGGGTCGCCGCCGGCGCGACATCGCGCGCGCGCATGGTGGCGGCGAGCAGGATGATGCCGGCGCCGCCGATCGCCGCGGCGATCACCAGGCGCAGCGTCCAACTCGCCGGCTGTGCCGAGAGCGCCGCGCCCAGGCAGGCGCCGACGGGCACGGCCGCGGCGAGCAGCGCCAGCCACAGCGCCGCCGCGCGCGCGCGCGGCGGTGTCGCAGGCGGCGGGCCGGCAGGCGAGTCCGGCCCCGCGCTCATTCGGCGTCGCGAGATGTCAGCAAGCCGTAGCGCTTGCGCAGCGTGTACAGGACCTTGCGGGTGATGCCGAGATACGCGGCGGTGCGCACCGGCGAGCCGTCGTTGAGCTCGAGCGCAGCGCCGATCACCGTGCGCTGCCAGGCGTCGAGATCGAAACCGCCCGCAGGCAGCGTCACCGCCGAGGCGTCGAGCGCAGTCGGCCCGTGCGCCGGCGGTGACGCCGGCTGCGACGCCGATGGTGAAAGGGAAGCCGACGCAGGATGCAAGGCTGCCGACGCCGGAGCCGCGAGCGAGGGCGCCGCCGCCGCGGCCTCGGGCGACAGTTCTCGGAGTCTCGTCTCGTCGAGCGCTTGGCCCTCCCACATCAGCGAGGCCTCCTCGAGCAGATGCAGCATCTGGCGGACATTCCCCGGCCAGGGCTGCGCGGCGAGGAAGGCCTCGGCCTCGGCCGTGAAGCGCTGGAAGCCGCGCCCGCGCGCGCGGCGCACGCGCTCGAGCAGGATGCGCGCGAGCGGTACGATGGTCTCGCGGCGTTCGCGCAGCGGCGGAATGCGCAGGTGGCCCACCTTCAGGCGGTAGTAGAGATCCTCGCGAAATTTTCCGCTGCGCACCTGTTCGAGCAGACGCGCGTTGGTCGCGCACACCACCCGTGCCTGCAGCTTCTGCTGCTTGTTCGAGCCGAGCGGATACCAGGTACGCTCCTCGAGCAGGCGCAGCAGCTTGGCCTGCTGTTCGCCGGGCATGTCGCCGATCTCGTCGAGGAACACCGTGCCGCCGTTGGCGGCGACCAGCTTGCCGGTGGATCCGCCCGGCGCTGCGCCGGTGAAGGCGCCGGCGGCATAGCCGAAGAGCTCGGACTCGAACAGCCCGGGGGCGATCGCCGCGCAGTTGATGGCCACGTAGGGATCGCGCGAGGGCTTGCCGCCATGGTGCACGCGGCGGGCGAACAGCTCCTTGCCGGTACCGGTCTCGCCTTCGAGCAGGCAGGGCAGGTCCCGCGCGGCATGCAAGCGGTCGGCCATCGCCAGCAGCCGCTCCATCTGCTCGCCGCACACCACCAGGCCGTCGGCTTCCTCGCGCGCGGCGCGCGGCGGCGCGGCCACGGTGTGCGCGCTGGCGGCGACGCGTTCGACCAGCGCGTGCAGATCGGCGACGCTCACCGGCTTGCGCAGATAGTCGATCGCGCCCAGGCGCAGCGCCTCGATCGCCGTCTCGGTGTCTCCGAACGCGGTCATCAGCGCGAACGGCGGCGGATCGTCGAGGCTCTCGAGCGCTTGCAGCAGATCGAGCCCACCCATGACCGGCATGCGCAGATCCGAGATGATGAGATCGGGGCGCTCCTTCGCGGTCGCCGCCAAGGCCTCGCGGCCGTTGCCGGCGTGGCTGACCGCGTGCCCGAGCTGCTCCAGGAAATCGCCGATGCTCTGGCGCACCTCGGGATGGTCGTCGACCAGGAGCATGCGCATGCCTGCATGCTAGCAGGCTGCTGAAGAACGGCTTTTTGTTTCAGGGGCTTCGCCCCTACGGCCCTGCGGGCCTACCCCACGGGCTTTGTCGGGGCTCGATGTCTCCGCTGCGCTGCGACATCGTCGGCGGATCGGCTACGCCGATTGTATCCGCCGACCGCCCCTCGGCGCCCGGCTGTTGTTTCAGGGGCTTCGCCCCTACGGCCCTGCGGGCCTACCCCACGGGCTTTGTCGGGGCTCGAATTCATCGCTTCGCGCTGAATTCG
>JBBRLJ010000049.1:0-36411 GCA_038231435.1 Planctomycetota bacterium
ACTCGGCGCCCGATGCGGGGGCTTTGCCCCCGGGCCCCCACGGGCTTTGTCGGGACTCGCATTCGCCGGGGGCCGGCGAAGGCGTGGGCGGATGGGCTTTGCCCATGGTATCCGCCCAACGTCACTCGGCGCCCGATGCGGCGTGGTCAGCGGTTCGGGGAATGGGCGCGGCGTTCGCGGCGCCAGCGCGCTGGCGGCATGCCCATAACTGCGCGGAACTGGCGCCCGAACAGCTTCATGTCGGCGTAGCCGAGCGTCTGTGCGGCCACGGCGAGCGGCTCGTCGCCCTCGGCGAGGCGCGCCGCCGCGGCGCGGATGCGGTCGCGCACCAGCCAGCGGCGCGGCGCCATGCCGAACGAACGCCTGAACCGGCGCGTGAAGTAGTCGAGCGTCAAGCCAGCGGCCTCGGCCAGATCGGTCGGCTGGAGGCCATGCGCGCGTGAGCGTTCGACCAGCCGGTCGAGCGACGAGCGTTGCGCGGCGGTGAGCCCGCCGGCGTGCGCGGCTCCGCGCGCGAGCAGGCGATCGAGCCCGGTGAGCAGCAGTATCGCGAGCGACCGCAGCCGCCGCGGACGATGGGAGTCATCCTCGGCCAGCTCATCGATCAGAGCGGCCATCACCGGTTCGATCTCCCATGCTCCGGGCACCACCACGCCTCTCGCCATGGCCGCCCTGGGCGGCGAGGGCAGGACCAGCCGCAGACGCAAGATGGTCGGCGGCGGGCCGTGCGCGCGCAGCCGGAATGGCGTACCCGCCGGTATGAGCATGCAGGTGCCCGGCGCGCCGGTGATGTCGCGGCCAGCGATCGTCGCGGTAGCGCTGCCACGTACGATCAGATACACGATGGCCTCGGGCAGGGATCTCGACCCGGTGTCCCAGCCCGCATGGACGGTCAACCGGCCTGGCACGCTCGCCAGGCTGCCGTCGACGCCGCCCGCAGCACCATCGAGAGTCGTGATCCAGCGACGCAGAGGCGAGGGACCGGGCATGCGTAAGCGTACCAGGCGTCCGATCCATAACCACCGGTCTGGTGCTATCCACTGACGGCTCGCCGGGTTGCCGTTTGGGCGGTGGTGGGGCACGATGCCGGCATGCGCAAACCCACTTCCTCGGAATGCTTCGCCCGCGATGGCTACCTCGCTCCGGTCCGCGTGCTCGATGTCGAGCAGGCGGATGCGATGGCCGGACGCGCCTATGCGGTCCTCGGCGTCGATCCCGCCGCGCCGGGACCGAGCTCGGCATATCCATCCGCTTGGCACCACCGGTGGCGCTGGGCCTACGAACTCGCGAGCCATCCCGCCATCCTCGACCTGATCGAGCCACTGATCGGGCCGGACATCGTGCTGTGGGCGATGGCATGCTGGTACAAGGAGCCCAAGAGCGGCAAGCGCGTACCGTGGCACCAGGACGCGAGCTACTGGCCGATGGAACCGAACACCACGGTCAGCGCGTGGCTGGCGCTCGGCGAGACCACGCGCGAGAACGGCTGCCTGCGCGTGCTGCCCGGCAGCCATCGCCGCGCACTCGCGCACGCGGCGGTAGACGACCGGACGAGCTGGTTCGCGACCGGAGTCCCCGAGGTGGACGAGACCACGGCGATCGACCTCGCCATGAAACCCGGGGAGATCGCGATCTTCTCCGAAGCCACGCTGCACGGCTCCGAGGCCAACCGTTCTTCGTCGCCGCGACTCGGCGTATCGTTCCGCTACAGCCCGCCCACGGTGCGCTTCCTGATGGAGCGCTGGGACGATCCGGATCGCATCCGCACCTTCCTGGTGCGCGGAGAGGATCGGCCGCACCTGAACGATGCGATCAGGGGAGAGCCGCCCGGAGACGACAGACGGTAGAAGAGGGAAGAGGGAAGATCGAAGCAGGAACCACGAAGATGGCCCGACCGTTGTCCCTGCGATCTTCCCGCTTCTTTCCTCTCGGGCCCGTCAGGGCACGAGCTCGAGCCTGCCCCAATACGACCTGTCGGCGCTGTTCTTGCCGCCACCGTTCCACATCAGCTGGCGGGAGCGGTCGCCGCCGACAGGAGCGTCATCGATCGCCAGGTCGAAGATCAGCTGCGCGCCTTCCTTCGGCTTCACGTCGAGCGCGCTCCAGGGGATCGCCGCCTCCATGGTGTAGCCCTTGCCGTCGACAGATGCCACCACCGCGAGATCGATCGTCGGCTGCTTCGCGGCGTTGACGATGTGCGAGGCTCCCGGCTTGCCGGCTTTCGCGCCGAGCAGCACCTGGTGGTCGCTGAACAGCAGCGTGCCTGGCTTGTCGATGGTCTCACTGCCGATGAACAGCTCGAGTCCGTCGCCGTTCCACAGATCCGCGGCGGATTTCGCATTGTTCATGGGCGTCGGATCCGTGACGTTGGCGAGCAGGTAGAGATTGGTGTCGTCCCAGGCGACCTTGAAGGCCGCCTCGAAGCCCTGCCCATCCTTGCCGATGACCACGCGATCCGAGCCGATGCGCTCGGGCGGGCGACCGGGCCAGCCGTCCACTGAGCCGTCGATCACGATGCTGCCCGGGGCGACGCGCCCGGCCTGGACGTGCTTCTGCGCCTTCCCGGCGATCGGATTGAAGCGCGCATCATCGATCGCGAACGGCTTCTTGCCGTGCAGCAGCACGTCGTAGACCTCGGCGTGCGCGGTTGCCATCTCGGCGACCATGTCCTTGTAGGGGCGGTCGCAGACGTTGAATACGCCGGTGTTCGCACGCTCGCCGTCGAGCTTCTGGAACCAGCGGCCGGTCACCGCCTGATCGATGAGCGTGAACCACTCGATGCCGACCACGAAACCCAGGTCGGCGGCGTCCTCGATGTAGGCGCGGTAGGCTTCGCCGCGCGCCTTCTGCGTCTTCATGTCCAGCCCGCCCGCGGCCGAGTTGCTCTCTGCGCCGCTGGTGTAGTAGAACTCGCTCCACATCTGCGGCTTGCCGCCGGTCCAGTCGTAGAGTCGCTTCATGAACGCGCGATCGACCCCGAGCGTGTAGTAGTTGATGCTGATGACATCCATGTACTTGCCGGCGGCGCGGCACAGCGCCTCGTTGTTCGCGGTACCCGGCTGCCAGCGGTTCGACACCATCAGGTGGTTCTTGTCGTACTTGCGGAAGGTGGTCGCGATGGTGCTGTAGTACGCGTCCAGGAAGCGCTCGGTGTAGGCCTGCATGTCGGCGAAGGCCTGCTTGGTGGTGACTGGGAGCGCCTTGTCGTTGAGCGAGGCGAAGTCCGCGGCCTGCAAGCCCCACGCGGTGTTGAACTCGGCGATGGTTGGATAGGTCTTCTGCAGCTGCTCGACCAGCTTGCGCTTGGCCGCGTACTTTCCGCCGAGCTGCGGGACGCCGCGCGGGATGTCCTCGAAGCCCTGCTCGTTCGCGAAGAAGTAGCCGACGATCAGTGGGTCGGTCGCGGCCGCGGCGATGCTCTTCGACCAGCCCTCGTCCATGCGCTTGAGCGTCGCGTCGTCGAACGGATCGGACACGCCACGGATGCCAGGCAGCTCGGGACCGATGCCGGTCATCTCCATGCGCGGGAAGTGCTTGGCGCCGAAGCAGGGCATGTTGCCCGAGAACGCGCCGATGGCGTTGAAGCCCATCGCCCGCACGCGGTCGATCATCGCGCTCAGCTGCTGATCCTTGGTGCGCTCGGCGCCGTACTTACGGATCAGGTTCGCGACGTAGAACGAGAAGGCCTGGTCGTGCCACCACGATTCGGGATGATAGGCGCCCGCGAACTCCCCGTCGATGGGCGGCAGCCACTCGAAGATCTCATGACGGTCTTTGATGTAGGTGCAGTCCTCTCCCGGAGAGAAGCCGAAGCCGCAGATGCCGCGATGGAAGCAGGCATTGCCGTCGGGATCGACGAGCAGCCAGCGATCGCTCTTCTTCGCCGCGCTCGTGTCGGCGTGGGATTCGACGTGGAAGAAGCCGGTGGCCTTGAGACCGAGCTCCTCCTTGCTGCCCGGCAGGCCGCCCCACGTATCCGTGGCCATCGGCTTGAACGATGCGTAGTACGCCGATTCGGACTTCACATCGGCCTTCAGCTCATCCTCGTTCGTCACCTTCCCGGGGTATTCCTTGCGCGTTGTCTGGCCGAAGCGGTCCACCTGCGGCTTGATCTTCACCTCGCCACCGCCAGCGGCCGCGTCCGAGATGACGATCTCGTGCGTCTTCCAGCCCGGATTGTAGGGGATGAACACCTGCCATTGGAAGTTGTTCGTGCCCCACTCGCGATTGTCCTGCAGTTGCTGGTATGCGTAGTCCGGCACGCCGCTGAATCCCAGGGCGTGGCCGGCCGGGTCAGTGAAGGAGATGCTTCCGGCATTGCCCTGGAAGAGGAACGGCTTCTCGGGCTTCACCGCTGGAAACGGCTTGGCTTCGTTCGCGCCGACTTTCCAGGTGCCGCCTTCGCCGAACTGGCCGCCGAAGGTCGTGCCCATGACGAAGTTCTTGACGTCCTTGGCGTTCTGGAAGGCCATCTCCACATGACCACCCGCGAGGATCTCGATCGACACGATGATATCGCCGGCATAGGTGAGCTCGGCGTGCTTGCCGCTCGCGGTCCGCCGCAGCGGCTTGCGATCACCAGGTTGCAGGACCGGATAGCTGAGCGTGAAGTCTCCCATGCCCTTCACAGGGATGATCACGCCATCCTGCCCGGCCGAGAGGTCGGCGGCGTGGATACGGGCCATCGCGGCGATCGCCATCAGGGCCACCACGCGCAGCAGGCCTGACGGACGGGCTGGAGATGTTTCGGGCATGGGCTTTCCTTACGGTGAGCTGGGGGCGAGACGTTAGGGACAGGCGGGTTCGCGAGGTCGGGTCCGAAAGTTATCTGAAAATAAAATCAGAAATAAAATCATAATTTACACTTAATGGTATGGGTGTGTCACGATAGTTATATTTTATCTCTCTGTTATTGATGGTCTTAAGCATTTAACGACGATCTGGTATGAGAGTGACACCAAATCCACAACGATTGAAAATGTTTTGAAAACTTTTCAAGACGAGCGATCGTGGCGGCATGAACGCGACCGGCACCCGCATGCTCGGATCGACTCCGCCACCACCCTCGACCCCAGGGTGCGCGACCGGCCCCGCCGAGCACCGGATGGGCTTCACGCTCATCGAACTGCTGGTGGTCATCTCGGTCATCGCCTTGCTGGCTACGTTGCTCATGTCCAGCCTGTCGATGGTCCAGGACGCCGCACTGCGTACCACCTGCGCTGGTCACATGCGCCAGGTCTACATGGCGCTCGACGTGTACCGCACCGAGAACACCGGCATGTATCCGCAGATCTATTGGGATGATCCGTCGTGGAGCACCTGGTCGACCTGGACCTACCAGACCACCCACGGGCGCTGGCAGCATGTCCTGCACGACTACACGGACACCTACCAGATCTTCAACTGTCCGAAGCTCAAACGCATGTACCCGAAATCCGCCGTGCTCGAGCACGACAAGGACGGAACGCCGGCCGGCGCCGCCCCCGGCGGCGGCTGGACCGGCTGGGGCGTGTGCGCGATGGCCTACAACAGCCAATGCTTCGGACGCGCGGGAACCTGGACCTGGGCGGTAGCGCCCAGCGGCAAGGCCTACCGTGGCCCCATGACCGAGAGCAGCGCCGACGGGTACATCAAGAACCGCATCGCCACCGGCACCGTGAGCCGCTGTCCGGTGTTCATGGACGGCATCTGGCAGAACGACGGCACCAACCAGGTCATGAACAGTTGGGGCGCCTATTTCCCCCATCGCCTGAAGGCGAACATGGTCTTCAGCGATGGCCACGCCGAGATCCGTTCCCAACAGGATGTCATCCTCTATGACGCGCTGCAGATCCGGGACTGAGATGGAGTCCCGGAATCAGGTACGGCATTCCCATGAAATCCCCCTCATGATGCTCCTCTCGTGAAGATCACCCTCACCGACCTCAGCCGCCACTCGGGCTACTCGCTCGCCACCGTCTCGCGCGTCGCCAACGGCGGCGGCGCCGGGGTTCGCCCCGAGGTGGCCCGGAAGATCCGCGCAGCGGTGCGCGAGCTGGGCTACCTGTCGCGGCGACCGCGCCAAGCCGAGCAGGACGTGGTCACCGTGGTGCTCCATCGCCACAGTCCGTTGGAACGCGTGACCATCGGTGAGCGCGGGGTCGAGTTCGGGCCGGTCACGCCGGCGGATCCCGAGACCCTGCTCACCGCGGATTGGCGCCTTGGTAACGACTTCCACCGCCGCGTCCTCGAGGGCGCGATGGATGAACTCGGCCGCCACGGGCGCCGCGCGATGCTCCAGGTCTGCAACGATCTCGACCAGCCCGATCTGGCCGGAGATTCCGCCGGCATGATCCTGGTCGGGCAGGAGGGCCCGGCGCTCGCGCGTTTCGTCGACGCTTGCCATGTGCCGCTGGTGCTGGCCGACATCCTGCACGACGGCTGGGCGGATCAGGTCACCAGCGACAACCTGGACGGCATCGGGCAAGCGGTCCGCCATCTCGTCGCCCTCGGCCATCGCCGCCTCGGCTATGTCGGTGGACCGGACGTGCGGCCGATGCGCGAACGCCATGAGGCATTCAGCTTCCACGCCTTTGGCGCCGGGCTGGCGGTGGAATCGAGCTGGATCCACGAGGGCGACAACCACATCGCGAGCACCGCGCCGGTGGTCGCCAGCATGCTGCGCGCCGCTTCGCGTCCGACCGCGATCGTCTGCTCCAACGATTTCGCGGCGATGGCCGTGCTGCGCGGCGCCGACCAGGCCGGGCTGCGCGTGCCAGCGGATCTCAGCGTCATCGGCTTCGATGACGCCGAAGTCGCCGCTCTCGCCACGCCGGCGCTGACCAGCGTCCGCACCGATCCCACCGCCATCGGCCGCAGGGCGGTGTGCCTGCTGATGGGCACGTGTGGTCAGGCGGCGGCATCCACTGCCTCCACTGCCTCCACTGCAAAAGCGCGCGGCTGCGTGCTGCGCATCCCGACCACGCTGATCGTGCGTGCCTCGACCGCGGTTCCGCGCGCCCCTTGAAGTCACAGCTCCACCAACGCTTCGTTGAGACACATGCCCCCCACCACGCTCACACGTAAACAGCTCTCGCGCGCTGGCCGCCGCTCCATCCCGCTGGCCATGGCGGCGCTCTGCGCCTCGACGGGCCTGGCACTTCCCCGCGCGTGCGCCGCCGATCCGGCCGACGTCACGGCGTCCGCTGCGGCCCCCAAGCCTCCCGACCCGGCGCGCTGGGAGTTGGCGTGGGCCGATGAATTCGACAAGCCGGGCGCCCCCGATGCCGCCAAGTGGACGTACGAGGTCGGCAAGGTGCGCAACCAGGAGGAGCAGTACTACACCAAGGAGCGCTCCGAGAACGCCCGCGTCGAGGACGGCCAACTGGTGATCGAGGCGCGCAAGGAAGCCTTCGAAGGCGCGACCTGCACCTCGGCGAGCCTGCTCACCCGCGGCAAGGCGGATTGGACGTACGGCCGCATCGAGGCGCGCGCCAAGTTGCCGTCAGGGCGCGGTGTGTGGCCGGCGATCTGGATGCTCGGCTCGAACATCGGCAGCGGAGACGGCAAGGCGGGCTGGCCGCTGTGCGGCGAGATCGACATCATGGAATTCGTCGGCTTCACTCCGCAGACCATCCACGGCACCGTGCACACCGGCGCCTACAACCACATCAAGGGCACCCAGAAGGGCGCGAAGGTCCACCTCGAAGACCCGCACCAGAGCTGGCATGTCTACGCGATCGAATGGAGCGAGACCAAGATAGATTTCCAGCTCGACGGCGCGACCTACTTCACCTTCGAGAACGATGGCAAGCACGACGAAGCCACCTGGCCGTACGCGAAGCCGCAATACCTGATCCTGAACCTGGCGATCGGCGGCGCTTGGGGTGGCGCGAAGGGCGTCGACGACGCACTCTTCCCGGCGCAGATGCGCGTCGATTACGTGCGCGTCTATCGCGACAAGACCACGGGCGCGGCTCCCGCGGAAGCCAAGGCCGCGGCACCGGCGATCGCGCCGGCGCCGAAACCCTGAGCGCGGCGGCCTGATCGCCAGGCAGCATCGCCGCTAGAAGAGGAGGTCGCGAGGCGGCCACCGCGCATGAGCGAGCCTCGCTCCTGGCTCACTCCTTCCTCGGCACAGCCGATCGCTACACCGATGTCGATGCCGACGAATGCCGCGCCACGCTGTCTCGGCCGAGGTGAGCAGCCGGACTCCGCGTGTCGTTGTCAGTCGACACCACCATGAGCGGCGATGGCATGCACGGCGAGGGCGGGGGCGCCATGCGCCGCGCGATGGCGGCAGCGAACGATCCCGCCCGGACCAGCGACGCGCCGCGCGGCGATCTGGCGCTCTTCTGGTCGATGCTGCGCCCGCACCGCTGGCGCCTGGCGGGTGCCGTCGGCCTGAATGCTCTGCACGGCTGGGCGATCACCTTCCAGCTGCTGCTGGTGAAGTATCTCATCGACGCCCTGACCCTGCCGGGGCTGAGCGGCGGTGAGCGCCGGACGCGCATCGCCTGGCTGATCGGTGGCTATCTCGCCGCGTCGCTCGTCGGCCGCATGCTGGTCTGGCACCTCGGCTTCCGCCTCATGCGCAAGGTCACCGACCTGGTGGTGCGCGAAACCCGTTCGCGCTTCTTCCGCCACGTCAACCACCTGTGCCTACGCTTCCATGTCCGGCATTCGAGCGGCGAGCTGTTCAGCTACCTCTTCGGCAGCACCATCAACGAGGTCATCCAGTTCGCCAACCAATCGGCCAATGGCGTGCCCGGGGCCATCGTCACCCTGGTGAGTACCTTGATTTGGGTCGCCAACTGGGATTGGCCCGTGGCGGTCGTGCTGTTCCTGGCGGTCGGCGTGAGCGTCACCCTGATGCAGCGTTCGCGCCGCCAGGTGCGCGCGCTGACCATGGAGTACCAGCGCTTCGAATCGATGGTCACCGGCAAGGTCAGCGACCTGCTGCGCGGCAGCCGCGCGGTCAAGTTGCATGGCATCGAGTCGGAGGTCGCGGATCATTTCGACGCGCACAGCGAGGAGATCGGCGGCATGGGTTACCTGCTGGCCATCCGCCGCCATCTGCAACAGATGCAGCAGGAGACCGTCACCTATCTCGCCTTCTCGGCGCTCTGCGCGACCGCGGCATGGCGCTTCATGGATGGCCACCTCGGCGCCGGCGCGGTCGCCGCCTGCCTCACCGCCTTTGTCGGCCTGCAGGGTCCACTGCAGTCGCTCTTCCAGGCCGCCACGCAGTGGGGCAGCGCGCAGGCCAGCCTCGAGCGCATCGCCGGCATGCTGTCGACCAGCAGCAGCACTCCGGATCCCGCACCGGCCATCGCGATCCCACCGCGCACTGGCGAGATCCGCTTCGATCACGCCTCCTTCGCCTACGACCCGGCCGCCGGACCGGTGCTGCACGACATTGACCTGCGCATCCCGGTCGGCCAGCGCGTCGCGCTGGTCGGGCCGTCTGGTGCCGGCAAGAGCACCCTCTCGCTCCTCTTGCTGCGTCTCTACGACCCGCAGCAGGGAACGATCAGCATCGACGGTGTCGACCTGCGCGCGTGCAATGGCAGCGAGGTGCGCCGCCTCTACGGCGTGGTCCCGCAAGATCCCTTCTTCTTCCGCGCCACCATCCGCGAGAACCTGGTGCTGCTCAGGCGCGACGCCAGCGATGCCGACATCGAAGCCGCCTGCCGGCGCGCGCGCGCCTGGGAGTTCATCAGCAAAACCCCACAAGGCCTGGACACTTCGGTGGGCGAAGGCGGCTGGACCCTCTCGGGCGGACAGCGTCAGCGCCTGGCGATCGCCCGCGTGCTGCTGTCCGATCCGGGCCTGCTGATCTTCGACGAGGCGACCAGCGCGCTCGACAGCCTGAGCGAGCGCCTCATCCAGGAAACCATCGAACGCGAACTCGGCGGCCGCACCGCGATCTTCATCGCCCACCGCCTCTCGACCGTGCGCAACTGCGATCGCATCATCGTCATCGAGCACGGCCGCGTGGTGCAGGATGGTCCGTACCAGCGCCTGGCCGGCGAGCCGGGTCTGTTCCGCGATCTCGTGCAGGGGCAGCAACTGCTGAGTACCGAGGGCTGAGCGCTGCGTCGCAGGGGCTCGAGGATCCCATGTGTCGATGTGTCGATGTGTCGATGTGTCGATGTGTCGATGTGTCGAAGCAGCGAAACAGCGAAACAGCGCGCGGATACTCGCTCGCGTTGGAGCCGACAGTTATAATGATCCCGCCACCATGCGCCTGATGATCATCCGCCACGCCGATCCCGACTACGCCAACGACACCATCACCGCCACCGGAAAGCTCGAGGCCCGCGCGCTCGCCGAGCACCTGCGCACGGGAGCGAGCATGGCAGGACCGACGCGGATCTTCAGCTCGCCGATGGGGCGGGCGCGCGCTACCGCAGCCGCGGTGGCGGATGCGCTCGGACTGCCGGTGGCGATCGAGGAGTGGACGCGCGAGCTGCACGCGCTCCAGGTGCGCGAGACCGCCGGCCGCTCCTTCGCGTTCTGGGATGCCGATGGCGCGACGCTGCTCGGCGAAGACGCGTACGCCGATCACCAAGCCCCCGCCTGGCCTGCTCCGCTCGACGAGCCCGGCATCCGCGCCCAGGTCACGGAGGTGGGGACATCCTCGGACGCGTTCCTCGCACGACTCGGCTACGAGCGCAGCGGCCACCGCTACCGCGTGCATGCGCGCAGCGACGACCGTGTCGCCGTCTTCTGCCATTTCGCCTTCGGCGTCACCTGGCTCGCGCACCTCCTGCGCATCCCCGCCCGATCCATGTGGGCGGGCTTCTGGCTCGCACCCTCGTCGGTCACCACGGTGCTCTTCGAGGAGCGCCAGGACGGATGGGCGGTGCCGCGCTGCATCGGCCTGGGCGAATGCGCGCATCTGCGCGCCGCCGGCCTAGGAGCGAACCACGCGGGGCTCAAGGCGAACCATCACTGACCAGCCGATGCCGTCCGATGCCGTCCGATGCCGTGAGCCCGGAGGCGATCAGGCGATCAGGTATCGTGCCAGCGCCCGCGCGCGCGGAAACAGGGCGTCGTACGACGCGCGAGGGTTCGCGAGGCTGATGCCCTCGGCCCGCGGTCGCCGCCACGGCGCATAGGAGCCCACGCTGGACAGCAGCGCAGGTCTCTCACTCCGTCTGCCGCTCGCCCATGATCGAGCGGCCGAATCGCGCCGCGGCGAGCACGTCCTGGCGGGCGCGGCCTTCCATGGCGTAGGCGATCGGCGCGGTCACGAGCGTCTGCCATTCGGCGAGCTCGCGCTGTTCGGCGATCGCCGCCACCAGCGTCGAGAGCTGGTCGGCGTCGAGGTCCTCGCGCACCATCGGCTCGAGCCAGCCCGCGAGCGCGGCAGGATCCGTCGAGGTACGCTCGGGGGCGCACGCGGACACCGCCTGGCGGCGCGCCTCGGGCAGATCGTTGGCCTTGAAGGCCTCGCCGTAGGCCTGCCACGAGCCCGCGGCAGTGGCCTTGTCGTGCCAAGCCCCTCCGGGATGCAGCCAGCGCGCAGTGAAGGCCTGCCAAGCCAGGGCGAAGAGCACGCGCACGCGGTGCGGGCCGGGTGTCGCCATGGCCTGGCGCGCGGCTCGGCACAGGCGCACGCCCGCGGTGGCGGATCGCCACATGCCGCCGTTGTTCGGGCGCAGGCGATCGAAGCGCCGCGCCGCGCACGCCGAGAACGCATCGAGCAACGAGCGCGGCGTCACGCCGCGCTCGAGCAGAGCCAGGATGCGATCGAACACCGACTCGACATTGGCGACGGTGAACACCACCGCCAGTTCCTCTGCCGGAACGGTGCTCGTCGACGACGCGTCCGCGCGCTGCGCCAGCTCGCGCAACCGTGGCTCGCGCGCCGTCAACCACTCCACCGCTTGCCGCTCCTCGGCCTCGGGCTCGCCGCGCGCGGCGCCCAGCACCCAGGCCAGCAGCGCGGGACGATGGCGAGCATACTCGCTCCCGAGCCAATCGCAGGCGTCGAGCGCGTCGATCAGCGCGATGAACGATTCGCGCTCGGGCAGGAATCGCGGCGCGGTGGCGATGTCCAAGAGCAGGGCGCGCAGCGCCCCCTCCTGCCCGGCGGGCCAGCCGAGCAGCAGCCGCTCGATCGCCAGCGGCGATGGATCCGCGACGTAGCGCTCGAGCATCCCAGCCTGGCGCTGCGGATCGAGATCGGCAGGCAACGGCGAGACCAGCGGTCGCTCGCCCGCCGGGCCGCCGGCGGTGCGGATTCCTTGCAAGAGGATGCCGATGCGGTCGCGGCCCTGGAAGCGCTCGGCCAGTCGCGCGGCGTTCACGATCGAGCGCAGCTCGACCACCGCCTGCTGCGAGCGGTGCGCGCCGACGCTGTGCACGAAGCCGTGCTCGGCGGCGATGCGCGCCACCTCGCGGCTCTCGGCGCCGTCCTCGAGCAGGGCGGCGATGGCCTTGGCCTCTTGATAGATGTCGCCGTCGAGCAGCGCGTCACGAAGCGCGCGCGCCAGGCGCGTGCGATCGTGCCTGGGCTCGGGCATCGACACTTCGATGTGGCCGTCAGCCGCGATGCGCAGCGGATAGACCGGCAGATCGTCGCAGGCGCCACGGTAGCAGCCGCCGGTGCCGAGATCGAACTCCCACTGGTGCCACGCGCAGGCCACCACGCCGTCGCGGATGATGCCCTTGTCCATCGGGTAGCCCATGTGCGGGCAGCGGCTGCCGGTGGCGTGGACGCGATCGCCGTCGCGGAAGATGGTGACGGCGCCGAAGCTCTTGGCTCCGCCGGCGGGCACGGCATCGAGGGCGGCGAGGCGGGTCCAGGAGGTATTCATGGTGTCGACAGTCGCGAGTCGCCACGCCATTTCCACCGCCCGCCAGCTATCGCTACGATAGGTCTCGCGGTGCACCGCGCCAAAACCTCCATCGGGACCTCCACCGGGTCAGGGCGCGAACGCCACCGCATCGACGAGGATGCTGTACGGCGTGGCGGCGGGAGAGGTGGTGGACAAGCGCAGTTCGTACACGCTGTGCTGATCGAACGGCGGCTTGGCTACCTGCAGATCCGCGAGCGGGATGCTCAGCCGGTGCCATTGACCATCGAGCAGCTCCTTGCCGTACGCGGATATGTCGACCGCGGCCGACGAGATCTTGTTCGGTCCACAGTTGAGGCAGACGCGCACCGTCGTCGGCCGCTT
Organism: Planctomycetota bacterium; assembly: GCA_038231435.1. Classification (GTDB taxonomy): domain Bacteria; phylum Planctomycetota; class UBA11346; order UBA11346; family UBA11346; genus JACCZE01. Next base: position 13,170 of record JBBRLJ010000049.1, read on the forward strand.
GGCAGCGTCGGCGCCATCCGTGCACTTGATGGCGAGGCTGAGCGTCTTGTAGGCGCTGACATCGGTCAGCGTGGTCTGCGCCCAATTGAACCAGTTCCAGCCGCCCTCTGCGGCGGCGGCGTTCTCGACATGGAATTCGAGGCAGGCGGTTCCATCGAAGTGATCGCTGGTCGTGGGCTTGAGGAAGGCGCCGGCTCCGCCGCCCATCCAGCCACCGCCGCCGGCGTAGCCCTCGCCGTTCCACACCTTCAAGGCGGAGGCGTGAGCGGCGAAGGCCTGGTCGCCCGGCGGCAGATCCCAGCGCAGCACCGAGTTCTGGCCCTTGGCCTCGCGCCAGGTGATGAACGCGCGGCGCGGTTCGTCGTACGCGAGTCCCTTCACCGGGAACGGCGTGGCCTCGCCGATCGCCGCCCACGACGTGCCCGCATTGGAGGACACCAGCAGCTGGTTGTGGCCTTCGCCGAGCGCGACGAGGCGTTTGCCGGGGATCTCGATCACCGCGCCGCGCGCCGGACCGCCGAGCTGGCTCCAGGTCGCGCCGCGATCGCGGCTGACGACGACGGTTCCCGCCCACAGCGCCGGCCAGTAGATCGAGCCGTCGCTCGAGACCAGCTGGTGCCCGCAGGCGCCGGCCTCGGAGACCTTCTTCCAGGTCGCGCCGGCGTCCTCGCTGCGGTAGATGCCCCACGACTCGTCCTTCTTGTAGCCGGCGCAATTGATCAGCCAGGTCTTGGCATCGAGGATGATCGGCTCGCAAGTGAAGTTGGTGCCCGCTGGCAAGCGGTCGCCGATCAGCGTCCAGGTGGCGCCGCCGTCCTTGGACAGGGTCAGGCTGCGTTCGGACTCGTGCTTGGTGATCAGGATGGTGGCGCGATGCGGATCGCTGAAGTCGACGTCGATGCCCTCGGTGTGGGTCTCGGGACCGAGCTTGGTCATGGTGGCGCCGCCCGCCGCGGTCTTCCACACGCCGAAGCCGTACATGCCGCTGGTCCAGAAGGCGCCACGGTCCTTGGGATCGAAGACCATGTGATCGGCCAGGCCCTGTTCCGCGCGCGCGCCTGGCGCGCCGAGCTGCCGCCAGCTGGCGCCGCCGTCGTCGCTCGCCCACAGGCCGTGATCGCGCATCGACGCCACCAGCGTGTCCGCTCCTGGGACGGCACCGATGTGCCAGAGCGGGCCATCGACGGCGGCGAGGTTGCCGGAGGCGTCCTTCCACGGCGATGCCTCGGGTTCATCGACGGCGACGAGACGTGCCGCGCTCGCGAGCATGCAGGCCGAGATCAGGATGAGAGGGGCGGCGGTGCTGGAGATCATGCGCCCAGTGTGGGATTCTCCACAGAGGTGGGCAAGCCTCGCATTGCTTTCCCCAAAGCGTGCGGATCGGACACCTCGTATGCTACGGATGATCCGGTGTGTGAATCCAGCCCGGTGCGGGCCGCGATCACATGCGAGGTCACGTCGTCGGTGACGGTGACGGTGACGCTGCGCAGGCGCTGACGCAATCCGGATCGTTGCGCTGGAGCTCGCGGCATCCGTAGGGCCGGTGCTCGTAGATGGTGCACAGCTTGGTCTTCTGATCGAGCGCCACGCAGGTCTGGTCCGCGGTCCGCCGCATCCACAAGGACCCGTCGATCAGCTCGACCATCGCCGCCGGCACCAGATCCCCGAGCGCGACATGCACGTCGAGATGCGGCCCGGTACGCACGCAGCACCGCCCACACCCATGGCAACTCGCGGGCACCGGCATCCCCACACCCTACCCGCTCTCCCACCCGCCACCACCCCGCTCGCCTCCCCCGCTCCCGCTCTGTGCCGACCGCAGTCCTCTCTCTGCTTTCTGCTTTCCGCTTTCCGCTTTGTGCTTCCGTCTTCCGTCTTCCCCCTTCTGCCTCCCCTCTTCCCGCTCCCCTCTTCCCGCTCCCCTCTTCCCGCTCCCCTCCCCCGCCTACCATCCCGCCCATGACCCGCATCCGCCTCATCACCCGCGCCGACGACCTGGGGAGTTTCTCCGGGGTCGCACCCGCGGTCGTCGACGCCTACCGCCGCGGCATCACCCGCAACGCCTCGGTGATGGTGCCGTCGCCGTACTTCGAGCAGGCGGCGGCGGCGCTGCGGCGCGCTCCCGACCTGTGCGTCGGCGTGCACCTGACCGTGTGCTGCGAGTGGGCCGACCAGCGCTGGCGGCCTGCCTCGACGCGTGACCGCGTGTCGTCGCTGGTCGATGCCGACGGCTATCTCAAACGCGATCCCGGGCGCATCCACAACGATGGCATCCGGCTCGGCGAGGTGCTCGCCGAATGCCAGGAACAGCTCGACCGCGCGCGCGCGCACGGCTTGGATGTGCGCTATGTCGACTCGCACATGGGTTGGGAATGGATGCACGAACAATCGGGTCCGCCGAAAGCGCAGGATCTGCTGCCGGCATGGGCCGCGCGCAATGGCGTGCTCTGGTACGGCTCCGTCAAGGCTCGCGGGCTGCCGGCGCTTCCCAAGGGTACCGTCTCACCGAGCTCTCCGCGCGCGGTGCTGCTCGCCCAGCTCGAGGCCGCGCCCGCCGGCACCTATTTGCACGTCACCCATCCGTGCTGGCCGAGCTCGGGCATCGCCGCGGCGGATCTGGGCGGCGGCGCCGGACAGGTCGCGCGTGAGCGCTTGGCGGATTACGAACTGATCGGCGATCCCGGCATGCGCGCCGAGCTCGCGCGCCGCGGGGTGCGGACGATCAGGTACGACGAGGTGTGATGTCGCGCATCGCCGCGCGCCTCAGGGCTTGGCGGAAGCCGGAGCCTTGACGGGGACGGCCGGCTTCGCCGCTGCGTTGCGCGTGACGATCTCGGTGACGATCGGCACCAGCAGCGCCCGGTAGTCCTCGCTCGTCACGTCACCTTGCGGCGGCAGATGCACGAAACCGACGATGGGTACCTCGGTGCCCAGTCCGACGTACAGGCAGTCATTGCACAGGTACGCGCCGGCGTCGTCGCTGCGCAGCACCGGGATCTTCGACCCCGTGAACCAGGCAGCGTCGAAGGTGAAGCGCGCCGCGCGCGTGACGGGACCATCCTTCAGCAGCTCCACGGACGGCGGCAGCTTCTTCTCTTCATCGGGATATTCCGCCTTGTTCCTGGCGGTAAATTCCACGGTGACCTTGCCCGGGTAGCCCTCGCCCAGGCCGAGCACCATGGTCGGGTGCCGCTGGGCCACAGCGTTCGGCACGCTCCGCTCGGGTTCGCCCCAGCGCACCGGCATCACCAGCGTCGCGATGCGGTGACCGGCGATGATCTGGCCGTCGAGCGCGGTGGCGACGGTCTCGCTGCCGTTGACGCCGCGCCCGGCGAAGGCCTTGTAGGCGGTGACGAGGATCACCGGCAATGCGGGCGCTTCGCCCGGCTTACCCGGGGCGGCGGTGGGAGGCTTCGTCGCCGCCGGGGATTCCACCGCGCCGACTGTCGACGACATCGGCATGGACAGGGCCAGGGAGACGAGGGTGAGCGTGAGGAAGCGCATGCAGGGACGCTACCATCGGTAGACGGCGCGACCATCGATGCGGGGATGTGCGGGAATCGGGGAGTCACCCGGTCGGCGGCTTGGGCTGCGTGGGCGGGAAGGTGGCGCCATCGCCTCTCACCCCGCCGAGCTTTTCACCCATCTTTTCACCGAGGAGCGCGCTCGCCGCTGGACGGCGCTTCAGCGCCAGATGGAACTGCTTGGCGGCGATGCTATTGAGGTGCGCGGCGGCCTCGGAAGGAGAGTCCGTATAGAGGATGCTCCGGGCGTCGCTCGGATCGATGGTCTTCGCGGCGATGAAGATGCCCTCGATCTGCTCGCGCAGCGGCCGCCAGTAGTCGATGCCCATGAGCACGATCGGGTAGTTGTCCATCTTGCCGGTCTGGATCAGCGCGAGCACGCCGAACAACTCGTCGAGCGTGCCGAAGCCGCCCGGCATGGCGACGAAGCCGTATGAATACTTCGCGAGCATGAATTTGCGTACCATGAAGTATTTGAATTCGACCCAGTGGTCGAGGTACGCGTTCGGCTTCTGCTCCTTCGGCAAGGTGATGTTGCAGCCGACCGAGGCTCCGCCGACCTCGCGCGCGCCGCGGTTGGCCGCCTCCATGACCCCGGGGCCACCGCCTGTCATGACGGTGAAGCCCAGCGTGGCGAGCTCGCCGCCGAGCTGGCGCGCCAGCGCGTAGTACGGATGCGCCTCGGTGAAGCGCGCCGAGCCGAACACCGTGATGCACGGCCCCACGAAATGCAGGCGGCGGAAACCACGGATCAGCTCGCCGAAGATCTGCAGCGCGCGGAACAGTTCAGAACCGCGCGAGCGCGGGCCCTCGAGGAAGACTCGTTCGTCCTCGTCGCGCGAAGCGGCACCCCAATCGGTGCGGCTGGTGCCATGGGTATCCGCCGGCTCGGCTCCCACGTCCGGGCGGAGAGGCTGTTCAGGCCGCATGAGGAGCCTGCGTCATGCCTGGGGACGCCGGTGGTTTCACGGCGCGGGCGCGTCCGGGCCTTTTTTGTCTGGAGCCCCAGACTTCCCAGGGGAAGCGGGGGATCCCAGCGAGCGTGGCACCGACTTCTTCTCTCCACGGCGCTGGGCCTTGGCCTTGCGCGACAGCATGACCTTCTCGATGCGCTGGGCGTGATGACCCCGCGTGACGAACTTGCCCATGGCCGCTCCGATGCCGTCATCGTGCCGCTCGGGCCGGTCCTGTCGATGGAGCGATGGCGCATCCTGGGCATTGGCGGGCGAGCCCGCGCGCGGTCAGGCCGAGCGCCTCAGCGCCGAGAGCGTGCGTGCGCGGTCGATGATGCGCTCCCACGAGGACATCTCGGGCGGACGGTCGTGATCGAGCATGCAGCCGAGCAGCTGCATGGTCTCAAGCGATACGCCCCGCACCAGGAAGGTGGTGGTGCGGCCGGTCGGCGTCTTGCGTTCGTCATTGGGGCCGATGACCCAGCAAATGGTGGCGGCCAATGCGTGGATGTCGTCGCGCCAGCCGTTCTGGTCGCGAACCGCTTTCGGCACGATCGGGAAACCGATCTCCTCGCCCGGCATGCGCAGGCGGCTGAGCCCGAAATCAGCGAGCTTCGCGCAGGAGCCTTCGGCGATCCCCGAGCGGGCCGGTTCGACCAGGACGCTGTCGGGGCTGATGCCGTGATGGGCGATGCCATGGCGCCAGGCGTAGCCGAGCGCCTGCGCAAGCTGCGTGAGGGCCACCACCGCATCGTGCTCGGACATCGGGCCGTGCTCGCGCACGAAGTCGCGCAGGGTCGGGCCGTTCACCAGCTCCATCACCACGTAGCGCCGGTCGTCACGCTGCAACGCGGCGATCGAGCGCACGATGTGCGGATGGTCGAGACGCAATGAAGCACGCACGTCGCGATCGAGGGCCTGGGCGGTCTTGGGGTCGGAGAGGTTCTGGGGCCCGATGACCCGCACCGCCACGGCTCGGCCTGCCTGGTCGACGGCTTCGTAGACGTCGCCCTGGATGCTCGAACCCAGGAGCCGGCCGCAGACGTAGCCATCGGGATCGCGGTGGCCGTCGGGCATGGATCCTCGTCTCGCTGGTCCTGAGAAGTCTGGCGCTGACGGCTGGCGCTGTCGGCCGGGGGCCGCGCGCTGCGGACAGCTCCCCCATACAGGTGTTTGCCTCAGGAACGGGGCTGCGTCAAGGGCGTGTCGCAAGAGCCTGGTCGGACATGCTCACCGGGGTGGAAATCCCGCAGATCCGCCATCGACGAGCCTTCGTGCCCTAGGGCGCGGCGCTCGACGGAACCAGCACGCCCTGCAGCTGGATCTGCTGGGCCACCTGCGCGATCAAGCGGCGCAAGGCTTCGGTGATCAGCGGGCGATCGAGCCGCAGATCGTTGTGGCCGTTCTCGGGCAGGGCGAGGAAGCGCTTGTTCGCCGAGCCCGCGCGCTCGTACAGCTCGCGGCCCTGGGCCTGGGGGATGACCGTGTCCTGACCGCCGTGCATGATCAGCAGCGGGCAGAGCACCCGCGGGATCAGGGTGATCGGCTGCAGCTCGGGATCGGCGAGCGCCGGATCTGGCTCGAGCGTGATGCACCAGCGGACGTACCACGGCAGATTGGGATTCCAGGCGCTGATCACCTCTGGGCACGAGGATGGCGGCGCCTCGAGCACCAAGCCATCGATCCGGGCGTGCGCGGCGGCGTATACCGCCATGCCGCCGCCGATGGATCTGCCGTAGACGATGACCGGGGCCTGCTCGTAGCCCCGCATCGCGCGCAGTCCGGCGATCACCGCGACCGCGTCCTCGCCGCAGGTCTTCAGGCCCGGCGTGCCGTCACTCGCTCCGTAGCCGCGATAATCGAAGGCCATGACGTTCACTTGCAGCTGGTCGCGCAGCCAGGTCAGGCGCGGCATCGAATCGGCGACCGTCTCGGCATTGCCGCAGAAGTACACCAGCGTCGGGACTCGGTCTGCCACTGCCACCGCCACTGCCTTGTCATCAATCGACGGTGCGTCCACGGATAGCATCCATCCCGTCAACGTGACGCCGCCATCGCGCTGCACCTCGATGCTCCGACCATGGTCGGGCGCATCCCGCAGCACCACCGGGCGCGGATGGAAGAGGTCTTCCTCGGTGACCCGCCGGGTGCAGGCCGTGGCGCATACAACGATGACGGCAGAGAACACGATGAGCAGGCGCATGACCCCACTGTGCGCATGGTCGGCGCGAGAGAAGAGCCCCGATCGCTGACTATCCAGCGGCAGCCGCGCGCTCGAGCGACGAGAACACCTCCAGCGACCACCGGGCATTGCGCCTCAGCTTGCCCTCAGGTTCGCGACGCACGATCGTCCGCAGCACGCGAGCCGCGCGCGCGTCTCGCCCCGTTCCAAGCATCGCCACGCCGAGCATATGGGTGGCGACCTGACGCACCCGCAAGCTCGCGTCCCGCATCGCGCGCTCGATCAGGTGGGCGATGACGTCCACCGGTAGCGCCACGAGCTTACAGCCCTGGCAACCGATCGCGTGAACGGCGTGGCGGCGCACGTCAGCCTCGGGATCTGCGAGGAGCTCGATCAGGGGTGCGACGCACCTCGCATCGGCGCCATGGTCGAGGACGTCGGCGCACGCGGTCCTGACGCGGTGATCGGGGTCGCTGAGTCCAGCGATGAGCGTCGCGATCGCGTCACCGCTCGTGGCGCTGGAGATCCGTCGGAACCACGTGGTTCGCGACACCTGAGTGAGATGGCGCTGGAAGAGGTCGTGATTGCGCGATGGTGAAGCTGCGGAAATCGGGGTCGTGCCGGCGGTGGGCGTCATGAGGTGCTCCTGACCATCCAGCCTACAACGGCACCGGGGGGTGTTGTCAATCCTCCTCCCCCCCCCCCACCCTCCCAGAATATGTCACTAGGAAGAGAGGGACGGTGACCAAGCGAAGGGCGCCTTCAGGAAGAGCCGGCATTCCGTCTTCATTCTTCCCGCGTCGACTTCCTATCCTCGCCCTTCCCTGTCCCTACCGCACCCTGGTCACCCGCCGGTACGCGCGTGGGGTGTGCCCGGTGTGGTGGCGGAAGATCTTACCGAAGTAGCTGCAGGTGTCGAAGCCGACTCCCAGCGCGATCTCGGTGATGGCGTCGTCGGTGCGCTCGAGCAGGTCGCGCGCCTTCTCGACGCGCAGGCGGTTGATGTACGCGTGCACCGGCATGCCCAGCTCGCGCGCGAACAGCTCGCCGAAATAGTTGGGCGTCAGGCCGACGGCGGCGGCGAGTTCGGCCACCGAGAGCGGCAGCGAGAAGCGCTCATGCACGTGCGCGAGAGCCGTAGCCACCGGCCCCGGTGGCGGGCCCTCTACCGAGGCCGCGGGCGCGCGCAGCGCGAGCGCCAGGCGGTCGAGGGTCAGCAGCAGATCGATGACCATCGCCTTGGCGCCGAGCGCGAAGCCGGGCCGCTTGTCGGCGAGCTCTCGGCGCAGGCGTTCGCAGCGCTCGGACACCTCGTGATCGTGCGGCGGACTGAGCGAGAGCTTGTGGCGGTGCACGTCCTCGGTCAGGAATGGTGCGAGGCCAGGCAGGTTCGCGAGTTCGTTCCATTCGGCCGGCGTGAACAGGCTCTGGTCGAAGAGCACGTTGTAGATGCGCATGCCCTCGGCGATGTAGCGGTGCGTGTCGCCCGGGCGCATCAGGTAGCAGTCGCCCGCCAGCACGGGATAGATGCGGTCGTCGATGACGTGGCGGCCGCTGCCGCGCACCACGTAGACCAGTTCGAAGCAGTCGTGGCTGTGCGGCACCTCGCTGGGGCCGTGGTGCTGGGCGGGCGCGCAGGACAGCGGCAGGCTGGACGTGGTATGCTTTGACAGGCGGACCACGTGCATGCCAAGAGCGTAGGCCCTGGTCATGACTTACAACCGTGATTATTACCAATATTACCGAACTCCCTGGGAGATTCCACCTCCGAACCGCTTATAATCCGGCGTAATCGATCGACCCCGTGGCTCAGAAACTGGCCACACTTCCCTGGGATGAGCACCAATGACCGCTTCTACCGCCGCCCCCCCTCTGCTTCCCACCTACCAGCGCGCCGACACCGCCGGCCAGCTGCGTGGCTTGGAGGAGGACGGCTTCGCCATCATCCCCGGCGTGCTCGATGCCGAGCAGGTGCGCGTGATGAAAGGCCGCATCGACGAGCTCACGCCGTTCTGCTACGATCGCGGCGGCCCGGCCAACGCTGGCAAGATCGACCACTTCAAGAACGTCTTCAACCGCAGTCCATACTGGCTGCAGTTCCTCGACCAGCACGGCGTGATCGAAGTCGCCGAAGCGGCTATGGGCGACGATTGCCACATCATCGGCCAGACCGCGTGGCGCACGCCTCCTGGCGCCGGCGGCTGGGGTATGCACATCGACCAGCTATTCTTTCCTGCTGAGGAGGAGCTGCTGGTGTCGGGACGCGTGAAGACCCCGGTGATGCTCGCCACCGCGCACTTCTATCTCAACGACATGACGCTGGACCTGTGCCCAACCTGGATCGTCCCCGGCACCCACAAGTCAGGACGCGGTCCGAGCAGAGACGTGAACTCCGCAGGCAGCATGGGGTTTCGCGGCGGCGAGGAGCGCGAGTGGCGCGGCAACGTCGCGGTGCCAGTGCTGGTCAAAGCTGGCGACGTGATGATCTTCCGCTCCGAGGTCTGGCATTCCGGATCGAAGAACGAGACCTCGGACATCACCCGCTACCTGCTGCAGGTGCACTACGGACGGCGCATGATGGCGCAGAAATTCTCGCCGTACCTCGACTTCCGCTTCAACCACGATTCGGTCGCCCAGGCGACGCCACGGCAGCTGCGGCTCATGGGCAAGCACACGCCGGGCGCGTACGACTGACGTCCGGCATCCGGCATTCGTCGTCGGAGTCAGGCCGGATCGCGCCCCGGTGATCGCTGCTGCGATCGCTCCTGGGAAACGTTCGCCCTCGCTGGCTGTCCGACGACGGGAGTTCTCTCACGGCCTCGCGAGGGCCAGGGCGTTCTTGAGCTCGCGGGCGTCGACGGGTTCCCAGTCCGCGCCGAGGCGGGCGTGAACGCGGGCGAGGGCCACCTGCCATGATTCACCGGTGCGGGTGGTGTAGTCTTCGCACACGCTCCGCCAGAAGGGCTGGGGCCAGGCGGGCGCGGCAGAATGCTCGGTCGGGCGGCCCGTGGCGCCGTCGGTGACCAGGCTGCCGACAGCATCGGCGCTGAGGTAGATGCGATCGATGGCCTTGGCGAGACGGTCGACGTCCGCCGGCACCACCTCGGCGCTGTCGGTCGCCTGGTAGAACTGCACGGTCGCGCGGATCGGGAAGCGCCAGTCGCGCTCGATGGTGCAGCCGTCGAGACCGATCCACGGGCCTTCTACCGGGCCGGATTGGACCACCGCCGATTCGCTCCGCGATTCCTTCATGTCCTTCGCGCAATTCGCGGCCGCGGGCGCGGGCATCGCTCCCGCAGCGCAATCCTCGTCCATGGATCGCTGCTCGGGGTGCACGAGCGGGATCTGGATCACCATCACCATCGACATGCCTGCGGCGGCCGCCGAATCCGCGGCGACCGCATGACCAGACGGCGTGCTCGCGCCGACATCGCTCAGGCGCCTCGCGCTCAGCGGCGCGCGCGCTCCGGCGTGGTTGTGGTACAGACGCTGGCCATGCCAAACCCCTGCTGAGGCGGCCGGTGAATTGGTGATCGCCTGCGCCGAGGTGCCTTCGGGCGTCACCACCAGCGTGAGCACGGCCGGGGCTCCCGGCGCGGACTGGTAGTTGAACAACACTGGCGCGAAGGTCGCCTCGCCGCCATGCGGGATCGGCAGGTAGCAGGCCTGCGCCGAAACCAGCACCGCATGATCACGTTCGCCGATCAGCGAACCCTTGAGACGGCCGGTCGGCGACGCCTGGTACGACGCGAACGAACGCAGGTAGGTGCCGAGATCGATCGCCTGCAGGGCGGTGCCGTGTTCGTTTCCGACCAGCACCTTCAGACGCTCGATCGGCACATCGCACGAGACGTCGGCGAAGTTTGGGTGGCGCACCACCGGCATGCACCAGCCGCTCCTACCGGAGCCCTGAAAGCACCCTGGCGCGATCGCCTGGCGGTCGCGCATCTGATCGAGCACCTGGATGGTGAGGTCGCTGATGTTCGGTCCCCAGCACGAGTTCTTGGCTCGTCCGGTGTCCTCCCAGGTCAAAGACAGCACGTCGAGCCCGCGCGCACGGAACAGCGAACACGCGCGCTGGTCGCCGGCCATGCGCGACACGGCCTCGACCACGTTGCTCACGGGCGGCGAGTACACGTCGCGTACGGAGGTAGGACCGATGTCCTCGGCGGCGAGGACGGACGAGAGCAGGGCCAGGACGAGTGAGCGCATCGGACACCTCCGCCTGCTTTGACGGCCGGGTCCGCGAGGGGTTCCACGGTTCGTGAGGGCGGTTCCGGACGAGGCTCCGGAGGATGTTCCGGAGGATGTTCTAGGCCGTTTCCGGGCTGTTTCGGAGACCCCGCCGTCTCCGCATCCGCAGAGCCGGTCAGGAACGCGGGGGGGTGCTCGAACCGACCGCGACCCCGAAGGCGATCGGCGGTCGGGCGACCTGCGCCCGCGGATCTGCGAGCAGCGCCAGCAGAGCCTCCGCGGCGAGCTTGCCAAGAGCCTGGCGGTCGAAGCGCGCGCGCGTCAACGACGGCAGCAATTCCTGGAACAGGTGCGGGCTATCGCAGCACGCCACCGCCGATCCACGCGGCGCATGCTTCTGCAATACCAGCGCGGCGTGGGCGTCGATGGCGACGAGCACCGTGTCGGGGTCCGGCCGCAGGCGCTCGAGTCCGGAACCGAGCTGGCCGTACCACCACGGCGTATCGAGATGGCTGAAATGCATGCCCAGCTCGTTCGCGGCCTCGCTGACGCCGCGCCGGCGTTGGTCGTAGCTGAAATGCGCCGCCCCCATGCTGCCGCCGACCAGCAGGATCTTGCGCCAGCCGATCCTGGCGAGTTCGCGCACCAGGTCTCCGCCCGCGGCGTATTCATCACGATTGAACACCACGCGCCCAGGTGCGGCATCCACGTTCACGTACACCGCGGGTACAGACTTGGTAGACAACCACTCCTCGAGACCCGGCATCACCTCGTCCAGGACCAGGGCCGCGTCGAAGGCGCGTTCACGCGGCAGTTCGGCGTGGCCGTCGCCGAGACCGTCGCCATGACCTCTCGCCAGATCACGTCGCAGTGGATGCACCAAGACGCTCATCTTGGCCGGCTGCAGGCCGGAGCTGATGCCCATCAGGTATTCGTAAGCGAACACCGTCGGCATACCGTAGGTGTCGACCGGGATCATGACGATCACCGCGTGGTGCTTGCCATCGCGCAACCGTCGGGCGGTGGCGTTGGCGACGTAGCCGAAACGCTGGGCGAGACCGACGACCTGGGCCGTCCGTTGGCGTCCCTTCGGGGTGTTGCCCTTGTACCTGCCGCCGAGGATGTTCGAGACCGTCGCCACCGACAGCCGAGCCTCGGCCGCGATGGCCCGCAAGGTGGAATCCGGGCGCATGGCCCCAGCCTAAAGCTGGAACGTCGTATGAACAGGACCGGTAACCGGAAACGCGTTCATTAAATTTTCATAAGTATATTATTATAATAAATTTACGATTAATTTGATCGTGGTGCAAGAGATCTGTCATTGGCTTAAACATGAAACGTTATAGTAATAACCATATGCCAACCCCCCTAGATCTCTTCCGCCCCTGCGCGCTGCCTGTCCTGCTGTCCATCGCCGTGGTGGTAGGGTGGTGCCTATCGGCCGATCGGGCAGATGCCGCCGACAGCGCGGCGGCAGTGATGATCCCTGCCCAAGCACCGCGCGACACGATGCCGGATCCGGCGGACCTGGTGGCCTGGCCAGAGGAGATCTACCCGGTGTTCTCGCCGTCCTCGCCGGTGAACGCGACCTGGTTGATGGACGCGCCCGCCGGCAAGCACGGACCGGTCGCGCCTGGGAAGGATGGACGCCTGCGTTTCGGCGATGGCACGCCGGCGCGCTTCTGGGGCACGACCCTGGTGTACGGGATGACCTTCCCGGAGAAGAAGGAGGAGATCGTCCCGCTCGCCGACGCGATCGCCGCGTATGGCTACAACCTGGTCCGCTTCCATCACAACGATCTCAACTGGCGTGGCATCGGCTACATCAAGGCGGGGAGCAGCTATGAGCTGGATCCAACCGACATCGACCGGCTCGATCTGCTCGCGTCTGAGCTGATCAAGCGCGGCATCTACCTGTACGTCGACTGCCTCGATTCGCGCCAGCTGCTTGCAGACGTCGGGCTCGAGGGCTGGGAGGACATGAAGGACAACACCGGATGGAAAGGTCTTTTCCCACACCCGGCGGTGGTCGCGGCCTGGAAACGCGCGGCGCAGATCTTCCTCGACCACACCAACCCCTACACCGGCAGGCGCTGGGCCGACGAGCCGGCGGTGGCGGTGGTGGAGTGCATCAACGAGAACGGACCGTTCTGGGACTGGAACTTCAAGATCTCGGCGCGTTTCCGCACCTGGTGCGATCAGCAGTGGAACGCCTGGCTGCGCGACGCGTACCACGACCGCGCGAATCTCGACAAGCAGTGGACGGACGCCAACGGCCAGGCGGGCCTGTTCGCCGACGAGGATCCGGCGAAGGACAACGTCTTCCATCCGCCGCTGGCGCCGGTGCTGGAATGGGACCGTCCGAACCACTCCAAGACGCGTGGCGCCGCGCGCGTGAACGACTACTACCGGTTTCTCGCTGACCAGTCGCGCGGCTTCTATGAAGACGCGGTCAAGCACCTGCGCGGCATTGGCTACAAGAGCCTGATCATCGGCTCGCACGAGCTGCAGGGGCCGCTCGACGAATTCACCGAGGCGAGATCCACCGGCACACTGGCCTCGCATCTCTATGCCAACGCCGCCACCGCCTGGGGCGCGCGCCCGGGATCGAAGGGCGTGGTCGTCGAGGGCGTCGACGTCAGGTCGAACAACTGGTTCGCCAACCTGCTGCGCGTCAAGGTGGCGGGCGTTCCCGGCGTCAACGGCGAATGGACCGGCGGCTCGCTGACCAACCGCGCTGACGTCAACGTGGCGGTGGCGGCGGCGTGCGCGTTCCAGCGCGTCGACGCCAGCGCGCACTTCTCGCTCGCCCACCGCTGGGCAGGCGCGCAGCTCCCCGCCAAGGACTGCTTCTTCGATTGGCAGGACTATCGCAAGGCCTTCGGCATGACCTTCACCTCGATGCACGACATCCCGTGGATGTCGGCGAACCGCGTCTGCGCCGCGATATTCATCCGCGGCGATCTCGCGCCCGCGAAGGTCAAGGTGCACGTCGCCTACTCCGACGAGGACCTGCTCGAGCAGAATCTGCACGCGCTGGGGATCAGCGGCGGCGGCGGAACGATCGGCGACGCGGCGTTGTTCCTGCCGCTGATCCACCAGGTGGAATGCATCTCGTTCGCCACCGCCTACGAAGGCGACGCCGACGTGGTGTTCATGACTGGTCGCACAGCCAGTGGCGACTACCGCAAGGCCAGGCACGCCGTGCTGGTCGGCGACAATCCCTACCTGGACCATCACCACCAGCGGCGCGACCTCGGTGCGCCGGCGCGCGCGGTGGCGCCCGGAGTCAAGATCGCGACGCTCGAGAAGCCCACGGTATTCACCGTCACGGCGCCGTGGCGCGCAGCTCGGAAACTGAGCTTCGCGCGCTACGAGGGTGCGATCGAGCGTGCGAGCGTGCCCACCGGCGCGACGCCGATCGGCACGAGCGAGGATGGCGCCTACGTGCTCGGTTGGATCGATGACCGCTTCCTGGTGCTGCCCAACGGCCGCGCCTTCGGCGACGCCATCCACGACACGCGTTGGCTGTACCGCCTGTATCTCGAAGCTTGCCACCGTTGGAAGATCCCGGTCGGTGCCAACAGCGCCGATGCTGGCGAGTACGTGACCGACACCGGCGAGATGACCGTCGACTGGGCGCACGGCACCATGGTCATCGACACTCCGCGCACCCAGGGGTTCTCCGGCTACGCCGGTCTCCGGGGCGACAACCGCGCCAGCCACTTCGCCTGCGCGATCGAGCAACCCTACGCGACGGTGCTGCTGACCTCGGTCGACGGGCGGCCGCTGGCGGAATCCGCGCGCATGCTGCTGGTCGCGAACGGACGCGACCAGAACACCGGCGAGGTGGTCGAGACCAAGGCCGGCGGACACCTCGAGCTGGTGAAGAGCGGCTCGGCTCCGATCCTGGTCGAGGCCCTGCGCGGCAGCGCCACGCTGCGCGGGGTCAAGGCCAAGGAGCTGACCGTCCGCGCGTTGGACCACCGCGGACGCCGACTCGGCACGGTCGAGACCACCGCCACCGATGATACGCTCACCATCCCGCTCTCGCCGCGCTGGAAGACGGTGTGGTTCGAGATATCCAGCAAGGAGAGCGTTGGCGAGGACGCGCCCGCCGCCGACATCGCCGCGTGGCCGGCCGCGGCCGGCGCCGCTCCCGTGGCCGTGACCAAGCCCAAGCTCATCGCGTTGGATGCGTTCTTCGCGGCGATCAACCAGCCTGGCGATGCGCCTAGCGGAGGAACGGCGGCTCCGGCAGCCGGAGCGCGCGTCGTGCTCGCCGAAGGCGCCGCCCTGACCCCCCAGGCCTACGGCAATGCCAAGGCCGCGAATGGAGCCGACGGCGCCGAGCTGACCTTCGGCAAGATCAACCAGGAATGGTACGGCGGCGTCGGCTTCGCCATCGTCGTCCCCGCCGGCACCGACGCCTCCGCATGCACCGGCATTGTGCTGTCGCTCAAGGGCGACGGCACCCAGCCGCGCGAGGCCTACCTCGATCTCAAGCTCGCTGGCGGTGGCTCGTTCCGCAGCCGCAACATCAACGCGATGTTCGAGAGCGACGACTGGCACGAGGTGGTGCTCAGCCAAGTCGACTTCAAGGCCAGCGGCAAGGACCAGAAGGACGCGCCGATCGCCTGGGACAAGATCCAGCGCATCGACGTCAGCTGTGTCGGTCCTTTGATGGAAGCCAAGTCGCAGGGCGTGCTGCGTTCGGTGCAGCTGGCGATGAAGGCCGCGGACGCGGCGGCGCCCGGCACGCCAGACCAGCAGAAGTTGCCGGCGCTGCCACCGATCACGCCGCTCGAAGGTCCGCGCCTGGCGATCCCCTTCGTGCCGGGCGCGACATTCGAAGCCGATGGCAAGCCGACGGAAGCGGCTTGGCGACAGGCCGTGGGCATCGCGATGGACGAGGACCAGGTGCCGGCGTGGCAGTTCACCGGCACGTTCCTCGCGACCGGCACGCGCAGCGCGAAGGAGACCGCCTCGTTCTGGCTGGTGGCCACCGAGGAGGGCTTGGGCCTGGTCGCGGTGGTGGACAAGGGCGAAGCCACGGTGATCGCGAATCAGGGCGATTGGTGGCGCAACGACTGCGTCGAGGTCTTCAGCGATGCCAAGCTGGCGCTCGACAAGCCAACGAAGCAGCTGTTCCTCGCCTACCGCCGCGCGGACGTCGACAAGGCCGCCGCCAGCGATGCTGGAATCCGCATCGGGCGCGCGTCGCTCGCGCGCGGCTACCTGCTCGAAGCGCTCATCCCCTGGGCGAGCCTGGGCTTCGCGGCCATGCCCGTCGGCGAATTCGGCATCGACCTGCAGGCCGACATCGTCCACGCCAACGGCGCGTCGGTGCAGCTGTGCTACGCCACCGGCACCAATGAAGCGTACATGTCGGCGAAGCGCTATCTGACAGCGAAGATCAGAACGCCGTGACCTCGCGCGCCTCCGCCTTCACGCTCACCGAGCTGCTGATCGTGATCTCCATCATCGCTCTCCTGGCGGCGCTGATGCTTCCGGCGATCGGCATGGTCAAGGAGTCAGCCCGCTCGGCGAGCTGCAAGAACAACATGCGCCAGCTCGGGATGGCCTTCATCGCCTATGTCGGCGACAACGAGAGCTGCTGGCCTGGCGGCAACTGGAACACCTTGATCCAGGACTACCTGAGCGGAAACAGCGGTAGCGGCGGCGGCGCCCCGCCGATCGTCTCGCGCATCGGACGCTGCCCGTCGACTCCCCGTCTGACCAGCGTCGGTGTTTCCCTGGATCTGAGCTATGCCTACTGCGGCGTGTACTACGATTCGATCTCCATGGACGGCCCGCCGGTAAAGGACAAGTACGTATTCGCGTGGGCGAGCTTCATCCCGAACCAGATCGTGATGGTCGATTCCAATATCGTTTCCAAGTCCACCAAGGTCGTGCTGTCCGAGACCTGGGCGGATACCAATCCCGCTATCGGATCCAACACGTGGGGCTGCAACATGCTCAACGACCGCTGTGCGCGGTGCGTGCACCGCGACGGAGCCAATTTCCTCTTCGCCGATGGCCACGCGCAGGGAGTGAGGCTGCCTGGCCTCCAGCGCTACCAGGTGATCAACTCGATGGCGTTCAAGTACGACCCGATGAACCACCCCTGCAACGCCAACGACAGCGCCTACATCAAATGATGCGCCCCACCAGCGCGAGCATCACACAACACCACTGACTCCCACGACCATCCGCAGCAGTCAGTGCGATCATGCCATCGCGTGAGGTGGCAGCGCGTATCCCAACCACGCATACCACGCGCGCAAGGTCTCGAGCGGGTACGGCCGAGGGCCGACCAGCAGGTGGGTCTGGGACACCGTCCCGCTCGTGCTCGTCCAACGGACGCGCCAGCAGTCGATGGCATCGGCCGCAGGTAGGGTCCCAGCATCGGCAATGCCGTTCGCGGGCGCGACGAACGAACGCGACAACAACGGTCCGGTGCGATGACCCACCACGTCGACCACGCCGCGGACATCGACCAGCAGGTCGTTGACCACGGCCACGCGATGCCCCCAGCCATCGCGCTCGGTCGCGATCGCGAGTACGCCTGCCTGCGCGCGAGCGAGCACGTCGTAGGCGAGCTTGCGGCGGAAGAAGTAGTCGACGATCGCGTCCGAGACGATCGGCCAGCCATCGCGCAGATTCCACCATAGCAGCCCGGACGATGCGCCCTTGCGCGCGCGCGCCTGCAGCACGAACGACTTGAGCGCCTCTGCCTGCACCATCTGCGAGGCGTCGATGAAGTCGCGCAGGCATGCCGGATCCTCTCCGGTGAGCAGCCGGGCCTGGCTGCGCATCAGCTCGATGCGGGCGTCGTTGTCCTGGTGGCGGGGTCCGCAGCGTACCGCCAGCGGCAGCCACGCGCGGTTCCCGGCCACCGGCCATGGCTCGACGCCCGGCCCGAGCATCTCGCGCAGGCTCGCTTCCTCGGGGCAGCCATGGTAACCGATCTCGCTGACGAACGGCGCGGTCGAGGAACGGTAGTACGCGGACAGGAAATCATCGCGCGGGCCCCACAGGTGCCGGTCCACCGGCTGGGCTCCCGTGAGCGCCGCAGCGGTGATTTCAGGCGAACTCGGCACGTACGGCCGGCACGGGTCCAATGCCGCCACCGCGCGCGCCAGTACGTCGCGCGTGATGCGGTCACGCGACGGGTCGCGGCCGTAGCCCTCCCAGAGATGCGCTTCATCGGTCT
Organism: Planctomycetota bacterium; assembly: GCA_038231435.1. Taxonomy (GTDB): domain Bacteria; phylum Planctomycetota; class UBA11346; order UBA11346; family UBA11346; genus JACCZE01. Next base: position 31,239 of record JBBRLJ010000049.1, read on the forward strand.
CGTTGCCGCCGCACCACAACGCCAAGCACGCGTGGTTGCGTAGGCGCGTGATCACCGCCTCGGCCTCGATCTCCACCTGCCGCGCGAACTCGTCGTCTTGCGGATAGATGGCGCAGGCGAAGGCGAAGTCCTGCCACACCAGCAGCCCCTCGCGGTCGCAGCGCTCGAAGAAGGCGTCGTCCTCGTAGACGTTGCCGCCCCACATACGCACCATGTCGCAGCCGAGCTCGAGCACCATGTCGAGGCAGCGGTCGCGATGCGACGCGTCGCGGTGGTGGAGCGCGTCGAGGAATACCCAGTTGGTGCCCTTGGCCCACAGTCGGCGGCCGTTGACCTCAAGATGGAACAGGCCCTTGCCGTCGGCGCCCACCGCGTCGGTGCGGACCAGGCGCACGGTGCGCAGGCCGATCGTCTCAGCGCTCTCGTCCAGCACGCGCGCGCCATCCACCAGCCGCAGGGTCGCACGGTGCAGAGCCGGCTCACCCCATGCGCGCGGCCACCACGCATCGATGTCCTCAAGCTCGGTTTTGAGGCGACCGTGATGGCCGAGCACGGGCACTCGGCGCGAGAGTACCGCGCGGCCCGCGCGCATCAGCTCGATCTCGACCTCGAGGCTGCCGGATGGGATCGCTGCCTCGCTGCCGACGTACAGGTCGAGGTCGAGCTCCCACTCGACGATGAGCGAGGCCGAACGGCGATCCGCATCGATCGCGACCGTCGTCCAGCGCACCGCGGCGACGCGATGGCGCGGCAGGCGCTCGAGCCGCACGCCGCGCCACAATCCGCCGCATGCCAGACGCGGCGCGATGTCCCAACCGAACTGGTGCGGTGGCTTGCGCAGCCGCAGGCCATCCCATCCGAGGGTGCCGGCGAAGCATCCGGGAGCCACCGGGCGCGAACGCGCCCAGGCGATCGCCGAGCGGATGCGCACCACCAGCCGGTTGGATCCATCGCGAAGCGCGCAACCGGCCGCGAAGCGATGGGCGATCAACGCGTTCGCGCTGTCGCCCAGGTGGACCCCGTTCAGCCACACCGTGGCCAGACAATCCATGCCATCGAAGACCAGCTCGCTCGTCTGGTCAGGACACGCCTCGGCCGTGAACTCGCGGACATACCACCAATCGTGCAGTTCATACCGTTGGAAACCCCAGGCCGCATCACCGACGCGGGGATCGGGCTCGATGCCCGCATCGACCAGCGCCGATTCCACCGTTCCCGGAACCGTTGCCGGGATCGTCGGCCAGGCGCAGGCCTTGAGCCCTTCGGGGTGGTCGGGGCCCGGGCCGCGGCCATAGGACAGCCGCCAGGCGCCATCGAGGACGATCGCCGCCCGCGTCGGCGTGGCTGTTCGAGTGGCTGTTTGGCTGGAATTTGGAATGTCCGCATCCGTTGCGAGGGACGATCGGTCGGTGGCCTGCATGCCCGGGGATGGTACGATCGCGGCGTGCCACGACGTCCACGATCCGCTGGAGCCGTTCAGGTTTCGCCGGAGCGCACGCGCCGTTTCCGCGGCGCGTCCCCAGCCGAGGGCTACCGCTTCGTCCATTCATGGGAGCTGCCCTTCCCAGAATTTCCGGCCTTCGACCACATCAACGAAGCGCACTGCGCGCCCGGCCACGTGCTCGAGCCTCACCGTCATCCGACGCTCGAGTTCTGCTACTTCGTCGGCGGGAGGGCAGAATGGACCGTGGCCGGCAGGACCCATCGCCTGCGCGCCGGCGACCTGTTCATCGCCCGGCCGGGCGAAGAGCACTCCGGACGGCCAGATCCCGAGGACCCGAACCGCAATTTCGCCATCGGGATCGATCCGGGCGCGCTCGTCGCCCGCGGAGCCGGTGGAATGACCGACGCGGCCGCGGACGTGGCGCGCGCCGTGGACCAGCTGTGCATCGAGGATGGACGCCGGGTGCTGCCCGCCGGACATGGTGCCCAGGCCGTGCTGCGCCGCCTGCTCGACGAGACCGACGCCCTGGTCGGCGCCACGCCGCTGCGCCGCATCCTGGCGCTGGCGATGTGCCAGGCGCTGCTCGTCGAGTTCCTGGTCCACGTCGCGCGCTGCCTGCTCGACGGACGCGAGTCGCCGCGCGACCAGGACCAGCGCATCGATGAGCTCGAACGCTGGCTCGCCACGCGCGTCGCCGATCCGCCCTCGGTGGCCGAGATGGGTGCACGCGTCGGATTGGCGCCCTCGCAGTTGACCGTCGTCTGTCGGCGCGCGCGGGGCGCGACGCCGCTCGAGCTGCTGACGCGCCTGCGCATCGAGGCCGCTCAGCGCGAACTCATGCGTCCGCGCGCGAGCGTGACCGCAGTCGCGCACGAGCTCGGATTCTCGTCATCTCAATACTTCGCCATCGTCTTCCAACGCTTCACCGGTGTGGCCCCGATGGCGTGGAGACGGCGTCATCGCCTGGGCGGGTGATCGGGAATCCGGCGGCGAGCCATCTCTGATGGACCGCTATCTGATGGACTCAGGGCCTCAGAAGAATCAGCCGTCTTCTTCGTCGGTGAACGGCCGGTGCATGGTCGTCTCGGGCTCTTGCGGGCCAAGCTTCTTGCGTTCCGCCCGCTTGGCGCGCTTCTCTTCCGCGCTGCGCTTCTTGTCCATCTCGCGTTGCCGTTTCGCGAAGGTTACCGGTCCACGTTTGCTCATACGGAGATCCTATCGGGTAGATCGCAGTCTAAGGCTTTTCCGCCAAGGAGGTAGTCCGGAATACACCGACCCCCCTCGCTTGGCCGATGGGCGCTTCACGTATCCCGCTATAAAATGGTCCGCACATTCGCCATTCGCCAACGCGTTATAGCCCGGGCGGCGCAGCCAGCCTGCCTCCCCCCACTGCCCGTTCCTTCCTGGGGGGCAGCGCGGACGCGCGATGTTGGGGGGCAGTAGCCCCCCAACCAAAAGTCCCAACAGAAAGTCCCCTTACAAAAAACAAAGCCCACCTCCGCCGAAGCGGAGGTGGGCTTTCAGGAAAAGACCGTGAGGTCTTACTCGCCGTAGACGACGGTGGTCGTGGTGGCGTAGAGGCCGAGGATGCTCATCGACTCGTAGTCGATGTGCGCGATCTTGGTGATTCCGGCGCCCTTGGCGGCGGTCTCGATCGAGCAATCGCCGAGGGCGATCAGGCCGACGTACGACGTGGCGGTGGCGCGGCCAACCTTGGGGGTGGCGATTTCGGTATTCGAGGTCGCGCCGTCATCGGCCTTGACGTCGGTGTACCAGGCTCCGGTTACGGGCGAGCGCGCGGCGGCGCAGCCAGAGACGAGAACGACCGCGGCGGCAGCAGCGGCGAGAGTCAGCGAGCGAAAACGCATGGAATCCTTTCGGGAATGTTGCGTGAGGCGGCACATTAGAAGATCAGGTTAAGACCACAAGAGATCCCTCACTGTTGCAAACGTGCCATGTGATGACGGCATGTCGCTTACCACGGTCGTATCGGGGATCCTCCAACCCCTGGAAGCCAGCACGACCGCACGGAGCCACGCAGCTCCGGCTAGTTCACGGGCCGATCGCGTGGATTCCCGCCGCCTGCAGCAGCTCGACTCCGCGGCTCATCTGGCGGTCGAAGCTGCCCGAACTGGTCACCCACCTGCTGCCAAGCGGGAAGCATGCCGCGCGCAGGATCGCCAGGGTGAAGTCGTGGCAGTTGCGGAACACGGTATAGCGGTGCGTGCTTTCATAGAAGAACTGCGGATCGTTCGCCGGCCTCACGTATACCCGCCGGCGATCGATCCAGCGATCGAACTCCGCATAGACCGCGCGCTTGCCGGCGACCGTGAGTTGGAGCTCCCAATAACGCGTGTGCGCGGCCTCCGCGTCGGTGCGGATGCGCTCAGGGAGATTGACCATCATGATCATGCCGTCCGCTGGCCATACACCGAGGCGCACGGCATGCAGGAAGCTGCGGTCGAGACCCTGCAGCCAGCGTGCCTCTCCGAATCCGATCTCGACGAAAGGCGGCAGCGGAGGCTGGGCCTGGGCGCGTTCGCGATCGAGCACGATCGGCATGCCGTCGTAGGGCAGGATGAAGCCGCTGTGGAAGCCGTCGTCGAACACCGTCAGGGTCATCGCCGGCTCGGGGTCCGAGCGTGGGATGTGCACCGACCGCGCGCCGCAGCCGACGAAGGCCAGCAGCGCCCAGGCGAGCAGGATGCACGTCGCCCAGGATGTGCGCGTGGAGGGAAGCGGCCGTTTCATCGCAGCGCGAGCGTGCCGACGATCGCGCGCGAGCAAGGCACTCCCAGCCGATCCGGGCGCCACCTCGATCGATGCCCTCGTCCTCGGATCCATCCGCGTTACGCTGCGAGCGTGAGCGTTCCGCCGATCCCTGCTTTCCGCGACCTGGTCAAACGCCGCGGCCTGGCCCGAGTGGTCCGACTGCAGATGGTAGCGGCAGCGCTGGCCGTGGCGGCGCCACGGACGGCGGCGGCCGATACCGAAGCACCCCGTCCGGACGACCGTTCCCCGCGCGGAGAGCTGTCGCTCGACGTTGATACGCTGCCCAAGCACTACCGGCTCGCCTGTCCGGATCGCGACGGCGGCGTCCAGCACAGCGCTGGCGAATGGGACGATTACCTGGACGCCAGCCTGTGCTGGCGGCCCGCCCACGCGCATCGTCCGTGGGTGTTCGGGCTGGCGCTGCACGGTTCTGGCGCGCGCGAGGGCGCGCTGCGCGCCTACGACGCCGGACTCGGATTCGATGTCGGCGTCGAACTCATCGATCCGCGTCGCTCGCCGCCGATCCGGCTCGCCGCCATCGGCCGCTACAGCGGCGGCATCCTCGGCATCCTCGGTTACGCGAACGGCGTCGCGCTCCAGCGCGCCATGGAGACTTCTACCTGCGGCGTGGGCATCGAGGCCGAAGTCGGCGGCTCAACCGGCCCCCAGCTCGGAGCCGCGCTCGGTTACCAATACCAGTTCATCACCGATGTCCTGCCCCGCGTCCACCTCGCTGGCGTCCAGCACGGGCCGGTGGCCTCCATCATCGTGGGGTGGCGCTGGTAGCTTTTTGTTTCGGGGGCTCCGCCCCCGAGCCCCCGCGCTCCTTTGTCGCGCCTCTTTTTGGCGCTGCGCCAAAAAGTTTGCGTGATGGGCGGGGCCCATTATTCACGCAAACCGGCGCTCGGCGGACGCTCGCGGCTTGCGCCGCTCGGGGTTATGCGGGGGCGTTGCCCC
>JBBRLJ010000050.1:0-33831 GCA_038231435.1 Planctomycetota bacterium
CCGCCCGGCGGCGAGATCGAGTCCCGACAAAGCCCGTGGGGTAGGCCCGCAGGGCCGTAGGGGCGGAGCCCCTGAAACAAAAAACCCTCCCAGCCGAAGGCCGGGAGGGTTTTTTGTGAGGCAAAAAGCTACTTTTTGTCGGACTTCTCTTCGATCTTCTTGTTGGCAACGGCGGCGTCGGCCGCGGCGGTGCCCTTCATGTCCTTGATCTTGCCGGCGCAATCGGCGCAGCAGGAACCGATCTGGACTTCCTTGCCTTCCTTGGTCTTGCCGGCGACCGGCGCGACCTTGGCGTCGATCTTGGCGCCATCGAGCGGGCAGACGCTGTTGATGGCGGCCGTGGAGACAGCGGCGCCAGCGGCGGGCGCGGCGGCTTCGGCGAAGAGTGAGGTGGTGGCGAAAGCCATGACGAGGGCGAGGGCGAAACGCATTGCAGGTACCTCCTTGATAGGTCCGGCCATCATTGGAAATCCACCTGCCTGTCCACGCAAATCCACCCATGTCTGCAAGGGCGTTTTCCAGCCGTATTGCTGTAAGACTAGTTGCCAAAAGATCTTAGAGAACTTCGTCTATACATTCATAAACCATTTGAAGACAGTCACTTGGGTCGACGATGCGGTGATTCCGCGAGGTTTCGCGGCTCAGCTGCCAGCGACCAGGCGCCGGTCCATCCGCACCAGGAAGATCTTGCCGTCGCCGATGCGTCCGGTGCGGCACAGCGAGCACACCAGGTCGATGACCTGCTCCTTGTCGGCATCCTCGAGCACGCCGCTGACCTCGACCTTGGGCAGGAAATCGATCGCGTATTCCGAGCCCTGGTACTTGTCTAGGTGGCCCTTCTGCCGGCCGTAGCCGCGGCACTCCTGGGCGTGCAGTTCGTCGACCAAGCCGCTGGCCAGCAGGCGCTGGCACAACACCTCGGCACGCTGGGGGCGGACCACGCAGACGAGGCGGAGAGTCACGAACGTCCGTCGTCCATCGCTGAGATCACATCGCGAGGATAATATCTCGCCGTGGCTCGCGCTCCAGGTGGTCCGACCACGGACAACGCACGACTAACCTTCACGCCTTGACCGCTTCCTCGATGACCGAGCCGATCGCGCGGTACTTGCGGTACCTCTGCTCGAGCAGCTGGTCGATCGGCAGCGCCTTCAGCTCGCCGACATGCCGGGCCAGCACGTCGCGCAGCGCGTGGGCCATCGCCAGTGGTTGGCGGTGGGCGCCGCCCGCGGGTTCCTCGACGATCTCGTCGACGATGCCGAGTTTCTTGAGACGCTCGCCGGTGAGGCCCAGCCGTTCGGCGGCGATGTCCTTCTTGGCGCCGTCCTTCCACAGGATGGCGGCGCAGCCTTCGGGGCTGATGACGGAGAAGTAGCTGTTCTCGAGGATCAGCATGCGGTCGCCGACGCCGATGCCGAGCGCCCCGCCCGAGCCGCCCTCGCCGATCACCACCACCACCACCGGCGTGCGCAGCAGCGCCATGTCGCGGATGTTCTCGGCGATGGCGATGGATTGGCCGCGTTCCTCGGCCTCGACGCCGGGGAACGCGCCGGGGGTGTTGATCAGGCAGATCACCGGAACGCCGAACTTCTCGGCCAAGCGCATCTTCTGCATGGCCTTGCGGTAGCCCTCGGGATGAGGCATGCCGAAATTGCAGCGCCGCCGCTCGTGCACGTCCTTGCCCTTCTGCTGGCCGATCATCATCACCGGACTGCCGTCGAGTCGGCCGAGGCCGCAGATGATGGCTTCATCGTCGCCGAACTTACGGTCGCCAGACAACGGCACGAAATCCTCGATCATATGGTCGATGTAGTCCGAGGACTGCGGCCGCAGCGCATGGCGCGACAGCAGCACCCGCTGCCAGGGCGTGAGCGTGGCGAAAGTGCGGCGGCTCTCGCGGTTGAGCTTCTCGCGCAGCGACTGCATCTCGGGCACCATGTTGACGCCGCTGGTCTGGCTCGCCTGCTCGAGATCGGCGATCTTCGCCTCGAGCTCGACCAGGGGATCGAGGAAATCGAAAGGGTTGCTCACGCGCTCTCCAAGTCACGGCATGGTACCCCGCCTTGGTGCCAAGGAAAAGGGCTTCGGCCGGAATCGGCCCACTCCGCCGCCGTGGCACGATACCACACGTTGAGCGGCCGCCCCGCAGGCTTCCAGGCCTGCCGGTTCCCACGCCATGATCGCACTGGTAAGCTGCTCCGGATGCCTGGGCATACCGAGATCGAGCTGAAATGGGCGCTGACGCCCGAAGCCCATGCGGCTCTGGCCGGACACTTGGCGGCGGAGCTCGGTCCGGCGCACGTCCTGCGCCAGGAGAACCGCTTCTTCGACTCGGCCGACCTGCGTTTGCGCGCGCAACGCATGAATCTGCGCCTGCGCCTCGAGAACGACCGCCTGCTGATGACCTGCAAACAAAAGATCGCCCATCCTGGCGAAGCGTTCAGGCACCAGGAATGGGAGGTCTGGCTCGATCCCGCGCTATGGCCGCGCATCGGCGAACCCGGGCTGGCCGCGCTGCTGCCCCTCCCGGATCATGTGCGCGAGAGCCTGGGCGGCGCGGCCCTCACCGCCTTGGGCGGCTTCGCCAACCTCCGCCACGAGTTCCACCACCGCGACGAACTGCTCTGCCTCGACCGCACCGACTTCGGCCACCGCGTCGACCACGAACTGGAGATCGAAACGCCCACGCCCGAGGCCACTTCCCGCACCTGGGGAGAACGTCTGAAGGTCTGGGGCATCCCCTACTCGCTCCAACCCACGACCAAGTTCGCACGCTACCTGGAAACGCGCGGGCATCGCTGACGAACTCAGGCACGCGATGGCCGCACCACAGGCGGCGAAGCCAGCCTGTCACCTAGCGACAAAGCCCGTGGGGTAGGCCGTGAGGCCGTAGGGGCGAAGCCCCTGCCTGTCAATGCCGCGGGAGCGCGTACGCCGAAACCGTGCCCTCGACGTCACCGACGATCACCAGGCCGCCGCGCACCAGCGGCGCCGCGACCAGCGGCACGCCGTGGGCGATCCGCGCCACCACCGCTCCGCTATCGAGCGACCACGCGATCAAGTAGCCGTGCTCGTCGGCCGTGACCACGACGTTCTCTCCGATCGCAGGTGGAACCGCGGCCGCGCTCGGGCAATCCACGTGCCACACCGGCTGCAGCCGCTCGCCCGTCCAGTTCGCGAGATCGAGTCCACGATCGGCCCGCGCCAGCGCCACCGTGGGGCCATCGGTAGCGGCCATGGCCACTCCGGCCACCACCAGCATCTGATCGCCGAGTACTTGGAGCGGGGATTGCCGCGGCCCGAGCTGGATGCACTGCAGGCTGGTGAGCGTGGGCACGAGCAGGCATTCGCCATTGCCGAGCGGGATCACCGGAGCCACGCGCTCGCCCGGGAGATCGATGATCTGTGCCTCGGAGCCGTCCTCCTCGAGGAAGTGCACCGCGCTGTCGTCGATGACCACGACCCGATCGCCCTGGTGGGCGAGGAACGGCTGCTGCTTGCCCGAGAGCCCGCGATAGCGCCACCATTCCTGCTGGCCGTCCATCGCCACCAGGCTGCGCACGCCCTTCACCTCGTCGACGAGATAGCGCGCGCGCTTGCCCGGTCGGTAGGTGAGGTTCACCTCCATCCAGCCGTGGATGGCGGCGCGGCCGCGATGCAGGACCTGCAGGACCGCCATGGTGTGGCCGTCGATCAGGCGTACCTGGCCATCCTCGCAGCCGATGAGCACCTTGCCCTTGTCCTCGATCCATAACGGGGTGTAGCTCGGCCCCTGCATGCCAGGAAGCGGATCCATGCCGGCGAGCAGATCGCCATCGTTCGCGCGCAGCAGCGCGCAGCCGTCGAGACGCTGCACGTAGAGCCCGTCAACGGCGTAGCGGAGCTTCTCCCATGCCGCGAGCGGCTTGCCGAACTTGCGCGTCCACACCGGCGCCACGCGCAGCGACACGGTGTAGGATTTCTCTGCGAGGGCCGAGTCGGCGGGGATCACCAGATGCACCGGGCCGTAGCCCGGGGCGGCGATGTCGACCATGGTTTCCTGGTTTCCACGCCGGCAGAAGATCCCCTGCCCGCCGGCGAGCGGCAGGCCGTCGATGCGGATGGAGACGTCGCTCACCGCCTGACCATCCTCGCTCGCGATCACCAGCTTGCCCGGCAGCGGCAGTCCGGCGGCCAGGGCTCCGGCACGCGGGAACGCGACGCGGAATTGGGCGGCGCGTTCGAGAGCCTCGCGGTGGCGTCCCTCCTTGCGCATGTCCTCGATGCCCTGCAGTTCGGGATGGATCTTCGACAACTGGACCTGGGCCAGGGACAGGAGCTCGCGCGCGCGATCGAGGTCGCGCCCCGACGTCGACTTGATGGTGAGCTCAGCAGTCTCCATCACGTCTTGGAGGGAGACCGACTGGTCGGCGTATTTGGCTTCGAGCGCGCGCAGTGCGGTACCAGGCTCGTTGACCCGCACCTGGGGCTTCACGCCGCGATCGAGTTCATTCGCGGTGGCGAGCGCCTCATCGACCTTGGCGATGACGTAACCCTGCTTGAACAGGTTCACATACCAATCGTATGGCTTCTGCTGAGCGGCGAACGCGCGCAGGCGCTCGGCGCGCAGATGCTCGTCGCTGACATCCGAAATGGTGCGGTACTCGCGATCCGCGAGGAGATTGTGCGCCAGCGGCGTGCCGTACCAGGCGATGGCGGCGAGCAGGCCGACGACCACCACCAGGAACAGCATGCGCTTGAAAGCGCGGCGGATCCGGCCCCGGCCGCGTGCCGACGTGGCCTTGGCGCGCAGTTGCTGGGCGTGGTCGGAATTGGGCGAGATCTCGGACGCCTTGCGGAATTCCTTGGCTGCTTCCTCGAAGCGCCCGGCGGCGAGCAGCCGTTCGCCGCTGGTGGCGAGGCTTTCGGATTCAGAGCGCATTCCGCGCTCGCGCGCGGCATCCAGCTCCACGTTCATGCGCTTGCTGGCGCGGTTCGGCCTTTCGCCAGCGGGCTCCTGGCGCTCGGCCACAGCGCCCACGGCGCGGTGGTCGTGCGACGAACCGCTCGAGGAACTCGAGGATGCCGAGCCCAGGCCGCCACGGTGCTCATGCGACGACGCCTGGGCCGACGGCGTAGCCGGCGAAGCGGACGACGCGGGTGCCGGCGAGGATGACGAAGACGACGAGTAGGCGCGGGCAGGCGCGGCCGTTGGCGTCGGCAAAGCCGGCGGTTGTTTCGGGAGCTCGACCGGCCGCAGCCAATCGGGCAGCTGCCCGGGGACGGCGGCCTCCCTGATCTCGGCGGGCGCCTTCTTTACCGGCATCGGCGACGCCGGGCGCGCACGCGGTTCGGAAACGCGGTTCTCGTCCTTCACGGAGGTGAGAGCCTTGAGCTGGCCGCGGGTCTTGCGCAGGATGTTCGGATCACCCGAGATCCGCACCTCGAGTTGCTCGATCTCCTCGATGATGCTGTGCCAGGAATCGCAGCGGTCGGCGGGTTTCTTGGCGAGCATGCGTTGGATCAGCTTGTCGACGCTGGGATCGACCGATGGGCTGATGTCGCGCACCGACGGGATCGGATCGCTCTTGTGCTTGAGCATGATCGAAAACGGCGTCTCGCCGTCGAACGGCAGACGGCCGGTGAGGCACAGGAAGGCGGTGCAGCCCAGGTTGTAGACGTCGCTGCGATAATCGACCTCGACGCCGTCGCACTGCTCGGGGCTCATGAACGCGGGAGTGCCGACGCGTACTCCGACACTGGTGACCTCGTTCTCCTCGCCGTAGCCCTTGGCGAGTCCGAAATCGGAGACCTTGCAGATGCCGTTGTCGGCGATCATCAGGTTGTCCGGCTTGATGTCGCGATGGATGACGCCCTTCGCGGCGGCCATCTCGAGACCGGCGGCCGCCTGACGGATGAGGTCGAGGATCTCGAGTTGCGGCAGGGTGGTTCGCTGGTTGAGCACCTCGCCCAGGTCGGTGCCGTCTACGAACTCTATGATCATGAAATACAGTTTGAGCTGCGGCTCTTCGCCGAAGTCGTAGATATGCAGGATGTTCGGATGGTTGATCTTGGCGAGGCTCTTGGCTTCGCGCTCGAAGCGCTGGATGAAGTTGCGGTTGCGCGCCAGATCGGGCGGCAGCACCTTGATCGCGACGCTGCGCTCGAGACTGAGCTGCCGCGCATGGTACACCGAACCCATGCCGCCTTCGCCGACCTTCTTGTCGATCACGCATCCGCGCAGATTGCGGCCAATGAGCGGATCGGGGCCCCCGGACGAGACGTCGGCGGTCGCGAAGCGGCCGCTCGCATGGTCGAACGAGGTATGGCATTGCGGGCAGGTCTGCGCCTTCGCCCCGGTAGCCGCGACGAAGCTGTGTCCGCACACCGGGCACGCCATGGTGCGGCCTTCGCCGGGCAAGGGCGTGTTCGACGCCGGCTCGAAGGTCAGCTCGGCGACCGTGTTCTGCTTGCTGCGATGGACCTGGGCTTCGCTCTCGAGGCGATCGAAGAGATCCATGTCGACTTCGACGGTGGGGGTATTGGGCGTCACTCGGGGACGAGGCGGCTCCTTGGCCTTCGAGTCCTTCGCTTCCGCAGCGCTCGAAGCCGAAGGCGACGAGGACGGCAGCACCTTCAGCGGCGGGATCACGCCGCCATGGCTTCGATCCGAATGCGGCTTCATGTCCGCGCGGCCCTCGGACGGAGCGGGATTGGCTTGCCGTGGCTGGGCACTCGGAGCGAAATCACCGTCGTTGACCTGACGGCCGGTGAGTGCGCGGCCGGCTTCGTTGCCCGGCTCGTCGGGCATGTACTCCTGCGACACGCGCGGATCGCGGGTGCGGGGGCGCTGGCGCGGAGCCGCCTGGCTGGCTGTCAGCGCGCTCTCGCCCATCCACACGTGTTCGCAAATGTTGCACTTGTACCGGCCGGTATCATCGGGCGGAGCGTCGTTCGGTGCGCGGCAGCGCGGGCAGACCACAACGGGCATGTCTAGATCCCGTCCCGCGGCGCCGATGCCGGACGCGGATGCTCGAGGGACGAGGACGTGGCCGCAGCCGCGGGCTTCATGCCCATCGCCGACATGATGCGGTCCTTGGCGAGGAACCCGCCCACGGCCAACGCGATCACCACCACCAGGACCACGATCATGCGCATACGCTTGCGCGAGCTCACGCGCGAGCGCAGCGTTGCGAGCTCGCGGCTGAGGCTGATCTCCATGCCGCTGGTCGAGGATGTCGCGTCGCTGCTGAGCTTCGCTGTCGCCTGCTCGAGCGAGGCGATGGCGCCTTTGACGTCACCGCGCTCGACCATGGATTTCGCGCGACCCATCACCTCGGAAACCTGCTGCTCGAGGTCGAGCTTGCGGACTTCGCGTTCCTTGCTGCGCAGGATGCTGCGCTGGCGGCGATCGACCTCCTTGTCTGCGAGGCGGGCGTAGATCGCCGCAGCTTCGCCATACTTGCGGCTCTCGAGCAGCCGCTGAGCCTCGGCCTCTTGCGCGCGTGCGGCCACGTCGGGGTCGGTGTCCCGCAGCGCATTGCCACATTTGCTGCAGGTCGCCAGTTCGGCGCGATTGAGCATGCCGCAGCGCGGACACGTGACCGCGTCGGCCATCTGCCGCAGGCGGCGCTCGGTGATCGGGCGCATGTGCCCTTCGGTGCCAGGAGATGATTGGTCCTGTCCGGCCGGAGGCTCGGTCGCGGGGCGGCGGGTGCGGCCGGTCTCGAGCGGCGGCGGCAGCGCTCCCACGCCCGGAGGAGGAAGCTGCGGCAGATCGCCGGCCGCCAAACCCGGTCCGCCCGGGCCCATCGGCGACGCGGCGGGAGGCAACGGAGGCACCGAGGAAGGCGGGGCCGGCAGCGGCACGCTGTTGCGATTGCTCTTGCTGGTCATCGGCGAGGGCGCCGGCTGCGGCATCTCCCATTCGCCCGTGCGCATGCTGGCGCGCTGGCTGAGCAGATGGCCGTTCAGGTCGACCCACATCACCCGGCACTGCTCGGCGGTGTCGAAACGGTCCTTCGGATTCTTCGCGAGCATGCGCAGCACCAGATCGGAGCACTCCTTCGTGATGCGCGGATTCAGCTGCGACGGAGGCGGCGGATTGTACTCGCGCTGCTTGGTCATGATCTCGAACGACGAGTGTCCGACGAACGGCTTCTCGCCGGCGAGGGCGAAGTACGCCGTCACGCCCAGCGCGTAGATGTCCGACCGCCCATCGAGGCGGCGGCCCATGCACTGCTCGGGGCTCATGTACGCGGGCGTGCCCATCGCCAGGCCGACTGCGGTGAGATCGGTGTGGTCGTTGCCAGAGACGTCCTTCGCCAGGCCGAAGTCCGCGATCTTCGCGATGCCCTCCTTGGTGATGAGGATGTTGTCGGGCTTGATGTCGCGATGCACGATCCCGCTGCCTCCGACGTAGGCGAGCCCGGCGAGGCATTGGATCATCAGCGGCGAGAGCTCCTTCGGATCGAGCATCAGCTTCTCGGAGATCAACCGCGACAGCGACGAGCCCTCGACGAACTCGGTGACCATGTACCACAAGCCGTCGCTCTGGCCAAAATCGTACACCGAGACGATGTTCGGATGGTTGATGCGCGCGATCGACTTGGCCTCGCGCTCGAAGCGCTTGATGAACTCCTGGTTGTCGTAGAGCTGCTTGTTGAGGATTTTCACCGCGACCGTGCGGTCCAGGCTGACCTGTCGGCCCTTGTAGACCACGCCCATGCCACCCTGGCCGATCTTCTCGACCAGTTCGTAGCCACCGAAGGTCTTGCCCAGGTAGGGGTCGTGGATGGAGCCGCTTCCGGGCTGGGTCTGGACCCCATCGGATGGCGCATCGGAATCGCGATGGATGCTGGCGGGGCCGGGCGGCGGACCCGCATCGGCGCGCGGGCCCCTGCTCGACTGGGCTGCCGAGGCGGCGATCCCGCCGTTGCCGCCCAGACCGCCGATGGCGGGCAGGTCAGGCAACTCGCCAGGCGGTGGATTGTCTTCACCGATCGCCATACGGGACGCGGCACCCCTCAGTGTAAGTTTAGACCTGGCTCCGTCCTAACACAAGCAGGCCTCCCGGCGGTCGCAGCGTGTTCCACGCTCACGAGGCCCTAGGCCGTGGCACACGCACGCGTTTGGGCGGAGGAAAAATCCGGGCGGACGAGCCGTATTCCGGGATTTCCGGGCCATCTCCGACGAAGCCCCGCTCGGAGTCCGGCCGCGGGCGTGGCGCACGCGCCAAGCGCGTCTAATGATGCCCGAGGTTGGCCAGGTAGCGCTCCGCCTCGAGCGCGGCCATGCAGCCCATGCCGGCAGCGGTCACAGCCTGCCGATAGACATGGTCGCGCACGTCGCCCGCGGCGAACAGGCCCTGGACGTTGGTCTGGCAGCCGTTCTTCACGTCGATGTAGCCGTTGTCGTCGAGCGTCACACCGGTGCCCTTGAGGAAGGCGGTGTTCGGGGTGTGGCCGATGGCCATGAACACGCCGCGCACCACCAGCCTACTCTCGGAGCGGTCGACCGTGTCGACCAGCGTGACCGCCTCGAGCTTTCCCTTATCGTCGGTGTGGTAGCCAAGGATGGTCTTGTTCCAGATCGCCTCGATCTTGGGATTCTTCAGCGCGCGCTCGGCCATGATCTTGGACGCGCGCAGCTCGCCGCGGCGATGCACCAGGAAGACCTTGTCCGCGAACTTGGTGAGGAAACTGGCCTCCTCACATGCGGTGTCGCCGCCGCCGATCACCGCCACCGGCACCTTCTTGTAGAACGCCCCGTCGCAGGTCGCGCAGGCGGTGAGGCCGCTCTTCTTGCCGGTGCCATCGAGGAATTCGGATTCGCCAGGCAGGCCGAGGTAACGCGCACTCGCGCCGGTCGCGATGATCACCGCGCGGAAATCGGCCTTTTCAGCGGTGCCCTGGTACATGTCGTTCCACGAGACCGTGAAGCCCTCATCGATCTTGACGATCGAGGTGACCTCGCAGCCGCCCTTGACCTCGGTTCCGAAGCGCACCGCCTGGGCCTCGAAGCGCGTCATGAGCTCGGGGCCCATGATCCCCTCGGGGAATCCGGGGTAATTCTCAACCTCGGTGGTGGTCGTGAGCTGTCCACCGGCCTGCCTGCCGGTGTAGAGCATGGGTGAGAGATTGGCGCGCGCCGCGTAGATGGCGGCGGTGTAACCCGCGGGGCCCGAACCGATGATGGCGAGATTCTGCATGGCTGGCACCTTCGACTGACGGACCCTGTGATGACGATGGCCGTGAGGACGAGTCCACCCGGGCCCCCTGCCCAGTCAAGGGAGGGCAACCTATCGCGGCGATCGCTCCGACGAGACCGCTGATTCCGAGGTGCCGATGGATCAAGCGTATGCTGACAGCAGCGAGCGGCACGAACGCTCGACCGCCGAGACCAGCGCCGGCACGCACACTCCGACGGCGCCGAGGTGGGCGCAGAACGCACCATGACCACGCCCGGCGCGGTAATCGGGTTCACGGCTTGGGCTCGCGAGATAGCGGTCCATGAGCCTCGACGCGTCGTCGACGAGCAGCACCCCCAGATAGATCACCAGTTTCCCTGTCTGGCGCATGGAAGCGCCGAGGATCTTGCGCGGCACGCCTGCGGATCCCGCGGCCCCACCCACGCCGTCCGCCGAGGCATCCACTGAGACATCCACTGAAGCAGGCACCGCGGAAGGCAACGCCAGATCCCCGAGCCCGCGCGAAAGCGGCCGGATCCCGCTTGCAGCCTCGACCGCCGGGATCAGCGCCGAGTTCACCCGTTCGAGGTACGACGAGGTGCCGACGTGATCCTTCACCAACCGCAACGCCACCACCACCATTCCCGGAGCCAGCACCACCGCCCCACCGCCCGCCACCCGTCGATGGATCGGCACCCCGTCCGCGCGCGCCCGCGCGCACAGCACCTCCCGCTCCGGATCCTGATGCCGCCCAATCACCACCCGTACATCCCGCGGCTCGAACACCCGCATCCACGGCGACGCCGGATCGAGCACCGACTCCCCCAGCGGATCCTCCGCCCCGCCCGGATTGGGTACGATCAGATCAGGCCGCGGCTCGATGAATCCGGACATCGCGGACGATTGAACCGCCACGGCGCCTCGACGCCACCTTCCACCTGGGCTGCCGATCCGCGCTGCGGATCAGATCCAGGCACCCCGCCTGGATCGCGCGCGTCAGCGCGCAGCAGCCGAGCGCTCGCGTCAGCGCGCAGCAGCCGAGCGCTCGCGATGGGGGGCAGCGCCGGAGGCGCGTTGATGGGGGGAGCGCCGCGATCCCCCCATCTGAAGCAGGGCTGCCATCCGTCCGTCTCCGGACGGATGCGTCCGCGTCACGCGGACCAAGCGCGTCAGCGCGCAGCAGCCCGTGAAATCAAGCCGCGCAGCAGCCCGTGAAGTCACTGGTGGACGCACTGCCCGAGCGCATCCGCGGCCGCTTCCATGACCGCCTCCGACAGCGTCGGATGCGCGTGGATCGTCTCCATGATCTCGCGCGCGGTGCACTCGAGCTTGAGCGCCAGGCCGAGCTCGGCCAACAGCTCGGTGGCATCGTAGCCCACCAGGTGCGCGCCAATCAGCTGATCGTACTCGGCATCGAAGATCAGCTTCACGAAGCCTTCGGGATGGTTGATGGCCTTGGCCTTGCCCGAGGCCAGGAATTGGAAACGGCCGATCTTGATCGGCCGGCCCAGCTCCTTCGCCTTCTTCTCGGTCAGACCGACGGACGCGACCTGCGGCTGGCAGTAGGTGCAGCCGGGGACCTGCGCGTAGTTCACCGGCGCGGGATGCCCGACGATGTGGCCAACGGCGGCCTCGCCCTCGAAGCTGGCCTTGTGCGCGAGCAGCTGCTTGCCGGCGACGTCGCCGATGGCGTAGATCGTGGGCGTCGCGGTCTGGCAGTTCTCGTCGACCTTGATGAAGCCGCGCTCGTCGAGCGTCACGCCGGCGCGGTCGAGGCCAAGCCCTTCGGTGTTCGCGACCATGCCGACCGCCACCAGCACCTTCTCGACCACGACGGTCTCGGCCTTGCCCGCCTTGTCGAGATGAACGGTGACGCCGTTCGCGCCAACCTCGAGCTTCGCGACCTTGGTGGAGGTGTGCACGCTGACGCCGGCCTTGGTGAACGAGCGTTCGACCAGCTTGGCGACCTCGGCGTCCTCGACCGGCAGAACCTGGTCCATCACCTCGACGACGTGGACCTGAGTGCCGAGGGCGGCGTAGAAGTAGCCGAACTCCATGCCGATGGCGCCGGCGCCGATGCACAGCAGCGATTTCGGCTGCGCCGGCAGGCTCATGGCCTCGCGGTAGTTGAAGACGTTCTTGCCGTCGACCGGCAGATGCGGGAACGAACGGGCACGCGCGCCGGTGGCGATGATGAATGCATCCGCGCTGACGGCCTTCTTCGCGCCGTCCTTGCCGACGACCTCGATGGCGCCGGCCGAGGTGAACGCGGCGGTGCCGGGGATGGTGGTGATCTTGTTCTTCTTCATCAGGAACTCGATGCCCTTCGACATCGCCGCCGCGACATCGCGCGAACGCTTGATGACCTGCGGGAAATCGGCCTTCACGTCCTTCGCCGAGATGCCGAAATCGGCAGCGTGCTTCATGCTGTCGAGCAGCTCGGCGCTCTTGAGCAGGGCCTTGGTGGGAATGCAGCCCCAATTCAGGCAGACGCCGCCGAGCGCGTCCTTCTCGACGATGCCGACCTTCTTGCCGTGCTGCGCCGCCTTGATCGCGGCCACGTAGCCGCCAGGTCCGGCACCGATGACGACCACATCGAAGTCTGGCATGGGATATTCCTTGGAAACCGAGTGGAGAGCCCGCGCGTCAGCGCGGAACGAAG
This sequence comes from Planctomycetota bacterium, assembly GCA_038231435.1. GTDB lineage: Bacteria > Planctomycetota > UBA11346 > UBA11346 > UBA11346 > JACCZE01. The sequence continues at coordinate 12,831 of JBBRLJ010000050.1, forward strand.
AGGAATGCGCGCGGGCCGCGCGTCAGAGCAGCAGGGCGGCGGGGGCCTCGAGGAGCTCGCGCAGGGTCTTCATGAATTCGGCGCCAGTCGCGCCATCGACCACGCGATGGTCGGCCGACAGGGTCAGGCGCATGGTCTTGCCGGGCACCACCGCCCCGTCCTTGACCAGCGCCTCGTCCTTGATGCCGCCAACGGCGAGGATCGCGCACTGCGGCGGATTGATGATCGCCGAGAATTCCTCGATGCCGTACATGCCCAGGTTCGAGATGGTGAAGGTGCCGCCCTCGAACTCAGCGGGCTTGAGCTTGCCGGCCTGGGCCTTCTTGGCGAGCTCGCGCACGCCGTCCGAGATCTGGCGCACGTTCAAGGTGTGGGCCTTGAACAGGATCGGTGTGATCAGCCCGTCGGGGATCGCCACGGCGATCGAGATGTCGGCGGAATCGTAGGAGCGCACGGCGTTGCCGTGGTAGGTGCTGTTGACCTTCGGATGCATGCGCAGCGCCAGCGCGCATGCACGCACCACCAGGTCGTTGTAGGTGACCTTCACGCCGTCGATGACGTTGAGCTGCTCGCGGATCGCGACCAGGGCTCCGCAGTCGATGCGCTCGGTGATGTAGAAATGCGGGATCTGGGTCTTGGCCTCGAGCAGGCGCCGGCCAATCGCCGCGCGCATGGTCGACAGCCCGGTCTCGCTCACCGGCTGACCATCGGCGCGGAACGGCTTGAGCTTCGGCTTTTCCGGGCGGCCCGAGCTGCCGGATGCGCCGATCCTGGCCGCGCCGCTGGCGAGCGCCGCCTCGATGTCGCGCTTGATGATGCGGCCGTCGGGACCGGTGCCCTTGAGCGCGGAGAGGTCGAGCCGGCTCGCAGCGGCCATGCGCGACGCGACCGGGCTGACGCGCGCGCCTTTCGCCAGCCCGAGCGCCAGCGCGAGCGCGGGCGTCGGAGCCGAAGGTTGGGCTGGCGAGGGAGCAGCCGCCGCCGGCTTGGAAGACGGAGGCATCGCCGTCGTCGACTGGACCGGGCTGGCCACCGGGGCGCCGCCACCCGCCGCGAGTTCGGCATTGAGCTTCTTCGCCTTCTCGATGGCCGCCTTGGCGTCCTCGCCGTCCTTGGTGGTGAACACTGCGGCGACCATGTTGACCTTGGCCACCGTGCCGGCGGCGACCAGCACCGCCGCGACCGTGCCCGCATCCAGGCATTCCCAATCCACCACGGCCTTGTCGGTCTGGATCTCGGCCATCACCTGTCCGCTCTTCACCTTGTCACCCGCCTTGATGCGCCACGAGACGATCGTCCCCTCGGTCATGGTCGGAGAAAGCGCGGGCATTTTCTGTTCGATGATCATCGGATGTCTTCGCTGTAAGAGTTCATCGCCAACCTGAGTCTTCGCCTCGCCCAGCCTTCCCACCCAGCCCCCTGCCGCCTGGGGGGCAGCGCGGAGCGCGATGATGGGGGGCCGTAGCCCCACATCACAAATAGCACGCCTTCTTGACCGCCGCGAGGATGCGATGCGGTTTCGGCAGCGTCTCGTGCTCGAGGTTCGCCGCGTACGGCATCGGGTTCTCGGTGGTGGTGACGCGGCCCACCGGCGCGTCGAGATCGTCGAAGCAGCGCTCCTGGATCTGCGCGCAGATCTCGGCGCCGACGCCGCCTGTCTGGTAGCATTCCTCGACCACCACCAGGCGCGAGGTCTTGCGCACGCTCTGGGCGATGAGCTCGATGTCGAGCGGCTTGATGGTGCGCGGGTCGACGATCTCGCACTCGACGCCCTGCTTCGCCAGCTCCTCGGCGGCCTCCTTGGCCCAGTGCACGCAGCGGCTGAGCGCGACGATGGTGCAGTCCTTGCCGGGACGGACGATGGCGCCCTTGCCGATCTCGACCAGGTATTCCGCGATCGGGATCTCCTGCTCGAAATTGTAAAGCATCTCGTTCTCGAGGAAGCACACCGGGTTCGGCTGGCGCAGCGCCGACTTCAGCAGGCCCTTCGCGTCGTACGGGCTCGACGGCGAGATGACGATCAGGCCGGGGAAATGCGCGTACAGCGCCTCGACGGCGTGGCTGTGCTGGCTCGACACCCGCGGCCCCGCGCCGTTCGGCCCGCGCATCACCAGCGGCACCGGGAACATCCCGCCGGTCATGTAGCACATCTTGGAGGCGTTCGAGATGATCTGATCGAAGGCCGGGAACGAGAAGTTCCAGCTCATGAACTCGATCACCGGGCGCAGGCCCGTCATCGCCGCGCCGATCGCGAGCCCGGCGAAGCCGCTCTCGGTGATGGGCGTGTCGATCACGCGCTTGGCGCCGAATTCTTCGAGCAGGCCCTTGGTGACCTTGTAGGCGCCGTTGTACTCGGCGACCTCCTCGCCCATCATGAACACGCGCTCGTCGCGCTTCATCTCTTCATAGAGCGCCTGGCACAGCGCCATGCGCATGCTCGCCAACTGATAGCCGTCGCCGACCGGCACCGGCTTGAAGCCATTGATCGGCTCCTGCTGCGGGTTGAGCGGGCGCGAGGCCGGGCGTGGCGCAAGGGTGGCGCTGGTCATTGGCTATTCCGCGTACACATGGCGGGTGAGCTCGGACAGCGGCGGTTCGGGGCTCTCCTCAGAGAACTTCACCGCCTCGAGGACGCGTTCGCGGGTCTCTTCGTCGATGCGCTCGGCATCGGCGGGGGTGAGCCAGTGTTCCGCGATGAGATCCACCTTGATGCGTTCGATCGGATCGAGGGCCTGGTACTTGGCCAACTCGTCCTTGGTGCGATAGGTGGCGGCGTCGGACACCGAATGGCCGCGATAGCGATAGGTCTTGGCCTCGATCAGCACTGGATTGCCCGTGCGCGCGAGGGCGATCGCCTCTTGGGCGACTTTCCAGGACGCGTAGAGATCGAGTCCGTCGTAGGTGAATGACGCCATGTTGTAACCGGGCGCCTTCGCGGCGGCGATGTCCTTGACCGCGACCGCGCGCGAGCACGCGGTGCCCATGCCGTACATGTTGTTCTCGATGACGTAGAGCGCGGGCAGCCGCCACAATCCGGCCATGTTCAGGCTCTCGTGGAAGGTGCCCTGGGGCGAGGCGCCATCGCCGAGAAAGGTGACCGAGACGCCGCCGGTGCCCAGGTATTTCGCCGTGAAGGCGGCGCCGGTGCCGACCGGGATCTGCCCGCCGACGATGCCGTGGCCGCCGAGCATGCCCTTCTCCTTGGAGAAGAAGTGCATCGAGCCGCCCTTGCCACGGACGTTGCCGGTGACCTTGCCGAAGAGTTCGGCCATCAGCTCCTTCGGATCGAGGCCGCAGAGCAGGGCCTGGGCGTGGCAGCGGTAGCTGGTGACTGAGTAGTCGCGTCCCGGCGACAGATGATCGAAGAAAGCGGTCGCGACCGCCTCCTGGCCGATGTACATGTGCAGGAAGCCGGCGATCTTCTTCTGCTGGTACATGTCGCCCGCGCGCTCCTCGAAGCGGCGGATCAGCAGCATCTTGCGGAACATGCCGATGAGCCGGTCCTTGCCGATCTCGGCGCGCACGCGCTTGGCGTCGACGCGATAGTACGGAGTCCCCGCGTCGTCCGCCGCGCTCACTGGTGGCTTCCCGATTTCAGTTGTCGGCATGCATCGCCTCTCATCGGTAATCGGAGTCGGAGCGCGCAGGAGCGGCCGGTCACTTCGCGGGGGCCGGAGCGACGGGGTCGGCGGGAACGGGAGTTGGAGCAGGAGCCGCGGGAGCCGGTGCCGTGGCAGCTGAGCCCTCGGCGGGTTTGGCATCGGCGGGTTTCGCGCCATCGGCGGGCACGGGAGCCGGAGCGGATGTCGTCGCGTCAGCGGGTTTGCCATCGGCGGGAAGCGCGGGGGCGGCGTCGGCCGGCTTCGCGGCGCCGTCGGTCGCCGGCTTCGCGGGCGCGGCGTCAGGGGCGAGCGTCGGCGACAGCTGGTCCTTGGTCGGCTCGGCGGGTGTCACCAGCACCGGAGCGACCGAGCCGTCCTTGGCATCGGCGGCTTTGGCCTCAGCGGATCCGGCTGGCGCCTTCATCTCGGACTCGACCTTCGCCGGGTTTGGCGCGACGATCGCCGGATGATCGGCGGAACCGCCGCCGAGGCTGCCCTTGTGCGGGATCGCGAGGAACGTGACCATCGCCAGGAAGATCGCCGAGAGCCAACCGGTGAGCTTGGCCATCTTGCGGCCGGCACCAACGCCGAGCGTGCTGTCGAGCTGGCCGCCGCCGCCGAAGGCGCTGGAGATGTCGCCGGCGCCGCCCTGCAGCAGGATCAGGCCGATGATGGTCAGGCACAGCGGCCAGAGCACGATGTGCAGGGTGAAGATGAGGGTTTCCATCGGCGTCCGATCAGGTTCTGGTCAAGGATAGGCAGCGGCGCAGATGGCCGCGAAATCAGCGAGCTTGAGGCTGGCGCCGCCGACCAGCGCGCCATCGACGTCGGGCATGGACAGCAGCTCCTTGGCGTTGTCGGCCTTCACCGAGCCGCCGTACTGGATGCGCACGCGGCTGGCCAGCGGGCCGACCGCCTGGGTGAGCAGGCCGCGGATGAAGGCATGCGCCTCCTGGGCCTGGGCGCTGGTGGCGGTGCGTCCGGTGCCGATCGCCCACACCGGCTCGTACGCCACGACCAGGGTCTCGAGCTGCGACGCCGGAAGCCCCTCGAGCGCACCCTTCATCTGGCGGGCGAGGACTTCCTGGAGCTTGCCGCCATCGCGCTCGGGCAGGGTCTCGCCCACGCACAGGATCGGGATCAGACCGTGTGCCAGTACCGCCTTGAGGCGCTTGTTGACGGTCTGGTCGGTCTCGCCGAAGAACTGCCGGCGCTCGCTGTGGCCGATGATGGCGTAGCGCGCGCCAGCGGACTTCAGCAGGCTGGCGGAGATCTCGCCGGTGAAGGCACCCTTCTCTTCCCAGTGCACGTTCTGGCCGCCGACGCCGACCGCGCTGCCGGCAACGGCCTTGGCGACGCTGGCGATGGCCAGGGCGGTCGGGCAGACCGCGACTTCGATGCCGCTGCTCGCCGCATCCTGGGCGAGGGCCTTGGCCAAACCCTGGGCCAGTGCCACCCCTTCGTCGATGGTGAGGTTGAGCTTCCAATTGCCGGCGATGAACCGTTTCCGAGCCATGGACTTTCTTTCCCTCACGACCGCGATGCGACTTCTCCCGGGAGGCTCCGCGGGGGCCGCGACCATAGGTAGGGCGTGGTGTGGGTCAATGGTAGGCGCCCAAGAATCGACGCTTTCCGCCCATTGCGGGGGTTTTTCGCCACAGCACACCCTGGCTGGACCCCCTGTATGGGAGTCGGAAGGCCATGTTGACATACTATGGGATAACTATTTTCGCGGCAATCCGCTTGATGTATCGAGAAAACCCATCCTCCACTCGCGCCCAGCGGTTCTTGGACCCCGCAGATCGCGCGCGAGCGCCCTTGCGCCCCCGTTTCGACGGCACAACCTCCCGCCATGCCTCGATCTGGGCCGACAGTACTGGTGCACGGCCTCGGCCTGATGGGTGGCAGCCTCGCTGCCGCCCTGTCCGCGGCGGGATGGACGGTGCTGCTGCATCACCGCAGACCCGAGGTCGCCCATGACGCGGCGCGGCGCGGGTACGGCACCGCCATCGAGGCCCTCGCCGAGGCCGCCATCGCGGACATCGCCGTGGTCTGCACCCCGGTCGGAACCATCCCCGTCGAGGTCAGGCGCGTGATGGCCGCCACCAGGGCGATCGTCACTGACGTCGGCTCGACCAAAGGCACCATCTGCCGCGACTTGGCCGATCAGCCGCGCTTCGTCGGCAGCCACCCGATGGCGGGCAGCCACCTCCAGGGGCTCGCGGCCGCCGATGCGCGCCTCTACCACGGCCGTCTGGCGATCGTCACGCCGACGCCAGCCACCCCGGCAGCGGCCCTGGCTCTGGTCGAGCAGCTGTGGGCAGCGGTCGGCAGCCGCGTGGTGCGCCTCGATCCCGATCTCCACGACCGCGCGGTGGCGCAGGCCTCGCACCTGCCGCATCTGCTCGCCTGCGCCGCGGCGGCGCAACTCGGCGGCGAGGCGGCGCCGCTCGCCGCGAGCGGATTCCGCGACACCACGCGCGTTGCCGCTGGTTCGCCGAAACTGTGGGCCGACATCCTCGCCCACAACGCGCCGGCGGTCGGTGCCGCGCTCGATCTCGCGATGGCCGGTCTGATCGAGCTGCGCGCGGCGCTTGCGCGTGGAGACGCAGCCGCACTAGAGGCTTGGCTCGAGGCCGCGCGGGCCGGACGGAGCCGCTTCGAACGCTCGCAGGGCGACGCTCCCGCGGGCTGAGCCACGGCTCGGCGACGGCCTCTCCTACGGAAGCTCGTCAGGTCCGGCCTGACGGGTGTCTGGCCCGAGCTGCGTGGCCAGCGCCTCGCGGAATGGCCGGTTCTTGTCGTTCTCCGGAATCACCGCCAGCAGCTCGCGGCAGCGCTCGCGCGCCTGGTCGAGCGCCTTCGCGAGTGCGCGCGCCTGGTCGAACTCCTCCTTCAGCAGGTGATGCCGCCGCAAGCGTTCGAGCAGGTCGAGGTTCCCAGCCAAGAGCGGCAGGCGCTCGGCCTGATCCAGCGCGAGCGTCTCGGCGCGCGCAAGCCCGTCGCGACCGAGGTGCGCCTCGGCGTGCGCCTCGCGATACCCGAGATCCACCAGCGGACCCACGCGCGCGCGCAGCGCGCGCACCGCGTCGCGGCAGGCCACCCAATTCCTTTCGTGCTCGAGCCGATCGAATTCGGCGTAGGCGCGCAACTGCACTTCGGCCGCCGAGCCGCTCCAGCGCAGCAGGTCGACGGCGCACAGCGCCACGACGGCCGCCGCCGCCGCCAGGCAGCCTGCCTTGCGTAGCGCGCGCACGCGCCGCGTGGGCTCGGGCACCGGCAATCCTTCGCGTGCGCAGGCCCAGCTGACGCCGGCGAGCAGCGCCAGCAGGAAGAGCGGCCCCGGCTGGCTGAGATGGCTCTCGATGAGCGCATGCGCGATGACGCCGGCCCACGCCACCAGCAAGGCGAATGGCAGCGATTCGGAGCGGCGCCGCCACAGTGGCCAGAGCGTCGTCCACAGCGCGCAGGCCATGAAGGCGAGCAGCACCGCGCCGCCGTCGAGCAGCATCTCGAGCACTTCGTTGTGCGCGTGCTCGGCGTAGCTCGGCACCGCCAACCAGGCAGCCGCGAACGACGGCTGCTCTGGCAGGACCGCGACCGCGGAGCCGGGCCCGTAGCCGAGCAGCGAGCCGGAATCGATCGCCTGCCAGGCGCTGCGCCACAGGTGGACGCGTTGCAGCGTGGATGGCGCCGCGTGCTCGAGCGGAATCCAGCCGATCGACACGCCTATCTCGCCGAGCGCCAATGCCAACGCCCCGAGCGCGACCAGTGGCATCTGCAGCCGATTCGGCGCAGACAGGGCCAAGGCCATGCCCAGCATCGCCACCGATCCGACCCATACCGCGCGCGTCGCATCGCCGATGTGCGCGCCGTGAGCGTCGATGTAGAGGCCGACTCCGAGCACCAGCGCCGCGCACCAGCCCAGAGCGATGAACACGTGGAACCAGCGCGCCGGCCTGGACTGGCGCTCGCGCAGCCACAGGCCGATGCTGACGCCCAACAGCGGCAAGGCGCCGCCGACGGTGAAGTTCGCCAGACCGAACGGCGCGCCACCGCCGAGCCACAACGCCTCGGCCACGGTGCCCTCGCCGCACGGCTGCGCGCCCACGGCGGCGATGAGCAGTGTCGCCGCTCCCGCGCCGGCGAGCCCCCACGCCACGCGCGGCAGGTCCGCGCCGGCCAGCCACGACGCCAAGCCCAGTGCGGCGACCCAGGCTCCGGCGCGCTCGACGAGCCACGGCAGCCCGGGTTCGCGCACCGGCGCCGCCACCGCCCACACCATGAGCTGCCACGCCAACGCCGCCGCGCACCACGTGCCGGGATGGGAGATCGCGGTGAGCACTCGCCGGCGTCTGGTCAGGCGCTCGGTCTCGACCGACATCGACGTGCGCGCCGCATGCCTCGGAAACGCCGCGAACACGCACCCGACCGCGATCAGCAACGCCGCCGAACGCGCGATCATGATCACCGGCCGCCCATCCCCCGACGCCGCCCAATACAGCCAGCAGGCCGGCACGAACATCAGCGGCAGCAGGGCGAGCCACATGGCCTCACGTTGACGCTGAGCTGGCATCATCAAGGGGCTTCGCCCCTACGGCATGCGGCCTACCCCACGGGCTTTGTCGTGGCTCGATGTCTACGCTACGCTTCGAAATCGTCGGCGGATCGGCTACGCCGATTATATCCGCCGACCGCCACTCGGCGCCCGGTCGCTGCGCTCCGGTTTGATAGGGGCTTCGCCCCTACGGCCTGCGGCCTACCCCACGGGCTTTGTCAGAGTTCGCGGCGAAGCCCCGATCCAGACCGGCGGCGAAGCCGCCCGGCCGCCGAGTCCTGGTTTGCGTGAACAATGGGCGCAGCCCATCACGCAAACTTTTTGGCCGCCTGGCGGACAAAAAGAAGGACGACAAAGGCCGTGGGGGCCCGGGGGCAAAGCCCCCGTACTAAACGATGCCGCCGTCGGTGATGGAGATGCCGCGCATGGCCATGCGCAGTTCTTCGGGGCTCGGCGCGGCGGCGAGCGCCGTCTCCATGGTGATCTTCTTCTCTTTGTAGAGACGCGTCAGCACCTTGTTGTAGCTCTCGCAGCCGCCCTCCACGTCCTTGTTCAGCGCGTCCTGCACCTTCATGTCCTCGCCCTCGAGGATCATCTTCTTGATGATCGGGGTGATGAACATGGTTTCGAGCGCCGGAACCTGCGGCTTCTCCTTGTTGGTCGAGGGCAGCAGCTTCTGGTTGAGCACGCAGCGCAGATTGAAGCCGAGCGAGGTGCGCACCTGCTCCTGCTTCGCGACCGGGAAGAGATCGAGGATGCGCCCGATGGTGGGCGCGCAGCCCGAGGAATGCACGGTGCCGAACACCAGATGCCCGGTCTCGGCCGCGGTGAGCGCGGTCTCGAAGGTCTCTGCGTCGCGCATTTCGCCAAGAAGCATGACGTCCGGATCCTCGCGCACCGCCGAGCGCAGCGCCTCGGAGAAGTTCACCACATCGAGCCCGATCTCGCGCTGGTTGATCAGCGCCTTGTCGTCGGTGAAGACGTACTCGATCGGATCCTCGATGGTGAGGATATGGCAGCGGCGCTTGGAGTTGATGTCGTTCAGAACCGCGGCGATGGTCGTCGACTTGCCAGAGCCGGTGATGCCGCCGATCAGCACCAGGCCCTGCTCGTACGCCGCGCACTTGGCGATGTGGGCGGGCAGCTGCAGCTCCTCGTAGCTGGGGATGCGCGGCTTGACGCGACGGATGGCCGCCGAGAACTTGCCGGTCTGCTTGAAGACGTTCACGCGGAAACGCCCGCTGGCATCGAAGGCGTACGAGAAATCGCAGTAGCCGCGGGTGTCGAGGTCGTTCTTGCTGCGCTGGTTCACCATCGGCATCAGCAGGCTGTCGGTATCCTCCTCGGTGAGCGGTGGACTCTTCATGCGCACCAGCTCGCCCGAGACGCGAAAGATCGGCGGCTCGCCCACCTTGAGGTGGAGGTCGCTGGCGCTGTACTTCGCCATCATCGTGAACAGCTCGTGGATCTTCATGTCGTGCTCCGCCCTGGACCGCCCGTGGATGGCAGCCCCGTGACCCGCGGATGCTAGGCACTTCCCCTGCCCTGGAAACGGCTTGCAGGCATGCATCAGGGTGATCAGCCGGGGCGTGTATGCCTCGCGGGGGGACTGCAGGAGAAGAGGAGAAGAGGAGAAGAGGAGAAGAGGGAAGCTCGAAGCCAGAAGCCAGGCAGCCCTGGGACGATCCGAACGTGCGAACGGGAACGTCGAGCTTCCAGCTTCCAGCTTCCAACTTCCCTGCAGTCCTATCCCTGCCCGTACTGCCTCAATTTCGCGTACAGCGTCGAGCGGTCGATGCCGAGGATCTCGGCAGCGGCCTTCTTGTTCCCACCGCAGTGGTCGAGGACGCGCTGGATGTGGGCGCGCTCGATTTCGGAGAGCGTGGTGATGGGGGTAGCACCCGAGGGCGCGGTCTCGGACCCACGCACGGTCTCGGGCAGATCCTGGGCGCGCACCACGTGCGACGGCGCCAGCACGCAGGCGCGCTCGATGGCGTTCTTCAGTTGGCGGACGTTGCCTGGCCACCCGTAGCGCAACAGCGCGGCGCGGGCCTCGGGTGACAGGCGCTTGAGCGGCTGGTCGAGCTTGCGTGCGTGCTCCTGCAGGAAGTGCTCGGCGAGCGCGTCGATGTCGATAGGCCGCGTCCGCAGCGGCGGGATGGCGATCGACAGCACGTCCAGGCGGGTGCGCAGGTCCGCCGAGAAACGCCCGGCCGCCGCTTCGGCGGCGAGATCCCGACTGGATGCGGCGATGACGCGCAGGTCGATCCGGCGCAAGGCGCCGTCGCCCGAGCGGTTGAACTCGCCGCTGTCGAGCAGGGACAGCAGCTTCACCTGCGCCGCCGGCGGCAAGGCGTCGATGTCGTCGAGGAACACCGAGCCCTGATCGGCGAGCTCGACCAGGCCCGGGCGCGCGTCGCCACCCGGAGAGCCCTGGCCAAACAGCGCGGTATCCGCGTCCTGCAGCGCCGCGCAGCCGACCACTTGCAGCGGGCGCTCAGCGCGTGGCGAGCGCTGGTGGATCGATCGCGCGACCAGCTCCTTGCCGCTGCCGCCTTCGCCGGCGATGAGCACCGGGGCGGTGGAAGCCGCCGCCTTGCCGATGAAGGTCTCGAGCCCCTCCATCATCGGGTCTTTCCACAGCAGCACGACAGGGTCCGCCACTGGGCGCGCATGCAGGCGGTCGACCTCGGCCTCGAGCTCTGCGAGGTGCTCGCGGTTGTGCAGCTGCACGGCGAGCTGGTTCGCGACCGCCGCGAGGAATTCGAGGTCGGTGCGCGTGAACGGCTCCTTGCCCGAGATGCGGTCGACGTACAGCAGCGCGTGGCACTCATCACCGATGCGCAGCGGCGCGGCCATCGCGCTGCGCACTCCAGCCTGCACCATGCTCGCCGACGGATTGAGATCGCCCTGGCGCGTGCATAGGAGCGGCGCCTGCCGGCGTTTCACCGCGGCGAGCAGCGTGCGCGCGAACGGCACCGCGCCGTAGCGCGCGCGCAGCCGCCGTTCATGCGCGGGCCACAGCGCCCATCCGGCCGTGGCCGAGGACGATGCCGCGGCAGTCGCCGGCGCTTGCGTGTCCGGCTTGCCTGCGATGGGCAGGAACACCGCGCAGCGATCGCCCTCGAGCGCTTCGGCGGCAGCCTCGTCGAGCAGCTCGAAGATCTCGTTGCGTCCGCGCGCGGCATTGCTCTTGAGCACGATCTGATGCAGGAGCACGAGATATGCGTTCGCGCGCTCGAGCGGCACGGCGGTCGCGGTGCCTGGCGCGGCGAGCAGCGATGGATGCTCGTCCTCGAGCCCTTCAAGCTGCGCCGGGTCGGTGACGTCGACCGCGGTCGAGACGCCCGCGTCGGAGTCGGCGGGGCGGCTGTCGTAGCGGAACACCGTCTTGCCGATGCGGAAGGTGAAGCCGTCGGCGAGCGGCACGCTGTCGATGCGCGACTCGCCATTCCAGGTGCCGTTCGAGCTGTCGAGATCCTTGAGGCGATGCTGCCCGCCCACCGAACGGATCTCGGCGTGCAGCCGGCTCGACTTCGGATCCTGGATGCGCAGGTCCGCCTTGGGATCGCGGCCGATGGTCAGCGTGTCCGCTCCGAGTTCGACCTCGGATCCTTCGCCCGAACCGGAAACGATGCGCAGGACGGGCATGGAGTGGATGGTGGGGGACGTCGTGATGAAGGAAGAAGGAAGAGGGGCCAGAAGCTAGAAGCTAGAAGCTAGAAGCTAGAAGCTAGAAAGTGGGGACGGTATCGCGGAGGATAGACGTGCGTCTGAGCGCCGTGGTGCGGGACTTCCCCACACTCATTCGATGCCGACGTATTTGTGCATCTGCAGGCTGAGGCGGCAGCCGCGGCGATAGCACCAGTCCAGGCAGCGGCGGAGGTTGGCTTCGTAGAGCGCACCGCTGGGCCCACCGTCAGGACAGGTCGGTTGGACGAGGACCGGTTTGCCGCTCGCGAGCGCGCGTTCGAGGAATACCTCCTGGTCGGGAATCAGCACCTTCCACCAGTCGGGCTCTACGATCACCGCCTGGTCCTTCACCGCCTTGGGGCTCAGACTGATGAACACGTTGGCGGGCCGGGGCGGGCACGCGCGCGTGCCGTTGGTCTCGATGTCGACCCAGGCGAAAGCGTCGCCGAGCACGCGCAGCAGCGCTTCGTCGGCTTGCAGCAACGGCTCGCCGCCGGTGAGCACGCAGCCCAGGATGTGCGGGGTACGGGGGGAGGCGGTCGGCGGGGAAGAGAGGGCGCGCAGGCGTTCGAGGATGACGTCGAGCTCCAGGGTCTCGCCGCCGCGGAAATCGGTGTCGCAGTACGGGCACGCCGAGGCTGCGCGAGACTCGGGCCTGCCGTCCCAGGCGTTGCAGCCGGCGAGGCGCAGGAACAGGCACGGCATGCCGGAGTGCGGGCCCTCGCCCTGGAGCGTGGGGCCGAAAATGGATTTCACGCGGTAGGACATCGGGGTCGCCGCGGGAAAGCGTAGGGAGACGGGGGGAGAGGGAAGGCGGGAGGGAGAGAGGAGAGAGGGAAGCTCGAAGCTCGAAGCTCGAAGCTCGAAGCTCGAAGCTCGAAGCTCGAAGCTCGAAGCTCGAAGCTCGAAGCTCGAAGCTCGAAGCTCGAAGCTCGAAGCTCGAAGCTAGAAGCTAGAAGCTAGAAGCTAGAAGCTAGAAGCTAGAAGCTAGAAGGGGAATCGCGGTGGTTGCGGGTTGTGACAGTGCGTTGGTTCGCTGGCTCCTGGCCTCGAGAGCGGATCGGGCACTACGCTGCGATCTTCGCTGTCACGTCGAGCTTCTGGCTTCGAACGTCTCGATTCTCCCAAGTCCCCTTCACTCCTTCACGATCAGATAGAACAACTTCCCTTCGTTGTATTGCGCACCGGCGCGCCGTTCGTTGTCTTCGCCTTCTCCCATGTAGAGGTCGGCGTGGCCGGGGGCGCGGATGCCGCCGCCGGTGTCCTGGTCGAGGCGCAGGGCGACGTAGTCGACGTTCTGGTTCTGGGGATCGGCGGTGCGCGTCTGGACCAGGGTGGGCGCGCCGCGCGGAAAGATGCTCTTGTCGGTGGCGATCGAGATGTTCGCGATCACCGGCTGGCCGAGGCTACCGAACGGTCCGCCTTGGACCCGGCGGAAGAACACGTAGCGCGGATTGGTGTCGATGTAGGTCTGGACCTCTTGCGGATGCGCGTGGAAGTACGAGCGCAGGGTGAAATAGCTGAGATCCTCCTTGGCGATCTTGGCGTCGCGCACGACGTCCTCGCCGATGCCGTGGTACGCGTAGTTGTTGGTGCCGTCGTAGCCGATCTCCATCACCGAGCCGTCGTTCAGGCGCAGCTTGGCCGAGCCCTGGACCTGCACGCAGTAGGCGTCGAACGGATCGGCGAGCCATGCCAGCTCCTGCCCACGCAGCATGCCGGTGCCATCGATGACCGAACGCTGCGGATACGGGCGCATCGAGCCGTCGGGCATGCGCTGCTGCGCGGGCCCGGCCGCGGGGTCGCCACCTTGCGGGGGCATCACCAGATCGCTCGGCTTCTTGTACAGGGGATAGCGATAGGTCGCGTCCTGGGTGAGGCTGGCCGGCCATACCGGAGTGAAGTAGCCGGTGTAGAGCACCGTGCCCTTGTCGTCGCAGCCGATCGACATGTAGGCGCGGAAACGGGTATGCAGCTGCTGGTTGAATTCGTCGTCGGTGCTCGGCACGCGCAGGAGCTCATCGAGCGCCTTGAGGCTGCGCACCACCTGGTCCTTGGTGATACCCGCGACCGGATAGCCGTTGTCGCTCGAGGCCTTGGCGAAATAGGCGAGGCTGTTCGCGATGCCCTTCTCCATGTCGGCGCGGCTCGCGGGCGTCAGCGACAGGCGCGGCAGGGATTGCGAGTCGACTTCGCGCAGCGCGACTTCACCAGCTCCGAGCGGCTTGTTGTACTCCTTGCCGGCCTTCTTCGACCGCGATTTGCAGGAGGCGAAGGCGAGGATGATGAGGGGCAGGAGGATCCAGGCGAGGGCGGTGCGCATGGGCGGGGAGCTTTTGTGGTTGGTGGAGAGGAGAGGAGGAATAGTGGAGAAAGACGAAGCGGGAAGAGAGAAGAGGGGCCAGAAGCCAGAAGCTAGAAGGCGGTCACCTCCCGTAGCGTTGCAGGGCTTCGATGAGCGCGGTCTCGGCGGGCCAGGGCTGGCGGCGGGGATCGGTGAGGGCGACGATCGAGCGCACCACCTTGAGATCGGTGAGCGGCCAGGCGGCGAGCTCGCCGCGGCGCGTCTCCTTGCGCACGGTGGGCTCGGGCAGCATCGCCAGGCCGAGGCCGGCCATGACCATGGCCTTGATGACTTCGGGGCTGTCGTGCTCGAGCACCACCTTGAGCTCGATGCCCTTGTCGGCGAGCGAATGGTCGAGGATGCGCCGTGTGATGGTCGACGACGGCAGCAGGATGAAGTCTTCGTGGGTGTAGCTGGCGATCGAGCGCGAGCGCGAGGGATGGTTGATCGGCAGCACCAGCACCAGCTCCTCGTCCCACAGCTTGTGGCACTGCAGGCCCGGCGGATCGAACTCGACCGCGCACACCGCCAGGTCGAGCTCGCCAGAGGCGATCATCTCGGGCAGCCGTTCGCTGGTGCGGCATACCAGGCGCAGGTTCACGCGGCGGTTCGCCTGCAGGTACGGGCGCAGGATCGAGGGCAGCGAATTCACCGCCACCGATTCGGAGGCGCCGAGGCGGACGCGGCCAGCGGTGGTGCCGTTCGCCGCCGAGAGGTTCGATGAGACGCGGCTGAGCTCCTCGAGCAGCGGGCCGGCGCGATTCACCAGCTCCTCGCCGCTCGAAGTCAGGCGCACGGCGCGGCCGACGCGCTCGAAGAGGCGCACGCCGAGCGTCTTCTCGAGTCCCATCACCTGGCGCGACAACGCGGGCTGGCTGAGCTCGAGCTCCTGCGCGGCGCGCGTGAAACTGCCGAGCCGCGCGACCGTCAACGCCGCAAGCAGCTGATCGGTGGACGGGAGCTGGCCCTTCATCATGCGGACGCTGGAACGCTTTTGCGCTTCATTGCCCAACGGGAGTTCCATCATGCCGCTCGTCGCCTCACCTTCCAACTCAGGAAGCGGATGGCGCCGCCGCAACAAGCGCGGCGCAAGGGAAAACGATGGCCCGACACCAGGGAAAGTCCAGCAAGCACTCCAACACGCCAGGCAAGAGCCGGCCCCAGGGCGGCCGAGGCGGCGAGGCGGCCGGAGGTGGAGGTGGAAGCGGAGCTCGGTCTCAGGACGGTCGTAATTCGCAGCGTCCCATGCGCGAGCAGCTGCGCTCGCGGGTCTCCGGACTCGGAGGCCGAGGCGGTCGTGGCGGCGGCAGCGGAGCCGGTGGACGGCCCTCAGGTCCGCCACCGCCGACCCAGGCGCTCTTGAAGGCGCTCGCCGACATGCCGATGGGCGCCACCGCCAACCAGCTCGCCACCGAGATCGGTGGCGAGATCGACACCCGCGAACTCGCGATCGTGCTACGCAAGCTCGTCGAGCAGGGTCAGGTGCTCGAAGTCCGCCCCGGGCGCTACCAGGTCTCCGGCACCGGGGGCGAATTCTCGGTGATTGTCGAACCTGAAGGCGGTTCCGCGGGCGCCAAGCCCAAGGTCGGCGAGATCCAGCGCCTGCAGGCGCGCTTCCCCGATGCGCGCATCTTGCCGATCAATCCCGCCTATGCGCTCGGAGCTCACGCCGGTGACGTCGCCCAGGCGGTGGTCGGCGAGGATGGACTGGCGCTGATCACGCGCATCCTGCGCCGCGGCGGCCGCGAAGTCGTCGGCACCATCATGTTCCGTCCGACCGGCACGCTGCTCATCCCGGACAACCGCAAGGACGGCCAGCTGCCGGTGCTGAGCGCCTTCCCACGCTTCCATGACGAGTACCACGCGGGCGACCGCGTCATCGGCACCATCGCCGTGGATGCCAGCGGCCAGGCCGGAGTGCATCTGACGCGCATCCTCGGCAAGGAGACGCCAGAGGTCGCCGACTTCCGCTACGTCTGCCTGGTGCACGACCTGCCGAAGGAGTTCCCGCCCGAGGTCGAAGAGCAGGCCAAGGCCTACCGCGACTCGCTGTCGCTCGGGTCGCGCGAGGATCTACGCCAAAAGCTGGTCTTCACCATCGATCCGGTCACCGCGAAGGACTTCGACGACGCCATCAGCCTCGAACCGCGCCCGGGCGGTGGCTGGATCCTGGGCGTGCACATCGCCGACGTCAGCCACTACGTCACCGAGAAGTCGGCGCTCGATGCCGAGGCCGGACTGCGCGGCACCAGCTGCTACCTGATCAACCGTGTAATCCCGATGCTCCCCGAGTCGCTCTCCAACGGACTGTGCTCGCTGGTGCCGAACCGCGATCGCTATTGCCTGTCGGCGTTCCTCACCCTCGACAAGAGCTGCAACCTGATCGGCACCCGCCTGGCGGAAACCATCATCTGCAGCCGCCATCGCCTGACCTATGAAGAGGCCCTGGCCATCCTCGAGAAGCAGGACACGCCAGGCCAATGGCCGCAGGACCTGCGCCAGACGGTGACGACGGTCGGCGACATCGCCCAGACCCTGCGCCGCGCGCGCGATAAGGCGGGTGCGCTCAACCTGTTCTCGGTCGAGCACCGCTTCTCGCTGGACGTCAACGGCGTGCCCATCGAAGTCGGCCAGGAGGTCAGCGACATCTCGCACCAGCTGATCGAGGAGTGCATGCTGCTGGCCAACCGCGCGGTCGCGGAATGGCTCGAGTCCAAGAAGCTCCCTTGCGTCTACCGCATCCACCAGGAGCCCGACCCCGAGCGCATGCAGCAGTTCGCGCAGGTGCTCGAGGCCTATGGCAAGGACGGCAGCCAGGTCACCAACCGCTTCGCGCTGCAGAAGCTGCTGTTCGAACTCGCCAAGGAGCCGCCGGCCTCACGCTTGGTGCTGAACTACCTGTGCCTGCGCTCCTTCAAGAAGGCGGTGTATTCCACCGAGAATATCGGCCACTACGCGCTCGCCTTCCGCAGCTACGCGCACTTCACCAGCCCGATCCGGCGCTATCCGGATCTGCTGGTCCACCGTCTGGTGAAACGCGGACTGAATCTGCCAGAATTCCGGAACGTCGAGATCCGCCATGGCTACCTCGACGCGCTGGCGAAGCAGTCGACTTGGCTCGAGCAGCGCGCCGAGGGCGCCGAGCGCGATCTGCACGCGCGCAAATCGACGCGCTACCTGGCCGAACGCATGGGCGAGGTCTTCCCAGGCGTGGTGCTGATGGCGACACCAGGCGGGCTCAGCGTCCAGCTGATGGAGACCGGCATGGAGGGCTTCGTGCCCATGCGCGAGCTCAAGGACGACTTCTACAGCTACGACTCGCAGCGCATGGCGCTCATCGGCCGGCACAGCTCGCGGGTGATCGGCGTCGGCATCGAGCTCGATGTGCAGGTCGTCGCGGTCGACATCGATCGCAGCGATGTGGTGCTGGGATTGTCGGATGCGGGATTGGGCAATGCCGGAAAAGGCGGGAAGCCCGCAAGCAAGTCGCTGCAGGGGCGCGGCGGGGACGCGCGCGGGGGACAGCAGCAGCAGCGCGGCGGAGGAGGCGGAGGCGGTGATCGCAAGCGGGGGGATACCCAGCGGGTCGAGAAGGAACGGCGCAGGGATGAAGGGAAGAAGAAGCGGAGGCGGTGAGACGGCTAGAAGCTAGAAGCTGGGCACGGTTTTTGTGGGGCTCTCCTCGGAATCGCGATCGTAGCGAAGGTGCTCGCAGTCAAGGCCGATCGGCGGGGCGCCGATTGCCGCGGAGGAACCGCGGTTGGCAGCCTTGACAGCTGCGCGCCTTCGCTGGGTTTTTGGCGAAGGAGAGCAACACCATGGCTCGGTATCAAGATTTCATCGTGTGGCAGAAAGCGCATCAATTCGCTATCAGGATCGACGCGGTGGCTCCGCTGTTGCGGTGCGACGCGGCTGGCCAGCTGCGGCGGTCGGCGGCTTCCATCCCTGACAACATCGCCGAAGGCTCTGAACGCGGCAGCGCGCCCCAGTTCGCGCACTTCCTCGCGATCGCCCACGGCTCCTGCGCGGAGGCGCAGAGCCAGCTGCGCCGCGCGCACGCGTGCGGTTATCTCGGGCGCGAAGCTTTCCTCGATCTCATCGATCTCGCCCAGCAGATCGGCTGGATGCTCGGCGCGATGCGCCGGACGGTAGTCACGACGTGATTGCGTTGCGCATCAGGTGCCGCGCCCCAGTACGCGGATGAGGACCGTGAGCATCTTCCCGGTGCTCTCGAGGCGATGGAATAGTTCGTCGCGTAGGGGCGCCTCGACCAGGGCGCTATCGGACGCCTCGTACAGATGGCTGCGCAACTCGTCGCACGATGAGCGCGCGTATCTGAGGTACCGGCGGAAGTCCGCGTCGCTGCCGCGGCTGCTGCCTTCTGCGATGTTCGCCGACACCGAGTTCGCCGCGCGCTCCATCTGATCTACCAGATCCCGCCGCCGCCCGAAACCCGCGACCACCTCCCGCGTCACCCGCGCCATGATGCGCGCCTCCTGCCAAACCCGCAGATCCTCGAAGCGTTTCATGATGTTCTCCTTTCCCACACCAACCCGCGAAACGCGCGCAGCTGTCAAGGCTGGCCGCCCCGGCCACGGCGGTTCCTCCGCCGCAAGGCCGCTCCGGCCGCAGGCCTTGACTGCGAGCACGTCCGCGACGATCAGGAATTAAGGAGAAGACGTCCAAGCCAAAAGGAACCAAACGAACCACAACATCGATGCCAGCAGCCAGAAGCCACAGAAGCCAGAAGCCCGCCTCGTCCCCCTCCCCCCTGGAAAACCACACATCCCCCCCCACCATCCCCCACCTCAAGGAGCCCCTTCCCATGCCCACCGCCCTCGTCTTCCCCGGCCAAGGCGCTCAGTACATCGGCATGGGCAAGGATCTCGCCGCGCATGTCCCAGCAGCACGCGCTCTACTCGAGGAAGCCGACCGAATCTTGGGCTTCCCGCTCTCGCGCGTCATTGCCGAAGGTCCCGAAGAACAGCTGATGCGCACCGACGTCAGTCAGCCGGCGATCCTGGTGTCGAGCCTGATGTCCTACGAGGCGCTGAAAGCCCGGAAGACGCCTGACTTCGTCGCCACTGCTGGCCTCAGCCTGGGCGAATACACCGCGCTCGTGGCTGCCGGCGCCCTGGGCTTCGCCGACGCGGTCAAGCTGGTGCGACTGCGCGGCGAAGCCATGCAGGCAGCGGCCGAGGCGGTGAAGAGCGGCATGGTTGCGCTGATCGGCGCGGACGAAGCCAGCGCGCAGAAACTGTGCGACGCGTGCGCGAGTGGCGAGACCCTGCAGGTCGCGAACCTCAACAGCCCCGGACAGGTGGTGATCTCAGGCGCCGCCGGCGCCTGCGCGCGCGCGGTCGAGATGGTCCAGGCCAAGGGCAAGGAGCTGGGCATGCGCAAGGCGATCGCGCTGAACGTCGCCGGCGCCTTCCACAGCGCGCTGATGGCGCCGGCCGCCGAGCGCTTGCGCGCGGCGCTCGCGGTCGCGCGCATCTCGGACCCCAGGGTGCCGGTGTATGCGAACGTGCACGCGCGACCGGTGACCAAGGCCGCCGAGATTCCCGAGCTGCTGGTAGCGCAGCTGACCAAGCCGGTGCGCTGGGCGGATTCGGTGGTGGCGATGAATCAGGCCGGCATCACGGAATTCCTCGAGCTCGGGCCAGGCAAGACGCTGTCGGGCATGATCGCCCGCACCGTGACCGGCGCCGCGTGCCGCAATCTCGATGGCGCGGCGGACGCCGCGGGCTTCTGAGGATGAGCCAGGAGTGGATACGCCAAGAGCATCGGCGCTCGGCCAGCGTGGCGACCGTATTCGCTGGGCTCGCCACGATCTGGCTGGCTGGCTGCGCTGGCGACGACAGCCGATCGCTCCGAACGGAGGCGATGGCGACCCGTGCAGGACAGAAGCCTCTGGCCGTGGCGGCCGTCGACGACGCGGCCGCGCTGATGATCGCCGCCTACCGTTTCGAGTTCGCGCTGCATGCCTCGGACGCCGATCGCGCGGAGTTCGGCGGCTTCTTCCTGGATTACCCCCCGGAACGCGAAGGCCAGTTCCTCGAGGCCTTCGCGCGCAATTCCCCGCCGGTCCGGCAGAAGCGCTGGTGCCGCATGACCACCGGCCAGGCAGTGATCGACCAGATGACCGGCAAGGCCGGCGTGTCCTTCGTGGCCGAGGTCAAGAAGATCGAGGGCGAGCGCGCCCTGGTGATGATGAACTGGTGGAGCGATCCGGATCTCGCCGCGGGCGCGCTCATCGGCCTCGAACGCCAGGACGGCCAGTGGCAAGTCACCGGCTACCAGCCGATCTGGGTTCGGTAATTGTTCAAGGGCTTCGCCCCTGCGGCCATGCGGGCCTACCCCACGGGCTTTGTCGTGGCTCGTTTTCGCCGTCCCGGCGAAAACGTGGGTGGATCGGCTGCGCCGATTGTATCCGCCCATCGCCACTCGGCGCCCGCCCCCTCGCGGAGCGATGGGGCCCCCGACCAATCCGGCGGCGCAGCCGCCGCGGCCGCCGAGTCCTGGTTTGCGTGAATAATGGGCGTAGCCCATCACGCAAACTTTTTGGCCGCCCGGCGGACAAAAAGAAGGACGACAAAGGACGTGGGGGGCCGGGGGCAAAGCCCCCGCACAAAAAGCGGCCGCCGAGACCTGGTTTGCGTGAATAATGGGCGTAGCCCATCACACAAACATTTTGGCCGCCCGGCGGACAAAAAGAAGGACGACAAAGGACGTGGGGGGCCGGGGGCAAAGCCCCCGCACAAAAAGCGGCCGCCGAGACCTGGTTTGCGTGAATAATGGGCG
>JBBRLJ010000051.1:0-32911 GCA_038231435.1 Planctomycetota bacterium
CCATGGTATTGATGGTGTTCTTGAGCTCCAGGATTTCGCCCTTCACCTCGACGGTGATCTTCTTGGTCAGGTCGCCGTTGGCGACCGCCTTGGTTACGTCGGCGATGTTGCGCACCTGGCCGGTGAGGTTGCCGGCCATCGAGTTGACGTTGTCGGTGAGATCCTTCCAGGTTCCCGCCACGCCCTTCACCTCGGCCTGGCCGCCGAGCTTGCCCTCGGTGCCCACTTCACGCGCCACGCGCGAAACTTCCGACGCGAACGAATTCAGCTGGTCGACCATGATGTTCATGGTGTTCTTCAGCTCGAGGATCTCGCCCTTCACGTCGACGGTGATCTTCTTCGAAAGGTCGCCATTGGCGATGGCAGTGGCCACCTCGGCGATGTTGCGCACCTGGCCGGTGAGGTTGTTGGCCATGAAATTCACGTTGTCGGTGAGATCCTTCCAGGTGCCGGCGACGCCGCGCACCACGGCCTGGCCGCCCAGCTTGCCTTCGGTGCCCACTTCGCGGGCGACGCGCGTCACTTCCGACGCGAAGGAGCTGAGCTGCTCCACCATGGTATTCACGGTGTCCTTGAGCTCGAGGATTTCGCCCTTCACGTCCACCGTGACCTTCTTGGTCAGGTCGCCGTTGGCCACGGCCGTGGTCACGGTGGCGATGTTGCGCACCTGCGACGTGAGGTTCGAGGCCATGAGATTGACGTTGTCGGTGAGATCCTTCCAGGTGCCGGCCACGCCCTGCACCACCGCTTGGCCTCCGAGCTTGCCCTCGGTGCCCACCTCACGCGCGACACGGGTGACTTCGGACGCGAACGAGCCGAGCTGGTCCACCATGGTGTTCACGGTCACCGCGGTGCGCAGGAATTCGCCCTGCAACGGCCGGCCCTCGATGTCGAGCGCCATGGTCTGCGAGAGATCACCCTTGGCCACGGCGCCGATCACGCGGGCGGTCTCTGAGGTGGGATGCACGAGGTCGTCGATCAGGGTGTTCACCGAGCTGATGGCGTCGGCGAAGGATCCGGTCGCCATGCCCACCGCCGCGCGTTGGGAGAGCTTGCCCTCCTTGCCCACCACCACGCTCAGACGATCGAATTCGCGGGCGATGTCCTGGTTGATATCCATCACCTGATTGAAGATGTCGGCGATCTTCCCGTCGATGCCTGTCCAATCGATGGGCAGCCGCGAGGCGAAATCTCCGCGCCTGAGCGCAGTGAGCGCCTCCAGGAGCTTCCTCTTGTCGAAGGTGTCATTGGCGGTCGCGGACATGGAACCCCCTTAAACGTCAATTACGACGACGATGTCGCCCTGGCGCCTGCCCTCAAACGCTAATCACCAAGGTTCCACACGCTATAGCTCTGGTTGAGAATGAGGCTTGCATCGCGTTCGCTGCCACCGAACTACCTCCTCCGGCATGAGATTTCTCGGCATCGGGGATTGGTGCGATCTCGGCGACATGTACCTGCGCCTGGCGGCCGCGGGGCACGAGGTCCGGGTGCATGTAGGGGAAGCCATGGCGACCGGCAGCATGACTGGCATGGTCGAGCGGATCGAGGATTGGCGAGAACATCTCGCATGGGTGCGCGAGTCCGGTCCAGACGGTCTGATCGTGTTCGAGGATGCCAAATCGGGCACGCTCCACGACGATCTGAGGCGTCAGGGTCTCAAGGTTATCGGGGGCAGTGCCCTCGGCGCCCGGCTGGAGGGCGACCGGGCCTTCGGGCAACGGACGATGCGCGACGTCGGGATGCGCACCGCCGCCACTCACGGCTTCGATGACTATGCCGCCGCCATCGCCTTCATTCGCGACCATCCCGGCCGTTGGGTCTACAAGTTCGACGGCGACCGTTTCCCCTCGACCCACAACTATGTGGGCGAGCTCGTCGATGGCAGCGACGTCATCGGCCTGCTCGACCACTACCGGGCATCCTGGCGCTTCGTGGACCAGCCCAGGTTCGTGCTCATGGAGCGTCTCGACGGCGTCGAGGTCGGGGTCGGAGCCTACTTCGACGGCAGCCGTTTCCTCGAGGCCGTCTGCCTGGATTGGGAGCACAAACGCTTCTTTCCCGGCGATCTCGGCGAGCTGACCGGCGAGATGGGCACGCTGGTCACCTACCGCGGCGCGCGGCGGCTGTTCGACGACACCCTCGCGCACATGGCGCCGCTGCTGGCGGCCTCGGGCTACTGCGGATACATCAACCTCAACACCATCGTCAACGACGCCGGTGTTTGGCCGCTCGAATTCACCTGCCGGTTCGGATATCCCGGCTTCGCCATCCTCGATGAGCTGCACGAGGATGGCTGGGATGTCATCCTCGCCCGCCTCGCCGCCGGCTCGGGCCCTGAGATCCGCACGAGGCCGGGTTATGCCGTGGGCGTGGTGCTGACCGTGCCGCCGTTCCCGCGCCTGCGCAGATCCGCTCTCGGGGAATCGGGCGGTGAGGCGACGGAAGACGGCTTGGCGCTGGGCACCCCGATCTCCTTTCGCGGAGAGCGCGGAGAGCTCGGAGACGATGAACGCGCGCGCCTCCACTATGCCGAGGTCGCGCGTCATCCGGTCAGCGGCCGGCTGGTCACCAGCGGCGTGCTCGGATACCTGATGGTCGCCACCGGCAGCGGTCCTGACGCGCGGTCCGCGCAGCGGCAGGCGAACGCGCTGGCCGGAAAGGTCGTGGTGCCGAACCTGCGCTACCGCACCGACATCGGCGAGCGCTTCATCGCCCGCGACCAGGCCACCCTGCGGCGCCTGGGATATCTGCCCACGGACGACGCGCGATGACAGCACCCCGTCAAGCCGCCTTCCCTACGCTCGCCGACTGGCCGCAGGCGAACCGCATCCTGCGCGCCCACGGCCGCGGTTCGATTCCGCCAGCGATGGCGGCGATGGAGCTGCTGATCGCATGCGCCGACGTGCCCGTCGCGCTCGCCGCCCTGGCCGAGGCCATCGAACGCGCTTCGGCGGCGCGACGCCCGCGGCTGCTCGCCTTGCGCGCGCTGATCACGCGCAATCGCGCCGGCTGCGAACGCATCGCCGGCATGGTACGCGCCGAGGTGGATCATTCCCGGCCACTGCCCAGCATCGCGGCCGGGCTCGAGCACTGCCGGCGCCTGTTCGACTGGTCGGTGCAGCAGAACCCGGAAGCGAGCGTGGCGCTCTATTCACTGACCAATCCGCGCCTGCTCGCCCGCGCCACGCGCGAAGTGGTGGGCTGGATGAAGGCCCAGGGGCTGCTCGGGCCCGCACGCGACACCCTCGAGATCGGCTGCGGCATCGGGCGCATGCAGGCGGCGCTGGCGCCGCTGGTACGCACCGCCCATGGTATCGACCTGTCCGGCAACATGGTCGCTGAAGCGCGTGCGCGCTGCGCGGGTCTCGCGAACGTGCGCATCACGCGCACCGCAGGCCGCGACTTGTCGCGTTTCGGCGACGCCAGCCTCGATCTGGTCTACGCCGTGGATTCCTTCCCCTACCTGGTCCAATCCGGCATCGCCCTGGTCGAGACCCACGTCCACGAGGCGGCACGCGTGCTGCGGCCCGGCGGCGACCTGCTGATCCTGAATTTCTCGTACCGCGCGGATGCCGCGGTGGATCGCGCTACGGTTCGATCCATCGCTGCGGATGCTGATCTGCGCGTGCGCCTATGCGGTAAAAAGCCGTTCATTCATTGGGATGCCGAGGCGTTCTGGCTGCGCAAGCCGGCTCGGTCGGTTGCGCGCTTACGACGCCGACAATCCGATAGACGCGATGGACGCGATGCGCGAAGGGACCGCCGCTGAGATCTCAGGTGGTGGAGCCGCCGCAGCCGGATCCCTGCCCGGCCGTGCAGCCCAGGCAATGCTTGCCGGTGCGCACCGCGCGCCCGTCCATCAGCTCCTGACGATAGCCGAAGATGGTACGCGAGGTTTCGGACGGGCTCCTCGCTTCCATCGCGCTCACTGCTTCCGCTGGGCCAGGAGCTCCCGCGGCGAGCGGCGAGACCGGCAGCTCGAGCATCTGGTTGAAATCGCAATCGTAGAGCGTGCCGTCCCAGCCGACGGACAGCGTGTTCAGACACATCAGGCCGGGGACCGCAGCGGGATTGAATGCGCAGGAGAGCTTGCGCAGATACGCTTCGTCATTGCCGCTGGCGACGAGGTATTCCAGGAAGCGGCTGATCGGCATGTTGGTGAGCTCGATCAGGTTGGTGAACTCGACCTGATGGCGGTCGCGCAGCAGGATGCGGAACCTGGCCTCGGCCGACGCCTGCGGTGGCGGCAGGAAGGCGCCGACCGGATTGCTCATCAGCGTCAGGGTCAGCCCACTCCCCGCCTGACCGTAACCGAGCTCGTTCAGGCGCCGAAGCGCGCTGATCGAGCGCGCGAAGACGCCGCCGCCGCGTTGCGCGTCGGTCTGCTCGGCATTCACCGCGGGCAGCGAGGCGACAATCGAGACGCGCTGCTCGGCGAGGAATTCCGCCAGATCGCGCTGCGCATCGATGAGCAGCACGGTGAGATTGCAGCGATCGATGATCGTCGGCACGCCGATCGCCCGCAGCTCGCGCACGAAGCGCCTGAAATGCACGTTCAGCTCAGGAGCGCCGCCGGTGATGTCGACGATGCTTGGGCGTATGCGCGCCACCACGTCCAGGCATGCCGCGAAGGTGGGCCACGCCATGTTCGCAGTGGTCTGATGCGGCCCGGCATCGACGTGGCAATGATGGCAGCGCTGGTTGCAGAGCTTGCCGACGTTGACCTGGAACACCGTGGTGCGCGCCGCCGTGAGCGTCGCGATGCCCGCCCGTTCGAGGTGGGAGGCGAACGCGTCTACCGGCATGGCCTCGATCCGCCGACGCTGCTCGGCCACCGGCATGGGTGATGGCGGCGATACCACGCTCATCACCGTCTCGATCGCGTCGCGCCGTGGATGGCCCTCGTCCCTGGAGGATTCTCGACAGGGAGGCTCTCTTCCGGAAGTCTGGCAGCGCTGTCGCGGCTCACATCGACACCTTGTCCGCGTGCTTGCGCATCTGCACGCCATGCACCAACGCCGAGCCGCCCTTGATCGCGGCGGCGACATGCACGGCCTCGGTCATCTCGCCCTTGCTGCAGCCACTCTCGAGCGACGCACCCGTATAGGCGTCGATGCAGTATGGGCACTGCACGGCGTGGGCGACGGCGAGGGCGATGAGGTTCTTCTCGCGCTTGGTGAGTTCACCCTCGGCGAAGACCTTGCCGTACCAGGCGAAGAACGCCTCGGCCAACTCGGGGGCGTCCTTGCCGATGTCCGCGAATTTACCGAGATCCGATGCCTCGTAATAGCTCATACAGCCTCCAGGGTGGCCAACCACATCCGGGCTAGCTCGGGTTTCAAGTCACATCCCCTCTGAATGCGACCACGGGTACGATGCATGGAGGGTACGGAACCGTCGGTGGAGCGGATGAGGTCGGGCCTGGTTGATGCCAGGTCGCCCAGCAGCCGGCGATCCCCGATCCCTACGCTCTCCCAGAGCCCGGACCTCCCCGTGCCCGGACCAGTGCTGCGAGTAGACTCGGAGCGATGCTGGAATTCAGCGCCAGAAGCAGCGGAATGGCGGCAGCAAGATCAACGGCGGGTGCGGAATGATGAAATGCCCTGAGCACGCTCCGCCATGCACGCTCAACGCCCACCAACAGGGATGCGGTACGCACACCACCTGGGGCACCCCGACGATCACCGTGGTGCGACGCTCTGGACGTTCGATGTAGCCATGGGATCCAGCTTCCTCGGGAATTCGCGGCACGACCTCGATGGGCGACGCCGGCTGCAGGACGGTCGCCGGCTGGGCCTCGGGAACGAAGGTACCGTCGAGCACGCGCGCGAGTGGACCAGGCACGTCCATGGCGTCGCCCCACCACACCACCGTCCCGCGCCGATCGACGATCAGCGCGCACGGGGCGCCGACCGAGGGAGCGAAGGCCTTGAGCGCGGGAACCACGCCGATGCCATAACCGATCCGTGAACCCATTCCGGTGACGAAGCGGCGGGTGGCCGCATCGCTCGCATCGGTGAGCCCGATCACGCGCACTTCGGGATGGCGCTTTTGCAGATCGGTCAGACGCGGCATGGTCGCGCGGCATGCCGCGTTGTCCGGGGACCACAGATCGACCACCGTGACCGCATCGGGAGCAGCCGAGTCCCCAGCACCGGACCGCCCATCGATCCAAGCGACATCGGTGAGTGCCGGCAATCGGTCACCGGTCTCCAGCGCCATCGCCTTGCACACAGGCGTGAACGCGGCGACCGCCATTGTCAGACACACCAGGGCGAGCCGTGGGATGCTCATGATACCAGTATAAGGTGGGCCTCCGCCGCTGCGTTCCATTTTACCGCTTGTTCATAAAGCACGGGTGGACGGCCACTTGTCCAACTCTATGAGCGTCATTTGGTCTGGGCCGCCTTGCTCTGGTTGCTCTCCAGCTTGCGCTCGGCCTGATCATGCGCCTGCTGCTTGGCCGGATCCTTCGGCGCATCGACCGAAGCCGGGCCCCCCTTGTCCTTGAAACCCGGCATCAGCGCGCGCACGAAGGCGTTCTTGAGCACTCCGGCGACCACGCCCATGAGGTTGGTGCCCGGTTGATCCACCCTGCCGGTGATGGGGATCTCGGTGGCCAGCCGATCCTTGGGCTGGTTCTGCAGAATCTTTCCGGTGGCGCCGACGATGCCTTCCCAGAACGCCTTCAAGGCCGTCTCGTGCTTGATGTCCTCCTTGAAGTTCAGCACATCCAGTCCGGTGAACATCGGTTTGACGTAGCCGCTGAGCGCACCGTCCTTGGCGGTGATGTCGGCGTAGAGATCGAAGGTGCCGCGCTCGACTGTGACCTTGGCATAGGCCTTGGTGAAGTCGTTGATCGCCGGCAGATTGAGATGCTCGAGCGACGCCTTGATCGCGAAGGTCGGATTGGCGGCGAATGGATCGATGTCGCCGCTGATGGTGAAGTGACCGGCACCGATCGTATCGCCCTTGGCCTTCACGGTCGCCACCATGGAGTTCTCGGCCGAGATCTTGTCGCTGTTGGTCAGGTTGGTGACCGTGGCCTCGAGCCTGCCGATGTCGATGTCGACGTGCTTCTCCACGTCCTGGAAGCGCACCTTGCCGTCGATGACGTCGATGTGGTTGACCGCAATCGGCATCATCTTCTTGACCTGGTCTTGCCATGAGACGTCTGGCGGCGCGGTGGCGCCTTGATCCGGATCAGGCTTCTTGGCGCCGCCAGTCTGCTGATTCTGCGGATTCTTCGCGGCCGCGAAGTTGACCACTGGATGGCGCAGCACGATCACCCCGACCACCGCGCCCTTCATCAGGGCGGCCCATTGCACCGCGAGATCCATCTCGCCGCAGGTCAGGAACGGAGCCAAGTCGGGCGACCCGATCTGGCTGATCATGATGTCGTCCACCTGGTAGGCCCCCTTCCACAGATGGATGGTGACATCGCCGACACCTCCCTGGTATCCGGGCATGGCGTTGATGGTGCGATCGATGTACCAGCGCAGGGCGAAGGGAGCTGCAATGCGCGCCGCCACCAGCAGGACGACGATCGAACCCAGCGTCCACATCAGCCATCGCCGTCTGGCGATGGCGTGCCAGGCGCCGAGCGGAGCGTGCGCCAACCGGCGCCAGCCCCGGCGCTGGTCCGGCCGCGGACCAGCCGCGGCGACGGGCCGCGGGGCCGGGGATGCGGCAGGAGCGAGATCTCGGCGCAGCGGGTCCAGACGTTCGGAGATGGCCATTGGTGGCTCCCAGGGATCGGCCAGTACGGCGAGTGAAGAACGCGCATGATACCTCTGTCAGCTCTGCACGACCAGGGCTATCGGATTGTAAAGGTTGGGCTGTCGAGCCCTTGCCGCCGGTGGCTGGGGACCAAGGTCCGGGCGTGGACATCGACGAATCGGCGCTGTGCGCCCTGGGCAAGCTGCTGAAGTCCCGGGGCTACCGCTTCACCACGGTGACCCCCGAGACGCATCGCCGGGTGCTGGCGCGCTCGTCGGGCCGCGGGCGCGACCAAACCGCACTGCGGAGCCTGCGCGACATCTTCGGCTGGAGCATGACGTTCGTCAGTTCGGATCTCGACAGGGAGCTGCTCGCAGCGCTCGTGGATGCGGGCGCGCTGGAGCAGACCCCCGACGGCCTGCGCAGCCGCGTGCGTTTCTCGAGTCTCGGCGAGCAGCTGTTCGCACATTCCGCCTACCCCACGCTTGCCGCCGAATCAGTGTTCTTCGGCCCCGATACCCACCGTTTCGCGTCGCTCCTGGCGAGACACGCGCGACCGTGTCGGCGCGTGGTGGACATCGGTTGCGGCAGCGGAGCCGGCGGCGCCAGCATCGCGCACCTCGCGCAGAACGTGGTCCTCGCCGATGTGAGCGCGACGGCTCTGGTCTTCGCCCGCGCCAACGCCGCGCTGAACTCCTTGGCCAGGGCAGAGGTCGTGATCAGTGACGTGCTCGACCAGATATCGGGCGAGGTGGATCTGGTGGTGGCCAACCCCCCGTACCTGGTCGACCCCGCCGCCCGGCTGTATCGCGATGGCGGTGGTCCGCACGGCATCGATCTCGCCGTACGCATCGTGCGCGAGTCGATGGCGCGTCTGGCCCCAGGCGGCCGGCTGGTGCTGTACACGGGGACCCCCGTGGTGCTCGGCGAGGACGTGTTCCGCACCGCAGTGACCGCCTGCCTGCCTGCACAGGCGCAGATCCTCTACGAGGAGCTGGATCCCGACGTGTTCGGCGAGGAGCTCGATCGCCCGGCCTACGCCCGGGCGGATCGCCTGGCCGTGGTCGGGCTGGTGGCGACGCTGCCGTGAAGTCTTTG
The DNA here is from genome assembly GCA_038231435.1 of Planctomycetota bacterium. Classification (GTDB taxonomy): domain Bacteria; phylum Planctomycetota; class UBA11346; order UBA11346; family UBA11346; genus JACCZE01. Next base: position 8,821 of record JBBRLJ010000051.1, read on the forward strand.
GCTCGAGGCGTCGGACCTCGATGTACCTTCGGCGACAGGCATAGCCGGAGCGAGATCCTGCAATCCAAGGATATCACAGAGAGTCCAGTCCCTGTCTGCCTACAAGTCCACCAGCATGATCCGCCCGCACACCGCCCGCGCGCATGTGCAAGGCTCGGGTCATGGCAGCCGACTGTGCACCGGGCCGCGCATACCGTGGCGTACACCGGCTGAACGCCGGTTGGAGGCAGCATGCCAGCGACGCGCACGCCCCCGCCCACGATCGTCACCGAACAGCATGCCCTGCATGCGTGGTTGGCCCGCCACAACCAGAGGCGGTTGCGCCCATCCCTGCCGAGCGTCTCGTGGCGCGAGGATCTCGAACGCGAGGCGCGCGCGCGCGAGTGCGAAGTCGAGTTCGTCGAACGAGAACGCACGTCATCCCAGCTTGAGATGGCCGAGCTCGAACCGGTACCGCGGGGCCCCGACGCGTTCGTCTCCTGGTTCGAGTGCCTCCGCGAGATCGGGCCAGGTCAAGGTGATCCGCTGTTCCCGTGGCTCGCCGACAGCGCTAGCCTCGACGACATGCGCTGGTTCATGTCGCAGGAGGTCGCCGGTGAAGCCGGTTTCGACGACTTGGTCGCGCTCACCCAGATCAAGCTGCCGACCCGGCCCAAGCTTGAGATGGCGCGCAACTATTGGGACGAGATGGGGCGAGGCAGGGCCGAGGGCATGCACGGCCCGATGCTCGAGGTCTTGGCGCGCGAGCTCGGACTCCAGGGCTCGGAGCCGGTCGTCTGGGAATCGCTCGCGCTGGCGAACCTGATGATCGCGCTGGCGATCGATAACCGCTATGCCTACCACGCGATCGGCGCACTGGGGGTCATCGAACTGACCGCGCCAGGCAGAGTGGCCCAAGTCGCCGCCGGACTGACACGGCTGGGGATCTCGCCGCCAGGCCGCTGCTACCACGAGCTGCACGCAGCGTTGGATCCGAAGCATTCATGGGCATGGAACCGCGAGGTCATCGCGCCGCTCATGGCCACCGATCCAGCGATAGCGGGCGCGATCGCTGAAGGCGCATGGATGCGCTTGCGGGCAGGCGCCCGCTGCTTCGAGGCCTATCGCGCGCGTCTGCTCGGGCAGCAGAACGAGCGCTAGGCACGCCCGTATGCGCCAGCCCCTCGTGGGCCAGGCTGGTATGGCGGTTAAGCGGCGACACCATGTCGAGACGCATGATCATCCTGACCACGCTCAATGCCCGCCACAGCCACGCGAGTCTCGGATTGCGCTACCTCATGGCGAATCTCGGCGAGCTCGAGGCCCACGCGTCGCTGCGCGAATTCACCATCAACGACAACCTGGGCTGGGTTGCCGAGCAGCTGATCGCGCTGTCACCGAGGATCATCGGTTTCGGCGTGTACATCTGGAACCTGCGCGAAACCACCAAAGTGGTGGCGATCATCCGGCGCGTCGCCCCTGGGGTCCGCATCGTCGTGGGTGGCCCCGAGGTCAGCCACGAGCACGAGCACGAACCGCTGGTGGCGATGTCCGACGTGCTGATCGTCGGAGAAGCCGATCTCGCCTTCCCGCCGGTGTGCGCGGCGCTGCTCGAAGGTCGGGCGGTGCCCAAGGTGGTGCGCGCGCCGAAGCCGGCGCCGGCCTCGATCTCCTTCCCCTATGCCCGCTACACCGACGATGACCTGCGCCACCGCATCATTTACGTCGAGGCCAGCCGTGGCTGTCCGTTCACCTGCGAATTCTGCCTGTCATCGATAGAGAACGGCGTGCGCTCGTTCCCACTCGAGGGATTCCTCGCCGAGTTGGATGGGATGATCCGCCGCGGTTGCCGGGTCTTCAAATTCGTCGACCGCACCTTCAATCTCGGGATCACGTCAAGCTCGGCGATCCTCGCCTTCTTCCTCGAGCGGTGGCCCCGCGACCCGGCCGGCACCCTGATCGGACCGGATCCACAGGCACGCGTCGCCGACGGCCTGCCCGCCAACGGCTCCTTCTTCCTGCACTTCGAGATGGTCCCGGACCGCCTGCCAGACGCCCTGAAGGATCTGCTCGCGCGCTTCCCCAGGGGCTCGCTGCAGCTCGAGGTGGGGATCCAGAGCTTCACTCCGCGCGTGGGCGAGCTGATCTCGCGGCGCATGGACCGGGCGAAGACCGAGGACAATCTGCGCTGGCTGCGCGATGCCGGCATCCATGTCCATGCCGACCTGATCATCGGACTTCCAGGCGAGACGGTCGACAGCTTCGCGGATAGCTTCGATGCGTTGTGGCGCCTGGGGCCAGGCGAGATCCAGGTCGGCATCCTCAAGCTGCTCAAGGGCACCCCGCTGGCGCGGCATCGCGAGCCATTCGCGATGGCGTTCAATCCCGAGCCGCCCTACGACATCCTCAAGAACCGCGACCTCGATTTCCCGACCATGCAGCGCTTGAAGCGCTTCGCGCGCTACTTCGAACTCTACGCGAACAGCGGCCGCTTCGCCCGGGGCGTCGGCCTGCTCATGTCCGGCGGAGCCAGCCCGTTCCGTGCCTTCCTCGAGTTCAGCGATCGCTTGTGGTCGACCACCCATCAGGAGCACGCCATCTCGCAGACGCGGCAGTACGAACTGATCGGCGAACATCTGCGCACGGTCGGCCAGCTCAGCGCGCAGACAGTGATCGCCGCCCTGGCCCAGGACTTCCTCGATCATGGCCAACGCAAGCATCTGCCAGAATTCCTGCGTCCCACCGTCGAATCCGGACGACGCGACGGCCGAGCGCGATCGATCGACGAGGTCAGCGCGGCGCGGTAGGCCTGAGCATGGCGTGATCGACGATCAGCCGGGAAGCGTGGGCGGAACGACCTGGTCTTTGTCTGTCTCCTTGGCCTGGTCCTTGGCCATGGCGGCCGCAGGCGTCTTCCCCCCCTGATTCGCCTGATCCTCCTCCTCCTTCATCTGCTCCGCGTGCTTCTGGACCACCTCCCTGCCAAGGTATTCCTTCAGCCAGATGCGCTCGATGATCGGATACGATGCCACGATCGGCAGGATGGCGAGGGCTCCGGGAATACCGGCGAGCAGGCCGCCCGCGAGCAGTGCGACCAGCACCGACAAGGTCGAGAGCCGCAGGCGCTGGCCGTAGACCTTGGGCACGATCACGTAGCTTTCGAGAGCGTGGTACAGCACGTAGAGCAGAACAACCAGGATCGCCGCCGTCGGTGAGACCGCGAGCGCCAGCAGCGCGGCGGGGATGGTGGAGATGAAGAACCCGATGATCGGCAACACGTCGAGTACACCCGCCAAGACCGCCAGGATAAGCGCCGCCGGCACGTGCAGCGCGAGCAGCACCACGAAGGCGTAGATCGCGCAGATCACCGAGGTGATGATCTGTCCGGCCATGTACGCGAACACCACCTCGGATGTCTCGACAGCGGTCTGCGCTATACGCGCGCGGGCGCGCGGAGGAAAATACGGCAGCAGCCAGCGGTAGACGTGGTGGCCATCAAGCAGCAGGTAGATGGCGAGGATGAGGATGAGGCCCATCCAGGTCAGCGCTTCGATCGCCTTGGTGCCCCATGACACCGCATTCTTGAGCATCTCGGACGAATCGGGGAGCGTGGTGCCGTTGAACAGGTCCTTGACGGTGTCGTGGAAGTAGCCGTCGGCCGGCAGTTTCGCGAGGATGGCCTCCTGCAGCTTGGGCAAAGCCTTCACCAACCCTGTGCCTTGCTCGATGAGCGGGGGTACGACCAGGGTCACGCCGCCACCGACCAGGACGATCATCACCAGCGCCACGGTGAGCACCGCCGCCCAATGGGCGAATCCCCGCGCTCGCAGCCAGTTCACCACCGGATGCAGGGTCACGGCCACCAGGGCTGACAGGAACACCATCACGCACAGCGGCCAGAGTGACCAGGCGATGTAGGCGAGCGGAATCGCCACCAGCACCTTGGCTATGGTCTTCCAGGGGATGTGCAGCTCCACGCGCTGCGCTGGTTCGTCAGTCGGTTTGGGGTGCACGAGGATCGACTATGGTCATGCCTCCATTGTGGCGCAAGACGGGCATCACCGACTGTCGACAGCCCCGCCTAACGTTCCTCGAAGCGTATGCGCGTCATCGAATAGCCGGGCAGGGCGACTTCGCTGGTGGCCTCGGCTACCGTGAGATCGCTCAGCGGAGGCATATCCTCGAGACGATCGATGCGCTCCCCTGCTGGAGACGACATCGGCACGCCGTCGTACACCACGTCCGCGCACTCCAGGTGTCCATCCGCGGGCACGACCTGATCGATGACGCAGTGGTTCGCGTGCGCGCCAGACACCGAGATCCTGATCGTCACCGCTACCCCGGCGAGATTCAGTACCAGCGCCGTGAAGCGGCGTCGCTCCGGGATGCCAGCGGTCGCGACAGCAGCATAACAGCGCAGCGCCCCCTGCTTACCACCTTGCACGTGCGCGTGCGACATCCGCCCGCCGATCCCCGCCCACAGCGAGAATGCATAATAGGAAGGCCAGCGATGCCCAGCCGGCACACGCAGATGCGGCGCCTCTGCGGCTCGCACCATGGTCGCCCAGCTGCCATCCGCGCGCACGGTATCGTAGGGTCCATAGAAGCAGGAGCCCGCGAGCCCGTTCTCGATGAACAGGCCGATGCATTGGGCGTCGTAGAGAGCGGACTGCATGCGCAGCAGGCCGAAGTCGCTCGGCTCATACGCATTCCACTCCGTATCCAGAAGTGGGAACGACGCGTCGTACCCGTGGGCAGCGAGCCGTGAACGGATCGCGGCCAGGCCGATCGCGACTTCCTCGTCGGGTTGCTCGATGATCCGTTCAGGCGCCAGACCCTTGCTCCGCGAGTAGGTGTGACAACTGACGAATTCGCAGGCGCCCTTTGCCTTTGCCAGGATGGTCTCGTTCCAATCGACGTACCAGGCGCCACGATGTTCGGGCGCCAGCATCGGCCCGACGAGGATGCCAGGATCCACGGCCTTCATCGCCGCGCGATAGGCCAGGAATCCCTCGTGGCGCACGCCATCGAGCACGCGACCGTCGAGGAAGTATCCCGCTCGCGTGGCATTGTTGCGGCCGGGGGCGGAGTTGTCGTAGCCGTCGATGTACAGCCACGGATGCGCCGACGCTCCCGCCCGAGGATCGTAGAGTTCGTTGCCGACCTCCCAATAGCGGACACGATACGATTCCGGATGCGCTGCATGCCGCTCATCACCGCGCGCGCGCATCCCGGCCCAATGTCCGATAGTGAGCCAATCGCGGCCGGAGGCGTCGATGCCGATCGGTCGCGCGTCAGTCGGCGATCCATTGCAGAAGGCGACGAGCGCGGCGGCGGTCTCCTTGCCTAGGTCGGGGAAACCGGAGACCACCATGAGGTTCTCGCCGTGGAGCCGCTCGACGTAGGCCAGGTCCTGCCAGACATCCGTCTGCATCCATCGGTACAGGGCCCCCTCATCGTCGGAGCGGTCATGATCGCTGGCCAGGATGTGGCCAAGCCAGTCCCTGGTGGGCGACGCCACCATTCGTCCCGCGATCGTCTCGCTGCGCGCCGCATTATTGGCGACGAAATGACGAAACAGCGCGCCCACGCCGAGTCCGCAGGACGGGAATCGCTTCTGCGCCGAGGCTTCCCAATCCGCAGCGCGAAAGTTCGACCCCAGGTGGGCCCCGAGGAGCGCTGGCGAGATGACGGGGCCGTTCGCGACTCCATCCACCACGATCAGTATCGGATCGGCTGCGGTGGCCAGCCGACCAAGCATCATCGCCGACGCGACCAGCAGAAGCGCCTGGCATACGCGCGACGCAGATGCCGCGCACGTTCTGGCCGCGATGCCCAAGGCTAGAATCGCACGCCCAGTGAGGCAAGCACCCCGAAACCCTGGTTCTTGCGATCATCGCTCACCGTCAGGCGATCGCCGGTTGATTTGTCGGTCGATGTATACTCGGGCTTCGAACGCCCGATCAGATACGGGACTTCGACGCCGATCTGCCAGCCGCTCTTGAACGTCCAATAGGTCGCGGCGCGCGCACCGTATTCGATGTAATTCTCGTGGCTGCTGGTGTCGGTCTGATTGTTGTTCGACACGTTGAAGAACGTCCAGCCATAGCCGACGAACGGAGTCAGCTCGAAATGCCAGCTGGGGGTCGGAGCGAAGCCGTAGCCTATGAGCAGATCGATCACCGGCGTGGTGAAGGTGGTGGTCGAGGTAGAGTTCTCGAAGCGCGCCTGGTTGACAGCCAGATCGCCTCCGATCAGGAATCCACCCGCCGAACCCAGGTGGCCGGTCATGAACTGCAGCTGGCCGCGATAGTTGGCGTCGGGGCTGCGCGGTGTTGGCGAGGTGCTGGTAGTCGAGGTGACCGTGCCGCCGGAATTGGTGACGGTGGATGTGGCGCCTCCACGATAGGTCTTCGGCAGGACGCCGCCGCCAAGGCGCAAGTCGCAGACGTTGACTTCATCGACGGCGAACGCGCATGCACTTCCCGTGAGGACGATGCTGGCCATCGCCTTGACGAGGGTCATGGAGACGGTCTTGGGGATGAGCATGGAAACCTCCGTGGATGGAGGATTCTGCGCCTACTCGCCGAGCTCGGAGGAAAAACTCCGGGAGTATGCACAACCTCGACTCCAGCAGCGCCCGCTCGGGAGGAGCGCCTGTGCAGTCAGAATTCAGCGCAATCGGGCGATGTCGTCGAGCAGGGTCTCTTCGGCAGAGGAGGTGGCCGCGTCGAGCCCCGCGGGGGCCGAACTCACGATGCGATTTCGGTACCTGACGGTTCCCGTTCGTAGATCGGTGACGGTCGCCTCGAGCACCACGTGGGCACCCTCGCGCTTGTGCGCTGGGATCAGGTCGCAGCTGTAGCCGAGGTCGAAGCAGGCACCCGCTCCATCAGGCGTCGAAGTCGCCACCACGAATCCTCGAGCTGCCGCGCCTCGGGCGAGATCTCCCCGCTGGACCTCGGCCGTCTTGCCATGGGGATGGAGCAGCAAGACGGACCCTCGTTCGGCTCGGGGGCCGCCGCACGACGCCAGCAAAGACAGCAGCGGTATGGCGAACAGCGCGACGGCGCACAGACGGATCGCGATAGTGACGACGCGCATGTCCGTCATGTATCCCGGGGTATCGCGGGCTCAAGCCCCGCTCAGGGGAAGCTCGCCTCAGGGCTTCTCGTTTCCGGATCGCGGCAAAGAGACGATGGACAGCCAGAATTCCTCGATTCCCCTCACCACCGTCACGAATTCCGCGAAATCGACGGGCTTGGCGATGTAGCTGTTCGCGTGCAAATCGTAGCTGTTCAGGATGTCCTCGTCCGAACGCGATGTGGTCAGGACGATGACCGGAATGCGCTTGAGGTTCGGATCGCTCTTGATCTGGGACAACACCTCGCGCCCGTCCATGATCGGCAGATTGAGATCGAGCAGGATCAGTCCTGGACGTGGCGCGTCCTTGTATCGACCTTCCTTGCGCAGGAATTCCATCGCCTCCTCCCCATCCCCGACTACATGGAGGACGTTGTTCATCCGTCCCTTCTTCATCGCCTCGCGGGTGATGCGCACGTCGCCCGGACTGTCCTCGACGAGCAGGATGTCGATAGGCTTGAGTGGATCGGACATGGACTGGTCGGTCATGGGTTCCTCGGCATGGATGGTTGCACTCCCGATTCGAGATGATCGGGGATGGTGAAATGGAAGGTGGCGCCCTTGTCGAGCTCGGACTCGACCCAGATTCTGCCGCCGTGCATCTCGACGACCTTCTTGCAGATCGCCAATCCGATACCGGTGCCGGCATAACGCTCGCGGCCATGCAGGCGCTTGAACATCCCGAAGATGCGCTCGTGATGCCTGCTAGCGATGCCGATCCCGTCGTCCGAGACGGAGAAACGCCACGCGGCCCCGTCCCTAACCGAGGAGATGCGTACTCGCGACGGTCGCTGCGAACGGTACTTGATGGCATTCCCAATGAGGTTCTGGACCAGTTGGACGATCTGTCGCCGATCCGCCGCCAGGGTTGGCAGCTCAGACCAGGTGAGTTCGGTCGCCGATTCGCTGATCAATGCCGCGAGATTGTCCTTGGCCGTGCGCACGGCCTGCTCGACGTCGACGGTCTGGAACGTCATGCCCTGGCCTTCAAGCCGCGAATAGCTCAGTAGATCCTGAATCAGCACCTGCATGCGTTTCGCGCCATCCACAGCATGGGTGATGAATTCATCGGCTTCGGCGTCGAGCCGCCCGCGGTAATTGTCACTCAGCATCGAGCAGAACGAAGACACCATGCGCAGCGGCTCCTGCAGGTCGTGCGACGCCACGTGCGCGAACTCCCTGAGTTCGCGATTGCTGCGCTCGAGCGCCTCGGCGTTCTTCCTGGCATCTTGTAGCGAGATCTGCTCGGCAGTCAGCGCTACCTCGAGCTGGGATTGCTTGAACTTCAAAGCGTCCTCGAGATTCCGACGCTCGGTGATGTCGCGCGCCGTCGCGAAGATCAGGCCGCGATCCTTGACTGCGGTCGAGGTCCATAGCAGCCATCGCCACGAACCATCCTTGCAACGGTAACGGTTTTCGAAACTTGTGGAGTCGATCCCCTGGCCCAGCTTCTCGACCTCTGCCAAGGTTCCAGCTAGATCGTCTGGATGAACAAAGGAGGAGAACGGCTGCGCAAGCAACTCCCGCTCGGTGAAGCCGAGCACGCGCATGAACGCTGGATTCAGCCGCTTGAAGTAGCCGTCCAATCCGGCGATGCATAGGAGATCGAGGGCGGACGTGAAGAACTGGTCGCGCTCGTCCTCCGCACGTGCTCGCAGTCTCGACTGGCGCAGTAGCATCAGCCCGGACAGCGCCATGAAGGTCAGGGCCAATGCGCAAGCAGTCCAGATCAGCGTGACCGTGTGCCGAGCTTCGCTTTCAGAGGCCTGCCGACGTTGGTCCAAAAGCTCAACCTCCGTCGATCTCAACCCTTCGATGCGCGCGCGGATCTCCTCCATTGCCGTTCTACCCGCGGTCATATGCGAAACCTCGGCGACCGCCTCGATCCCCTTTGCCCGCCTGAGTTCGATGGCGTCCGTCATCGCGTGCATTTTCCTGTCGATCACAGGGATCAATGCGTCCACTGCGGAGATCTGCTTCGGATTGTCGTCGATGGCGAGTCGGAACCTGGCGATCGCCTCCTTCAAGGTCGTGCCGCTGTCGCGGAAGGCATCGAGGAAACGCTCATCCCCGGTGATGATGTACCCGCGAGCCCCGGTCTCGACGTCCACGAGCGTCTCTTTCAGCGTGCTCAGTTCGGCGAGCGTGATGTGCGTATGCTGAACCCAATGCTGGGTCTCGGTGTACGCACGATTGTTGCGCTGCGCCAACACGGTGATCGAGACCAGCAAGATCATGACCAGAATGAATGTCGCCGTCATGAACATCTGGCTCATGCCGCCCTCACGATTCCGCATGGTCACCTCTGCTTCTGTCGACAAGGCGCGTGCGCAATGCCAACACCGCGAGACGCGCTGGTACGAGACTGGCATCGAACCGGATCCTGGCGGCGCGGATCGCATCCGGCGATCCGGAGCGCGCGATCTCCTCTAGCCTGCGGCAATCCATCCCGAACGCGGTTGCGCCGACGGTCAGGCTCATACCCGCCAAGTGGTGCGCAGCCCTGGCCAGTTCCGGTGGCTCGATGGACTCCATCACCGCCGCCACGTGCCGAGGAAGTTCCTTCAACCAGATGTCGAAGGCCTCGATGACATCCGCGGCCCCACCCATCGACGCCTCGAGCTTGCGCACTGCCTCCCTGTCGAGGACCGGCTCCGCCACGATTTCAACTGGCGGCGGAGCTGGTTCCTGATGAGCCAGACGCCGCTCCATCGCCCTGACCAGCTCCTCGACCTGCACCGGCTTGGTCACATAGTCGTCCATCCCCGCCCCCAGGCAGCGTTCGCGGTCGCCCTGCATCGCGTTGGCGGTCATGGCCACGATCGGGATGGCGCGCATGGGAGCCGCGAGCTTGCGGATCTCGGCCGTCGCCTGGAAGCCGTCCATCTCGGGCATCTGGCAATCCATCAGCACGAGGTCATAGGGGATGCGCGCAACCGCCTCGACCGCCTCGCGACCGTTAGCGACCGTGTCAACGCGGCAGCCGAGCTTCTCGAGCATCTTCACCGCCACCTTCTGGTTCACGGTGTTGTCCTCGGCGAGCAGCACACGTTTTCGCGACAGTGCCCGGTTCTCCGCCAAGGTGTGCCTGGTCACCAGCGCGGGGAAAACCCCAGTGGCGGCGGCGTCGAGCACCACCGCCAGGCAGTCGCGCAACTGCGCCAGGCGCGCTGGCTTGGTGAGATAGCCCGAGATGCCGGCGAGCCGCGCTTCCTGCCCTTGGCCGCGCTGCGAGAACGCGGTGAGCAGGACCAACGGCAAGGCGCGGTAGGCGGGCTCGACACGGATGGCGCGCGCCAGGGCGAAGCCGTCCATGCCAGGAAGCACCAGCTCGAAGATCACCAGCGAATGCGCCTTGGATTCCGCCAGCCCGGCCGACAGCGCGGCGAGCGCGGCCTCGCCGTCGGCGACCAGCTCACAGACCATCCCGAGCGCGGCCAGCTGCTCGGCGAGCGCGTCGCGGCTGGCCGGATTCGGATCCACGCACAACGCCCGCGCTCCTTTCATCCGCATGGGTTGCACGACCGGGCCGACCGGCGCCGAGCGCTTGGTCAGGTGGGCGGTAAACCAGAAGGTGCTTCCGGCACCGGCGGTACTATCAACACCGATCTCACCACCCATCATGCCCGCCAGGCGCTTGCAGATCACCAGACCCAGACCGGTCCCGCCATAGCGACGGGTGGTAGAGCTGTCCGCCTGGGTGAACGGCTGGAAGATGCGGGCTTTCGCCTCGGCCGAGATGCCGATGCCGGTATCGCTGACCGCGAAACGCACCAGCGCATCGTCAGCGCTCTCGGACACCAGGTCGGCGCGCACCAGCACCTCACCGGCGCTGGTGAATTTCACCGCATTGCTCACCAGGTTCAGCATGATCTGGCGCAACCGGCCGGGATCGCCCGCCACGCACAACGGCACCGACGGATGGATGAGCGCGACCAGCTCGATGCGCTTGGAATGGGCCTGATCCGCGAGCAGGCCTACTGCATCCTCGACCATGGAGCGCAGGTTGAAATCGATGATCTCGAAATCGAGCTTGCCCGCCTCGATCTTCGAGAAATCGAGGATGTCGTTGATCAACGTCAGCAGGCTGTCGGCGCACATGCGCACGGTGTCGGCGTAGCTGCGCTGCTCGGTGTCGAGCTTGGTATCCAGGAGCAAGTTGATCATGCCGATGATGCCGTTCATCGGCGTGCGAATCTCATGACTCATGGTGGCCACGAACGATGACTTCGCCCGCGTCGCATCCTCGGCGGCATCCTTGGCCAGGAGCAGCTCGCGGTTCGCGCTCTCGAGCTCGGCGTTCTTCCGGCCAAGATCCGCAAGCAGACCGGCGCGGGTCTCAGACAGCTGTCGCGCGGCGCGGGATTCGGCCACCTCGAGCTCATTGCGCAGCAACCGCTCGGCGATCTGCCGGCTCTCGTCCTCGATCTGCTTGCGCCTCACCTGGGCGCGGAGGCGTCCCTTGAGGATCTCGAAATCACCGGATTTCATCACGTAATCGTCGGCGCCTGCGTTAAGGCTGTCGATCATGACCGCGCGATCCTCGCGCCCGGTGAGGATGATCAGCGGGATGTTACGCCATCTCGGGTCGCCCTTGATGAGCCGGCAGGTCTCGAGGCCGGAGAGGCCGGGCATCTCGAGATCGAGCAGAATGCAATCGAGCTGCTGCTGCTCCAGGATCTCGAGCGCCTGCTCGCCCGAGGTCGCCTGCACCGCCTCGTACTCCTCGTCGCGCAACTGCTCCACCAACGCCTGCAGGAAGGTACGGCTGTCGTCCACCGCCAGTATGCGCTTGGGCGTGAACGGTAGCACCTTGAGCCCGTACGAGGTCGCCTCGCCAGCGGTGCGCGCGAGCGCCATGATGCGCGCGACCACCACCTCGACGTCACCGCCCTTGACCACGTAGGCATCGGCACCGGATTCGAGGCCGATGATCTCATCCTTCCTCTCGCCCGACGCGGTCAGGAGCAGGCACGGGATGCGGCGCAGCACCGGATCCGATTTCATGCGCCGGATCACCGTGACGCCATTGATGCCAGGCAGGACCCCGTCGACCACCGCAACGTCTGGCCGCGATGCCGACGCGACGCGCAGGCCATCCTCGCCGCTGCCCGATTGCAGCACCCTGAAGCCGACAGCTTCAAGAGCCTGCGAGAGTGCCATGCGGAAAGTGATGCTGTCGTCGATGACCAGCACCGATATCGCCGTCGCGCCTGGCTTCACGGCAGCCGCGGAGGCAACTGAAGCTGTAACCGCTGCAGTGCTGGCGGACATCGCGACTGCCGGAGCCACTGCGGGGCGGAGCTGCCCGGCCGCGATGAGCTGCGCCGCCGCTGCAAGCAGGGCCGCGTGCTCATATGGCTTGGACATGCAGCCCGGCGCCGGTCCCGCGATGTTCGCCAGGAGCCCCCGGATGTGGTCCCGATCGGCGAGCAGCAGGATGGGGAGCGCGGCGGTGGGAGCGTTCGCGCGCAGCACGCGAGCCAGAGCGACTCCGTCCTGGTCTGGGAGTTCGGGATCGATGATCGCGAGGTCGTACCCGCTGGTGGCGAGCGCGGCGACCACCGCCGCCGCGCTCGCACATGCCGTGACGACGTATCCCGCTTCGGTGAGGATCTCATCGAGATCCATGCGCTGGGTCAGGCCAAGGGCGGCGACGAGGATGGACCGCTTCACGACGTGCCTCCCGAGCGCGCCCCCGCGAGCTCCTGGATCTCGAGGGCGATCTCATCGATCGGCAGGATCCGTTGCGCGGCACCCAGCCGGATCGCCTCGCGCGGCATGCCGAACACCACCGAGGTGGCCTCGTCCTGGGCGATGGTAGAGCCTCCGGCCTTCTTGAGCGCCAGCATGCCCTCCGCTCCATCGCGGCCCATACCGGTCAACAGCACGGCGATGGCGTCGCGGCCGCAATCGGCGGCGATCGATTCGAAGAGCGTGTCCACCGAGGGACGACAGAAATGACGCTCGGGGCCATCGCTCAATGCGATGCGCCCGTTCGCGAGCACCAGATGGCGATCGGCATGAGCGACGATCACCCGCCCGTGGCCTCGTCCCGGCAGCGTTTCGCCGTCGCGGGCGACCGCGACCTCGAGCTTGCATTGCTGGTCGAGCCACTCGGCGAGCGCGACGCCGAATGGCTTTCCCATGTGCACGACCAGCAGGATCGGCAGCGGGAAATCGGCGGGCAGGCTCGAGAGGATGGTCAGGACCGCGCTCGGACCACCGGTGGACGCGCCGATCGCCACCACTTTCGCCGACCCGGGCATGTGTCGCTCGGAGCGCCCTGCGGGAAGCGTCCGCCCATAGTCCGGCAGCCGCGCGCGCGGATGGGTGATCACCGCGATGCGCGCGACCAGCTTGACCCGGGCGACCAGGCGCTGGTCCCAGCCTTCGCCCACCTCGAGGTCGCCACCCGGCTTGTCCAGCACATCGACGGCCCCGGCTGCGAGGGCGTCGAATGATTTGAAGAGCTCGCCGCGATTGGTGGACGCCGAGACGATGAGGATCGGCGTCGGGGTGAACGCCATGATGCGCTCGGTGGCCTCGAGCCCAGTCATCACCGGCATCATCATGTCGAGCGTGACGACGTTGGGACGTAGACGGGCGCACATCTCGACGCCAGCTCTGCCATCGCCGCACTCGCCGACCACCTCGATGTCCGGGTCCGCGGACAGGACCTCCACGAGATAACGCCGAACCGTCAGGGAATCCTCGACTACCAGCACGCGTATCCGTCCTCTCGGCTGCATCTCAGCCGACCAGCGAGCGGATGGTGTCGAGGAAGCGTCCCTGATCGAACTCGCCCTTGACGATGTAGGCCCGCGCTCCGGCCTCGAGCCCCTTGCGCCGGTGCTCCGGCGTCGACAGCGAGGTCACCAGGATAGCCGGGATCTCGCGCAGCTTCGCATCCGCACGCGTGGTCGCGACGAATTCGAAGCCGTTCATGCCCGGCATCTCCACATCCACGACGAACAACGCATAAGCCTCGCGGTTGGCGCGCTCCAGGCCCTCCTCCGCGGACGAAGCGACCTCGACCTCATAGCCCGCTGATTCGAGGATGCTCTGCTCGAGCATGCGCGTGGTCAGTGAATCATCGATCACCAGCACGCGCACGCGTTTCCTGGCGTGCGCGCGCTGCACTGCGAGAGTGCCAGCGGCGGCCTGAGCCATGAGTGAGCGCGGCTCGAGCACCGGCGCGAGGTTTCCCGACTCGTCGAACGCGATGCCGCTCAGCAGCGGCACCGCGCCAGCAAGTGCTGGCACTGGCTCGACGACCACTTCGACGCCGCGGGTGACTCGATCGACGAGCAGCGCAATGCGATCAGCACCATCCACCACCACCACTGCGGTCGAAGCGTCCCGAGGTTCCACCGTGCCCGTGGCTGATCCCAATGCGTGCGCGAGCGACAGGCAAGGGATGATGCGTCCTCCCACGGCGATGCCGCTACCGCTTCCGGTCGCGACCAGATCGGCGGGACCGAGGCGTACGGCAGATTCGATGGATGCGCGAGGCAGCAGGGCGACCATGCCGCCGCACGAGATCTCGATGGCGGCCATGCTGGATCTGGACACCGGCACCACCAGAGTGATCGCGGCGCCGAGACCGTCCCGGGAATCGATCACCACCTCCCCATTCAGGAGCACGGCGGCGTCGCGCACCACATCCATGCCGATGCCGCGACCGGACACCTGGGATACGCCCTTGGCGGTGCTCACGCCCGGCAACAGGATCATGCGCAGCGCCTGCTCGGCGGACATGGCCTTCGCTTGCTCCGGGCTGGCCGCGCCATTGGCTACGGCAGCGGTGATCACGGCGCGACGGTCGATACCACGTCCGTCGTCCCGGCATATGAACGCGATCCGATCTCCTCGCCGCTCTATCAGCAACTCGACGCGACCCGACGGTGGCTTACCCGACGCCGATCGCGACTGCGGCTCCTCGATACCATGCACCACGGCATTGCGAACCATGTGCTGCAGCGCATCGCGAGCGATGGCGAGCACGTCTCCAGCCAAGCGGGTCTCGCCGCCGCGCGCGGTGAAATCGACCTTTTTGGTGCACGCCTGCGCCGCATCGTGTGCGGCCCGTTCGAGCGCTGGCAGGATGTCATCCGCCCTGATCAGGCGCAATCGCTCGCCGCTCGCTTGTGCGCGGATGACCTGGGTCCGGGCCGCGGCCAGATCCTCTGCGAAATCGCGCCGCAAGGTCCTGGCTGCCGTGGCCAACTCTTCGAGCGCGGTCCGCTGCGAGAGTACGTCGGAGACCGTATGCTGACCTGCGCGTTCGGCCCGATCCACCAGTTGCTGGCAATCCGCCTGGCGCCGGGACAAGGCGGTGATCGTGACGCGCGCCTGAGACAGGTCACCGAGCAGGGCTTCCAAGTCGGTGGAATCGATGCGCGAAACCGCGACAGGTATCGCGCGCTCCACCGGAGCCCCCTTCGTCGCCCCGTCAGGTACGGGCGCATCGATCGACGACAGGGATGCGGCGATCGCGTCCACAGCCTGCAGCAACTGCGCGGTGACCTCGGGAGTCGCCGGGGAACCGTCGCGGAATCCTGCAAACAGGTCCTCGATCGCATGGGCGTGGTCTGCGATCGGCGACTGCCTGACTACCCGCGCCGCGCCCTTCAGGGTGTGCGAAAGGCGTAGGATCCGCGCGATGGAATCGGCATCCGATGCATCCTTCCCGAGACGCGTGGCCGCGAGCACGAGACCATCGAGGATCTCGCGCGCCTCCACCCGGAAGAACCGATACGGATCCTTGACCATGTTCAGGCGCTCGAGGTGACCAGCTTGGCGAGGTCCTTCGACAGCCCGGCTAACTGGGACGACGCCTGGAAGGTCTGCGACGTGCTGGTCTCCATCTCGCGCGCGGCGATCGCGACGCTGCCGATCGCGAGGTTCACCTGCTCGACGGCGCTGGATTGCTGCTTGGTGCTCAGCTCGATCTCGCGCGCGGCCTCGGAGGTGGTGCCCACCGATTCGGCGATGCGCGAGAAACTGGCAGCCACCTCGCCGAAGCGCCGTTGACCCGAGTCTACCGCCTTGGATCCGTTCTCGGTAGCCATGACCGCGGCATTGGCTACCGCGCGGATCTGCTCGATGAGCGGCCTGATCTCCTTGGCAGAACCCCCTACCCGGTCGGCGAGCTTGCGGATCTCATCGGCGACGACGGCGAACCGCTTGCCCGCGTCGCCAGCCCCGGCCGATTCGATGGTGGCGTTGATCGCCAGGATGTTGGTCTGCTCGGCGAGCTCGCCGATGATCTCGAGGATCGATCCGATCTGCTGCGAGCGGCGGCCGAGATCGACCATGTGCTCGACGATGACATCGACCTGCCGGCGGATCCCGCCGATCGCCTCATGAGCTTGGTCCACGGTGGCCTTGCCCGAGCGTGCTGCGTTCGCCGTCTCGTCGGCGATTCGCGCGACACGCTGCGCACTCTCGGCGATCTGGCGCGAGCTGGTCATCAGCTCCTTGATGGTGGTGGTGATCTCGGTCGCGGCGGTCGCTTGCTCCTTGGAGCCGCTGGCCTGCTGATTGGCGGCGGCCTGGAGCTCGGTCGAGGCAGATTGCATGTCGGAAACTGCGCTGCCGATCTGCCGCGTCAGCGATCTCGCCAGCATGAATCCGCCGCCAGCGAGGAGGATGAGCGCGACCAGCGTACCACCGAAGAGCGTCCATTTGGCGAGGTTGGCCTTGGCGTGGGCGGCGTCCGTCTCGCGCGCCAGCTTGATGCGCAGCGCGGACTCCATCCCGTCCTCGATCTCCTGGATCCTGACGACCTCTACATTGTCGTCCTCGACGAGCTTGGATGCCGCCTCGAACCCGCCTTCCTTGCGCGCCGCCATGAGCTTCTCGAGCTGATCGCTCTCGATGCGCAGCTGGCGCTTGAGCTCATCAAGACCAGCGAGCGATTCCCCGTCCTGAAGCGCCGCTTCCGCCGAGGCCGTCAGCTTCGGCAGATTCGCGAGCGTGGCATGGGCCTTCTCGCCCATGGCCGACGTCCCTGTCAGGACATAGACATGCGCCTGATCCTCGCTCACCTGGATGCCCGAAATGAGATCACCGAGCGCATCGATGACGGCGTGGGTCGTCTCGACGCGTCCGTTCGCCTCCAACAGCACCTGGTTGCTCCAATGGGCGATCGCGCACAGGCCAGCCATGGCAGCCAAGGCAACGAGCAATCCCGCGCCGATCTTCTTGGTGAACGTCCAGGTTTGGCTCATGACAGGGATCCTTGTGGAGAGGCGGGAGCGACTGATGACGTGGCAGGCGATGGGGGAGATGGCGGGTCGAGTCGAGACAGGGAATCCTTGAGCGAACGCAGGTCGATGATGCCGCGCTGATCCGTTTCGATGGAGACCACGCGGCGCACGTACCGGGCGGCGGCGTCGCGCAGCGACAACAGCGGAGCATCGATATGCGCCTGGAGGCGCTCGAAGGCGAAGCCGAGTTGGTCATCGACCAGCGCCATCCATCTCATGGATGGCGCCAACCCAGCCGCGCCCGTGAGCCCCAAGAGCGCCGCGAGATCGAATACCGGCAGGATCCGACCGCGCACCGCTACGACGCCGAGCAGATCGCGCCTCGAACCTGGAAGAGAGAGCAGGCGCGGCATAAGTGCCACACCGCTGAGCTCCGACAGGTCGAGGCACAGCTCGGAATCGCCGACACGCACCAGCAGCAACCTCGCCATCGCTGGCGGAGGCGGTGGTGGAGGCAGCGCGAATCCGCCGTCGAATCCCGCGCGCAGCGCCGACAAGGCTGATGCGGAAGATGTGAAATCCGCTGGCGATGATCCGGCACCGCTCATGTATGGGCCCCAAGCGCGGCGAGCTCATTGCGGCACATCTCGGTCAGCGTTTCGCGATTGAAGCCGCCGCCGAAGAGCAGGATACGGCCTGAATCCTCGCGCGGGAGCAGAGCCAGCGCTTCGCGCAGCTCGCGGCCGGCGAGTTCGCGATCTCCGCCGCGGCGCGCGAGGACCCCGAGATGCAGGCGCGGCATCGCGAAGCCCGGATCGAGATAGGCGGCGGCGCGGGCGTGGCGCACGGAGCTTGCCGTGTCGCCGCGCCGCTGGGCGCACAAGGCCTCGAGGAAATGCGCTCCGGCATCGAGGTCGTCGAGCGCATGGATGCGATGGCACATCGCTTCGGCTTCGCCGATGGCGCCTTTGAAGACGAGCACGGCGGCGCGCAGGATGAGTGCATCAACATCGGTGGAACCTGGCTCCTCGCCGACGCCGTCCAAGCGTTCCATGGCTTCATCGAAGCGGTCCTCGCTGAACGACTCTCGGGCGGCAGCCAGGGCCGCCATCCGCGCCGCGAACCCTGACGCCGTGGCCGCACCACGCTGGGAATCGTCGGCTCCGGAGAGCTCCGCTATGCGCTCGTTGGATCTGGTAATGGCCTCGCACCACGTCGCCCCGTCGGCCGGAGGTCTTGATGCGGATGCCGCGACCGCGGGAGGAATGGGATCTGGAGCGGCGTCGGACCTATCCCGCCGTTGGTAGTAGAAGCATTCATGGGTGTTGCGCAGCGCGAAGTCGTGCGAAACGCCGCGCAGCGTTTCAGCGTGGCCCAAGAACAGGTACCCATCCGGCGCCAGGACCCGCGCGAACCGCTCGACCAGCGACCCCATCGCTTCGGGCGTGAGATAGATGAGGAGGTTCCGGCAGAAGATCACGTCGTAGGCGCCCGCGTGCCAAAAGCCCGGATCGGGTTCCGCCACGTTGCGCTCCTCGAATCGCACCATGGAGATCAGCCGGCGCGAGATGCGGAATTCATTGCCCGAGCGTTCGAACCAGCGCGTCTGTTCCTCCACCGACGCCTCGCGCATGGACCACGCGGTGTAGACGCCGGTCTTGGCCTTGCTCAAGGCGGCATGGCTCATGTCCAGGCCGTGGATCGAGACCTCCCAATCGGCGAACTCCGGACGATCGCCCAGTACCATCGCCAGCGTGTACGGCTCCTCGCCGGAAGCGCATCCGACCGACAGGATGCGCAGCCGCCGCGAGCCGCGCCGCGAGCGGGCGAGATCGGGCAGGACCACCTCGGCGAACGCGCGGAAGTGATCGCGGCACCGATAGAAGTACGTCTCGCCGACCGAAACCTTCGCAGCCAGCTGCCGCCACTCTTCACCGCCCGCCGACCCCTCGAGGAAAGACAGGTATTCCTCGGCCCGAGCATGACCGCGCGCCGCCATGCGCTCGTGGAGGAGCTCCGCCAACGGTTCCACCTGTCCTTCATCGATGCGTAATCCGAGCCGGCGGGTCACCACCGCACCGAACCTCTGGGCGTCGATGGTAGAGCAGACGACGTCGCTCATGAAAGCGCCTCCGTTCCCGGCATGGCCTGCCAAGCTTCAGGCGGGACCAGGCGGCCAGCGTCGAAGAGCACCATCAACTCATGGCCGATGGCGCCGAGCCCGGCGATCGCCCCGCCCCCAGCCGCGGACAGCAGCGGCGGCATCAGGGACAGGGTAGCTGCATCGAAGGAGCGGAGGCCGATCACCTCGTCGACAGCGGCAACGAAGACGCCCTCTGCGGAGCGCAGAGAGATGAATCTCGATATCGCCCGCGACGAGGCACCGCTCATCAGCGCGCCCAGATCGACGACCGGCGCCGGTACTCCGCGCACGATCGCGATGCCGAGCATCCAGGTCGCGAATCCCGCAACCTGCTGGCAGGTCATCGGTCGCATGGTTTCGCGGACCAGGGACATGGGGAAGGCGGCATAGCGCCCTCCCGCCCGTGTCACCAGCACGGGCGTTCCCTCGCCTGGGTTCATCGATCTCGCCCGTCCGCGGAGCGCTCCCTATCGTCGAGCCGGCGCGCTGCCTCCATCAGCAGAAACGTCACCGAGGCCTGCACCTGCTCTTCCGAAGCAGGCGGCGCGCACTCGCCGGCGGTGAAGGAGAATTGTCCCGCCCACCAGCCGAGCGCCTGATAGACTGCGTCGACTCCACGTAGGCGCTGATCACCATCGGTGGTTGCACCTATGACCACTCCATTGCGGAATCTGAGTCTAGTGATCAGGGACTCGCCGGTGAGCGTGAGCTCGCCCGATTTGCGCTCGTTCGACAGCAGGTTCAGCAGGGATGCCGGCCCGAACTGGCCGACATCACCTACGAACATCGCGTTCGCCTGGAGGCCCTGCTTGGCGGCATTCGCCATGCCCATGGCGCGCTGGATCGAGCGATCGACCCTGAAGCGCAGCTCGGCGGTGTTCACCGGCTTGCCGATATAATCATCTGCGCCGAGGCCAAAACCGCGGAGGCGATGGTGATCCTCGTGAAGGACGGTGAGGAAGATCACCGGAACCATGCCAGCCTCGGGCATGGCGCGCAGCGCCTGCACGAATCGCCAACCGTCCATGCGCGGCATGATCACGTCGGTGATGACCAGATCAGGGACGCGCTCGCGGATCGACGCGAGACCCAGGTCGCCATCGGCCGCGCTGGCGATGCTGTGGCGATCCTTGCCGAGGGTCGCGGTGAGCACCTTCCGGGACAGCGCGTCATCGTCGACGATCAAGATGTGTGCCATGGGCTGCCTTTCTTCACCTGGCCTAGGGGCCTGGGTGCCGGGGTAACCGGAATGGTGAACCAGAAGCGGCTGCCCCGTGGGGCACCGTCTGCAACGATGTTCGCGATGGCGATCGAACCGCCATGCGCCTCAACGGCGAGCTTGCAGAACGGCAGGCCGAGGCCGGTGGAATACGGGCGGATGGCGAGGTCCGAGCCGAGGCTGCCGAATTTCTCGAAAATCCGCTGATGGAAGCGTTCCGGGACGCCGGGACCAGAATCGGCGACGGAAATCTCGGCGATGCCTCCCGACACCCTGCCCGTCACCGTGACCTGAGAATCCTTGGGCGAATACTTGAATGAGTTGGTGACCAGATTGGACACCACCCTGCGGATGAGGCCGCAATCGCAGACGACGCTGCCACCCTGCACATCGATCACGATGGTTCGCCCTCGCGCCAATGCGCGAACCGGCTCGATCGCGTCCTCGCACAGGCCCTTGAGATCGCACGGCTCGAGGACCAACGGCATCTCTCCGGACTCGAAACGACTGATGTCGAGGATCGAGCTGATCATCTCCATCATCGAACCGCTGATGGCGAACGACCGGTCTATGTCGGCAGCCAGCTCTGGGTCTACCGCCTCTCGGCCTTCGCGCAGGAACGACTCGAGGTACAGGCGGATGGCGAACAACGGCGAACGTAGGTCGTGGACCACCATGTGCACCAGGCTGTCGCGCATATCCTCGGATCGGCGCAGCTGCGAATACGATTCGCGGACGCAGTCGAGCAGCCGTTTCAGATGCACGGCATTGCGCACGCGCAATGCGATATCCTGGGTATCGATGGGCTTGAGCAGGAAGTCGTTCGCGCCAGCGGCGATTCCACGCAGTCGCACCGCACGGTCGGATAATGACGTGATGAGCAGCACCGGCACGTGCTCCGACCGCGGCTCCTGCTTGATGCGCTCGCACAGGCCGAGGCCATCGATCCCCGGCATCATCACATCCAGGAGGATGACGTCCGGCGGATCCTCGGCGATGGCCTTCAGGAGCTCCTAGCTCCCCCTGTCTGCGACCTCCACGCGATGTCCCTTGGCCTCGAGGACTCCGCGCAGCAGCTGCCGGTTCATCTCTCCGTCATCGACGACCAGCACCCGGGCAGGCTTGTTCATGTCCACCGACCGGCCATCGATCATGTGGAATTCCGCGCGCGGCGCGAAGAACGCAGGATCTCATGGACGACGGTCTTGAAGGTCCGCGTGTCGAATGGCTTCGAGATGTGGATGGAGCAGCCGGCGGCTAGCGCAGCCGCACTGTCGGTCGCTTTGGCCCGGGCCGACACCGCGATGACCGGGATGCCGCGGGTACGCCGATCGAGCTTGAGCAGGCGCGTCGCCTCGAAACCATCCATCCCGGGCAGCTCGAGATCCATGAGGATGAGATCCGGAATGTGCAGAGCGGCGAGGCGAAGCCCCTCCTTCGCGTCCGCGGCCGCGAACACCGTGTACCCCGAGGTGTCGAGCAGCGCATGGACGAGCTCGCGATCGAGTTCGTTGTCGTCTATCACCAGCACGGTCCGCTTGAGCTGGTCAACCGGCTTCTTCTTGATCGTGTCGCTGCCCGTGCTCGACACCTGCGCAGGGGGAAATTCCACGATGAACGCACAGCCCTTGCCCATGCCGGCGCTCTCCGCCCAGATATGGCCGCCATGCAGGTCGACGATGCGCCGCGTGAGCGTGAGCCCGAGCCCAGTCCCAGGATGCTTGGCGTCGCCAGGCGACTCGACCTGCACAAACTCCTCGAACATCAGTTCGAGATTGGCCGCATCGACCCCGATCCCTGAATCCTGAACGCGCAGGCGCAATCCGGACGCGGCCGATCCCGCACGGACGGGCTCGAGCGTCACTTCGACCAGGCCGCCCTCGGGTGTGAATTTCAAGGCATTCGACAGCAGGTTGTACAGAACCTGCTTGAACTTCTGTTCGTCCGCCGAGAGCGCGCCGATCTCTTCTGAACTGCGCAGCGTCATGCGGATGCTCTTCTTCGCTGCGATCGACTTCATCAGATCGATCACACCCTTGACGGTGCCGGCGGGATCGAACACGGTCGTATCGAGCACCATCTTTCCGGCTTCGATCTTGGCCAGATCGAGAACGTCGTTGATGAGAGTCAACAGGTGGCGGGCGCTGGTGAGGATGTTGTCGACGTACCGCTCTTGCTTCGAGTTGAGATCACCGACGGTGAGATCGCGCAACAGCTCGCCGAATCCGATGACGGCGTTCAGCGGAGTCCTCAGCTCGTGGCTCATATTGCCCAGGAAAGCGCTCTTCGCATGGTTAGCGGCCTCGGCGGCCTCCATGGCCATGCGCAGCTCCTGCTCCAAGCGCTTGTTGGCTGTTATGTCCACCATGCATCCGACGAGATCGATGGCGGTGCCCGACTGGTCGCGCACCACCTTCATGTCGTCGCGGATCCAGATCCACGAGCCGTCGCCGTGATGGAATCGGTACTCGCTGGTGCCGCCATGCGATGCGACCATGTCCCGCGCATCGCGCAGGAAACGCTCACGATCGTCTTGATGCAGGCAAGAAACCCAGAATCCTGGCCGTTCGCGGAACACGGACGCATCGTGGCCCAGGATCGCGCGAGCGTTGTCGCTCATGAATGTCGTGCTTCCGTCACCCGAGAGCGACGAGCTGTAGATGACGGCAGGGGACGACGCGAGCAGCTGTCGCAGCCGTGCCTCGGCGGAACGCAACTCCGACGACAACGCATGTCGTTGCCGCGCGTGGTGGAGGACGCGCATGAGATCGGCGAGATCGAACTCGCCCTTGACCAGGTAATCCTGGGCGCCCGCCTCGATGGCTTCCGCACCGAGCTCGGCCCGGTGGCTGCCGGTGAGCACCACCACGGGAAGTTGGCGACGATGCCGGCACAAGACGCGGCACGTATCGAGGCCATCGCTATCCGGTAGGTCGAGGTCGCTCAATACCAGATCGAAGGGTGCGCGATCGAGCGCCTCGAGCGCTGCCGCCAGGCTCTCGACGTGCGTCAGAACCGGGCGCGGGGCGGGCAAGCTGTCCACGATCACGCGAATCAGGCGAGCGTCACCGGGGAGATCCTCGAGCAGGAGAAGCCGGAGCGCATCAGCCATGCGCGGCCCAACTCGTCCAACGAGGATGATAGCCAATCGTGCGGATTCGGTATGCCTGAAAAATAATAAATTGTGCTGAGAGAGTGCGCACCAGAACCTCGGCGTTGATGATGCATAATCGCCTCGGGTTGTCTCATGAATTCTTAACTTACTATATTTACAACTGTTATGCCTTACTTATGGATTCGGAATGAGACGCTCACGACCTTGATCTCAGGGGCATATCTTTATTATCGTTTGAAACGTATACTAATTTAATTAGTATGACACTCTTCTTAAAG
>JBBRLJ010000052.1:0-29788 GCA_038231435.1 Planctomycetota bacterium
CCCCAGTTTTTGGTGTGGGGGGGCCCCCCCCCCCCCCCCCCAACCCCTACGCCCGCCCCGGGGCGCCCCCCCCCCCCGGGGGGGCCCCGGGCGCCAGAGGGGCGGTCGGCGGATAGAATGGGCGCAGCCCATCCGCCGACGATGTCACAGCGAAGCGAAGACATCGAGCCCCGACCAAGCCCGTGGGGTAGGCCCGTCAGGGCCGTAGGGGCGGAGCCCCTGGGAAAAAAACCGCCTTAGCGGTTTTGTTCCAGATAAAAGTCGCCAATGACCTCGGCGATGCGCTTGTCCCAGGTCTTCAGGAACTGCGCCTGGGTAGCGGCGTAGAGCGGGCTGATCTCGATGCGCGCGTTCGCCGGCAGCGCGACGCGCACCCCGGCTGCGCGCAGCCATGAGGCGTACTGGTCGCTCGCGAGCTGCACCGCGCTCTGGGCGCTGTCGACGCCGCTGGCGTTCTTCACCGGCGCGAACTCATCCTCGCGGCGGATGGCGAGGCCGAGCGAGGTCTTCGCCTTGGGGATCAGATCGAAGATGAAGCGTTCGTTCTTCCAGCCCTTGACCTCGCGCACTGCGCCGTCGAGCCAGGCCTTCAACGGCTTCGAGCTGCGGTGCAGTGGTGGTTGGAAGCCGGCGGCGGCCAGGCGCGCGAGGAAGGGCACGCTCCAGCAGTGGATGGCCGGGCTGCCCCAGCGGTAGACCAGATCACCAGCGGCGTTCTTCTGCCGCGTCTGCTCGGGCGTGAGCTCGGTGTATTCGATGATGGTGTCGTGCGCGCCCACGCGCACCAGATGCCCGACCTTCTCATCGGGATTGGCCTTCTCGAGCACCTTGGTGATGACGTCGGAACGCTCGACCTCGGCCAGGCCGACCATCAGCGGATCGTCGACCGGCACGATGATATTGTCGACCTGGATGTAGGCGATGTGCGCGATGCCCTCGCGCACCAGGCGCTCGAGATTCCCCGATTTCACCAGCGCGGTGAAGCAGCCGCCGTGGCCGTCGGGATTCTCGAGCATCTTGCCGGGCTTCTCGATGAGCGCCCGCCCCTGCTGGTCGAGACTGGGCACGGTGCCCTGGCTGAAGAAGCGCACCTGCTCGCGGGCGAGCCCGAACGAGCCGTGCGCGGCGAAGAAGTCGCGCGTCTCGGCATCGGTCATCGGGCTGGTCATCACCAGGAACGGCACCGCGTGCCCGACACGGCGCGACAGGCTCAGCACCTTCTCGGCCTGCAGCTGGTAGATGCTCTTGTGCGAATGCGGTCCGACGGTGAAGCAGCCCTTCGGGCCACTGACGCCGAGGCGCGTGCCCTGGCCGCCCGCGACCATCAACACCGCTACCTTGCCGGCGCGGTACGCGCGTTCGCCGGCCGGTTCGAGTTCGGCCGCGCGCTTCGCCCGCTCGGCCAGATCGATCACGCGGCTCGACGCCACCTCGCCGGCGCTGTGCAGCGACTGCTGGTGATGGAGCTCGGCCCAATCGACATCCGCAAGACGGGCGAGGTAGGCCGCACGCTCGGTTTCGCCAAAACTCTCGACCCCGACCAGCAGGTGCCCCTGCCCATGCTTCGTCAGAGTTTCGGACAACGCGAAATGGTCGACCATGTCAGCTCCAGCCCGCAGGATGCCGAGGTGCCACGACCGTCAAGCCGCCGCTACTCGGAAGCGAACGTCATCGCCCCAGCAGCGCCCAGGCGCCTGCTCCAACCCTCACTGATTCCCGCTGTCTGGGGGGCAGCGCGGAGCGCGATGTTGGTGGGGGCCGTAGCCCCCCAACTGAAAGCGCCCCCCAACTGAAAGTCACTTGTCCTTGTCGTCCGGCGCGCCCACTTCCAGCTGCGGAATGAGGATGCCGTCGGCGGGGAAGTCGGCGACTCGCGCGGTGACGGCGGCGACCAGGCCCTTCTTGAGCGCGACCTGGTCGGGCTCGGCGAAATCGGCGGCAGGCAACTCGTGGACGTAGCCGAGGATGGCGTCGCGGATCAGCGGCGCCTTGGGCTCGAACACCCGCGCGGTCGCGGCGTCGGCGAAGTAGAGGGCGATCTGCAGCGACAGCTGACGCTTGCCGAGCTTGTCCAGCGTGCGCGTCTGCTGCAACGGCGGCAGCGAGATGATCACCGGGCCCGCGACATCGGCGGGCTTGGCTTCGTCTTTGGAATCCTTGGCGTCGCCTGGCTTCGCCGCGTCGCCACCGCTCTTGGCATTGGCATTGGCATTGGCATTGGCATTGGCGGCCGCGACCTCGGTGGCGGGCTTGGCTCCATCAGCACCCGAGGCGGCTGGAGGCTGAGCGGGCTTGGCGATCTCGGCCTGGTAGTCGATGAGGTCGAGCAGCAGCGCGTCGCGCGCCTTGCCTGATTGCAGGCCCGGCGGCAATGAGGCGAGCGCTTCGACGAGCGGCTCGCGCGCCACCAGGATACGCGCCAAGGCTTGGCGCAGCTGATCCTCGTCGGCGTTCGAGATGCGGGTCTTCACGTGGCGCGCGGCGATGAGCACCAGCGCGTCGAGATCGCGCTGACGGTAGACCTGGCGCCCCACGGCGACGATGGCCGAGGTCGGATCCGGCTTGGGCGCAGCCGCCGGAGGCGTCGCGGGAGTCGCGGCCGGCGTGGATGTGGGCGCGGTAGCGACCGTCGGCTCGGACTTGGCCGCGGGCTCGGCCGCGAGGACCGTGGAGGGCAGGGTGCTCGCCAGGCAGGCGACCAGGCACAGCGCGCCGGCATTGGGGAAGGTGGGATTCCAGAAGGCAGAACGCGGGAACCAAGAGGGGAGCTTCATGGCGCGGGTCCTTCGCCGCTCAGGGTAACGCATGCGACACGGTGGGCCACGATTTACCAGGCAATGCAGGCTGGTGAGTGGCGCGCTGGCGGCGGAACGGTACGACGGGCGGCGATGCCCGCCGCAAGCGCCCCGATCGGCACCGTCCAGCGCCCGCCACCCTGGACATCGCTCCCGGCCATAGCTCGGACCAGCCTCCAGGCCTCCTCGTGGATGATGGTCGCCATGACCGGTGCGCTGGTCGCCGCCTGGCTCAGCGGCTGCGGCCAGACCGGCCCAGCGAGCGCTCCTTCCGGGTCGCCATCTCCCTGGTCGTCGCTCGACGAGTTCGAGCAGGGAGGCGGTTGGACGCTCGACAGCGCCAACGACTACGCCGCGCTCGCCACCACCACGCGTTCGGTGACCTCGGGTGGCACCGCCCTGCAGGTCGATTACGCGGACAACGGCCGCGACAAAGCGGTGCTGCGCAAGGAGGTCGACCTCGATCTCTCAGGCGTCACCACGCTCGCCATCGACGCGCTCGAGCCCGGAGACGCGACGGTCTCGCTCGCGCTCGCGCTGCGCGTGAAGGACGGCTCGCTATACGAGACCGTGCCCATGGTCCTGCGGCCCGGTTGGAACCGCGACCTGGTGTTCACGCTCGACGAGGCGGGATTCAAGAAGGGTACCGATCTGGTGAAGTGGCGCGCCGCGTCGACGCAGGTCAACCGCCTGCTGCTGCACATCACCCCCGCCAAGGGTGACGGGCGGCTGGTGCTCGACTCGCTGCGCTATGCGCCCGCGAACGCGGCCATCGAGCATCGCGACAGCGCGCGCATCGTCGCACACGCGCCGCCGGCCGGCGAGATTCCGGTGCGTGGCCTGGCCGAGATCGCGTTGGACGTCGCCTTCCCCGCCGACGCGGTGCTGGCCAAGGATGGGCTCGCCGACACCTTCCTGCGACGCATGACCGCGGTGCAGGCGCGGGTCGCCGCTCCCGACGGCACGGTCATGACGGTGAACGGCTTCTGCTGCGGCATCGGCGCGGCGAAGACGGATGTCGCCGTGACCCTCGATGCCGCCGCCACGAGCGGCGGCGGATCCGCGGAAACGATCTACCATTACCGGATCCGCATCTCGCCGCACTGCGCGGGCGAGTGGCGCTACCAGGCGGGCGTGACGGCGGGAGGGCGATGGAGCTGGCGCGACGCTGCCTCGTTCGTGGTCTCCGACCGGATCGCTGGACCAGGCCCCATCGCCATCGATCAGGCGGATCCACGCTGGTTCGCACGCGCCGATGGCAGCTGGTTCTACCCGCTCGGCGAGAACGTCGCCTGGAGCGGCGACTACGCTCCCTACGTCAAGCCGCTCGCCGCGTCCGGCGGCAACTTCCTGCGCACCTGGATGTGCCCATGGAACCATCCGCTCGACATCGCAGGCAAGCTCGACGTGGTGAACTTCGGCTCGGCCGACCAGCTCGACGCAGTCTTCGCCATGGCGCGCTCCTCTGGCGTCGCCGTGCAGCTGTGCCTGCAATACCACGGCATTCTCGGCGGCGACTGGGGACGCAATCCCTTCAACAAGGCGAATGGCGGGCCGTGCACCGACGCGCGCGAGTTCTGGTCGAGCTGGCAGGCGCGCGCGCTGTTCAAGCGCCAGCTCGACTACGTGGTCGCGCGCTGGGGGTATTCGCCCGACCTGTTCGCGTGGGAGCTGTGGAACGAGGCCGACCTGACGCCGCGCTTCGCCGACGCCGACATCGTCTCGTGGCACCGCGAGATGGCCGCGTACCTGCGCGAGAACGACCCGCACCATCACCTCGTCACCACCAGCACGTCGTGGGCCGGAGCCCTGCCCGAGCTGTGGAAGACCGACGGCATCGACATCTGTCAGATCCATCTCTACGACCCGCGCTCGGCGCGCGCGCTGGCTGGCGTGGCGGCGGCGACCGCGACCATCCATCGACCGGTGATGGTCGCCGAGATCGGCCGCGGCTGGGAGGCGGCCACCGATCAGGTCGATCCCGAGGGCCGCTCGCTGCGCCAGGCGCTGTGGAGCGGCTGGATGCTCGGCTTCGCCGGAGGCGCCCTGCCCTGGTGGTGGGACACGCACCTCGAACCGAACCAGCTGACCGCGCGTTTCGCCGCGCTCGCCGCCTATGCCAAGGGCGAGGATCCGCGCGGCCATCACCTGCGCACGCTCGCGGTACCGCTCGGCGAGCATCTCGAGGCGCTGTGCCTGATCGGCCCTGAGCGCGCTTACGGCTATGTCTTCGCGAACGACGACGGCGAGCGCCCGCGCGCCGCGCGACTCGCGCCGCTGGTTCCGGCCGGCAAGCATCTGGTCATCGCCGGCATCGCGCCCGGCGCCTGGACGCTCGAGATCTGGGACACGCTCAGCGGCAAGATCACGCTCACGCGCGTGATCCAGGCCACCGACGAGGGCGCGGTGCTCGAGCTGCCGGCTGAGCCGCCGGCAGCGACGGGGGCGGCAAGTGCCCCGGCAAGCGACCTCGCCTTCAAGCTCACGCGCCGCCACGCCATCGAGCCTGGCCTGCGCCTGGAGTGAACCGATGCCGCAGCCGCTGAAGAAGCATTGGGATATCGATCCCGAACTACAGGCGAAGATCGCCGAGGCCCGCGTCCGCGACGATCCCGCGGCCAGGATCGGCGAGGCGCGGCGCAAGATGATCATCGGCACGGTGATCGCGCTGGTGCTGCTGGTCGTGATCGGCGTGATCGTGGTGGCGCGGCTGCTGCACCATTCGATCGGCGGTCTCGACGGCACCCTCAAATCCCACGACGCCCAGGGCAAGGACGCCGCCGCCGAAGTCGGCGACTGAAGGAAGGCCGAGGACATACGGCGCCCTCGCTTTGGCGGCTTCCAGGCCTCTGACTCCTCCCGCTCTCAGCTCTCAGCTCTCAGCTTTCCGCCTGCCGCTTGCTGCTCGCCGCTTCCCGCTTTCCGCTTTGCCTCCAGCACCTCCTCCGATCATCCCGTCCATGCGCCGTTCCGATCTCTGGCTGATCATCGGCGGCGCGCTGGCCGGCGCGCTGTTCTTCGCCGCCATTTCCACGTTGTGGCCGCTGGTGCCCGGTGATCTGCAGCGCGACGCCGCCTTTTTCGCGCCACGTGCCCAGCCGCTCTCGCCGGTACTCGGCACCGATCTCTCGCGCTACCGCGTCGCCAGCCGGCTGCGCGTCGACGATCCCGCGCTGACCTACGTCGAACGCGCCTTTGGCGACCACGGCCGCGAGCGCGCGCGCGCTTGCATCCGCGATGGCTTACCGCTCGCCTACTACTTGGTGACGTTCAAGCAGCGCGGCAGCGCCGATCCGGTGAAGGTCGAGTTGCTCTCCGACGGGCGCGTCCTGGGTTGGGAGCGGACCATGCAGGAGGACGCGCCGGCGCGCGCGCTCGGAGCCATCGACGCCGAGGCGGTGGCGCGTGGCGTGGCGGGAATCGGCGGCGTGCTCGGCCTGGACTTGGACGCCTACAAGGTGAAGGACCGCAGCACCCGCGAACGCCCGAACCGCGTCGACCACCAGTTCACCTTCGAGCGCGCCTGGACCACCGACGAGGAACCCGAGCTGCGCGAGCGGCTCGAGCTCACGGTCTCCGGTGACCGCGTCACCAAGGCCTGGCGCACGGTGGTGGTGCCGGCGGCGGCCGAGCGCGACGCGCGCGCGCGTCGCGCGCCGGTGGAGACGGTGCAGGCCTTCGGCTTCGCGGCTCTCGCGGCCGGCGCGCTCGCGGCGCTAGCGGTGCTGCTGGTCGGGCTCGGCCGTGGCGAGGTTCGGCTGCGCCAGGCGGTGGCGGTGGTAGTGGTCGCGGGATGCATGGAGCTGACGGTGGACGCCTTACAGCAGGCGGCCTTGTTCGAGCGCTGGGATCCGCTGTGGCCGCGCTGGATGGCGATGGCGAAGGACCTGGCCTACGACGCCATGGAAGGCCTGTCGATGCTGCTGCCGCTGCTCGCGTTCGTCGCGGCTGGCGACGCGCTCGACCGAAAACCATCGGCGACCGGGCTGCCAGGAGCGCAGCGCGG
Organism: Planctomycetota bacterium; assembly: GCA_038231435.1. GTDB lineage: Bacteria > Planctomycetota > UBA11346 > UBA11346 > UBA11346 > JACCZE01. The sequence goes on from JBBRLJ010000052.1 coordinate 6,802, forward strand.
CGCGTCCCTGTGGGCGCTCGGGCGTGGCGAGCTGCGCGATCCGGCGGTGACCGCGGCTTCGCTGCGTGGTTTCCTGGTCGGAGCGCTGTGCGGCGGCACGCTCGCGCTCGGCGTGCTGCTCGCGCTCGGCGGATCGGCCGGCGCACGCACCGCGCTGCAGCCGCGCGGGTTCTTCTTCTTCCCGATCAACTCGGCGATGCCCGCGCTCACCACGCTGTGCTTCTTCGCCCAGATCGCGTTGTTCGAGGAACTTGGCTACCGCTTCTTCGCCGGCACCTGGCTCAAACGGCTCACCGGCCGCACCTGGCTCGCCATCATCATCCCCGGCGCGGTCTACGGCCTCTGCCACACGGCGTACGATTTTCTGCCTCCAGCGGATCCCTGGTGGGCCCGCCCCCTGATCATGACCGCCGTCGGCTGCGTCTGGGGCTGGGCGTTCTTCCGCTACGACGCCCTCACCGTGGTGCTGTCGCACCTCACTGCTGACCTGTTCATCTTCAACTGGCCCCGCCTGGCGAGCGGCGACGCCTACGAAGCGACCATCGCCGCACTCACGATCTCCGTCCCACTCTGGCCAGCCGCCATCGGCATCCTCTGGCGCCGCCACCGACCACTCGCGTCGACAGAGACGAACTCACAGTAACGCCAAACTCATTCAGCCGAGGGCCCCATCGCCCCGCGATGGGCGGCGCCGAGTGGCGCCCGATGATTCCGCCGGCCCCGGCGGAATCGAGTAACGAGAATCATTTTCCAACCGGGGGCCCCATCGCCCCGCGATGGGGCGGCGCCGAGTGGCAGTCGGCGGATACCATGGCGAAGCCATCCGCCGACGATTCCGCCGGCCCCCGGCGGAATCGAGCCACGACAAAGCCGTGGGGTAGGCCCGTCAGGGCCGTAGGGGCGAAGCCCCTGAATGATTATGCAGTCCAGACACCCGAGGTGTAGTTCTGCGCCTTCACGAAGGTCTGCACCTCGGCCCAGGCCTGGCGAGCCAGGTTGAGATCGGTCGGGTGCTCGTAGCGCTTCAGGTACTCGTCCATGATCTCGACACCCAGGCGCGCGCGGCAGGCCCGGCGCAGGAGATCGCGCGAGTCCTTGTCGTAGCCGTTGGGATTGGCCTTGCTGTCCCGGACGGCGAGGGCGAGTTCCTGGATGGTGTGGTGTTGGAAACGCATCATGGCTGATTAATCGTTACCCTCTGGTAGCCAGGTTGTCAATCGTGGTGCGACCATGGAAGACCTACGTACGACGCGTGGGAAAACCGGAAATGCCAGACCCCCGCCGTGAGGCGAGGGTCTGGCGGGATTCCAATCGTGAAAGGCTGCATCGCCCGCCAGCACTACTTCTTGGCGGCACCCTTCGCCGGCTTGTTGCCCGCGGCCAGGTTGTTGCCGACCAGGTAGTGGTAGCTGTCCTCGATGGCCTTCCACATGTCGCCATCGCACGCGTCGAGCTCGACCACCAGGAACTTGGTGACCTTGGGATCGGCGGCCTTGACGATCGCCGGGAAATCCATCTTCCCCGAACCGACGGCGACCATGTTCTTGCCCTTGATCAGCGGGCCATCCTTGAGGTGCAGGAACTGGGTACGATCCTTGAACTGCGCGACGATCTTCGCCGGGTCCTCGGCGCCATGATTGGCGGCCCAATAGGTGTCGATCTCGAGCTGCAGGCGGGGCACCGCTTCGACCAGCAGTTCGAGGCCGGTCTTGCCGCCGATGCGGACCATCTCGAAATCGTGGTTGTGGTAGCCGAGCATCACGCCGCCCTTGGCCAGGCCGACGCGCGCCTTCTCCATGCGCTCGCCGAGCTTCTTGATCGATTCGACGGTGGCGAACTCGGTCGCCGGCAGCCAGGGCACCACGGCGATGGAGAGACCGAGATCCTTGTGGATGTCGATCGCCTCCTGTTCCTTGCCGACGTCAGGGATGCCGGCGTGGTTGCCGCTCACCACCATGCCGAGCTCCTCGACCATCTTGCGGTATTCCTTGGGCTTGAGCCCGTAGAAGCCCGCGCACTCGACGCCCTTGTAGCCGAGCTCGGCGAGTTTCTTGAGGATCGGCAGATGGTTGCCGTCCTTCATCTGCTCGCGCAGTGAGTAGAGCTGGACGCTGATGGAGATGGGCATCGGAGTGGCCTCGTCTTCGGGTAGATTGCGGTTGGAAGGGAGGGGCATGCTCGGCAAACGCGCCCGCGAGCAAGAGCCGTGACAACCGGGGGTTGACAGGGTCTCCGGGCGTCGGAGACGGCCGCGGAGAGCGGTAAGCTGGAGATCCAATGTCTCCCACCCGAAGTTGTCTGGCTGTCTGGGGGCAGGCCGGAGGCCGATGTTGGGGGGCCGTAGTCCCCCAACTGAAAGCCAGTCAGCCGGAATACGGGCCCGCGCCACGAACCGTCGGCGTCAGCTCGCCGCCGACTTCATCGACTTCCTCGAACTTCACCGAGATCTTGGTCGAGACGCCCGGCTCGTTCTGGGTGATGCCGTAGATGGCGTCGGCACGCTGCATGGTGCGCTTCTTGTGGGTGATGACGATGAACTGCGAACCCTTCACCCCGTTCGAGGTGTCCACGCCGGCGCCGCGCACGAATTCGCGCAGCATCGAATTGTAGACGTCGACGTTGGCTTCATCGAGCGGCGCGTCGACTTCGTCCAGGATGCAGAACGGGCTTGGCTTGGTCTGGTAGACGGCGAACAGCAGGGCGATGGCGGTGAGCGCCTTCTCGCCGCCCGAGAGCTGGGTGATGATCTTCGGATTCTTGCCCGGCGGCTGGGCGACGATCTCGAGGCCGGCCTCGAGGATGTCGACCGGGTTGCCGAGCTCGTCCTTCTTCTCGAGTTCGAGATCGGCCTTGCCGCCGCCGAAGAGCTTGCGGAAGAGCTCCTGGAAGTTCTTGCGCACGTCCTTGTAGGTCTGCTCGAAGAGCTTGCGGCTGATCTGGTTGATGTTCTCGATGATCTCGGTGAGCTTGGTGAGCGCGTTGGTGAGGTCGTTGTGCTGGCGGTCGAGGAATTCCTCGCGCGCCTTGACCTCGTCGAGCTCTTCGATCGCCGCGAGATTGACCGGTCCGAGCGCGGCGAGCTCCTTCTCGGTCTCGGCGAGCTTCTGGCGTAGCGCCGGCCAATCGAGATCCGCGGGCCGCTCGTAGTTCGCGAAGGCCTCGCCGAGATCGAGCTGGAACTCCTCGAGGATGCGCTGGCAGGTGGTCTCGAGGCGGACCTTGGCCTCGTTGGCCTTGAGCTCGACCTGGGCGCGCTCGGCCTCGGTGCCGCGCTGGCGCGACGACAGCGCACGCGCCTCCTGGCGGCTTTCCTCAAGGCCGTTGCGCAGCCCGTCGCGCTCCTTGATCAACGCGTCGAGCTCCTTCGCCATGGCCTGCACCTGCTCGGCTTCGAGCGCGTGGGCGCGCTCGTTGTCGGTCTGGGCGGTTCGCAGCTCGGCGCGCTTGAGGTCGTGGCCGGCGAGGCGGCGCTCGCGTTCGCCCTTCGCGTCCTCGAGCTCCTGCATCGAGCGCACCAGGTGCCCGAGGTGGTTGCGCGCGGCCTCCTGGCGCTCCTGGGTGGTGGCCAGCGAGACGCGGAGGTTGTTGACCTCCTCCTGCTCGCGGTTGCGCGCCGAAGCCTTGGCCTCGAGCTTGGCCTGGAGGCGGGTGATGTCTTCGTCGAGCTTGCGGTTGAGCGCGCCGAACCAGTCGCGCTGGCCGACCAGTTCCTTGGCCTCGGCCTCGATGCGGCCGAGTTCGCCGGCGATCTCCTCGAGCTCGCGGCCGAACGATGAGGTGGCCTCCTCGAGGTGCAGGCGGTCGCGCTCGGTCTTCATCAGCTGGGCCTTGGCCTCGCCCACCGCACGGTCGGCGGCCTGGATGGCGCGCCGCTGCTCCTCGACGCGCATGCTCAGGTCGAAGGCCTGCTTCTTGGCCTGATCGCGGGCCTCGCCCACGGTCTGCTTACGCCCGGCGAGATCGGTAACGGTCTCGTCGAGCTTCTTGATCTCGTTCTTGCGGCTGACGATGCCGCCGGCCTCGGAGCCCTGCTGGCGGCCGCCAGTCATGGCGCCGCCCGGGGCGATGACGTCGCCTTCGAGCGTGACCATGCGGCAGCCGGCGCGGTGCGAGCGGCGGATGGCGATGCCGTGATCGAGGGTCTCGACCACCAGCACGTTGCCGAGCAGGAACTCGAAGGCGTTGCGGTACTTCGCGTCGTACTCGACCAGGCGGCTGGCGACGCCGACCACGCCCGGCTGCTGGAGCAGGCGCTGGTCGACGCGCTCGCCGCCTTGGATGTCATCCAGCGGCAGGAAGGTGGCGCGCCCGCGGCGCTCGCGCTTGAGGAACGAGATCGCGTCGCGCGCGGCCTCCTGGGTCTCGGTGACGATGTTCTGCGCCTGGCCGCCGAGCGCGGTTTCGATCGCCATCACGTACGGATCCGGCACGCGGCAGAGATCGGCGACCATGCCGACGATGCCGGGGAACCGGTCCATCTGCTGGAGCACGTCCTTGACGCCCTTGAACACGCCCTCGGCGCGGCGCTCCTGCTCCTGCAGCAGGCGCAGGCCGGTCTCGGCGCGCGCCTCCTGGTGGCGGATGTCGTTGAGCTCGTTGTCCAGGCGCACGCCCTCGGCGAGCGCGGTCTCGCGCGCACGGATGTGCGTGTCGAGCTCGGTGTGGGCCCCGGCGGCGCTCGCGATCAGGCCGTCGAGCGAGGCGCGCGCCGCGCTCTCGGCCTGGCGCGCCTCGACCAGCTGGCCGGTCTGGCCGCCGGAGCGATCCTCGAGGCGCTTGCGGCGGTCGTCGGTGGCGGTGCGGCTGAGCACCAGATGGCTCTGCTCGGCTTCCACACGCGAGATCTCGCGCAGGCATTCGACCTGCTTGGCTTTGGCGTCTTCGACCTCGCGGATGACGGCGTCGACCTCGGAGAGCACGCGGTCGAGCTCCTCGCGGTGGCTCTTCATCGCGCCGGTGAGCGAAGCGTCGGGCGCGCCGGATTCGACGTCGCGAACGGCTTCCTCGGCGGCCGCGCGCTCGTCGGCGAAGCCGGCGATCTTCTGCGCGATCGCTTCGAGCGCCTTGCGGTCCTCGGCCTCCTGCTGGTCGACCTCGACCAGGCGGTACTTGGCGTCCTTGGCGCGCGCATCGGCGACGTCGCGCCGGCTCTGCGCATCGGCGCGCACCTGCTCGCGCGCGCGGATCGCGTCCTCGAGCTCGACCAGGCGCACGTCGGCCTTGCTCAGCTCGGCCTCGAGCGTGCCCAGGCGCGCGGCGACCTCGGCGAGCTTGGCGTCGAGATCCCCGGTGCGGGTGGCGTGCTCGGACAGCTCGGCGGTCAGTCGCCCGAACTCTTCGAGCGCGAAGGCCATGCGCAGCTCGCGCACCTGCTCGGAAAGGTCGCGGAAGCGCAACGCGGCCTCGGCCTGGCGCGACACCGCCTTGACCCGGCGCTTGACCTCGTGGAGCACCTCGCCGATGCGCTGCAGATCGAGCTGGACGCGCTCGAGCTTGCGCAACGCGACTTTTCGCCTCGCTTTGTAGCGGGAAATGCCGGCGGCCTCCTCGAGGATCATCCGCCTATCCTTGGTGTTGGACTCGAGGATGAAGCCGACGCGGCCCTGCTCGATCACCGAGTAGGCTGAGGTGCCCACGCCGGTGTCCATGAACAGCTCTTTGATGTCCTTCAGCCGGCAGGCCTTGCCATTGAGGTAGTAGCCGCTGGTGCCGTCGCGGAAGAGCCGGCGGGTGATCGCCACCTCGTCGCCCATGCCCTCGGCCGCGTCGCCCAGGCGGTCGGCGACCTGGTCCAGGACCAACGTCACCTCGCAGATCGACATCGGGCGCCGGGTGGCGCAGCCGTTGAAGATCACGTCGATCATCTCGTCGCCGCGCAGCGCCTTGGCCGACTGCTCTCCGATCACCCACTTGATCGAATCGACGATGTTGGATTTCCCGCAGCCGTTGGGCCCGATGACGGCGGTGATGCCGTCCTCGAAGTCGAAGGTCATGCGGTCCGCGAAGGACTTGAAGCCGAAGGTTTCGAGTCGCCGCAAACGCATGGGACGGAGGCTCTCCGGGGAAGGATGCGAGGGTAGGGGAGGTGGGTGGGGGGCAAGCCGGAGCTTTTGGTTGGGGGCTACGGCCTTCGGCCGGCGGATGCCCCACAGGGCATCCGAGATCGCTTCGCAATCCCCCCAACATCGGCCTGCCCCTACCGACCGGGGCCTCACGCCGGCCTGCCCCCAGGAGGCCGGAGAAACTAATGGGGGAGAGGTCGGCACCTCGATATATGGTAGATTTCCACCATTTATTTGTCGTCGTGACCACCATCATGGCTTCATGCTCGACGTTCGCGTGACCCAGCTTCCCCACGCCGCGGGACTGCCCTTGCCTGCCTACGCGACCGCAGGAGCGGCGGGACTCGACCTGCAGGCCGCGGTCAAGGAGCCGATGGTGATCAAGCCGGGCGAGCGGGTGCTGGTGCCGACCGGCCTGTCGATCGCCGTGCCCGACGGCTACGAGGCCCAGGTGCGGCCGCGGTCCGGGCTCGCGCTCAAGCACGGCCTGACCGTGCCGAACAGTCCGGGCACCATCGACAGCGATTACCGCGGCGAGATCAAGGTGATCCTCGCCAACATCGGCAACGAACCGGTGACCATCGATCGCGGCATGCGCATCGCCCAGCTGGTGGTGGCGCGCTTCGAGCGCATCGCCTGGCGCGCGGTGGCCTCGCTCGACGACACCGCGCGGGGCGCGGGCGGTTTCGGCTCGACCGGCACATCCGGCGCTTCCGGCACCTCGGGGCGTTCAGGCGCGGCCGGCTGATGCGCCTGCTCGCAGACTGCGGCAATACCGCGATCAAACTCGCCCTCACCCACGATGGCGGCGTGTGGACGCACGAGCGCCTCGACGCCAAGCCCGAGGCGCTGAGCGGATTCGCGCGCCCGCACCGCGAGGCGATCGCGGAGCTGGTGGTGCTGCCCGGGTCGAACGCCCACACCATGATGCTCAGGCGCTGGTGGCTCGAGTTCTGCTCCGGCAAGCCACTGCGCACCATCGGCGCCGAGATCCCGCTGCCCGATCTCGGCCAGTATCCCGGCTGCGGCGCCGACCGCATCCTCGCCGGCCTGGTCGCCTGCCGCCAGCAGGGCAAGCCGGTGGTGGTGGTCGACGCCGGCACCGCGACCACGCTCACCGCCTGGCGCTTCGATGCCAAGGCCGAGCCCGCGCGCCGCATCGCCTTCCTCGGCGGCCTGATCGCTCCCGGAGCCAAGGCCTGCTCGGTCGGCCTGAGCGCGCTGGCGCCGGCGCTGCCGGTGGTCGAGCCGCTCGGCCCCACGACCGGAGCGCTACAGCACGACACCCACGGCGCCATCGCGGCCGCCATCGGCATCGGTTACGGACCGATGATCGGCGCCTGCCTCGAGCGCGTGCGCATGGAATCCGGCATCGAGGACGTGGTGCTCACTGGCGGGAATGCCAGCCAGATGATCGAGGCGGGCATCGCCTCGCGTCTGGCTTATCGGCCGAGCCTGGTGTTGGAGGGGATGGAGGAGTTGTGCCGAGGGTAGATGAGGAAAAGGGGAAGACCGAAGACGGAACACGGAAGCTACCCGCATCGCGATAGGAAGCGTGTCTCGCCTGCTGCTGGAGTTGTCCTTCTTCCGTCTGTGATCTTCCCTCTTCTCCCCTTTCGTCTCACCCGATACTCGCGCCCATATGGATACCCTCACCGCCGTTCCCACCACCTGGCGCGGAGTCGCGGCGACGCTGGTCGTCGGCGCGCAGCTCGAAGCGGTGGTCATGACCGTGGGCGGGCATCTCGCCTGCATCCGTTTCCGCGGCGAGGAGCTGAATCCGCTCTGGCAGCCACCGTGGCCGTCGACCGATCCCGCGGGCGTGATCGGCACGCCCACCGGCGCGTACGGCGATGGCGCTGAAGCGAAGCTGCTCTCGACCATCGTCGGCAGCAACCTGTGCATGGACCGCTTCGGCGCGCCGTGGCCCGGCGAGAAACGGCCGCTGCACGGCGAGGCGGGTGTCGCGCGCTTCGCGATGAACCAGCCGAATCCCCAGCGCATCGATTGGACGGCGTCGCTGCCCGAGGCGCGCCTGTCGGTCGAGCGGCACATCCACCTCGAAGGAGGCACGCTGCACTGGGCGACGAGCGTGCGCCATGCCGACAGCACCGCCCGCGACGTGGAATGGTGCGAGCACACCAATCTCGGCGGCGATTTCCTCGACGGCGTCGACATCGGCGCCGACATCGACCTGGCGGTGAATCTGCCGGGTGAGTCGGAACCCGGCTTCGCGCATTACGGCCCTGAAGGGTCCATCCCGCTCGACGTGGCGCTGGCGGTGCCGGCCGCAGACGCTGCTCCGACCGGGTTGTTCGCCACTACGCGCGTGAAGACCGGCGCCACCGCAACCTGGACCGCCACCAACCGCCGCCTCGGCCGCCGCCTGCGCGCCGAGTTCAAGCCCGACGATTTCCCCTGGCTCGGCCTGTGGACGCAAGATCGCGGGCGGACCACGCCGCCATGGAGCGGCCGGACGCGCGTGCGCGGCATGGAGCTCTCCACCAAGCCATTCCCCGAGGGAAAGCCGCCAGCAATCCGCGCCAAGACCTATCGTGGACGCCCGAGCGAGTGCATCGTTCCGCCCGGGCAGACGGTGAAGAAGGTCATCAGGTTCGTCTGGGAGCGGCTGTAGGACCGCGTCCGCACGCTCAGTAGGATTCGGCATCCGTCGGGAACTTGCGCTCCTTGACGTCCTTCTGGTAGTGCACGAAGGCGCGCGTCATGTCCTCGGACAGCTTCGCGTAGCGGCGCACGAAGCGCGGATGGAACTGGGTGTTCATGCCGAGCATGTCCGGCGTCACCAGGATCTGGCCGTCGCAGTTCTTGCCCGCGCCGATGCCGATGGTGGGGATCCTGAGCGCTTCCGAGAGGCGCTTGCCCAGCGCCGCGGGGACCTTCTCGACCACCACCGCGAACGCGCCTGCCTTCTGCAGCGCCTTGGCGTTCTCGAGGATGGACTTGGCCTCGCCCTTCTCGGTGCCGCGCGTCTTGTAGGTGCCGTAGGTGTGGATCGACTGCGGCTGCAGACCGATATGGCCCATCACCGGGATGCCGGCGTCGACGATGCGCTCGACGATCGGGCAGATCGAGATCCCGCCCTCGAGCTTCACCGCCTCGGCCATGCCGTCCTGCATCAGGCGACCGGCATTGTGCAGCGCCTGGTCCGAGCCTTCGTGATAGGACATGAAGGGCATGTCGGCCACCACCAGCGCGCGCTTGACCGCCTTGGTCACCACGCGCACGTGGTAGAGCATCTCGTCCATCTTCATCGGCAGGGTGGTGTCGTTGCCGGCGAAGACCATGCTCGCCGAATCGCCGACCAGGATCAGGTCGATGCCCGCCTGATCGAGCAGCCGCGCGGTGAGATAATCGTAAGCGGTGAGCGCCGAGATGCGCTCGCCGCCCTGCTTCATCTCCTGCAGGCGCAGGGTGGTGACCTTGCGGCTCTCCACGCCGGTCTTGGGACTCAGGGCCGCATCCCGGCCGCGATCGTCGGACATCGCCATCGCATCCCCTTGGCGCGCATGCTAAGCGCAGACCGGGCCCAGGCGAGGGCCCAGGATGCTACCGGTCGGAAGCTAGCGGATGGGCGTCACGGTTTCGCGGGTGCGGCAGCCGGATCGGGAACCGGGGCGGGCGCGCCTGGCGGGGGAGTGCCCGGACGCGGCGCGGGGACCTCAACCGCATCGGTGGCGGAGCGGTCGCTGCGGATGTCGATGTGCACGTCGATGGCGACCTCGCCCGCCGGGTAGCTGCGGCGCAGGCCGGCGAGCGCGGCGGGCAGGTTATCCTCGAGCCGGCGCAGGAGGGCGACGACGTCTGAGAATGCGGCGCGATCGCCGCGCTTGGGAGCCCGCAACAGGCGTTCGAGCTTGGCCTGCAGCGCGTCCTGATCGCGGGCCAGGGTCTGTGCGTCGGGCGGCGGGGATGGCGTACCGGCGAGGCGCAGCTTCGCGCCATCGCGCGAGATCTCGAAGGCCAGGTCCTGGCCCGGCGTGAGCTGATCGAGCGCCTTGCCGAGATCGGCGATGGCCGCGAGCGCCATGCCGTTCGCCGAGAGCAGATGGTCGCCGACGCGCACGCCCATGCCCTCGGCGAGCCCGTGAGCGGCGACGCTCTGGACGACCAGCCCGGAGCCCTGGTCGAAGGGTGCCTGGTTGTCGATGGTGAGTCCGAGGAATGGCCTGGCGTGCGATGCCTCGGCGGCGTTGGCGCTGGAGTCCATGACCAGGGTGATGACCAGGGCGAGCAGGCAGGACATCCCAGACGTGACGCTCCACTCGGCGGCGGCCCCGAGCGGCATCCATGCACAGGATGGGGCAGGCGAGCGCTGGCGTGAACGCGGCTGCGCTACGGGCATCCGCATCTGCGCGCGCATCACTGCCAATCGCGGGACGGCACGCTCAGCTCGAGGCGCCAGGGGGACGCCTCCGCCGATTCCGGCTGGGCCGCGGCATGTCCGATTCCGGCGTCGAGCGTAGCGACGTCCAGCGGCGCGGCGGGAGAGCTCCAGCGATGGCTGACGAACCACGGGGTGCTCGCATCAGCGGAGCCGTCGGCGCGTCCCGCCATGGCGGCGTCTCCGCTGGCATCGGTGTCGGAGAGGGAGAAGGCGTGCTCGGCGTCGTCGACCTGCTGAGCGAGGTCCTGCAGCTGCGCCTGCCGCTGCGTGAGCTCGTCGAGCTGGGCCTGCTTGACGCGTTGCTCCCACTGATCGGTGAGCGGCCTGATCGGATGGTTGGTGCGGCGCTCGCCGAAGGCGCCATCGAGCACCGCTATGTCGCCGCTGGACCGCACCACCACGGCCTCGGCGGCCGCGCCGGGCGCGTTGGAGAGGACCTCGGTGCGCAAATCGAGGCGGCTCGCGATGGGCGTGCCGTTGAGCGACAGGATCACGTCTCCGGGCTGGAGGCCCATCGCGGCGGCCGGGCCGCCGGGGCGTACCCAGCGGATCATCAGGCCCTCGCCAGGAGAGAGGCCGTCCTGGGCCTGGACGTCGAGCGGCACGGGATGGCCCCAGGCGCCGAAGGCGGCGAGGTTGCGCTCGTAGTCGCCACCGTCGTCCGCCGGGGCGGGATCGGCCGCCGGGGCGGCGGTGGCCAGGGCGCAGGCGCAGGCGCAGGACCAGATTCCACGAAGCGAGACAGCACAGGGAATGCGACGGGTCATACCGGCAGCATACACGCGTTTCGGGTTGGTTTCCATGTGCGGATCCTTGTCCGGGCCCAGTGCTGGTCGCCTGGCCGACGGGCTACCGGGAGCATCGTCGGAGGTGATGACGGGACCGTGACCATGGTAGCGCCGACCCAGGGCCGGGGTGGCCGAGGATGCCGCGGCCGCAGCTTGCCGACGACCCGGTCATTCTACACTGGCCCAGCCCCTCCGGAGGACCCATGGCCGCAGCCCTCGCCCGCATCGCTTTCGCCGATGGAACCGTGCTGCGCGGCCGCAGCGTCGGAGCCGCGGGCACGACCGGAGGCGAGGCGGTGTTCAACACCGGCATGACCGGCTACGAGGAAGTGCTCAGCGATCCCAGCTACCGCGGCCAGATCGTCACCATGACCTATCCCGAGATCGGGAACTACGGCATCAATCCCGAGGACATGGAGAGCGACAAGGCCCAGATCGCCGGCTTCGTGATGCGCCAGTGCTGCGACGTGCCGTCCAACTTCCGCTCGGTCGAATCGCTGCCCGACTTCCTGCGCCGCTCCGGCATCGTCGCGATCGATGATGTCGACACCCGCGCCATCACCCGCAAGCTGCGCGTCTCGGGCGCCATGAACGCGGTGATCTCGACGCTCACGAGCGACGAGCTCCCCGATGCCGCGCTGGTCGAGAAGGCGCGCACCATGCCGTCGATGGCCGGTCTCGACCTCGCCAGCGACGTCGGCACCAAGGCGCCCTACGCGTGGACCGAGGCCGCTGAGGCGAAGAGCTTCAATTCCGAGCTGCCGCGCCTCGCCTGGAAGACCAGCCCACACGTGGTCGCGATCGATTTCGGCATCAAGCGCAACATCCTCCGCCTGCTCGCGGCCAGCGGCTTCCGCATCACCGTGGTGCCGGCGTCGCACCCGGCGGACGCGATCATGAAGCTCGCGCCCGATGGCATCTTCCTCTCCAACGGCCCCGGCGATCCGGCGGCGGTGGTCGGCGGCATCGCCTCGGTGAAGCGCCTGATCGAGACCGACGTGCCGCTGTTCGGCATCTGCCTCGGGCATCAGATCCTCTCGCTCGCCTACGGTGCTCGTACCTACAAGCTCAAGTTCGGCCATCGCGGCGCCAACCATCCGATCAAGCGCCTGCGCGATGGCGCGGTTGAGATCGCCTCGCACAACCACGGCTTCGCGGTCGATCCCAAGACCCTGCCAGCAGGCGTGCGCATGAGCCACGTCAACCTCAACGACAACACCTGCGCCGGCATCGAGCACGAGCGCAAACGCCAGTTCAGCGTGCAGTACCATCCCGAGGCCGGTCCCGGCCCGGCGGATCCGCTCTACCTGTTCCGGCAGTTCGCCGATCATGTCGCGGAACGCGTCGGCCTGGCTGGCGCCGCTTCGCGCTGAGCCGGCGGCGCCGTGCTCGCGATCGTCCTGCTCTTCGTCTCGCTCGGCCTCGATACGCTCGCGGTGTCGCTCGGCCTCGGCCTGAGCGGCCTGCCGCGGCGCCTGTGGCTGCGCATCGGCCTGACCTTCGCCGTCTGCGAGGGCGGCATGCCATTGATCGGGCTGCTGATCGGTCGCCAGCTCAGCACCTCCGCTGGCGTATGGGCAGGCTACCTCGCCGCCGCGATCCTGATCGTGGTCGGCGCTCTGGCGATCCGCGAAGCGTTCGAGGACGAGCCCGAGGCCAGCCCGACGCCAGAGACCCGCGGCTGGTCGCTGCTGTGGATGGGCCTGTCGGTGAGCCTCGACGAAATGGCGGTGGGATTCTCGCTTGGCGTGGTGCACGCCGCCCTGGGCTTCGCGCTCGGATTCATCGCCATCCAGGCCTTCGTCCTGACCTTCGCCGGGCTGTGGCTCGGCAGCCGGCTGAAGGCCCATCTCGGGAGCAAGGCCGAGCTGGCGTCGGGCATCATCCTCTGCCTGCTCGGAATCGCGATGGTGGTCGAACAGGCGAGCGGACGCAGCTTTCTGTGAGGCTGTGAGGCTGTGAGGCTGTGAGGCTCTGAGACGCTGAAACGCTGAAACGCTGAGATCTCGTCCAAGACCGTCGCGGGACGGTTCCGGGGTATTTGCGCGGCGCATGCGAGCGTCGCACAGCGTCGCCCGACTTGCCCGCATCGACGAAGCGGATACACGGCGCAGCACTCTCCGCGCCCTCGTTGCGCGCCCATCCTTCCATGTCCACCCGTCGATCAGAGGTACCATGACCACATCCGCACGCATCTCCCTGCCCGCCGTCTTCACCGACCACCTGGTGCTGCAACGGCGCAAGCCGGTGGTGGTCTGGGGCACGGCGCAGGCGGGTGAGACGGTGCGCGTCGAGATCGCCGGCGCATCTGCCACGGCTCGCGCGGATGCCACAGGCGCGTGGCGCGTCAGTCTGCCGGCGATGGAGGCCGGCGGTCCGCACGTGCTGGTCGCCAGCGGCGAGCGCAGCGCTACGGCCACCGTGCGCGATGTCCTCGTCGGCGAGGTGTGGCTGTGCTCGGGCCAATCCAACATGGAGTGGCCGAGCTCGATCTCGGGCTTCAGCGAGGCCGACCTCGCTGGTGCCACACATGCCGGCATCCGGCTGCTCAAGGTGCCGGTCACCGGATCTGACGTGCCGCGCGCGGATGTGCTGGCGGCGTGGGCGGCGTGCACGCCAGATGCGGTGCTCGGTTTCAGCGGCGTGGGCTACGCCTTCGGCCTGCACCTGCACCAGGTCCTCGGCGTGCCGGTGGGGTTGATCCATTGCGCCCTGGGCGGCAGCGACGCGGCGCAGTGGACGCGTCTCGAGGTGCTGCGCGCGCATCCCTGGTTGCTGCCGATCGCCCAGCGCTACGACGCCGCCGGTCCGCACCTGCCGCCGGATTCGCCCGAGATCCGCGCGCGCTACGTCGAGTGGGAGAAGACCGCGCGCCACCAGGATCCGGGCAACGCCGGCGAGCCGAAGGGCTGGGCGACACCCGACCATGCCGACGCGGACTGGGAGACCATGCGGCTGCCCACCACCTGGGAAGCGACCGGCCTGGACATCGATGGCGCGGTATGGTTCCGGCTCGCGGTCGAGGTTCCGCCAGCATGGAAGTCCAAGGACCTGACCTTGTCGCTCGGACCGATCGATGATTTCGACACCACCTACGTCAACGGCGAGCGGGTCGGCGCCATCGGCAAGGAGGTGCCAAACGCCCACCAGGTGCCGCGTGTGTACACCGTGCCCGCCAGGCTGGTGCGCGCTGGGCGCAACGTCATCGCGGTGCGGGTATTCGACCACTTCGGCTCTGGCGGCATTTGCGGCACGGCAGCGCAGATGCTGCTGCATCCGGTCGGTTCGCCCGAGCAGGCGATCCGGCTCTCCGGGAATTGGCGTTACCGGATCGAGCTGCGCCTCGAGCCGCTGCGCAATCCGCCGCCCGAGCCGGCGTCGACGGAATCGCCGTGGCAGACCGAGCGGCTCTACAACGCCATGATCCACCCGATCGCCGGCTTCGCGCTGCGCGGGGCGATCTGGTACCAGGGCGAAACCAACGCCGGCCGCGCCGAGCAGTACCGCGTGCTGCTCGGCGCGATGGTCGCCGACTGGCGCCGCGCCTGGAAGGACGACTTCGCCTTCCTGCAGGTCCAGCTCGCACCGTGGATGGCGCGCAAGGCTGACCCGGTCGAGAGCGAGTGGGCCGAGCTGCGCGAGGCGCAGGCGATGCTCGCGCGCGAGATGCCGGGCGTGGGCATGGCGTCGATCATCGACAACGGCGACGGCCCCGACATCCATCCGCGCAACAAGGCGCTGGTCGGCCACCGCTTGGCGCTGCAGGCGCTCGGTCGGGTCTATGAGCAGACCATCCCCCACCACGGCCCGCGCATGCGCTCATGGGCGGTCGAGGGTCCGGCGATACGCATCCGCTTCGACGTCGGCGCCTTCGGCGGCGTGCTCACCCATGGCACCGAGCCGCTCAGCGGCTTCGCCATCGCCGGCGAGGATCGCCGCTTCGTCTGGGCCGAGGCCAGGATCGACGTCGACAGCGTGCTGGTGAGCAGTCCGGCGGTGGCGAAACCGGCGGCGGTGCGCTACGCCTGGGCCGACAACCCCGCGTGCTCCCTGATGAACCCGGTTGGCCTGCCGGCCGAGCCATTCCGCACCGACGTCTGGCCTGGACTGACCGCCGGCAAGCGCTGAGTCGCTTCCCCGCGGCCGTGCGGCGGCGCGGCCGTGCGAGGTCGCAATCGATGGACCTCGGGCGAACGGTGGCATGATCGGGCTCCGCATGTCTCCTGCCGAACTCATTCCAATAGGAATGCTGATCGGAGCCGATCGACGCCGATCAGACATGCCGCACGAGAAGGAATCGACATGACCAAGCCCGCCCAGTCTGACGCGACGCTTCCGGCCACGCTCTACGGCGTGCGCTGGGACGGCGGGCTCGAGGACGGCCATCTCGTCCTGCTCGACCAGACCCGGCTGCCGAAGGACCTGGTCTATCTGCAGGTGCGCGACATCGAGGTCCTGCGCAAGGCGATCTGCGATCTCGCAGTGCGCGGCGCGCCGGCGATCGGCATCAGCGGCGCGTTCGGCGTGGTGCTGCACCTGGTGCCTCTCGCCAAGGGCGCGCTTGCTGGGACAAAGGCCGAAACTCTGCGCCCGGAGTTCGAACGTGCGTGCGAACGCCTGGTGTCGAGCCGGCCCACCGCGGTCAATCTCAAGTGGGCGATCGGGCGCATGCGCGACTGCTTCGACCGCCACGAAGGCAATCTCACGGCGATGGAGATGTGCGCCCGTCTGCTGATGGAGGCCAAGCGCATCCTGCGTGAGGATCTCGAGCTGTGCCGCCGCATCGCCGACAACGGCGCCGCGCTGCTCCCGGACTCGGGCGGCGTCTACACCCACTGCAACACCGGAGCCCTGGCCACCGGCGGTGTCGGTACCGCGCTGGGCTGCCTGGTCGCCGCGCGCGCCGCCGGCAAGACCATCGAGGTCTTCGCCGGCGAGACCCGGCCGCTCCTGCAGGGGGCGCGCCTGACCGCGCTCGAGCTCCAGCACGCGCGCGTGCCGGTGACGCTGTGCTGCGACAGCGCCGCCGCGAGCCTGATGGCGCGGGGTCGGATCCAGGCGGTCATCGTCGGAGCGGACCGCATCGCCGCCAACGGCGACACCGCCAACAAGATCGGCACCTATTCGCTGGCGGTGCTGGCGAAGCACCACGGCATCCCGTTCTACGTCGCTGCTCCGTACAGCACCTTCGACCTGGCGCTCGCCGACGGCTCGGGCATCCACATCGAGGAGCGCCACGCCGACGAGGTGCGCCGTCCGCTCGGCGTGCAAATGGCGCCGGCCGACGTGCCGGTGGCGAATCCGGCGTTCGACGTCACGCCCTCGGCGTTGATCACCGCCATCATCACCGAGCGCGGCGTGATCGATCATCCTGACCGCGCGCGCGTCGCGAAGCTGATGGCGGGCGCGGCGGGCGAACCGGCCGTCTGAGCCGCGCATCTGCCGCACTGGAGGCTGGCGCGGATCCTTGCGCTCGCGCCGCGCGCGCCACGCTCCAGGCGTGGACGATCGCCCTGGTTTCATGCGGCTCGCGCCGGGCGTCCACGTCCCGGTGGACCGGCTGACGTTCTCGCAGGTGCGCGGCGGCGGGCCGGGTGGGCAGAACGTCAACAACACCTCGTCCAAGGTCGAGCTGCGCCTCGAGACCGCGGCCATCGAGGGATTATCGTGGAAGGCCCAGGAGCGGCTCGCCGATCTCGCCGGGTCACGCCTCACCGCGGATGGCTGGCTGATCATCACGTGCGACGAGACGCGCAGCGCGCGCACCAACAAGGATCTGGTGATCGAGCGTCTCTGCGAACTGGTGCTCGAAGCCCAGGCGGTGCCGCGGACACGTCGCAAATCCCGGCCGTCGTACGGCTCGGTGCTGCGGCGGCTCGACGACAAATCCCGGCAAGGAGACCGCAAACGCCTGCGCCGTGACGGCGACTCGTAATCACAGGGGCTCTGCCCCTACGGCCCTTGCGGTCCTACCCCACGGCTTGATCGTGGCTCGATTCCGCCGGTGGGCGGCGGAATCGTCGGCGGAATGGCTTCGCCATTATATCCGCCGACCGCCACTCGGGCGCCGCCCCATCGCGGGGCGATGGGGCCCCCGGTTGGATGTGGAGGATGGTGGGGGGGGGCATGCTTGCACGCTGAGACGATTGGAACGTCGAAGCTGCGCGGTGCTCACCTAGCGCATGACGAATGGCTGCTACACTCGCCAGGTAGCACGGAGGTGACCATGGTCGCCGATTCGCATGCGCCCCTGGCCGTCCGCAACCTCAACATCTACAACAGCCATTGCCAGTTCGTCGCTACGACTCCGGCTCTGGCCATCGGCGAGGTCCATCAGATCGTCAACGACACCGGATACTCGCGCCGCGTGAAGATCGAGATGATCCAACTCTCGGGTCCGTCGCATCAGCGATTGATGTTCGTGCTGGCGAAGCTGCTCGACCACGACGACTCCCGTCAGATCCGCGTGCCTTCGCGCCGCGTCCCGACTAGCCGTCCTCTCCCACGGGATGCGCGGGAAACGCTGGGGGAAGGTATCCCGTGAATGCGCCCGAGGCGATGCGGGCGTGGGCGAGCACCATCGCCGCCGCGTTCGCCAGGTTGTAGGCGCGGATCGGGCCCAGGATCGGAATATGCAACCCGCGTTCTGGCCAGCGCTCGTGCCACGACGGGGGAAGACCGCGTACTTCATTGCCGAGCACGATGATGTCATCCTCGGCGAAACGGGCCTGGTCGAAACGTGTTCGCCCGTGCTTGGTCACCAACCAGGGCTGGCGCTCGCCGAGCCAGGCCAGGAACGCCTCTGGTCCCACGTGCAGCGTCCACTGCAGGTGCTCCCAGTAATCGAGCCCGGCGCGGCGCAGCGACTTCTCGCTGAAATCGAAGGCGCACGGGCCGATGATGTGCAGGTGCGCGCGCATGCCCACGCACAGCCTTCCGATGTTGCCGGTGTTGCCGGGGATCTGCGGCTGGTAGAGCGCGAGGTGCACGTCTAGATCTTCAGCAGATCCGCATGCACGGCGAAGGGCAGGTTCGGCGGCAGGGGGGTGTTGCCCGGGCGCATGATCACGACCGCCAGCATGCCCGCGGCGCGCGCGGCCTCGGCCTCGGCCGGCTGGTCGGTGCAGAAGGTGATGCCCTGCGGGTCGCGGCCCCAGGCCTTGGCGATCGCGGTGTAGCTCGCGGCCTCGCGCTTGGGACCCGACGAGGTGTCGTAGAAGCCCGACAGCCACGGCGTGAGATCGCCGGCTTCGGAGTGCCCGAACAGCAGGCGCTGCGCGAGCACGCTGCCGGAGCTGTAGATCGCCGCGGGCCGTCCGGCGTCCTTCCACGCGCGCAACATCGCAGGCACGTCGGCGTAGACCTGGCCCTTGATGGCACCGCTCTCGTAGCCGTGCTTCCACACCAGTCCCTGGAGCATCTTCAATCCGCCAGCCTTGACGTCGCCGGCCATCTGGCGCTTCACCACCGCGAGCACCGCCGCGCGCTCGCCGGCGGCGCGCTCGGCCGGCAGCGCGTCGGCGAAGATGGCGGCGCAGGCCTTGGCGGCCTCGGGCTCCGTGGCGTGGGCTTCGAGGTAGGCTGGGATGTTGGCGGCAGCGTAGGGGAACAGCACGTCGAAGACGAAGCTGATGGCGGTGGTGGTACCTTCGATGTCGAGCAGGACGGCGTTCATGGCGGGGCATGGTGCGATGCCACGGCGGGGATCAAGCGCCCCAGCGCTGTAGTGTTGTGTTGTGGAGCCCGGTCAGCGCCAGCGCACCAGGGCGATCTCGCCGGGCGACAGCTCGATCTGGAAGCCATCGTTCTCAGGCGTGGCCCGCACCGCTGAACGGGTGGCGCCGAAGGCATCGACCTTGACCGCTTCGCTCGCGCCGCTTCCAGCCACGCGAGTCGGATAGAGAAACACCCGTGACCGCGTGGCGGCCTGGTCGGCGAGCAGCAGTTCGGCCTGCCATCCCGGGCAGGGGCGCAGCCACGCCGTGGCGACGTGCGGTGGGGCCACCAGGCGGAAACGCGCTGCGCGGGCGGCACCCGCATGGGCGAGGTGCGGCACGGCGAGGCCGGCCGCCGCACGCCACGGCCCCGACGGACGCGACGCGCGCATGAGCGCGTAGCCGATCCGCGGTTCGACCGGGAGCAGCAGGTGTCCGTGCTCGACGCGCACCGGGAATGGCTCGCCGGCGGCGATGGCCACCCCGCGGCCCGCGCGATCTCCCAGCGATGCCCAGCGCAGTCCGCGCCGTTCGCCGCGCGGCCCACTGGCGCCGGGAATGCTCGCCAGGGTGTACTCGCGCAGCTCATCGATGGCCACCAGCGAAGCGTCCGCGTGTGCGGTCGGATGGTCGAGTTCGAGCAGGCCCGTGCCGTCGTAATGCGCTGAAATGCGCAGCGCGTCCTCGTGGGCGTGCAGCGCGTAGGACAGCTCGAGCGTGCCGCTGGGCCCGGAGCGGGTGACCGTGACCAGTGCGCGCACCGGTCCGCGCTCCCAGACCGTCACGACGGTGGCTGACGTTCCTGACGCATCCGTGCCATCAGAGCCGAAGGCCTGTCCGTCGATCAGCGGCGTCACCGCGGGACCGGTCCATTCGGCGAAGACCCCGTCCCACGACAGGCGCGCGATCCGCCCGCGGACATCGAACTCGGCGCGCACGCGTCCGTTGTCGAGCACCCGCTCGGACACCTCCCAGGTGGCGCCAGGAGCGGGTTCGTCCGTCGGGGCGAGCGTGGTGGCTGCCAATGCTCCCAGTTCGACATCAGCCAGCATGCCGTGGGCGACTCCCGACGGCCCGGAGACGATCTGCGCCGGGTGGCGGGCGCCGTTGGCGTCGAGCAGCGCCGCAGGGGGGGCATCGGGCAGGGGCAACATGACCAGGGCGCGGCGCGCGAACGGAAGGGGGTTCCACGCGCCCATACCGGTCCCTGCGAATACCTGGCCGAGCGGGGGTGGGGGTGCGGCCTGGGAGAGATGCGCGAGGATCTCGTCCCACGGAGCGCCTTGGACCGAGTTCCCATCGAACACCGCGTGAGCGTCGGCCACCCGAGCCGCGGTTTCGACTCCGGCGGTGATTTGGCGCTGCACGCCGACAGTGTGGGACGTCGGCGGCGCAGGGCCGTCGAGGGTCCCACGCAGCTCTGGCTGATGGGATCCCATAGGTCCCGGATCGGAGCTGGCGGCGTCGCCGAGCACCGCCTTAGACATCGAAATGGCAGCTCCGCCCGCTCCGAGCCAGCGGCAGGGGGCGATGCCAGGGATCTCGATCTGCGAAATGCCTGCGAGCGCGAGCAGGTCGGGTAGGGAGGCGCTGTTCGTCGGCAGCGCCAACGCCCGGATCCCGGCGTGATGCGTGCGTTCCATCCAGCGCAGCAGTGCCGTCGCGGGCAGCATGGTGCCATCAGCCGATACCGGCAGGAGCGCATCCGCCATGTCTCAACCCTGTCAGGCTTTAGCACGCCGCCAGCGCAAATCCGTATCCGCCACCCATCGCGCCAAAGTCAGGCCTTCCTTGACTTTAGGACTCGGAAAGCGATTACTGCCGTAATGCGCGGTGCCCTCTGCTTCCTGGGACAGATGGCCACGAAGTGGCGTGAGACCGGGGCCATCGCCCCCAGCGGACCGCACCTGGCCAAGATCATGGCCCGCAGCGTCGGCACCCTCGAACCCGGCCAGGTCATCATCGAACTCGGACCCGGGACCGGAGCCTTCACCAAGGCCCTGGTGAAGCTGTTCCCCGAGAACCCGGTCATCGGCATCGAGTTCAATCCAGTGTTCGTCAAGCGCCTGCGCAACATCCTGCCAATGACCACGATCATCGAGGGCTGCGCATCCAAGCTTCCCGAGCATCTCGATGAGCTCGGCATCGATGCCGAGCAGGTCGGCGCCGTGGTCAGCGGACTGCCGCTCTTGATGATGCCCAAGGACCTGTCGCGCGACATCTTCTCGGCGATCGCCGCGGTGCTTCCCGCTGGACAGCCGTACGTGCAGTTCACGTATTCTGAGCGCGCCTGGCGCCGCTTCGAACCGCGCGGCTTCCGCCCGAGCAAGCCCAAGAAGGTCTGGCTGAATTTTCCGCCGGCCGTCGTCTTGCCGTTCACTCGCGCCTCGTAACCACGCTGCGCGTGGTAAACGGCCTCGGCAGTTTGATCGCTTCGCGATCACGATGCGCTCGTTTTCAGTTGGGGGGCCGTAGTCCCCCAACTAAAAGAGCGCGTTCCAGGTCGTCTCGAGCTGCTCGCGGCGGGTGCGCCAGGATTTGGTGAGGGCGGCGAGGCGGTCGGCGAGGGTGGCGAGGCCGAGGTTGCCGGTGGAGCCGGCGTGGGTGCGTTCGCGGACGACGCGGTCGTGGTCGGGGGTGCCGAGTTCGGCGAGATTCTTGCCGATCTGGACGTAAGCGTCGCGGAAGGGGACGCCCTTTTCGCGGACTAGGCGGTAGGCCTCGTCGGTGGCGTAGATGTCGGGGGTCAGCGCGGCGAGGATCCGCTCGCGCACCGGCTCGAGGGTGGGCACGGCGGCGGCCATCACCGCCAGTGCCTGGCGCGCCAGGCGCAAGCCATCGATGCACAGCGCCTTGGTATCCTGCAGGTCGCGCGAATAGCCGGATGGCAGCCCGATGGTGATCGCGGCGAGGCCGGTGCGCATGCCGAGGAAGCGCGCGGCGCGGCCGCGGATGAGTTCGAAGAGGTCGAAGTTCTTCTTCTGCGGCATGATGCTCGAGCCGGTGGTGAAGCCGGCCCCGATGGCGAAGAAGCCGCACTCGGCGGTGGTGAAGAACAGCATGTCGGCGGCGAAGCGGCTGAGATCGGTGACCAGCGCGCCGGCGGCATCCAGGCACGCGCTCTCGACCTTGCCGCGCGAGTTCGCGTCGGCCATGGCGATGCCGGGCGCTCGCGCGAATCCGAGCAGGCGCGCGCTGAGCGCACGGTCGAGCGGCAGGCCGACGCCATAGCTCGCACCCGAGCCGAGCGGGCACGCATCGGCGAACGCGAAGGCGGCATCGACCAACATCAGGTCGTCGGCCAGGGCCTGGGCGTGGGCGCCGAAGAACTGGCCGAGGCTCGACGGCATCGCGCGCTGGAGATGCGTGTACCCTGGGAAGGGGTGGAACTCGTACGCGCGCGCCCGTTCGAGCAGCGCTGCCGCCGCCGAGCCGGCGTCCTCGGCCAGCCGGCAGAGCGTGTGCTTCTGCCACAGCCGGATCGCGGTCAGCACCTGGTCGTTGCGGCTGCGCCCGGTGTGCAGCCGCTTGGCCGGCCCGCCGAGCCGCGCGGTGAGCAGGGCCTCGATCTTGCTGTGCACGTCCTCGTCCGAGGCCTCGACCGTCCATGCGCCAGCGGCGAACTCGGCGTGCAGCGCGCGCAGTCCGTCGATCAGCGCGGTGGCGTCGGCGCTGGGCAGCAGTCCCACCTGACCGAGCATGCGCGCGTGCGCGATCGAGCCGAGGATGTCGTAGGGCGCGAGCTCGCGATCGTAGAGGTGGTCGTCCCCGACGGTGAACTCGTGCACCGAACGCTCGGTCTCGTCGCCGCCTTTGCTCCAGATCGCCATGGCGTGACGATGCGATGCGACCCCGGCGAGGCAAGGACCGGGGCTGTTTTTTTTCAGGGGCTTCGCCCCTACGGCCTTGCGGCCTACCCCACGGGCTTTGTCGGGGCTCGATGTCTCCGCTTCGCTGCGACATCGTCGGCGGATCGGCTACGCCGATTGTATCCGCCGACCGCCCCTCGGCGCCCGC